>CP054849.1:1340847-1357507 GCA_044358425.1 Marine Group I thaumarchaeote | reverse complement strand
GGAAAGATATCACTATCATTAATCACACTAATCTGTTCAGAAAGTTTGGATATCACATCAATATCATCAGGCAAAAGTATGCCTAAACCACGTAAAAGAATGATTGAATAGAATAGTGCGACTAATTTCTCTCTAGATTGGCCTACTTGCCTATAATACGCACCTTTAGATATGGAAAAACTTGATTCTAAAAGATCCTTTTGATTTAAAATAATTTCAATTTGTCGCTCTGTAAACAGTGATTTTTTGATTATTTTACTAATAATGTTGTTAAAATTAGATTCTTTAGACTCTGCCATAGCTATACAATACTGTATACCAGTATTCCAATTAAACTTTAAAGTGTCATATACAAACCACAACTATGGCTGGAAAAGTAGAATTATTCCTAAAATCTGAATTAGAAAAGAAAAACGCACTTTTGTTTGTCTTAATTGATTCTGAGGTTTCAAATTTGGAGGCTTCTAGTAAACTAGCTCAAGATGTAGAAAAAATAGGAGCTTCTGCTATTCTGGTTGGAGGCTCATCTGCTACTGATCAAATTGAGATGTCTCAAGTCGTTAAGGGGATTAAACAAAATATTCAGATTCCAATTATTCTCTTTCCTGGAAATGTTACAGGTGTCGTACCTGATGCTGATGCAATATTATTCAGTTCTTTAATGAACTCAGAAAATCCTTATTTCATTACTCAGGCACAAGCATTAGCTGCACCAAGTGTAGCTAAATTTGGTTTAGAACCACTTCCAACTGCATATTTAGTGATTGGAGATGGTACATCTGCTTGGTTTGTTGGTTCTGCAAGAGGAATTCCATTTGAAAAACCAAAAATTGCTGCAGCATACTCTTTAGCAGCACAATTTCTTGGAATGAGATTTGTATACTTAGAAGCAGGTTCAGGTGCAAAATCTAGTGTAACTCCAGAAATGGTAAAAACTGTCAGACATACATTTAATGGATTTCTAATTGTTGGTGGCGGTATCAAAGATGTTGAAACTGCTGAAAGTCTTGTTAAAGCAGGAGCAGATGCCTTAGTTATTGGAACTTTCCTTGAAAAAGGAGGTAGTCTTACAAAATTAGAAGAAATAGCAAAAGCAATTCAAAGTAGCAAATAATACTATACTATTATGTCAGAAAATGACGCAATTTCTCGTATTCGTGGTATTGAAATGCCCGATTACTACTTAGATTATTATTCAAATCTCTCAACTGAAACATATTCTATATTTGAGCACGCAGCCGCAGCAAAATCAACTTTAGTTGATTCTTCAGGCATAATTGAGCCTAAAATTGCATTTGATTTGGCAGATCGAGTTGCAAAAATGCACGAAATTGACATTGCTGAACCCTTAAGAGAAATTTTAAAAATCAATGGAAAAGAGCTATCTGCATTAATTTTAGCAAAAGACATTGCTTTAGGAAAATATTCACTACCAGATGCTTCTATAGAAGAAAAATTGGATCTTGCAGTTCGTGTAGGATTAGCAATAATTACGGAAGGTGTGACAATTGCTCCATTACAAGGAATTAGTGAAGTAAAAATTAAAAAAAATAAAGATGGAACCGATTATCTTTCAGTTTCAATTGCGGGACCTATGCGTTCTGCAGGAGGTACTGAATCTGCAGTTACTTTGTTAATTGCAGATCATGTTAGAAAAATTGCTGGTTTATCAAAATTTCAGGCAAATTCATTTGATGATGAAACAGGTAGGTTTGTTGAGGAGTTGAGAATTTATGAAAGAGAAGCCAGCAGCTTTCAATTTCATATTTTGGATGAGGATATCGAGCATGTAATTTCAAATCTTCCAGTTGAATTAGCTGGAGTAGACACTGATCCATATGAAGTTGTAAATCATAAAGGAATGACTCGAATCCAAACTGATAGGGTTAGAGGAGGAGCTTTACGTGTTCTTAATGACGGTTTAATTGGAAGATCAAAAAAATTACTCAAAAGAATTGAAATGTACAATTTAGATGGTTGGGAATGGCTTGGTGACCTTAAAGGTGCAGTTCAAACAGGTGATAATCAAGAAGATGCTGCAGCAAAAAGAATGCGTGAAGTAATTACGGGAAGATCTGTATTATCTATGCCTAACAAATTAGGCGGATTTAGGCTTAGATATGGAAGAGCATGTAATACTGGGTTTGCAGCAGTAGGATTTCATCCTGTTGTTGCTGAAATCTTAGATCATACTATAGCAGTTGGAACACAAGTCAAATGTGATCTTCCTGGAAAAGGTGCAACTGTAGCATTTGTTGATAGTATTGAAACACCAATAGTCCGTCTTCTTAATGGAGATGTTGTTAAAATTAGAGATGTTAAACATGGGATAGAAATTAAAAATAAAATAGAAAAAATTCTCCACCTTGGAGATATCTTAATCACATTCGGAGATTTTCTTGAAAACAATGCTCAACTTATTCCTTCAGGATATGTTGAAGAAATTTGGATAGAAGAACTAAAACAAATAATTTCAATATCTGAGACTAAAAATCAATACCTAGAACAATTTTTGATTAAATTACCCTCAGTTGATGAAGCATTAAAAATTTCAATTGATTACAAATTTTCATTACATCCACACTACCTCTATTATTGGGATAAAATTTCTTTGGAAGAATTACTTGAACTTTTACAACCAAAAAACTTCAATGAAAAAAAAATTGAGTATCCAATTGAAATTAAAAATATTTTAGAAAAATTGGGAACTCCACATAAAATTGTAAATCAATCTATCTATTTAGAAAATGATGAAGCAAAAATTTTCTTTAATTTATTATTTGTATCAAAACCAATAATCAGTGAATTATCTATTCCTGAAATTTTAACAAATTCATCAAAAATTAAAATTAATAATAAATTTTCTACTTCAATTGGAGTTAGAATTGGAAGGCCTGAAAAGGCAGCTCCCCGACAAATGAAGCCGCCTACGCACACACTATTTCCAATTTCTGACAAAGGTGGACCCACAAGAGATCTCCTTAAGGCATCAAGAACTGAGCACTTTTTTGCAAATATTTACAATAGACATTGTGAACAATGTAATGAACCATCTATTGGGATTAATTGTTCTAATTGTGGTCAAAAAACAACAATTTCTTTTAGATGTAATAGTTGTAGAGATATACTTACAGAACCATTCTGTGAAAAATGTAAAAGAAAAGCTCCTGCACATTCTCATAAAGAATTTCCATTAAAATCACGATTACTTTTAGCTCAAGAGAAGATGGGTATTCGTGCGAAAGAACCTTTCAAAGGTCTTAAAGAATTAATCAGTGAGGATAAAATTGCAGAACCTCTTGAAAAAGGACTTGTACGTCAAACTTTAGGTTTGACAACATTCAAAGACGGTACAATTAGATTTGATGCAACAAATTCCCCATTAACTCAATTCAAACCATCATGGATTGGAACCTCTGTTGAAAAACTGAAGAAATTAGGATATTCTCATGATATTGATGGAAACCCACTAGAAAATATTGATCAAACTGTAGAACTTAGAATGCAAGATGTTGTAATTCCTGAGGAAAGTGGAAAATATCTAGTTTCAACTTGTAAATACATTGATACTCTTTTAACAAAATTTTATGGTAAATCTTCATTTTATAATGTAAATAATTCTGAAGAACTAATTGGCCATCTAATAATTGGTTTAGCACCTCATACTTCAGTTGGAATTGTAGGCAGAGTTATTGGATATACTGACACTCATGTTTGTTTTGGAACACCAAATTGGCATTCAGCCAAGAGACGTGATGCTGATGGTGATGCTGATTCAATAATGTTGTTAATGGATAGTCTGCTAAATTTCTCTAGGCAATTTCTATCTGATAGAATAGGCGGTTTAATGGATGCTCCATTACTTGTACAACCACTAGTTTTACCACATGAATCCCAACCCCAAGCTCATAATCTTGAAGTAACAAAAATTTTTCCTCTAGAATTTTTTGAATCAACAATTCAACAAAGTAAGGCTTCTGATGTAACTTCAGTTGAAATTATCAAATCTAGATTAGATACTAAAAGACAATTCTTTGATTATCATTTTACTCATTTGACTTCATCACTAACTACTTCCAAATCAAGAAGTGCATATTCGACCTTAGGTTCAATGCTTGATAAGTTTGATATGCAAGTTAGAAATGCTGAATTGATTAATGTAGTAAACCCATCCGAACTTGTTTCAAATGTAATTTCAACACATCTAGTTCCAGACATCATGGGAAATCTAAGGGCATATGCTCGACAAAGTTTTAGATGTACGGCATGTGGAAAATCATATCGTCGAATGCCTTTAATTCAAACTTGTGTATGTGGACATAAATTAATTGCAACAATCACTAGAGGTTCAGTTGAAAAATATCTTAAACTTGCAAAGAGATTAGTTGACAAATATGATGTTGGGGAATATCAACGTGGAAGAATTCATGCTTTATCTGATGAAATTGAATTAGTTTTTGGTAAAAGTCAAGGTGACCAATCCCTTCTTACAGATTATGCGTAAAATTATCTTAATTTGACGTATTCATAGGCACCAAGTTTACTATCAAAACAATATTTGACTTTTTGATAATCTTTTCTCCAAGATTTTACTTTTGGAAGAACTTTCTTTGGATCCTTTTTCTCAATAATTATTTGCTTAATGAATGTGGCAATTTCTTTCATTTCATTTTCTTTCATTCCTAATCTTGTTATTTCAGAGACACCTAATCTAATACCTCCTGGATGGAAATAATTTCTTCCAGCCTTAATGTCTCCAGGAATAAGTTGTCTGTTAACAATTATGTTAGCCTTTTCTAATTCAGCTTCAACTTTTCCACCGTCAGAATAATCTAAAACATTAACTGCAATTTGATGTGATTGTGTATATCCTCTACTTTCACCTAATACTTTGAATCCAACATCATTTAGTGCTTCAGCGAATATTTTGGCATTTTTAATTACTTGTACTGCATAATCTTTACCAAATTCTAATGCTTCAGCAAATGCAACGGCTTTTCCTGCCATGTTATTGATATGATGGCTACTAGTCAATCCTGGGAAAGTTGCTTTCTTGATTGGTTCTTCATGTTCTTCAGAACCTAAAACTAATCCACCTTGAGGTCCAAACAATGTCTTATGAGTACTCATAGTCATTGTATCTGCTCCTTCACGCATTGGATCTTGGAATTTTCCACCAGCAATTAATCCTGCAACGTGAGCTGCATCATAATTAATGTGAATATCATATGTTTTAAGAAAATCTGATAACTCCTTTACTGGATGTGGGAATAAAAATAATGAACCACCAAACATTGCCATTTTTGGAAGACGGTTATTTTTTTTCAATTCCTTTACTTTTTGTTTAGTTTTATCAACATCAATTGTCATGTCTTCGGCATTAAATGGATAGAATTCAATTTCTAAACCATGAACTAATCCTGCAGTACCTGAATGCTCTCTTTTACCGTGAGAAATATGTCCACCAGCAGGAATAGATGGAGCAATCATTACATCTCCTGGATTTGAATAAGCCGAATAAACTGCTAAATTTGCAACGACTCCAGAAATAGGTCTGACATCTGCAAATTTTGCTTTATACAGTTTTTTAGCTAATTTCATACATTCTACTTCTACGTCATCAATGTAGATACATCCAGCATAGACTCTGTCTCCAGGCCAACCTTCTGCATATCTATTACCAAAATCAGAAATAATTGCCTCTCTTACAGCCGGACTAGGAATATTTTCACTAGCAATTAATGGAATTGAGTTTTCAAACCATTTGTGATGTTCTTTTAATTTTGTAAATATTTTATTGTAAGATTCTTTATTTTGTGATTTTGCCATGATTTCCAAATTGGTTTTCCCAATTTAAAAACACCGATATCAGACCATTTTTTCTAATCTTGATCTGGAAGGTATAAAAGGGGAATCTGGAGTTTTGCCAATTATGGGTATGCAAGCAACTTCAAAGGGAAATATGCCAGTTGTACTGTTAAAAGAAGGCGGTTCAGAAACTAAAGGTAGAGATGCTCAAAAAAATAACATCGCAGCTGCCAAAATTGTTGCCGAAATTGTTCATACCAGTTTAGGTCCACGAGGAATGGACAAAATGTTAGTTGATTCCTTAGGTGACGTTACAATTACAAATGATGGTGCAACCATTCTCAAAGAAATTGATGTTCAACATCCAGCAGCCAAAATGCTAGTTGAGATTTCTAAAACTACTGATAATGAAGTAGGTGATGGAACAACTTCAGCTGTTGTTTTAGCCGGTGCATTATTAGAACAAGCTGAATCATTAATTGATCAAGATGTTCATCCTACAATAATCGTGGATGGATACAAAAAAGCAGCTAGAAAATCAAAAGAATACCTTGAAGAAATAGCTGATTCAATTTCTCCAGTTGACAAAAACATGTTAAATAAAATTGCAAAAACCTCAATGCAAACAAAATTAGTTAGAAAAGATTCTGATTTACTTGCAGATATCATTGTAAAATCTGTAGTTGCTGTTTCTGAAAAACAAGGTGAAACTTATGATGTTGATATTGATGATATTAAAGTCGAAAAGAAAGCAGGTGGTTCCATTAAAAATTCAATGATTATTCAAGGAATTGTTTTAGATAAAGAAGTAGTTCATGGTGGCATGCCTAGAAAAATTACTGATGCAAAAATTGCATTACTTAACACTGCACTAGAAATTAGTAAAACTGAAACTGATGCAAAAATTAACATTTCAAATCCTCAACAACTAAAATCATTTTTAGATGAAGAAAATAGAATGCTAAAAACAATGGTTGACAAAGTAATTGGTTCTGGTGCAAATGTTGTTTTGTGTCAAAAAGGACTTGATGATATGGCACAACATTACTTAGCAAAAGCAGGAATAATTGCAGTTAGAAGAATTAAAGAAAGTGATCTTACAAAACTTGCAAAAGCAACTGGTGCTAGAATTGTTACAAACTTGGATGATTTGTTTGAAAAAGATTTAGGTAGTGCAGAAGTTGTGGAAGAAAGAAAAATTGAAGAAGATAAATGGGTATTTGTTGAAGGATGTAAACATCCAAAATCTGTAACTTTACTTTTACGTGGCGGTTCACAAAGAGTAGTTGATGAAGTTGAACGTTCTGTTCATGATGCATTAATGGTTGTAAAAGATGTAATTTTAAAACCACAAATTGTTGCTGGTGGTGGTGCCCCTGAAACATATGCTTCTACAAAACTTAGAGGTTGGGCAAAATCATTAGAAGGAAGAGAACAATTAGCTGCAGAAAAATTTGCAGATGCTTTAGAATCAATTCCATTAACACTTTCTGAAAATGCAGGAATGGATCCAATTGACACTCTTACAGTTTTACGTTCAAAACAACAAAAAGGAGAGAAATGGACTGGTATTGATGTTATGAAAGGTAAAATTGGAAACATGAAATCAAGTGATATTATTGAACCATTAGCAGTTAAACTTCAAATCGTTTCAGCAGCAGCTGAAGCAGCATGTATGCTTCTTAGAATCGACGATGTCATCGCTACCCAAAGTTCTGGTGGTGGCGGTGGAGGAGAAGGAGGAATGCCACCTGGAATGCCACCTGGAATGGGTGGAATGCCTGACATGGGCGGAATGATGTAAAATTCATTAGAAAAATTTTCTTACTTCAAAAGTTTATTTGATAAATAATTTACGAAATATTATGAGTAGTACTTCATCAAAAATGTTATCGAGTTTTAAGTATGGTTATCTAATTGTATTTTTTGCATTACTATCTGGAATTTTTTATCCAATAATTACAGATACAAGTTTTGAACCCGTAATAAGTGGAATTTTAGTTTTATTTCTTGGTCTAGCTGGTGGAGTTTTGCTGTATAGAGCTACAACATCTGAAACAAAAAGAGAAATATTTTTTGGAAGTGGATTTGTCTTAATTGGAATTTCACTATATTTTATTTTTCAATTAACTGGAAGAGTTTAGACATCAAAGTAAAGATAAAATTCATGAGGATGTGGTCTAATTGCAATTTCTCTTTGATCTCTTCTTTCTAATTCAATAATTTTATCAATTACATCATTTGTATAAATTGGATTTAAGAATTTTCTATCACTTTCCAATTCATCTAATGCCTCACCTAAGCTTTTTGGAAGAACTCCAATTCCACGTTTTGCTCTATCTGATTTTGTCATTTTGAATATATCGTCTTGGACTTGTTCTCCTGGATCCATTTTCTTTCTAATTCCATCCATTCCTGCTGCTGTTACTGCAGCAAATACAAGATATGGATTAGATGATGGATCAGGTGCTCTAAATTCTAATCTCTTTAATTTTGAATGTTGTTTTCCTTTCAAATGTTTTGGAACTCTTACTATAGCTGAACGATTTCCTGCACTCCATGCAATATATGCAGGAGCTTCATATCCTGGAACTAATCTGTGATATGAATTTGTAGTTGGATTACATATTGCAGATAATGCTTTTGCGTGATTAATTATTCCACCACAAAAATATCTACCAGTTTGACTCAATTCAATATCATCATCAGGATCGTAAAATGCATTTTCCTTTCCTTTCCATAAACTAACATTAACATGCATTCCAGAACCTGCATCCATTGCTATTGGTTTAGGCATACATGTTGCAACTTTACCATATTTTTGTGCCACATTTTTAATTACATATTTGTATGATTGTGCAGCATCTGCAGAATTTGTCATATGATCATACATGATATCAATTTCACATTGTCCTGCTGTTGCCACCTCGTGATGGTGATTATCACATAAAATTCCAAAATTTTTACTTAAAATATTTACACATTCATTTCTGTATGGTGTTAAAGTATCTGATGGTGTTGTAGGATAGTATCCTTCTTGTAATCCCATTGGATATCCGTCACCGTCATTACTCCATGGAGCTTCTTTTGATTCAATTGAATATGATTGTCCTTTGTATGGTGTTAAAACATCCCAATGAACTTTATCAAAAACAAAAAATTCTACTTCTGGACCCCATGTACTAAAATCAAATCCTTGAGTTTTGATATATTCTTCAGCTTTTTGAGCAATACCTCTAGGATCTCTAGATAGTCTTCCTCTATTTTCTCCCCAATAAACATCACAAAGGAGTCTAGCTGTTTTATTTTCAGTCATCCAAGGAATTATTGCAAATGTACTTGGATCTGGTTTTAACAATAAATCTGAATCATCAATAGTTGTGAATCCAACGATTGACGAACCATCTAATTTTGGTAAACCATCTCTCATTTGTTCTGGTGTGAAAGTATTTGCTGAAATTGTAGTATGGTGAAAATGACCAGTTAAACCAGTAAATTGTAAATCGATAAACTGAATTCCTTCATGTTGAATTCTTGAGAATACTTCGTCAGGCGAATACGTAATCTGCATAGCTTTTCCGTGACTGACTTTATATGGCAATTTTATACTTCAATCAAACACAAATACAACCAGCATTTAAGGATTAGGTAGAAATGTCCGAATCAAATCATATTGATATTAATTCATTACATAATACCGTTTTACGAGAAACTGAAAATGATTCTTTATTAGAAATTAAACCTAATTTCTATAGAAACTTATCAGATTTTATTGGAAACTTAAGAAAACAAGAATTTGAAGGTGTAGAAAATAAAATTAAAGAAACAATGATTGAAATGGCTACAGAATTAACATCATTACTTATACACATTAGACTAGAAAAAATTTCTAGCTCTAATGACTATGATGTTGGTTATCTATTAGATGAAGAAAAATTCATTATAGATTCTCAAGATGAACAAAATGAAAGAACAGAAATGATTCTTTCTGCAACAATTAATGGAAAATCTAAATTTCTTGAATCTTTGGCTGAAAATCATAAAATTAAAAAAATTGTTGTTAGATTTCTTGAAAATGTTGATGAAATTGTTGGTGCAGATCTTGAAAAATATGGTCCATTCAAAGTTGAGGATATTGCTACAATTCCATATGAGAACGCTCAGGCTTTAATTGCTAAAAATATTGCAACTAAAGTAAGATGGGAAGATTAGGTAAAAATTATACCTATTATTTAGATAGGGTATGTCCCATACTGGTGTAGATGTAATTGATTTTCTATTTTATACAATATATCCAGTAATTGGAATTTTTATTGTTGAAATAATTAGTAGATTATTCAAAATTCCTAAATGGATTAAACTCTGGACTCAAGCAATTGTATCTACTGGCTTTGGTATTTACTATTGGTTTATCTTACCAGCACCACAAAATTTTCCATTAACTGCAATGGTTATGTTTGCTTTAGCAATTGCTTTAGTTTATCAAGGTAGACGGGCAAAAATTTCTCCTGAAAAAAGTCCTTACTAATTCAATTATTTCCCAAAAAACCTTTTGAAAATACTTCCTTTTCCTTTATTTCCATCTCGAATTACTTTTCTTTGTCCAAATCTTTCTGAACGTATTTGTCTTAATTTAACACATCTATGTTCTTCTGGAAGTCTATGTTCAGAACAAAATGGATCTTTACAATAACTACAATGAAATGGCATATCTGTCATATCCCCACAATATGCACAATTTTCAGATATCATAATTTACTGTGAACTTTTTCTTTTAAAAAACTTATGAGAATTTTTTCAGCTTATTTTAAAAGATTAACAACAAATTTTCTAAACATTTTTAGTATTGATAAAAAAAAATCTATTGATTACAAATGATTAATGGAAAAGTTGCAATTATTACTGGAGCAAGTAGTGGAATTGGTGAAGCAACTGCATTGACACTTGCAAAAGCAGGTGTTAAAGTTGCAATTGGTGCTAGAAGAGTTGATAGATTAGAAGAATTATCTAAAAAAATTATTGCTGAAGGTGGAGAAGTTCACTTTCAAAAATTAGATGTAACAAAACGTGAGGAATGTGATAATTTTGCTAAAGCTGTTTTGGATAAATGGGGTTCAATTGATATTTTGGTAAATAATGCCGGTTTGATGCCATTAAGTTTTTTCAAAAATCTCAAAGTTGATGAATGGGATAGAATGGTTGATGTGAATATCAAAGGTGTGTTGTATTGTACAGGCTCAGTAATTTCTCATATGAAAGAAAAAAAATCTGGTCATATAGTTAATCTTTCATCTGTTGCCGGCAGAGTTGTATTTCCAGCTGGAAGTGTTTACTGTGCAACAAAATTTGCTGTTGCAGCATTTACTGAAGGATTAAGACAAGAATTTAGTGTTCGTTCTAACATTAGAGTTACAAGTATTGAACCTGGAATAGTAGCAACTGAATTAACTGATACAATAACAGATGAATCTCTTCAACAATTTGTAGAAAATGGAAAAAAAATGGAAACTTTACAAGCACAAGATATTGCAAATGCAATTTTGTATGCTGTAGATTCTCCATCACATGTTAATGTCAACGAAGTTTTGATTAGACCCACAACCCAAGAAAAATAATTGTCAAAAATCCCTCACGTAGTAATTTTAGGCGGAGGGTTTGGAGGTCTTTCTTCTGCTAATGAAATAAGAAATTCATTAGATTCATCAAAAGTGAATATTACGATTATAGATAAAAAAGACTGGTTTATGGTTGGTTATGCAAAATTATGGATCATGAATGGAAGCAGAACTTTTGAAAATTCTATTGGTTCATTAAATGAATTACCAAAAAAACAAATTAATTTTATTAAAGATGAAATTATTGAAATTAATACAAAAAATAATTTTGTAAAAACAAAATCTGAAAATATTTCATTTGATTTTCTAATTATATCAATGGGGGCAGTTTTAGCACCAGAAAAAATTCCTGGTTTAGAAGATAATGGATTTAATTTGTATGATCATAATCAATTAAATCAAATTAATGATCAATTAAATAAAATACAATCAGGAAAAATTGCTATCGTCATAATGGGAATGCCTTACAAATGTCCTCCTGCACCTTTTGAGGCTAGTTTACTGGTAGATTCCATGCTTAGAAAGAGAGGAATAAGAAATTCTGTTCAAATTGATTTTTTTAGTCCTGCACCAATAACACTACCAGCAGCTGGACCAGAAGTTAGTAAACAAATTCTTGATTTAATAAATTCAGAAAAAATTACTTTCCACAATTCAGAAAAAATTAAAGAAGTAAAGCCAAAAAAACTAATTTTTGAAAATAATGAATATGATTTTGATATTCTATTAGCAATACCTCCACATATTGCACCATCAGTAATTTATAATTCAAATTTGGCATCAGAACCTGGTTTTATTCCAATTAATAGAGATTGTAAAACACAATTTGAAAATATTTTTGCTATTGGTGATGTTACAAGTTTGGCAGTTACTGATTTAATTTCAGTTCCTAAAGCTGGAATTTTTGCAGAAGGTGAAGGAATTACAGTAGCAAAAAGTATTATTTCAAAAATTGAGTTAAATGAAAAATCACTTTTATTTGATGGTAAAGGAGGATGCTTTTTAGAATCTGGTAGAGAGACTGCATCAATAATTGAAGTTGATATGTTTACAAATCAAAAACCATCAACAAAATTAACAGAATCAACATCTGAAAATCTTTCTAAAAAAATAAATTTTGAAAAAGAAAGATTGTCAAAGTGGTTATGAATTAATCATCTTTTTCTTTAGTTAGGTGTTCAAGAATTGCTTTAACTTCAATACCTAAATCTTGATCATTTTTTGATAGATTCAATTTTTCAGCTATACTGTTTTTAAAATTCTGATCTTCTATCTCGATACTTCTTTTTTGAACACAATCTGTATGATCTTTATCTGTAGCTGAAATTTTATGACAAATATTACAAATTTTCACTACTGTTAATTCTAGATAGGACGATTTAATAATTTCATTTTGTGCCTGTGAATTTAGGGATCGTAGTCTAGCTTGGTATGATACTAGCCTGGGGGGCTAGTGGTCGCAGGTTCAAATCCTGCTGATCCCATTATAATTTTAAAATTTTAAGCAAGGTTTCAAAGTTTGCTCGTGTTTTTTCTTGTTTATAATTTTTTAACGCAAGAATAATTTTTTCTTTAGAGGAATTTTTGTAAATTTTCTGGGTTTGCTTTGCGATACCTGAACCAATGAAAAATGCTTGAGTAATTGATGTAACATTAGAAGGTCTTCTTTTTGTACTAGAGCTTTCAAAATCAATCAAAGTTGCTTTATTTTTTCCAACAATCACATGTTTTGAAATATTGCTCAATTCTCCATGATCAAATTGAATTTGATCTAGTCTAAAACAATCTTCTAAAATATTTTTTATTGTAGTTTTTAATTTTTTAACACTGCCTGCTCCTTTTAACATTTCAATCCAATCACTAAATTTATCTCCTTCAACATATTCCATAACTAAAAAATTTTTACTAACATCAATTATTTTGGGACCTACATTAACTGAATTAACTAATTTTAATAAAATTGATTCATTTTTCATATTTTGTCTTTGAGAATCTGTTCTTCTAATTTTTAATGCAACTTCTTTATTTCCTCTTTTAACAAGTACAACAACACCAACGTAACCTTTGCCTAAAATTTCTAAACTTCCAATTAAAGTTGGACCTGTTAAACATATTGATTTAATTTTCAATTTTTCTAATTCTTTAATTCTTGCTTTAATTTGACGATTAGTTGCGCTAGGATATCCTAGAATTTTTGAATAAGGTTCTTCTGAAAATTTTTTAATTGAAATGAAGGAGTGTGCCATCTACTGAAATTAATTCATTGGCTTCCTCTTTAATTGATTTCCTTAGATTTTTGTTTCCAACAAAAACTTTGAAACCTTGCTTAAAATCTCCTTGAAGGCCTTTTGGTATGCCTACATTGAGATTTTTTTTCAAAAATTCATTCATAAATGAAACGGCTTCAGTATGTTTTCTCTTTTCTAATGCAATTATTTTCAGATCATTACCAATCCACATTAATTCAGTATTTTTCAGATTTTTTCCGATAAAGCTTTTTGTGCTATCATCTCTAAAAATTTCTGGACCTTTCTTTTGATATATTTCAGTTATTTGAGTAGATTCTAAAAAGAACATTAGGTATGCTTCTTTTTGTTCATCTGTATGCGATTTACTCCTTAATACAGTATATCCTTCTAATTCTAATTGTTTTGTAAGTGATGCTGTAGCTCTTTTAATTTGGCCCCAAATAATATCTGGACTCCTTGTCTTAAATTCAAATTTTACAATTAACAAATTTTTCCAAAATTTATTGGATTTTTTTAATATTTTTGTTTTAAAAAATTTTAGACTTGGTTTTGCTTCTAACGATCTACAAATAAGAATAAATTTTACAATATTTTCATTTGAAATCGCAGCTGCTAAATTCCTTTTATCATCAATTGGATCTATGACTACAATTGTCGTATCAAAATGACTTGATGTTTTACCTATTACTTGGTTTTCTTTAATTTTTGATATTGATTTAACTAATTTTTCAAAACTTCCATATTTTAAAATTAAAACTTCTGAAATATATCCGCTGAAACCTTGTTTTGCTATTTCTGCACCGTAAATACCATTAGATTGTAAAAAAGTTTTTAAAATTCTAACTTCATTTTTCATTTTTGATGTTAATGATTTTTTCATAAATTTTGTATGATAAGGTGATCTATCTGCTGCACTTTTCCATTCGCCAATTTTTACATCATAGCAAGGTACTATGTTGATTTTTGTATCTTTGATTTTAGCCTCAACAAAAGGATGTTGAGAATATCTTACATATGGAGAATATTTTTTCAATGATGTAAATCCTATTTTTTTTGAAATACTTTCTAATTTTTCTTCTGAAATACTTTTTTTAAATTTAATAAAAATATCAATATCTGCATTTTTTGATAACCAAGTTCCTTTAGCATAGGATCCCCCAAATTCTAATTCTATTACTTCTGAATACTTTTTAATTTCTTTTTCAACCAATTGATAAATTGAATCTGCAATTTCTTTTTTTGATTTTTGAATACTATCTGATGGTATAGAATCTTTAGAAATTTTAGAAATAATTTGTTTCATAATTTAGTTGAACTCCATTAAATCTGAATAAATTGGACCGTTTGGAGTTAATTCACTTTTTTTTAATTTGAAGCTAGATACTTCTTGTATTCCAAAATTAATTTTTTCATGAATTTCCATCTCTTTACTTATATCTCCAATCTTCTTTTTAATTCTAAATACTGTGATATGAGGTTTGAACGATTTATCTGGTGTAAATCCTAATGATCCTAAAGATTTTTGTATTTTTTTGGATAAATCAATCATTTTAGCTGAACTTTTTTCATCTGTTCCTATCCAAATTATTTTTGGAGATTTACTATTTGGAAAAACTCCAATTCCTTTTAAATAAATTTTAAATTTTGAAAATTCTATTTTCTTAAATTCATCTATTATTACCTGAACTTTTTTTTCTGAAATTTCACCCAAAAATTGTAATGTAAAATGAAAATTTTTTGATTCTATTGCTTTTGCATCAACTTTGATTGAATCTTGAAAATTTTTAATTGAATTAATTATTTCATTATTTGATATATCTATAGATACAAAAACACGCATTATAGGATTTTTCTCATTATGTTTATAATAATTTCCGTTAACTTCATAGACGAGTATTTTTTTTGATATGTATTGACAAAATTACTTGTATGTTTAACAGGCATGCCTGGGGCTGGAAAATCTACAATTGCTGAAGGATTGAAACCTAAAGGTTATGAAATAATTAATTTAGGAAATGCTGTAAGGGAAGAGGCAAAAAAAAGAAATTTAGATCCAACTAGAGAGAATCTTGGAAAATTAATGTTAGAATTAAGAGAAAATAATGGAGCTGGTGCAATAGCTGAGCTTGTTAAGCCAACTATAGAATCTTCTAATGCAAATGTTTTGTTGATAGATGGAGTAAGATCTAATGATGAAATAAAAGTACTAAGAAAATTAGGAATTGTAAAATTACTTGCAATTCATGCTTCAACTGATACTCGATATAATTTCTTACAAAAAAGAGGACGTTCTGATGATCCACAAACTAAAGAGCATTTCAATGAAAGAGATAATCGAGAATTAGGTGTTGGCGTTAGTAATTCTATTGCATTATCAGATTTTGCAATATCAAATATTGGTTTGACTAAAGATGAATTGATAAAAAAATCTTATGATATAATTCAAAGATGGGTTGAATGAATACTCCTAACCTTAATTGCAAAATAGAAATGTTTTGTATAATAAATCCATCAGAATCTATAGATAAAGTTGAACAAACAATTTCAAATATTTTTCCCTACTCAATCATAAATAATGATAATTTTTCAATTAATGCAATTTCAAAAGAATTAAGATCATTTGAAAAAATTTATCAATTTATTCATAATAATAAATTACAAAAAAATTTCTTACGTTCTTTAGAGGATAATTTAAAAAATGATACTACATGGTTTTATCTTAATAAGCAGGCTGCATTTGTTGAGCAAATTGCACTTTGTGAGGAATTTGATGAATCACCATTGGGACCAATTAAAGTCACTTTGACATCTTCAAATATTGATAGAATTATTGATTGGATTGTATTTGATTAAATGGAATTAGTTAAGAAAATCAACCCATTTTTGATTATTTTTTTTAGTTTGAATTTAAAATGAATTTTTTAGGATTATAATGAAATGTTGATTAAATTAGGCATAATTGCATCTGTTTTGATTTTAGGTGGAATG
>CP054849.1:1315394-1337036 GCA_044358425.1 Marine Group I thaumarchaeote | reverse complement strand
TAAATCAGTTACAATTGCATCAAAATTATCTGAAATTTTCACTAATTCTTGAAAATCAGATTTCAAAACTTTTGAATTATAATTATTTAATTCAAGATTTTCTCTTGTCAAATTACACATTTTTTCATCAAAATCAATTCCAATAGCGTTAATGCCCATAGACTCAGATTCAAGTAATGTTGTGCCTGTACCACAAAATGGATCACATATAGTTTGACCTTTTTTTAATCCAGTTAAATTTATCATTACTCTTGTTAATTTCCAATCTAATTCATGAGGATATTTTTTGGATTTTTTAGGTCGCTTTTTATTTTCATTTTTTTCTGAAAAACCAAAAAAATTTTCTGTGTCTGTGAAAATTAAATATACTGTAATTTCAGGATTTTTTAAATTCACTTTTGCTTGTGTGAATTTTAATATCATGTCTCCCATAGATTTTTCTAACTCTAATACATCTAATTGATTTGATGACAAATTAATTACTCTACATACAAAACTTTGTGTATTTTTTAATACCTGAAAATTTTCTTCATCCAAGAAAAGTCCTGACATTTTTCTTAATATTTGTCCAGATGTTTTAACAAATGTAGCACGTTCAGAAATTTTTTTCCAATTTGTTTTTGATTGAACAATTATCAAATTTGAGATAATTTTTATTTTAGCAAATCGATCAAACATTTTTGTTATTGCAGTAATTTCGTCTATTCCAAGTTCTAAATATTCTTTTGATAAAATAAAAAAACTTTCTGGCATTACGCTATTGCCTTTGCAATAGTATTTGAAATATCTACTTTTGATGTTTTGCCCGGAATTGTATTTGTACTGATAATACTTGTTACTCCAGCTTTTCTAATTTTCTTTTCTGCATTATTCATTAATAATGCATGTGTACATGCAACATAGATCCTTTTAGATTTTTGTTTCTTAAGAAATTGTGTAGCTTTGATTATACTACCTCCAGTACTAATCATATCATCCACTAAAATTAAATCTCTATTTTTAACTTCAGACAAATTCTTCGTCTTAATTTTTACTTTACCTGTTTTTCTGTCTCTTATTTTCTCTAATGCTATGTAATCGGAATCTAATTCCTTTGCAAATTCTTCTGCTCTCTTTTTACCACCTTGATCAGGTGATACAATTAATGGATTTTTTAGGCTCAATTTTTTAAAATATTTAACAAGGTCCGGAATTGCAGTCACATTTTCTGTTTTGATACTAAAATATTTCAATCCAATCAAACTGTGAATATCTATTGCAGTTATTTTTGATGCTCCTGCTCCTTTGAATAATTTCGCAAGTACTTTCATTGTTACAATTTCACCGGATAAAAATTCTCTATCTTGTCTAGCATACCCCATATATGGAATTACAACATCCACTTGAGCTGAATTTTCTTTTGCTTTTGTGATTAGCGATAATGTATGAATCAAATTGGTATCTACTGGTGGAAAAATTGATTGTATTACAATTGATCTCTTTTTTGAAATTGTTCCAATTAAGGTAATTTTACTTTCGCCATCAGGAAATATTCTAATTTCTGATTTAACCAGATTTGCCTTTATTTTTTTAGCAATTTTCTTTGCTAAATCTTCTGAAGTTTTTCCTGAAATAACTGATATTTGACTCAATAAGAAAATATGATTTGAAGGGAT
This sequence comes from Marine Group I thaumarchaeote, assembly GCA_044358425.1. Lineage (GTDB taxonomy): Archaea > Thermoproteota > Nitrososphaeria > Nitrososphaerales > Nitrosopumilaceae > Nitrosopumilus. Next base: position 1,335,381 of record CP054849.1, on the reverse strand, counting down.
TCTTAAGTTTTGAGAAATTTTTCTTATTCGTCGCCTTCTCCACGAGCTAAATCACCTAATCCATATTCATCTATTACTTTATTTCTAAATTCATCTTTTTCATCAATTTCTATTTGCTCTCTCTTCTCATCTCCTTGATAGACAGTTCTAATTGGCCATGGAATTCTAATATCATATTTTTTGAATTCTTCATACATTATCATTCTTAGATCTGTTTTTGTCTTAAATTGTGAACCGTAATCCTTTACGTACAACCACATTGAAAAATCCAAAGCAGAATCATTGAATTGATTAAATCGTACAACTGGTTGAGAAATATCTACATGTAAATCCTTATCACAACCACAACTTGATTTATTTTCATCCAAGTTTGGACATCTATTTTGTCGAACTAGGTGTCTTCCTTTAGCATCTTTAATTTCAACCATGCCACGTTTTCCAATTTTAACTAAAATTGCTGCCACCTGTTTTGGATCATTGAGATATGAAACACCTACTGTAACGAGTGCTGGGACAAGTTTGTTTTCTTTTGTATAGTTAATAATTTGTGCTGTCACCAACTGTCTAGTAGGAATTATTGCTACTGATTCATGTAATGCATCTCTAACATATGTAACTCTAGGTGTTATTTTATGAACAATTCCGTTATACCCTGATTCTAATTGAATTCTTTCTCCTTCTTTGAAAATATTGTCTTTTCTAATCATCAAATAGGCAAAATAATTTTGCATTGTTTCTTGTAGAGCTAAACCGATACCAATTGCAAGTCCGCCTGTTGCTGTTGCTAATACAAACAAATCTACTCCCCACCATGATACAATTCCTAAAATTGTTGCAACAAAAATTCCTACTGGTAAAATTTGTTTAAAAGATTTAGGAATTCCTTCTCTTTTCTTTCGTGCATATCCCGGTGGTCTATTACTAGGAATTAATGGCTCAAAACCATTGATTCTCTTCTCTTCTCTCCATATGTCTATTGGAAATATTTCATCTGGTTTTGCTCCTGGTTTTAATTTTCTTCCTGATTGATTATTTCCAGTAACACAGTTGTTAAAATATTTCAAATATTTTGCTCTTTCAGATTCTTTCCATTTTTCAAATGGATTATTGACTAATTTTTCATAACTTCCAATAGGATTTCCCTTTGAATTACGATGTTGTTCTAATTGATTTATTCCTTCTTTTGTTTTACATAATTTTTTAAATTCTTCATCAGTAAAATCTTCTGGTGTAATTGTTGGTGCAACCCATTTGTATAATTTATGAAAAAGATCATTATCGTCAACAAAACCTTGCATATCATACCACATACCAAAATCTTCTTTTTCAAGAATTGATTTATCTCGTTTTGTAAGCATAATGGGAATTAAATGGGAAATGGTATAGCCTATAACTAAAATATTAAAAGTATTGAGAATTTTTGCAAAAGTTTCTTCTGGAGTTAATTCCATTGTTAATGAATTTGAATCATTTTCAAATAATTCTGAAGTTTGAATATATGCATTTGTTGATGAAATTAATGCAATTGCAAAAAATGGTAATACTGCATTTTGTACAAATTTTGACAAATGTGGTCTAGTGTAAAAAATTTTTTTTGATTTAATTAATGACGAAAATTTTCTATAAGCAGCAACAATTGCAATTATTCCAACTATCATGATGATAAATGCTAATTGAAGTGATTCTGATGATGCCAATAATTGTGAAACAGTTTCAAATTCGCCAACAGAAATTTGTGAAATATCGTCTTCGCTCATAATTTGTCGTCTTACTTTGTTCTATTTTCTAGAATAAAATGTTAAGCGATCAGGATTATATTGAAAAAACTACCAATTATTACTCATTATTTTGTGCCTACAATTGATGTAACCTTTAACAAGGGTTTCAGCACTAATCTTAAAATGACCTATCAAAAATCAATTTGGAACGAAACTCCTTCTATGAAATCATATACATTATCAAATTTTCGTCAACTTCCACAAATTCAACAACTTTCTGAAGAAAAACAATTTGAGATGGAGGTTGTAGGAAATGTATTGCCATTTAAAGCAAATAATTATGTCGTTGAACAATTAATTGATTGGAATAATATTCCAAATGATCCTATTTTTGTTTTAACATTTCCACAAAAAGGAATGTTAAAACCTGAACATTATGATAAGATGGCTGATGCATTAAAAAATAATGCTGATAAAAAAGAAATAACTAAAATTGCAAATGAAATTAGATTACAATTAAATCCACATCCTGCAGGCCAAATGGAACTTAATGTTCCAACATTAAATGATGGTACAAAATTATACGGAATGCAACATAAATACAAAGAAACTTGTTTATTTTTCCCCAGCCAAAGTCAAACTTGTCATGCATATTGCAGCTTTTGTTTTAGATGGCCACAATTTGTTGGAATGGATGAAATGAAATTTGCAATGCAAGAAGGTGAACAACTGGTTCAATATGTTAGAGAACATCCTGAAATTACAGATGTATTATTTACAGGAGGTGATCCAATGATCATGAAAGCAAAAATCTTTTCAAAATATATTGATGCAATAATCGATGCAAATCTTCCAAATCTTAAAACTATTAGAATTGGAACAAAGGCACTTGCATATTGGCCTTACAAGTTTTTGACAGATTCAGATTCTCAAGAAATGTTACAAGTTTTTAAGAAAATCACTGAAAGTGGTTTGCATCTTGCATTTATGGCTCATTTCAATCATCTAAATGAACTATCTACACCAGCTGTAAAGGATGCAATTAAAGAACTTAGAAAAACAGGTGCTCAAATTAGAACTCAATCTCCTCTTTTAACACATATCAATGATGATGCAGAAATGTGGGCAAAAATGTGGACAAAACAAGTTGAATTAGGTTGTATTCCATATTACATGTTTGTAGTTAGAGATACAGGTGCTCAACATTACTTTGGAATTTCTTTAATTAAAGCGCATGAAATTTTTAAGAAAGCATATTCTTCGGTTAGTGGAATAGCTAGAACTGTTCGTGGACCAAGTATGTCTGCAACACCCGGAAAAGTCCATGTAATGGGAACTACAAGTGTAAATGATCAGAAAGTAATTGTCTTGAGATTCATACAAGGCCGAAATCCTGATTGGGTAGATATGCCATTTTTCGCAAAATATGATGAAAATGCAATATGGTTGGATGATTTAAAACCCATATTTGATGAAAAATTCTTCTTTGAAGAAGGAATGATGGAAATCCAAAAAAATAAACTCAATTGAGAGTTTTTACCCTGAAAATTACCTGACTTTATTGACAATTCTATCTTACTAGACAACATTAGTAAAATAATTTCTAAGATTTAGTAATTGGATTCTAAACAAGTACTACAAACTATTGAAGATGAAAAAATCTCTTTCATTGATTTTTGGTTTGTAGATATTTTTGGTGAACTTCATAATGTTGGAATGCCTAGTTATGCAATTGATGAAACTAGTTTTGTAAATGGTCTTGAAAAACTAGATGCTAGTTCAATTGTTGGATTCAAATCTGTTAATAATTCTGATATGATTTTAATGCCTGATCCAAATTCATTTAAAATTTTACCAAGTGACTATGATCCAGGACATAGAAAAAATGCAAGGATCTTTTGTGATCTTTATGATGGGAGTACAAACAAAGAAGATAGATACAATAGAGATTCTAGAGGAATTGCACATAAGTCAGCAGAAAAACTTGAAGAATTTGGATTTACTCACACAAATTGGGGTCCTGAAATTGAATTTTTTGTTTTTGATTCAATTAGTGTTTATCCATCACCATATGCTGCAACCCATTCAGGTGGTGGTTCAGGTTATTCAATTGAATCTAAAGAATCACCATGGGCCAAAGGAAATGTCAGTACTGCTATAGATATCAAAGAAGGATATTATCCATCACAACCAAAGGATACACTTGAAGGATTTAGAAAAGATGTATGTGATGATTTGTATAATTATTTTGGAATAAAAATTGAAGCAGAACATCATGAAGTTGCAACTTCAGGTCAATGTGAAATTAATTTAGTTTATGATGAAATGATTGGAATGGCTGATAATGTCATTGCAGTTAAAAATTTAGTTAAAGTCAAAGCTAAAAGAAAAAATAAAGTTGCAACTTTTATGCCAAAACCAATTTTTGGTGATAATGCATCAGCTATGCACACACATCAAAGTTTATGGAAAAATAACACTAATGTCATGTATGATCACGATGATGAAGTTGCTCAAATGAGTCAAACTGGTAGATATTATGTTGGTGGAATACTTAGTCATGCATCAGCATTATGTGCTATTTCAAATCCTACAACTAATTCTTACAAAAGACTTGTTCCTGGATTTGAGGCACCAGTCAATGTTTGTTGGGGATTAGCAAATCGTTCAACAGCAATAAGGATTCCAATGTATAATAGAAATCAAGAAAAAAGTAAAAGAATTGAATATCGTGTACCTGATCCTACTGCAAATATCTATCTGTTAGAAGCTGCATTACTATTAGCAGGTCTTGATGGAATAAAAAATAAAATTGATCCTGGAGATCCTATTGAAGAAAATGTTTACAAACTTTCTTCAGAAAAGAAAAGAGAATATAATATTGGTTCATTACCTGTATCACTAAAGGGTTCACTAGATGCTCTAAGTAGTGATTCTAACTTTTTAGAGGAAGTTTTTACAAAAGATTTTCTTGAAACTTATTCTGAATTAAAATACAAGGAATATACTGCATTTGCACAAACTCCTACCGCTTGGGAAGTTTCTATGTATGCGGATGCTTAGTGGTACAAATCTCAAAAATAACATTTTTAAAATTAGATTTTAATTTTTTATTATGAATTACAAATTTCTTTTACTTTCATTATTGCTTATTCCCAGTTTTGCTGGAATTGCATATGGGCATACAGTTGATGCAGTTGGGGAATATCGTGTGGAAATTGGTTGGATGAATGAACCCGTTATATCAGGTGAGACCAATGGACTTGAATTGTATGTGAGTCCGTTAGAAGAATGTCCTGATATTCCGATTTTACTAGAATGTGCAAATTCTCAAGAATTTAAAAATGGTATTGAAGGATTAAGAAAATTATTAAAAATTCAATTTGTACATGATAACACTCAAACTATTACTCTACCTTTTGTAGCAGATCATGACATTCCCGGAAAATATTATGCCTTTATTACTCCTACTGTATCAGGATATTTTCAGGCAAATCTAATTGGAAAAATATTGGAGACACCTGTTAATTTATCCATGCATCCACCACCAATTGCAGAAAGATCATATATTGAATTTCCTCAATCTGCTGATTTGGCTTTAACTGAAGTAATTGATGATAATTCAAAACTTGAACAAAGAATTACTTCATTAGAAAATACCATTAAAAATTTAGAAGTTTCTAATGATAAAAAACAGGATGAAATAGATGGAGCATATGTTGTAGTATTGCCAATTGCAATTATTGGCATCATAATAGCAATTATTGCCTTGTTAAAAACAAGAAAAAATTAACTCTACGAGTATTTTTAAAAGAATTTCCAAATCATTGATATTCTCTAATGTGATAAACTACAAGTATAGGAAAATGATTACAGATCCTAACTAGGTTGATAAAAAAATGGTAGAATCTAATTATGATATTTTAGGTATTGTAGAAGGAACTACTGAAAAAGAGATTAGGGACGCATTTAGAAGATTAGCTTTACAATTTCACTCAGATCGAGGAGGAGAAAATGAACAATTCATTAAAATCAAACAGGCATACGATGATCTAAAAATTGGAAAAAAATATCCTGACACAGATATCGAAAAAATCAAAAACTCTAGAGTTTATTCTGATGAAAGCGAAGAAGATGTTAGAAGGAAAAATCAGATTTTAGGTCAAGAATTATCTAAAGAAATGAAAACTGCTGAAGAATGGGCATCTGCTTTAAATCGTTCAAATGCAACTGCTACTAGATTATTTGGTTCTAAAACTCTTGGTGAAATTGAATTAGAAAGAAAAGCAACAGGAACATTATCTATTAAAGGTAATTTTATGGCTGGAAGTTTAACTTATGATGGACCTATAATTATGCAAGGAAGTATTACTAGCCCTTCATGGACTCAAGAATATAAAACTAATATTCATTTAACTAAAGGTGATTTTAAATTCATTGAACCACTAGAAAATAAATATAAAATTGAAAATGGTGCACAAATTTTTGTAGATAATGGAAATGCAGTTGTAGGTAATATTTACGGTAGAAAATTTAGAGTTGAAGATAAAGAAGGTAGAGTTGGAGTTTTTCAAATTCAAGAACACAGAACAACTATATCTGCACCAGAAGGAAAAATTGTTGCTGAAAATGTTGTAAATACTGTATCTCTCACAGCAGATTCAATCATTGTTTTAAATGTTGAAGAGGATGCAGTTATTTCTGCACGTGAAATTTTATTTTATGGAAGCAAGTTAACTTATGATTGTATAATTAAATTAAAACAAAATGGTACAATTAGATTTTTTGAAACTTTTTCTATTCAAGGATTAAGTGGTGATGCAATTATTGAATTGGAAAATGGTAAAAAGATACGATTGTTTGATCTTAAAACTAAAAAAATTAAAGACTTAGCTGATGAATTTGTTCCTCATAAAGAAAATTACAATAAGGATGCTACTATGGTTGGAAATGGATTTACTATTACTTATGACATGTTGGATAATTTATCCAAAAAACCAACTAAGAAATCAACTTCAAATTGGAAATCAAAATTCAAATTTTCTAAAAATTAGATTTGATACAAGTAAACTTAACTAAAAATAATAAAAAGAAATTAAAAATTGTAGAACTAATCTAATCGATTAATTCAGTCCAACCTTTGACGAAGACTGAGTTCTTGTAGAGTGGAACTGGTTGTCCAACTGTAAAGTCCATTGGTCTCATCCAAAAGATTGCTTTTGTTGGGCATACACCGATGCATGCACCATCAGAAATACATCTTTCTGGGTAGAAAACAAATGCTTTACCTCTTTTCCAGCCTTCAACTGGTTTTACTCTAAGGACATCAGGACCAAGTGTTGTACAGATTTCTACACAGAGTGCGCATCCGATACACATTTGTTCACTTATGTCTGGAATAATTCCTACTGGCATAACAAAATTAAATCGAGATTCGTGCTTAATATAATTTACCTAAATTTTTAGACCTATAACGGCGTTTCAAATTTTATAACGGCGTTTGATCTAGATCGCTTTGTTTTTTTCTTTTACTGTATTCTGTTCGTTATCAATAATTCTAATTGTGAGTTTATTTTGAATTTTTTTTAAAAAATATAGATTAGTTTTAGATAATTTCATAACATGTTTACCACCTGGAGATAAAATCCATTCATAATTATCTTTATTTCTAGCCATCCCAGTTACTACAACTGTACAATCACTTTGTTTACTTAATGATGAAAGTAGCATTAGACATGAATTAACAAACCTGGCAGATTCTAAATCATCAAATAAATTGTAAATTCCATTAAACGAATCAATAATAATAAAAAATTCTTTTTCTGAAATTTTACAAATAATTTCTGATAATCTTTCTTTCCAATCAAGCTTATTTGGTCTAAAAATTTCTACATTCCCTTTTTCTTTAATCATTTTTGACTCAATATACCCAGAATATAACAAATCCATATCCACAAAAATAATTGGATTTTTTATAGAAGAAATTAATTTATCTAAAAATTCAATTTTATGAAATGAATTTAAACATAAAACTAGACTAGGTACATTATTTTTAAATTCATTTTGAATACACTTAAGATTATCATTTAGATTTATCTCAGGATTTTTATCCAACACCAAAGTAGGACTTTACAGATATAATAATGAATTTAATGTCAAAAGATATTTCTGCTGATTTTCCTATATCAAACAAAATCTATTTGAATAATGCATCTGTTTCTTTAATGCCTTCTCAGAGCATTAATGCAATGAATGATTTTCTAATTTCATATAATTCTCTAGGACCTGATTCTAACGATTCAGCAAGTTTAATTGAAGAAAAACTCAATAATGTAAGAAAAATTATTGCTAAAATTATTTGTTGCAAGTCTGAAGAAGTAATTTTAACTCAAAGTACTACTGATGGAATTAACATTGTTGCAAATGGTTTATCTTTTGATGATTCCTCTAATATCATAATTAGAGGAATGACTCATGAACATCATTCCAATTTTTATCCATGGATTAAATTAAAAAATAAAATTTCAGTTAGAAGTCTTCCAATTGATTCAAATGGGTTTTTTAAACTTGATGATTTAAAATCAAATGTAGATAATAATACAAAATTATTAGCTATAAGTCATGCTTTGTATAATACTGGTTCCATTTTACCTGTTGAAAAAATTTCTGATTCACTAGAAAAGGAAATCCCATTTTTTATTGATAGTGCACAAACAATTGGGTGTATTGGTACACATGATGTATCAAAATTAGGATGTGATTTTATGTCATTTAATGGGTCTAAATGGTTGTGTGGACCAATGGGAACAGGTTTATTTTATTGTAAAAAAGAATCAAGTGAATTATTAGAGCCAAAAACTATTGGAGGTGAATCTGCAATTATTGAAAATGACAATAATTTAATTTTTAAGGATTTACCTGAAAAGTTTCAAACTGGTTTTAGAAATTATGTTGGAATTGTTGGATTAGAATCTTCAGTAAAGTATCTGTTAAATTTTGGTATGGAAAATATTCGCAAAAAAAATCAAAATTTATCTAATATTTTTAGAGATGAATTAATGAAAATCCCTGACGTTGTTTTATACGGTCCAGAGGATCCAGATAAACGAACCAGTATTGTCTCGTTTAACATCAAGAATTTTGATTCAGAAAAAGTTGTCAAAAAACTTGAAAAACAAAATATTATTTTAGCAGTTAGGGAAATAATGGAAAAAAAGATTATTCGTGTATCACCTCATTTTTTTAATAATGAATCAGATATGCTAAAAGTAATTGATGAAATTAAAAAACTATAGATTTTCTTGCTCTTCAATAACCATCATAGTAAGTGTTGATTGAACTTTACTGATTTTTCTAATTTTATTTGTAATTATTGCTCTTAATTTCTCTGCATCGTCTGATGAAATTTTTAAAACAATATCATATACTCCATAAACTCCTCTAACTTCATATTCCACATTTTCCTCAGTAAGAATTTGTTTTATTTCAGCAATTATTGAAACGTCTGTACCTAAATCTGAATTCAATAATACATAAGCAGTAGGCACAATATGATTTTGATAAAACAGTATTTAACTTTTCATAATTTTAAAATTAATTTAATTTTTTTAAAATGATTCATTTTCAATATTTTCGTAATGCTAAAAATATAGTATGTTGATCAGATAATGGTATGAGTAAGCCAGGTAATATTTGGAGAAAAGTTCATGGAAAAATTACAAAAAAACCTACGAATTTTTCTTGGTTAATTGACGAAAAATTAGCTGGTTCAGGAATACCTACATCACTTCATGAATTTGATTGGCTTCTAACTCAAGGTGTAAAATCAATTGTTACTATGACTGAAAATCCTCTACCAGATGAATGGACTCATAAAATTGATTATCTACATGTTCCAACAGCTGATTTTCATGCTCCTGATATGGAAGGAATAGATTCTGCAGTTGAATTTATTCAAAATCAAATAAAAAATAATCAATCTGTGATGGTTCATTGTGCTGCAGGATTAGGAAGAGCTGGAACAATTCTTGCATGTTATTTTATAAAATATAAAAATTTTTCAGCTAAAGAAGCAATTGAAAAAATTAGAAAAGAAAGACCTGGATCTATTCAATCAGATGTACAGGAATTAGCAATAAGTTATTATGAAAAATATGTGAGAAATTAGTTATACAAATTCTGAAACTAATTTTCCATCAACGTTTTTAATTTTCAACGTAATGTTTTCTTGAAAATGTAAAGTCATTCCACCTTCAGCATCTGGATCTTCAACTTTTACCAATTCCAACATTTTGAGTTTATCAAATTTTTCCATTCATAATCACCTATTCTGGAATTGATACGGTTTCAATTTTTCCATCAACTGCTTTGATAAACATAAACCTGTTATCTTTAAAGATGAAAGTTATTCCACCTTCCTTATCAGGTTCTTCGACTTCAAGAATTGGTTGTCCTAATAGACCGTCATATTTTGCCATTGTTAATCAAAGAAAAAAGTTCCTTATATCCTAATTGATTACGACTTCTATTTCATTAGAATTATTTTTGATATTACCTGGTTCAGTATAATCATGTTTTTGCCATGATGAAAATACTTCAGCTCCTATCTTGTGTTTACCTTTTCCTAAATCAGATGCTTTGAATACAAACTTTTCATTAAAGTCTAAGAATTCTTCTCTAACTTCTTCTTCACTTAGTCTGATAAATGGCTCAAAGTTTTTTGCAACTTGAACCCAAATTCTTCTATCTTTCATTGGATTAACTAATTTTGGATTTCTAGTCCAAAAAATAGCGGCTTTTCGATAAGAATCAATAGTTCTTCCCAATTCCTTCTTTCTAAAACCACCAGATGTCAATTTTACACCATATTTCAGTTTCATTGAAACATCGTTGTTATTGTATGCTTTAGTCCAATTTGCTTCATTGAATGCATCTCTAAGGCCCCCTTCAATCGAAAATTGGACATTTATCTCAATATTTTCATCTGAAGAGTACTCTTCTTTGGATTTTTCTAGTGTTATTTGTGAAATTTTGCTTTCTGTCATGCTATAGTTCATATGATTTATATCCGCAATAAGTGCTTTTTCTGAATACATGAATGCAGAAGTAATCAGTTCAGAACCCAAAGAAATCAGTATTTCTGTCACAGAAGCTGATATTGGAATATTATACATTATTCAACACGAGCTTCTAAAGGCCTCAAATGTTGATTTTGCAGGTGTAATTGTCAAACACCCATTAACTAATGAGTGCTGGATGAGAATTAATTCTAGTTCAAAACCACTAACTGAGGTTAAAAAATCAGCAGAATCTGCAATAAAGATGGCTGATGAGTTCAAACAATTATTTAGTTCAAAATTAGGGTAAATAAAATTGAAATTTTGCCCCAAATGTGAGGTTAAACTAAAAAAAAGTGAATCTGGTTTAGAGTGTTCTAAATGTGGTTACATTGATGGAGAAAAAGTACAAAAAAAGAAAAAAATTGTTGCCGAAGAAGAACCTGATTTCTCACTACTTGCTTTTGAAGGAAATGAAGGTGAAGAATCTCATCCTACAGTAAAAATTGATTGTGAAAAATGTGGTCATGATGAAGCAGTTGGTTGGATGTTTCAAACTAGAAGTGCAGATGAACCTACAACTAGATTTTACCGTTGTCAAAAATGTAAATACACTTGGCGTGATTACACATAACGTTTAACTGGAACTTATAGCCAAGAAAATTAAATTGACTTTTGGAGCTAAAACAAATGGTTCAGATGATCTAAAAGCTATCATCTCTGCAATATCCACTTTAGTTGAAGAAGCAACTTTTGTTGCAACGGCAGAAGGAATTTCTTTTAGAGGAATGGATCCATCTCATGTTGCTTTAATTGATATATCTTGGCCAAATTCAGCATTTGAGAAATATGAATGTGATAGCGATATTAAATTTGGAGTTAGGATAGATGAATTTTCAAAACTTATCAAACGTGCAGATAAAAAAGACAGTATAGAAATTAGTATTTCTGAAGAAAATATGTTACTTGTAACAGTTGGAAAAAATAAAAAATACAAAATTCGTCTAATTGAAAGTTCTGCAACTGACACACCGTTACCAAAAATTCCTTATGACTCAAAAATTATTTTAACTTCATCAAAGTTTGATAAAATTCTTGGTGATGTGCAAGTTGTTTCTGATTATTTAACAATCAATACGTCTGATTCAAAAGGTAATTTTTCTGGAAAGGGCGATTCAGGTGAAGTAATAATTGATCTTGATAAGGATGCTGATGATATTGAGGAAATATCTTCAAAATCTGATAGTGAAGGTACTTACAGCCTTGAATATCTCAATCCTGTAGTTAAAGCCGTAGGCAGCAATGCTGGATTTATCACATGTGAATTTTCTAGTGCAAAACCACTTAGAATTGAGTTTAAAGTTGCAAATATAGGAAGAATCCACTTTTATCTTGCTCCACGCGTGGAAAGTTAAAGCATTTAAACATTGAATAATTCAGATAGTTTAACTTGAAACTTGTTTTAAAATACGGTGGAACATCAATATCTAATACCAAAGATATTCAATCAGTTGCCAAACATGTAATTTCATTATCCAAAAAAAATCAACTTGTAATAGTCTGTTCAGCAACAAGTGGAACAACAGATGATTTAATTGAAATATCTGAATCTATCAAAAAAGAAAATAAATCTAAAGCAGAACAACTTGCATCAAAAATTACTAATAGGCATAAGCAATTAGCAAAACAAACAATCAAAAAATCTGACATTCAAAAAAAATTGTTAATTAAATTAAATGATGATTTTAAAGAACTTGTTGCACTGATAGATGGATTAGTTTTGTTAGGAGAAGTAACATCTAGATCAATGGATTATTTAATTTCCTTTGGCGAAAGATTTTCTGGAAAATTACTTGCAGCTGCAATAAATGATTTAGGAAAAAAGGCTATTCCACTGACTGGTAAGGAAGTAGGCATTGTAACTGATTCTAATTTTAGTGAATCAAAACCACTTATGGATACAACAAGATTAAGAGTTTCAAAAAGTATTGATACATTATTTTCTAAAAAGACTATACCTGTAGTTGGTGGATTTTCAGGTGCAGATCAACATGGACACACAACAACATTTGGTAGAGGTGGTTCTGATTATTCAGCTACAATTATTGGTTCTTGCTTAAAAGCTGATGAAATTTGGTTAATGAGTGATGTTGATGGATTAATGACAGCAGATCCAAAAATTGTGAAAAATGCAAAATTACTCAAAGAAGTATCATATACTGAAGCAATTGAAATGGCTTTGTTTGGAGCAAAACAAATTCATCCAAGAACATTTGAACCACTTTTAGCAAAAAAAATACCAATGAAAATAAGAAATTCATCTAATGCAAAAAATGAAGGAACTTTAGTAACCTCTTCGCCTTCTGCATCTGTAAAAAATACTGTAAAATGTGTTAGTAATATTCGTAATAATGGATTAATCGATATACAAGGTGGAAGCATGATTGGAACACCTGGAACTGCCGCAAAAATATTTGCTACTTTAGCAAAAGCTGGAATTAACGTAATGATGATTTCTCAAAATCCTTCTGAATCTAGTATTACAATTGTAGTAAAAAATTCTGATCTTAACAAGGCGGTTAGTGTTTTAGAAATGGATCTATTAGGTAAAATTATCAAAAAATTAGAAGTTACTACAGGAGTTTCAATTATTGCATTAATTGGTTCAGGAATGAGAGGAACAATTGGTGTTGCATCCAAAGTCTTTGCAGCAATTGAAAAAAATAAAGTAAATGTATCTATGATTACTCAAGGTTCATCAGAACTTAATCTTGCATTGGTAGTAAAAAATTCTGATACAAATACTGCTGTACGTGCAATCCATGATGCATTTACACTAGATAAAATCAATTAAGACAAATCATTTAAAGTAATAAAATTAGTCAAAATTATTGAAAAAAATAATTATTATTTTAATAATTGGAATTTTTGTTACTGGAATTGTTTCACTTTCAACTTTTTCAGATCAATATGTTGATGCAGGATCTACAAAAAAAGTTCATTTCACTCAAACAATCACCTCTTCTCAAGATCCTGGATTGGGACATGAGGATCATCAATTGGCTCTTGTTTTATCCCCAAATGAAGGTACAATCTATGATGGTTCAATGACATTTACTTCTAGCGAATTAGTTAATGTAATTGTTTTACATGAAATTAATCAAAATGAAGTAAATGGGCAAGATACATGGGCTGTCAATGACAATAAAATTTATGGTCTATCTTTACTAAACCCAGAAAAGAAATCAGGATCAATTGAATTTACAGGAGCCGGAGTTGCATTACATTCAACAAACTCAAAAGAATTTACTACAACTGTAAGTGTTGATGGTTGGATTAGAGGACAACCAACTCAAGTACTTGAACAAAAACTTGAATTTCAAAAAGAGGATCCTTCATTACTACTTTCACGAACTAATGTCCCTATAGAAATTCCAATGCATAAAGGAATGCACAATGGAAATGAAATTCTTTACATAATTACTGATGCAAGTGACAAAGATTATGTCAATACTATTTCAGAAAAACAAGAATTGAATATTCAATTGTCAAAATCACTCAAAAATATTCCAGAAAATAATTTACAAAAAATTTTTCTTTTTAAAAATGGAATTGAGGGAGATGGACTTTTTGGATTTCAAACTGATATTTTTTCTGAGACTCCACAACAATCTAATTATTCCCCATTAGGATCTCTAATTGAAGTTACATGGAAATCTGGTCAAAAAGAAATTATTTTTGAATCAGCTGCTGATATTATTGATGCTGAACAATCTGGTAGAATTAAATTTAATGAAACAAATGTAGTCGTAAATACTCCTCAAATAAAGTGGTCAGGTGGACAAATGACTGAACGTTCTGATAAACAAATCAGTAACAAAATGTCATTTTCTGGAGGTCAAATCACTGAAATTAATGAAGATGAATTGATTGTAACTTTTGTTGCCCATCGAAGCTGGGATTCAAGCGGAAAAACAATTTACTATATTATTACTGATGTAACTCCAATTGGGCCATCAAAATTAATTGGTGTGAAACATTCTCCATCAATGTCAGATCTATTAACAAATTCGTCTATTGTTGAACAATATCAATTCAAAAATGGAATTATAGGATCTGGTTCTTTAGATTTTCAACCAGAAATTTTCAATTTTTCCTCAGATGAAGAAAATTATAACCCCATCTCAAAAATATATCTTGTAGAATGGCATGATTCTAAATTTGCACAAATTCTACAAACAAAATCTGATATTGATTCATTTCATAATGATGATCTAATTACAGTCAGCATTGCACGTCCATCAAATAGTGAATACATCATTAATTCTCCAATAGTTGATCCATTTCAATAAAAATATCACTAAACGGATAAATTAGTTGAGAAAAAATTATTTTTAATTGACTGGTAAACTCTACATTGTTGGTGTTGGTCCTGGACATCATGATCACATGACATTTCGAGCAAAAGAAGTAATTTCTGAAAGTGATACCATTGTTGGATATGAAACTTATGTTAATTTAGTTCAAGATCTGATAGGAGGAAAAACTATTCATCGATATGCTATGACCCAAGAAGTCGAAAGAGCACATCAATGTATTGATCTTGCAAAATCTGGAAAAATTGTTTCTCTGGTCTCTAGTGGTGATCCTGGAATTTATGGAATGGCTGGATTAATTTATGAAACGCTTGCAACAATAGGCTGGGATCCTTCTGATGAGCTTAAAGTGGAAATTATTCCTGGTGTATCTGCTTTGAATTCATGTGCATCAATTGTTGGTTCACCACTAATGACAGATTTTGCTGTTGTTAGTATGAGTGATTTGATGGTACCTTGGGAGATAATTCAAAAACGTGTAGAATCAGCTGCTCAAGGTGATTTTGTACTTGTAATCTATAATCCTAAAAGTAAGAAACGAGTTCATCAATTACAAGATACTCAAAAAATTCTGCTTAAACATAGAAAACCTACTACCCCTGTTGCAATTATTAAAAGTGCATATAGAGAATCTGAAACAATTGTAATGACTAATTTAGATAATTTACTAAATTTTGATGAAGAGTTGGGTATGACAAGTACTGTAATAATTGGTAACTCATCAACATATACTTACAAAGATTTAATGATTAATCCAAGAGGATACAAATCAAAATATAATTTAGAAGAACAAACTAATCCTGATCTAAAAGTTTAGAAACTTTTCTTGATGGCTTCAGAAATTTCATCACTAAGATTTAGTTTTTCTCTTATAGGACTAATCACTTTAACTAGATAGTTTCCAACAGTTTGTTTTAAATCTCCTGGATGTAATTTATTTTCTGCAAAATCTGTATGTAGTTCATTGTAATTAGAATAAGAAACATTACCGCCATATTTTTCTGGTCTTTCAACATTAATTTCATTAAATTCATGAAAAATTACATTTTTTGCAATTTCTAATACAGGATTACTTTCAACATTTTGCTCCTCACACCAAGATTTACTAATTTTTTTCTTAATTTCATTATCTGTATTGTGAATAAATATGCCTGAGTTTGGATCTGATTTACTCATTTTTCCTAAAACTTGAGAATTATCAGTATCTGCTGGTTTTGATAGTCCTGGTAATAATTTATGATGAACAGAAACTGGGACTTTCCATTTCATTTTAGGAAAAATTTCTCTTACTAACATGTGAATTTTTCTTTGATCCATTCCTGCATGTGCAATATCTACATCTAAAGAATGAATATCAACTGCTTGCATTGCTGGATACAATAATTTAGCTACATCTATTTTGTTATCGTCTTCAGAACGACCCATGATAGTTAAGGTTCGCATTGTTCTGGCAATTGACATATGTTTTGTAAATTTTACAAGCTCAGACCAATATTCTGTTTTTTCTTCATACAATTTAGATCCTAAAACAATTTCTGCATTTGGACAAACTAGTTTGAAGGCATCTTGATAATATTTTGAAACCTTAGAAATTGTATCCCAGTCTCCTCCTAATTTATCATTGATTAGAGTATGCCAATCTGCAAGAAAAATTTTACAATTAACTCCAGCTTTGACAAAATCATTTATTTTAAAACCAGTACTGATTAGACTACCTAAATGTAAGAAACCAGAAATTTCTAATCCAATGTAATGATTTGGGGAAGAATTTGTTTTAAATAATTCAGTTAATTCTTCACGCGTTACAACCTCTTCAGTTGGAGGCTTTTCAATTAAATCTACTTTTTCAATTATATCCAAATCAAAACAACTTTTAAAATCTAAACCTATAAACATTGTTTCTTAGTTATTCAACAACTTATTGAATTGAATCTTTGAATATAGCTTAAATTCTACTATTGTTATGACTCTTGAAGAAGGATTAGAACTGATCAATAATTACAAGAAAGGATTAGAAAAATTTTTAGAAACACTACCTGAACAGTCTGTTCAATTAGGCTCAGAAATGATTCAGGTACTGACTTTAAACTCTAAAAATCAAATTGCAAATTTAGAAGCAATTGAAAAATCACTATTAAGGCCTTCAAAATCTTAATTTTTTAAATTTCTAAAATCATTATTTACAATTTTTTTTATGTTTTCTTAATTCTTCACTATAGTCAAATTCAGCTCCACATGCTCGACATTTTTCCTTTTTTTTGTTATGGGCTTTTTCTTGGTGTTTTTTCAATCTTTCAGAATCTGGTAACACGGTTCCACATTTTTTACATTTTAAATCGTTCTTACTTGATCCAAATAGTCCCATTAGTTTACAATGTATCTAATAGTATAAAACATAATTTCATCAAATGTTTTTTTGAAATTATTTCAAAAAATAAGATTATTTATTATAATTTTTATTCATCTAAACTTTTTCTAGGTTTTACACTTAGATAGAATGCATGTGCACTAATTATGAATGCTGCAAGAAATATTTTAGTTGCAAAAACCAAGTTCCATGGACGATCAGGATCTGGATAAGCTACTAACAATTTATCAATATCTGGTACTACCCCATTTACTACTCCTGCTGTCATTTGTGCATTTAAAACTGTAAAATTGTATAAAACTTCATAAAAAGAAATTATTGCAAATCCAAGTAACATTAATTGAAGTAAGGCCATTCTAGTTCCAACAATTTTATCTCCTGCAGTTCGTCTCCAACCAATTCTAGTGCAACAATACCATCCAATTATTGTTGAAAAGAATATCCAAGTTGAAACTCTTGCAAAATTTTCAAATGGAATAGTAGTGTTGTGAATTACTTCTCCCATAACATATGTTCCATGTTCTAACCATTCTAACATTGTAGCATAAACACCAAAAATTAACGATGAAACCATAATTGCTCCACAAGTGTAAAAAATGTACAAATAGACTTTGTAACCTGAATCAGTTTTTTCTAAATGTCGTGGTTTCATTCTATGATTTGCCAAATTTTGAAATATAAAAATTCATACCTATTAAATGAGATTTATAGCGGAGTTAGACTAGGTAAAATTATTGAAAATACCCATAAACATTCCTTTTGTAGGCAAGGAAGAAATCTCAGTAGTCACATCCATTCTTAAAAATGGAGCTTTAACTTCTTCAGCAAATCAAGGCGGAAAATATGTTCAAGATTTTGAAAAATCAGTTTCTTCATTTGTAAATTCAAAATATACTGTTGCTGTAAATTCTGGAACAGCAGCATTACAAGCAGCACTATATGCTTTAGACATCAAGCATGGCGATGAAGTTTTAATTCCGTCTTTTACTTTTGTTGCAACTGCAAATTCTGTCTTATCTACTGGTGCAAAACCTGTTTTTGTTGATATTTTAAAAGATAATTTTACAATGGATCCAGATCAACTTCAGAAAAAAATTACAAAAAAAACCAAGGCAATTGTCCCTGTACATCTTTATGGAAATGTTGCTTATCTGGATAAGATTTCTGAGATTGCAAAAAAATTTAACATTCCAATTATAGAGGATTCAGCTCAATCACTTGGTTCTACTTTTAAAAATAAACATACAGGAACATTTTTTGAAATGGGATGTTATAGTATGTATCCCGCAAAAGTAATGACTGCAGGTGAAGGAGGATTTATTGTTACAAACAGCAAAAAATTACGAGATAAATTACTAATGATTAGAAATCATGGGATGGTAAAAGGATATGACAGTAGAATGCTTGGACTTAATTTGAGATTACCTGAAATTAATGCAGCAATTGCAAAAATACAAATGAAAAAATTACCAAAATTTTTACAATCTAGACAAAAAAATGCAGAACTTTTATCAGAATTACTTTCAAAATCAAATTTGACTTTACCAATTCAAAGAAAACACGAAAAAGTAAATTGGTATCTTTACACAATTACTTCACCAAAACGTAATACTCTTTTGAAAAAACTTAATGAAAAAGGAATAGGTGCAGCCTCATATTATCCAATTCCTGTGCATAAAACCCCGTTTTACAAATCTAAAACAAAGTTACCAATTACAGAGTGGGCTGCTTCTAAAGTACTTTCTTTACCAATTCATCCTAAAGTAACTTCAAAAAATATTGAATTTATCTCAAAATCAATTTTTGAAATACTTTGAATAAACTAAGCGATGCCATTGGAAAAATTTGTGAGGTACTTTTACCCATTCCAGAAGAATTCTATATTGGTAATACAAATTCATCAATTTGTGTATGCACACTTTCTAGTATTAAATTATTAAAAGAAATAAAAAATTCAAAAATTTTTGAAAATGTTGCAATTGCTGGAAGATTATTTACTGAAAATAAAGGAATTGACTCTATGATAAAGCATGTAAATGAAAATAAAAAAATTAAAACAATTATTGTGTGTGGAAAAGAAGTTTGGGGTCATAAATCTGGACATTCATTATTTGAATTACATAAAAATGGAATTGACAATGATAAGAGAATAATAAATTCAACAAGTCCTGAACCATTTCTAACTGTTTCAAATTCTGAAATACAATATTTTCAAAAAGAAATAACACTTGTAAATTTAATTAATGAAACAAATATTGAATCAATCATTAAAACAATTGGAAAAAACTAGTAACCATTTTTCTGTCTTTCATGATTAATTTGGTTTTTTCTCTTATATTCGTCTAAAATATCATCAGGTGTTAATTTCAATTCTAATGATGCTTGAACAACAAAATGCCATATGTCAATTAATTCTTCTCTAGCCTCATTTTGATTAAATTCAGTAGGTGTTTTCCACCATTTCCAATT
>CP054849.1:1263079-1311940 GCA_044358425.1 Marine Group I thaumarchaeote | reverse complement strand
TCTAAAGTTACTTTTGTCATAACGACTTTTTCTAATGGACAATCATTTCCATCCTTATCCATGTTAACAATTTTGTCTGCTACATCCATTCCTTCTTTGACTTGACCAAATACTGTGTATTGTCTATCTAAAAATGCACTATCGGATGTGACAATGAAGAATTGTGAGCCTGCACTATCTGGATCTTGTGCTCTTGCCATTGAAACAATTCCTCGTAAATGTGATCTTGAACTAAATTCTGCTTTTACGTTATATCCTGGTCCTCCCATTCCCCAGGAACCCTTATTGTCAGTTTTTGTATTTGGGTCTCCTCCTTGAATCATAAATCCTGGAATTACTCTGTGAAATAGTGTTCCGTCATAAAATCCATCTTTAGTTAATTTTTCAAAATTTCTAACAGTTTCTGGAGCCAAGTCTGGTAATAATTCAAATGAAATTTTTCCATGATTAGTTTCAATGTTTGCAGTAGTCACAAAGTTTTGGAGATTAAATTATCATAAAAGTCTTTTTGATAAATCATCTGAAGATTTTCTATACTTTGTTAGATTTTTTTAAAAAAATTACAATTTTTTTTTGCATTTGTTAGTTAAGAAATTAAGATTTAGTTTTACTCAAATAGTTTTTAATATCTTTTTTTAGAATTTTTCAAGTTATAGTGTTATATAGATCGATTAGAAATATGATCTATTGAGTCGTACAAACCAAAGCACGATAATTAAAGAAGCAATTAATTCCTATTTGGATAAGGGGGTTACTGACAAACAAGACATCTATACAAAAGTAGTTGATGAACTTGGTGTCCCAAGACCTACAGTACGAAGGGTTGCAAGAGATCTAAGAACCGAATTATTACAAAAGATCCAAATCTTACAATCTGATATGCCTAAAGTATCAAGTACTCCTGAAGAAGCAGAATAATTCTCCTTTCTATTTTATTCTTTTATTTTATAAAAACTAGCATTACTATTATAAAGAATGAATTTTTGCAATAAATCATGGGATATTGGAAAAATCATATGGCAACCATCATTACTGGGGCAACAGCCGCTGTTTTTACTGGACTTTGGCCAGCATTCTATGATTATGCACCAATTCTAAATTTCATCTTTATCATGACAGTCCCAATCACATGGTTTATGGTCTTCACTTGTTGGCTATCTCAAAAGAGTGCCGATTATGCCCATCATCATGGTCATGAATATGTCGTTCATCAAAAAAAAAGCTTGAATAATTCACAAACTGTTCAAGTTGAAACTCCAAAACAAGTTAATCTTAATGATATCAAACAAATTCAAGATGAACTATCTACAGAACTAAATGGCTTAAAATCATCAGTAGAACTAAAAGATGATGAAATTGAAAGACTAAACCAAGAAATTTCTAATCTCAAAACTCTTGTACAAATTGAATCATTAAAAGCAGAACTAGCTAATCTTAAAGCCTTATCATCAAAAAGAAAATAATTTCAATCTTTACAGTGACAAGTGACTGTACCGTGATTTTTTTTACACCCAGGACAACTTATTGCTCCGCCATAATGACATTTACAAGAGCACAATTCTGTTGGATCTTTTTTTAAACTCAATATCATTAGACAACACGAATAGTATTTGACTTTTATAAAATTAAAATTTATCTAGTTTTTTTATTATTTTTTTAATTTAGATGCAAGTTGTAATGTTTCATCCACCATTTCTTTTAGTCTATTTTTTGCATCTTCATCTGAAATTTGATTATCTGTAAATATTTCAGTTGTTAAATAAACTGCTTTTGGATTTGTAATTACTCTAAAGTATGATAACAATTGTGTAATTACTGTTTGAACATCAACAAAACCAATATTTCCAGCAGCTAAAATTGCCATTCCTGCAACTTTACCTTCTGTTTTTTTATAATCAACATATTCGAAGAGATTTTTTAATGCAGAACTAAAAAATGAGTTGTAAATAGGTGAACCAATCAGCCATACATCTGCCTCCATTATGTCTTTGGCAGCATTTTTGGTTGCTTCATTATACTCTACATCAAATCCTCTATAACATTCAATTTCTCCATCTGAAAGGTTGATGAATTTTGTCTCTGGATTTTTTGATTTTGTATACTCGTTAACATACTTCATAATTATTTGCGTATTTGCAGTTTTTCTTGGACTAGCTGAAATAACTACAATTTTCATAATTTTTTCTATTATTCTTTGTATTTAATCCCTGCAATTTTTAAAATTAAGCGGGCTTGGAGGGCTTCGATCCCTCGACCTGTAACTTAGGAGGCTACTGCGCTATCCATGTTGCGCGTCAAATTTGACTCTGCGCTACAAGCCCAGCAGAAAAAATCTTCTAAATTATTTAAGCCTAATCAAGATTAGTTTGAATTAAATCTTGAATTTCTTTCCAATCTGAATTTTCTTTATCTTCCCATTTTTCATAATATACAACATCTTTTAGATCTAATCTTGGTAACCACTTTGCAGTTTCAAGATCAGGTTTATCTGCAAATTCATTTACATAACCTAAACACAAGTATGCCACTGGAACAACGTGTTCTGGCAATTGGAGAGTTTCTTTCAATATTTCATTTGATAAAATACTTACCCATCCTAATCCTACCCCTTCAGTTCTTGCAGACAACCATAAATTTTGAATTGCGCAACACACACTGTACAGTCCAGCTTCAGGAATACTAGATCTTCCAATTACAAATGGACCAAATTTTGTAGGATCATATGTTACACAAAGATTAACAGGAGATTCTAAAATTCCTTCTAGCTTAAATGATAGATATTTAGATTTTTTAGGTTCATCTACCACCTGTGATGACCGCCTTTTTTCTTCATCAAATGATTCTTTAATTTTCTTTTTTGTTGCTTGATCTTTAATTAAAATAAAATTCCATGGTTGAGAAAATCCTACTGATGGTGCATGATGTGCTGCATGAAGAATTTTTGATAGTTTTTTCTCTTCAATAGGTTTTGAAATGAAATGTGATCTAACATCCCTTCTGGAATAAATCGCCTTATAGAACCCCCTCTTTTCCTCATCAGTAAAACTATCTTCCAACACTATCACTCATTATCTCTTTTTATTCAGCCTTTCTTTTCTTAAACGTTAATAATGTCTGAACATAGATTTTAACTTCAAAGGGCCGGTGGTCTAGTTTGGTTATGATGCTGCCTCGACATGGCAGCGATCGAGAGTTCAAATCTCTCCCGGCCCACTTTATTTATTTTTCAGATCTGAATTCATTTTCTGCTACACTCCAAGTACTTTGAGTAGTAATGATTCCTTCAACAACAAAGTTTGTTATTTCTCCATTTATCATAGATTGATAAATTTCTGAACCAACTTCAGATTTTTTTAAAATGAATGTATTTTTCAGAGGAACTTCACCGCCAGCAAAAATTTGTGCTCTACCAGGTAATGCTACATCCTCTGTAGAATATTTTCCAGAACCTAATAAGACATCATCATCATACAGTTCGTATGCAATTACTGGAACTACGTATATTTTTTCACTAAGATTTTTCACAAGAAATGTTAAAACAAATTTTGCTTCATCTTCTCCAGCTTCTCTTAATGTAACATCTGTTAATTCAACTTCAACTTGATCAAGTGATACATTATCTAAACTAGCATAATACACAATTCCTCCCATTAAAGCTAAAACTCCAGCTATTGCTGCATATACTGTTAATCTACTTTGTAGTGCCAATTTGATATGATTTTTAATCTACAAGTAAAAAACGTTGTCAAGATCCAAATACATAATATTTGATGCAATATCTGAATAATTATGGCTGCAATAGAACAAGCAATTATTACTTGGATTCATCTTGTTTCTGCTACAATTTGGGTTGGCGGTTCACTTTTTATCGGAATTGTATTTTCTCCACTTCTAAAAACTATGACTAACTCTGTACAAGAAAGAATGCAAATAATGATTAGAGTTGGAAAAAGATTTAACAAAATTGCTGTACCTGCCCTAATAATTTTAATAGCAACTGGTATGTATAATTCTCATTTAATTTTAGGTAAGTCAACTATTCTTTTTGAAACAAGCTATGGACAATTTTTAATCATAAAGATGGTTCTTGTAGTTATTTTAATCATAACATATGCGATACATGTTAGAGTGATTCGTAAAGATGTGGAGGAAAAAATTATGTCAAACCAAATGTCTGAGCCTGAAATTCAAAAATTACGAAAAAAGATAATCATTCTTGGTGAAATTACAGTTGTTGTTTCACTTGCAATTCTATTTTTAGCATCTTTACTTGATGCTGGTGTTTGATATTCCTTCTATTATTATTTCATAACCTTCTGATATCTTTCCAATTCCATATTTACATCCGGTAATTTTTGATGTCACAAACAGATTTGTTTCTAAATGTTTTGTAATATTGTGAACTTCAAATTTTGTTTTACCTGAACCTAAACTTGCAGGTACTACTAACATGTCAGCCATGTTTTTATCTATTCCAAATGAATTATCAAAAATCTCTTTCATATTCAAATCAAAATTTTGTGTTTTTTTATTAAATAGTCCATCTATTCCAATAATTGAATTTTCTTCAACACTGTAAATTAATACTGAAGATCCAGAATCACTTGCTTCTTCTTCTTTTATTTCAATCTCAATTTCAAAATCATGTTTCTGAATTTCTTCTCTAATTTGTTCAATTTTTTTTTCAATTATTTGTATTGGAATTTTTGAAAATGAACATTTCAATTGGAATTTTTGTTTTTTTCTTTTAGATAATTTTATTGATTTTATTTCTGATGGGTATACGTCTAATTTTATTTCTCCTTGACCCTTTGGAAAATATCCTCTTTTTGTTATTTGAATTTCAAATCTTATACCCATTCTAGAATATGCCTCTTTTAGTACACAATTTGTATAATTCATTGTTGGACTCCACATAACGTCAGTACCTCCTTTAATTATCAAACTTAGTTTCTTTTGTGAAATTGATACTGCAGGAATTAAAACTTGCAAAATTAAAGAAATACTTCCAGCTGTTTTTACATCTTCAATTAATTCTAAATTTTTTATTTCTCCTGGAATAAATTTTAATTCAGTTGATCCAAGTTTATCACCAATTACTTTTGCATTTGAAATTTTTTGTAAAATTTTAATTGCTGTAAGATGTTGAGGTTTTAATCCTTCATTTTTTCTATTTTTTCTAATATTTTCTAAATGAATTGGTTGATTTGTAATACATGATAATGTAATAGCTGAACGTACAATTTGTCCACCCCCTTCTCCATGTGCCCCATTAATTTTTAAAAAATTCATATTTTTTATTAATTTATACTCTTTATGATAGTTTTTTAAAAAGTGATTTCCTATATTTTCTATGAATGGTTTACTCATAGGTAGATTTCAACCATTTCATCTAGGTCATCTTGCAGCATTACAATTTGCAATACCAAAAGTTGATAAACTTTGGTTAGGATTGGGCAGCTCAAACAAACCTATTGAAAAAAATAATCCATTTTCTATTGAAGAAAGAAAAAAAATGATTTTATCTTCAATTGACGATTCAATTCAAAATAAAATTTCTATTTTTCCAATCCCAGATTTAGATAATCATGTAAAGTGGATTCAAAATATTGATACAATAGTTCCTGATTATGAAATAATTTTTTCAAACGATCCTATGACTGAACATCTATATTCAAAAAGAAATGTTCAGGTAATTGCTATTCCATTTTTAAAAAGAGATCAATTATCTGGAACTCGATTAAGAGATTTGATTAAAAGCGATCAAAAATGGAATGATCTAGTTCCTGAAGGAACCAAACTTATTTTAGAAAATTTGGATGCAAAAAATAGACTAAAAATTCTTTAATTATAAATAAGCCTGAGCCTAACTCATTTTGAAGATATTTTGGAATATTTAGTAATGTTACCTGGTCCAACAAATGTACCTGAACGTGTTACTCGAGCAATGATTGAACCTTCTATTAATCACCGTAGTGACGATTTTGTTACACTCTATGAAGAATGTGTAAATAATACAAAAAAAATCTTTGATACTCAAGGCGATGCTGTTTGTTTATCTGCATCAGGTACAGGTGCTGTAGAATGTTCTGTTGTTAATTTAGTTAAAAAAGATGATAAAGTAATCATACCAGTAAATGGAGAATTTAGTACTCGTTTAGCACAACAAATTGAATGGGCTGGTGGACAAACAATTAGAATTGAAACTGAACCAGGTGTTAATCCTACATATGATCAAGTTAAAGAAGCATTTGATAACAACAAAGATGTTAAAGCATTCTATTGTGTTTGGAATGAAACATCCACTGGAACAATGATTAATTATCTTGATAGAATAAAGGATCTTACTTCCAGAAATGATTCATACTATGTTTTAGATGGAGTTTCCATTGTCGGTGGCGAAGAACTTCACATGGACAAATGGGGTATTGATATTGCAATGACAGGTGCACAAAAAACATTTGCATGCCCACCAGGAATTTCTCCAATTTGTATTAATCCAAGAACTAGAAAATACATGGAAGCAAACCCACCTAGTACAATGTATTTCAATTTACCAAGATATTTCAAATATTATGATGAAGCTAAACACACACCATTCACTCCTGCTCTACCAGTTCTTTATGCATATAGAGAA
Organism: Marine Group I thaumarchaeote; assembly: GCA_044358425.1. Lineage (GTDB taxonomy): Archaea > Thermoproteota > Nitrososphaeria > Nitrososphaerales > Nitrosopumilaceae > Nitrosopumilus. The sequence goes on along the minus strand of CP054849.1, from coordinate 1,305,303 downwards.
GCAATGAGAATAATGCTCGAAGAAGGAATTGAAGAAAGAATTCAACGTCACAAAATTTGTTCTGATGCTCTATATTCTGGATTATCTGCAATTGGATTGACTCCATTTGCAAAAGAAGACTCACGTTCAACAGTAGTTATTGCATTAAACTATCTAGATGGACTAGAAGATAAAATATTCCGTGATACATTGGCTAAAAAATTCAGAATTTTAGTTGCTGGTGGATTCGGTAATCTAAAGGGCAAAGTCTTCAGAGTAGGATGTATGGGTGAAGTAAACGCATCTCATGTTATGAGATGTATTTCAGGAATCTCTTCCACATTATCTATGATGGGTTACGAAACTGATTCACAAGCAGGACTAAAGATCGCTGAAGACAAATTAAAGGCACTTCCAAATCCTTCTTAAGATTTAGAACGTTTAACTAATATAAGGAAATTCGAAAACGATCACATTGACTTTTGATAAAGGCTCATTAATTCTAGTTGATTATACTGCAAAAGTAAAAGATGATGATGAGGTATTTGATACCACTCTTGAAGCAGATGCAAAAAAGTATTCACTTCATGAAGAAAATGCAAAATATCATCCTAAATTAGTTTCAATAGGCGAAACATCTTATCCTGTTTTAAAAGGATTTGATGAAGCATTAGCAAAAACATCAGTTGGAGACAAACTCACAATTGAAGTTACACCAGACAAAGGTTTTGGTGCAAGAGATTCTACTAAAGTTAGAATGATTCCACTAAGAAAATTGGGTGAAGATGCAGAAAAGGTTTCAGTTGGTGATACAATTGAAGTTGATAATAAAAGAGGAATTATTCGTTTTATTGGTTCAGGCAGAGTACAAATTGATTATAATCATAGATATGCAGGAAAAACAATTCTTTATGATGTCAATGTACTCAAAGCTTTAGACACACCAAATGATAAAGTTGATGCAATTCTAAAAGAACGACTTCCAGTTGAAGATAGTAAAATTGCTTTTGATTTGAAAGATAAAGAAGCTAGTATTACAATTCCTGAGGATATTTTACGAGCAGACGGTTTACAAATAATGAAACATTTCATCCAAATGGATATTTTCAAGTTTGTTAATACTTTAGAAAAAATTAGTTTTGTTGAAACTCATGTCAACAAACAAACTCCTACAAAAAAACCTGAAGCAAAAGAAAAAACTGCTTAAATTAAATTACTTTAGTTGATTTTGCCAGATTCAATGCTGTTTTTTTAGTCATAATTTTTTCTTTTAAAATCGTATAACGTTGGGGTCTTAATCCTTGTGCCATTATCAAAGCTTCAATAATTTTATCTGGTCCAATTCCAATTTGTTTTGCAGTTGTTGGTGCACCTACATCTTTTAATGTCTTAGTAATTTTTTTCCAATCTTGCCCTTGTAATTTTGCCATCATTATAGATCCAATCCCACATTTTTCTCCATGAAGTCCAATTCCTGGAGCAATTTTATCAAGTGCATGTGAAAATAAGTGCTCTGCACCAGAACATGGCCTACTACTTCCAGCAATACATGATGCAACTCCTGCACTAATTAATCCCTCAACAATTACTCGAGGGTCTGTTCCTTTACGTGAAAATTCTGAAGAATTTTCCATAACAATTTTTGCACTCATCATAGCTAAATCTGCAGCATATCTTCCATAGTATTCTTTTTTCTTTTTATGACCTAATTGCCAATCTTTTACAGCTATAATATTTGCAATAAGATCTCCACAACCGCTAGCCAATAATTTTGATGGAGCTTTTTTAATTACATCTATATCCACAAAAACTCCTAATGGAGCTGATGCTACAATAGAATGAGGTTTGTCACTTTTTACAGAAACAAAAGGACTTGCCATTCCATCATGTGATGCAGCAGTTGGTAAACTAACAAATGGTATGGATAAATTATATGAAATTAGTTTTGCAGTATCTACGGAACGACCTCCTCCAATTCCTACAATTAAATCTGAATTATCTTTTTTAACAGATTTTTGAATTTTATCAATTGATTTTATTTGATTGTCAATTGATGTATGCCAAATATATTGAATTTTTTTAATTTTTAGTGATTTTTCTATTTTAGATTTTAAAACATTTTGAACATTTGTTCCACTAATCAATGAAACTTTTTTTGGCTTATTTAATGAATATAGGAATTTTCCAAAGTCTTCGATATTTTTCTCCCCGATCTCTATTAATCTGGGTAATTCCATTGTGTGAGATTGCATGCGATCCTCCTTTTTCCTCATTATTTATCATTTCAAAGGATCAAAAAGTTATTTAAAAGGGTGACATGACATTTACTTTATCTTAAAAGGTGTATTTTGTCTACGAATATTGAAGAAAAAATTTTGCATGGGACTACCACTGTAGGTATCAAGGCAAAAGATGGTGTTGTTTTGTGCGCAGATATGAGGGCCAGTGCTGGATATTTTATTGCAAATAACAACACAATGAAAATTCAACAAATTGACCTTCATGCAGGTTTAACTCTAGCAGGCGGTGTTGCAGATGCACAAAACATTGTAGATGTTTTACGATATCATTCTAATTTACACAGAGTAGATAAACAAAATTCAATATCTATCCACTCTCTAGCAAGACTATGTTCATTAATTTTTCATCAAAATAGAGGATATCCTTTCATGGCTGATATTTTATTAGGTGGGTATGATGCAAGTGGTCCTGCATTGTTTAATGTCGATATGTTTGGCTCTGTTGAAGAGAAATCTTATGTTACAACTGGAAGTGGATCTCCAGTGGCTTATGGTTTATTGGAAGAAGAATATAGAAATGACCTCACAGTTGAAGAGGCAAAAAAAATAGCTTTAAGAGCTGTTAAAGCTGCAATCGTTAGAAACATTGGTACTGGTGATGGAATAAACATCGCAGTAATGGACAAAGATGGATTCCGTCTATTGACCGGTGAACAAAAGAAAGCAGTTATCGAACTTTAGTGATTTAATGCAAAAAAAACAACCTCCAAAAGAATTACCTCCTAGCAGCCAGAATATAATGGCAACCATACTGCAAAGTATGCCAAAGGAAGCTAGTATTACAAAGATAGAATATGAAGGACCGAGAATTGCACTTTATACAAATTCACCTAGATATCTTTTAGAAAATAATGAAACAATTTCAAAACTTGTTAATATTATCAAAAAACGAATTGTTATTCGAACTGATGAATCTATAAGAAAACCAGAGGATGAATGTAGAAAAATTATTGCTGAACATGTACCAGAAGAAGCTAACTTACAAGCTACTCTTTTTGATACTTCAACTGGTGAAGTATCAATTGAAGCAAAAAGACCTTGGTTGTTACAAAGAAATGCTAAAGAATTCAATCATGCAGATTTAACAGAAAAAATTGGATGGAGATTAAGAATTAGAAAAGCTACTACAATTCCATCTAGAACTATTCAAACAATCAATTCGACTCTAAAACAGGCTTCTACTGAAAGAAGTAAACAAATGAAACAAGTTGGTGATGATATTTTTAGACCTCGTTTATCACAAAGAACTGAGGTATCTCTTCACACTCTTGGTGGTTTTGGTCAAGTAGGTAGATCCTCAATGTTGTTATCTACACCAGAAAGTAAAATTTTAGTTGATTGTGGAATTAATCCTGGCGCTCGTTCTCCAATGGATTCATACCCACGACTTGATTCATTAGATATTACATTAGATGAACTTGATGCTGTAGTAATTGGACATGCTCATTTAGATCATACAGGATTTTTACCGGCATTATGCAAATATGGCTACAAAGGTCCAATTTACTGTAGTGAACCAACATTACCTATGATGAATTTGATCCAATTAGACGCAATTAAAGTTGCAGCAGCACAAGGTAGAACTCCAATGTACGCTGAAAGAGATGTTAAACAAGTAATGCGACAAACAATTACCTTACCATATGGAACTGTAACTGATATTTCACCTGACATAAAATTAGTTCTTGCTAACGCAGGGCATATTCTTGGTTCTGCATTATGTCATTTCCATATTGGAAATGGTGATCATAATTTTGTGTATTCTGGAGATATTAAATTTGGAAAAAGTATTTTGTTTGAAGCTGCAAGTTGGAATTTTCCTAGAGTAGAGACATTACTAATTGAAAGTACATATGGTCTCAGAGAAGATATACAACCTACAAGACAACAAGTGGAATCTTCCTTTATCAACGCAGTAAACAATACTTTGGCAGATGGAGGTAAAGTTTTGATTCCAATTCCTGCAGTTGGTCGTGCACAAGAAATTATGATGGTAATTGATCATTATATGAAATCAGGTGAAATGGTTGAGGCTCCAGTTTTTACTGAAGGTATGATTTCTGAAGCATCAGCAATTCATGAATCTTATCCTGAATACCTTGCACGAGAATTAAAGCAGAAAATTTTAGAAACTGATGATAATCCATTTGATTCTGAATATTTTACAAATATTGAACATGCTGACGCAAGAGAGGAACCAATGCGAGAAAACTCTCCATGTATTATTTTAGCTACATCTGGAATGCTGGAAGGTGGACCTGTTTTAGAATATTTTAAAAATATTGCACCTGATCCAAAAAATAAAGTTGTGTTTGTTTCTTACCAGGTAAATGGAACTTTGGGAAGACGTGTTCTTGATGGTTCCAAACAAGTATCTATGTTAGGAAAAGAGGGTAAAGTTGAAGTTGTTTCTGTAAATTGTGGTGTTGAAAAATTAGATGGATTCAGTGGACATAGTGATTACAATCAATTAATGTCATTTGTACAAAGACTGAGACCTAAACTTCGCCGTGTTCTAGTTAATCACGGTGAACGTTCAAAATCAGAAAATCTTGCAATGAATATTAGACGAACATTCAAACTTCCTGCTCATTACCCTCAAGTACAAGAAGCTATAAAATTATTTTAAATCGTATTCTGGTTTCCAGATCTTTATACTAGATGGAGTAACAATAATTCTTTCTTCACCTAATCTTGCAATATCTGCATCAGCTGTTTTAGCAATCGAATACAATTCTTCCACGACTTTTCGTAATTGATCCACATCTTTTTGTGCCAACGGTGTGACTCTAAGTATCAAAATTATTCCTTTTTTGATATCCTCTTTAATCGAATGTACATCACTACTGTCTCTAATTGTGATTGCTTTGAGATATGTAGGGTTTTCTTGCTTCTGCATTATAATTAAAAATGAGATCTACTCCCTCAAAAACTCTTCCTTAGTTTTAACTAATTTTTTAAATTTTTCACGCCTACATTCTAAATCGAATGTATGATTCCTCTTTTGCTGTTTCTGAAATTATTTCTTCAACTGAATCGTTTTGTTTGATTGAAACAATTGCTGTTTTACCACTTGGTGCATCTGAATATCTCAATGTCACTGATGATGCAAATTCAAGATGTTTTTTTGAATTTACTCCGCGTAAAATTGAAACAGGCCCAACAAAATCTTTAGCTTCCAGTAATATGTCATCTGGTAATGCAATTGCTTTTATCATTTCATTTTCATCTTCATTTCTTCCAACAACAAATTTTGTTTCTTCATCTAATCTGAAATGTCTTCCAATTTTTAATAAATCAATATCATTTATTGTTGGATTTTTTGTATGTTCAAACAAATCTTTAGCTTTAATTCCAAATTGTGGTTCTGTTAACAAACATCCACCTCCAGCATTTGGTGGATCTTCAATCCCATATTTTTCTGCCATATCTAATTGATTTCTTCTTGTTCTTCCTTCAATCATTCCAAGATTTTCTCTTTTGATCAAACCATCTTTTTCAGGAATTGTTTCTGGTAATAATGCAGCAGATAGTGGTCTTACTATCTTTCCAACCAAGTTTGATTCTTTTTCAATTGTACGTAATGCTGGTGCATGTTGACTCATTGGTCTTTGTCCTAATACTTCACCAGAAATAATAAATTCTGCACCAATATCTTCCATGTGTTTTTTTGCAGCATCAAACATCATAGATCTACAATCAATACATGGATTAAATCCTGCACCAATTCCATGTTTTGGTTTTTTTAACATCTCAATATACTCATCACCTAGATAAACAGTTTTTAGATTTACATCAAGATCATCGGCTCTTTCTCTAATTTCAAACCCACATCCTCTTCCACAATCAAAATCACAAAACGGAGTTTTTATTGCAACTGCAGAAACATCAAAACCTTGTTCTTGCATCATCTTAATTGCAAGTTGACTGTCTAAACCACCAGAAAGTAATGCAACAACTTTCTTTTTCTTTTCTTCAGTCACGATAATAAATTTTCAAATTTCCTTATACAAACTTTGCATCATACATAAATTGAGAAAATATAATATTCTGTTATGAAACAAAGAAGAAAAAATCTTCTAAAATATGCTAAAAAGATAGATTGTGATACTTTGGTAACATTTGAGCCTGAAAATCTCTTCTATATGACTGGTTTTTGGGGGGAAGCTATAGGATTATTAGAAAAAAATGGAAGAACAACCATTATTGCTCCAGAACTTGAAGTTGGTAGGGCTAAAGATGAGTCTGAAGATTGTGATGTGATTACTGCCGAACGCGGATCTGGATTGATTTCAACTCTTATAGACAAAATAAAGAAAAATCATGTTTGTACTGATTGTAAGGACTATTCTACAATGATTAGCTTAAAAAAATCGATTTCAAATATTACATCTTCTACAGAACCATTTTACAATGCTCGAATAATAAAAGATGAAAAAGAAATTAAGATCTTAAAAAGAGCATCTAAAATTATTGATGAAATGTTTGAAATTTGTTCTAAAAAAATGAAAGTTGGACAAAAAGAATCAGAATTACAGACAATTTTGATGACATATGCTATGGAGCAGGAAATGTTTGATACTGGTTACAAATCAACTCTTAATCCGTTAATTATTGCTGGAGGTCCAAATGGGGCATTACCACATGCACAGGTAAGTCAACGTAAATTCAAAAAAGGTGATCTTGTTGTTACAGATCTAACATTAAGATACAAAGGTTATGTTTCAGATGCAACTAGAACTTTTGCATTAGGAAAAATTTCTTCACAAGCAAATGAGGCATATGAAATTGTTAAAGAATCACAAAAACTTGGTCTCAAATCTGTAAAACCAAATGTTGATTGTAAAGATGTTGATGATGCATGTAGAAAATACATTGAAGAAAAAAATTATGGTAAATATTTTATTCACTCAACTGGACATGGAATTGGATTAGAAGTACATGAGTTTCCAACTGTTTCTTATCGAAGTAATACTAAATTAAAAGAAAATATGGCAATTACAGTAGAACCTGGAATATATATTGAAAATAAATTTGGAATTCGAATAGAGGATTCTCTTATTGTAAAGAGTAAACCAATTGTAATGCATAAATTTACAAAAGATCTACTAACAATCTAATCGTAAAAATCTACTAAGTTTATGATATATTTTGATTCAGGGTTATTTGATTTAATTTCTTTAGAATCTATATTTACATTCCAATCATAATTAATATCATTACCTTTATCCGATTTAAAATTTAATATTACTTGATATTCTTCTGAACTGATATTTGTTACGACTACATGTATTCTAGTATTTCTATCATCAAATATTTTCATATTAGGATATTCTTCATTTATTTTATTTTCAATTGCATCTTTTACATTTAATCCTGATTCATTAGGACCATTATATTGCATTAAAATATCTACTACAATTTGCTCCTCCTCTGAAAGATCAATTAAAAAATTATCCAGATGTTTTTCTGATAAAACACCATTTGCACTAATAACAATTAACGCAATTCCTGCAAGATATAGTGGAGCCCTTTTTTTAAGAAAAGCTTTAAGATTATTCTTTTTTGGCTTTTGTTCTTCTTTTTTATCTTTTTTACCCATCTTAATCCCCGCAAAATATCATAAATCTAAAGTTATTATTAACTAAACTGATTTAAGCAATTTTTTATCAATATAATGAATCAATTATCTTTGATTAATGATTTGATACTTGTAATGCTATCCGAATTTAATTCAATTTCTTTATGTTCTGCTAAGACATGTTCTGTTACTTGAGACATTAATTCTTCTACACTTTCTGCTGATGCTGACCAATTACAATCTTTTCCAGCATCTTTACAACTAATTGTTTTTGTCATATTTTTGTAATTTTTTACGCTTATTTAGGAAATTCGCTAATTTTTGTGCCTAGATTTAAGAAATTACCTGTTTTTCAAAACTTAATTTTATGTAGACTTTTTTTACTAGAAAAAAATTATTAGTATTATTGAATTTTAACTGTATTTTTACTACATGCAATTTTAAACAAAATAACATTGAAGAAAGTGAATTTCTAAAACATCTTCAGGATAAACACACTAAAGAAATTATAGATATTTCTAAAAAAGAAAATATGTCAATTAAAGCAGTAGAAATGATAACGATATCTAATTCTAGAGTTTTTATAAATTCTAATTAAAATAGGGAAGTAACGAGAAGAGGTAAAGGTATTGAAATGACTCCTGTTCTTCTCATCACTATGATCGGTTAAAGTAAATTACATTAATTAGAATAATAGTAAATTGGTACATTCAATAAATGAACTAGAGAGATTTCTAACAGTCTTAATTATTTTTAGCAGTTAAAATTAAAACTTGCCAAGGAAAAATGATTTCACCATTCTTTTTTGTATATTGCAATGTTTTCTCTTTTACAGAATTTCTAAATTCTTTGCGTTTAGAATATTCTAAAGCATTTAGTTTTTCTTTTAGTGGTTTTGCAATGTATTTTATGTAATTCTTCCAGTAATCTTCAAATTTTCCTGGATTGTAATTAAAAATAAATTCTTTCACAACAATATTTGAAAATCCAGCTTTCTTAACAATTGATTTTAATGCAGTTTTATTTCCAAATCGGTCTAAATTTGGTGTTCCTGGTGGAACATAATCTGGAATGTATTTTACAGCAGAATCTAAAATACTACTAAAAAATGGTACATTATCTTTACTTCCATGAACTGAAATTCCTATTTTCCCAGATTTTTTGAGACTATTTTTCATATTTTTTAAGGCTTTTTGAGCATTAGGGAAAAAAAACAGTGCATATTGACAAGTAATAATATCAAATTTTTTTGAAAAAGCAAAATTTTCTGCATCAGTATTGATGAAATCTAAATTATTATTATTTTCATTCCATTTTTTTGCAATTTTAATTGCAGTAGTTGACGTGTCAATTCCTACTACATATCCATACTTACCAACTTTTTTTTGTATTTGTTTTGTTACTACTCCTGTTCCACATGCAACATCTAATACCAAATTTTTTTTATCAATTTTTACAATATCAATTAATTTTTTTGTACTTTGAAATGGACCTTTATTCACACTTGCCCATCTCTTATGATATCTTGGAGCAACCTCGTTCCAAATTTTCATATTTCTTTGCTTATATTTTGAATGAATTATTTTCATTATAATTTTAATTCAATTTGTTTTTTTATAATTTTTGCAATTTTTTCTTTTTTCATCCAACCTGATACAATGCTTCTTTTTGAATCCACGACTATAATTTGATTATTTTGAGAATTTTTTTTGTATCGTTTTGTTCCGATATCATTAGCTATGATTAAATCAGATGATGATTCTTTTAATTTTCTTTTTGCTGATTTAATTAATTGAATATTTGTAACATTTGTTTCAGCTTTAAAACCAACAAGTAGAACATTTTTTTGTATTTTTTTAATATCATCAATAATTTTAGGTGCTTTTTTGAGATTAATTGTGAGGTTTGTATTTGAACTTTTAATTTTCTTTTTACTTGCATTTTTTGGAACATAATCTGATATTGCAGCCGCCATGATGACAATATCAAATTTATTTTTCAATTCTTTTTTTACTGCATTGTGCATTTCTTTACTTGTTACAACACTGATAATTTTAGCACCTTTTGGTGGTTTTTCATTTCCTGGTCCATAAACAAATGTAACTTTTGCACCTGAAGACACTAATTCCTTTGCTAAACTTACTCCTGTTTTACCTGAGCTTTGGTTTGTTATTGCCCTTATAGGATCAATATGTTCAATTGTTGGTCCAGCAGTTATCAAGATTTTTTTGCCGTGTAATTTTGATGATAACCCAAATTTCTTTAAAACATAATCAAGAACTTCCTCTGGTTCTGATGCTTTTGCCTTTCCTTCAATCATGTTTGGTGAAATGAAATCTATTTTATTTTTTAGAAATGAAATATTTTTTTTTACTGCAGCATTTTCATACATTGATGCATGCATTGCTAAAGCCATTAGGATTGGTGTTTTAGATCCAAATCCTACTGTTAGTACTGTTGAAATTGGTGTATCATCAATTCCATTTGCAAGTTTTCCTAATGTATTGGCAGTTGCTGGATAAACAATAATTAGATCTGATTTTTTATAATCTGCAATATTGATGTGCTCTAATTTACCTGTTAATTTTGTAATTACATCATTTCCTGTAGCCCATTTCATATAATCTGGTTGAATCATTTTTGTTGAAGCACCACTCATTACACATGTAACTTTAGCACCATGTCTCATTAGTAATCTTGCTAATTCAATTGATTTGTAAGCTGCAACACTTCCAGCAACACACAAAACAATTTTTTTGCCAGAAAGTTCTGTTCCTTTTGATTCAACTATATCTAATGATGGATGTTCTAATTCTTTTTTAGTCAATGTATTCCCTCAGTTTAGTATATTCGGATTCATCCATTTGAAATTCATGCTCAATAGATGGAAATTTTTCTTCTTTAACTTCTGTTGTATATGATTTTACGGCATTTCTTATTTCATCAGATAAAGATAGATATCTTTTTGCAAATTTAGGTTTAATTTTTTCAAATAATCCTAACATGTCATGAACAACTAAAACTTGTCCATCACAAAATTTTCCAGAACCAATTCCTATTGTAGGGACAGAAATTTTTTCTGTAATTATTTTTGCAACTTGACTGGAAACCATCTCTAAAACTATGCTAAATACGCCTGATTCTGTAATTATTTTTGCATCTTCAATTAATTCGATTGCACTCTCTTTTGTTTTTCCTTGAACTGTATATTTTTGAGCAGTTTGTGGTAATAATCCTAAATGACCCATGACAGGAATCTTTGCTTGTGTTATTGATTTAATAATTTCTGCAACTTCTTTTCCACCTTCTAATTTTACAGCATCTGCACCAGCTTCAATTAATTTTAATGAATTTCTAATTGCATCCTTCTCAGTTTTATATGAATTAATTGGTAAATCTGAAACAATCAATGAATTTTTCCTTCCATTTTTTGCAGCAGTTGTAAATCTAATCATATCTTCCATAGTTACTGAAGAAGTATCTTCATATCCCAACATAACCATTCCTGCACTATCTCCAACTAAAATTACATCAACCTGATCACATAATTCAACCATTGTTGAATCATATCCAGTTAAAACAGTAATCTTCTCTTTATCTTTCATCTCTAAAATATTTTGAATATTTTTATACATTTTTTGCTTGTCTCTCTAAATTTTTTTTAATTTCTAAAATTGATATTTTAAGATTTTTTGCATTATTGTATTTGGAATTTCCTCCTACACTTTTCTTTGATTCTTTTACAAGTAATTTCATTGCACGTGTTACATTATCTACTATTGTAATGTCTGCTGTTTGAGCAGTTCTTGAAAGTGGATTTAAATCAAATGTGATGATTTTCTTTTTTGCTTTTTTTAATGCAATCGTTCTGTCACCATCCTCTAATGGAACTAAAACAACATCTGCTGAAAATATTCCATTTTTGTCAACAATCCTTCGTGCACTATCAATTCCTGATAATTTCACAGATGATTTCCTACTTAATCCAAAAATTTCTTTTGCTCCTGATTTTTTCAAAATCTCAGTAATTGCTTTTTTACGTTTTTCAGTTGAATAAAACAAATTTACTTCAATTTTTGAATCTGTATTTTTTGCCAATTGAACAATTTCTTTTGGACACAAGGCAGCAAAATTTCCATTAACTGAAATGACTGAATTTTCTGCATTTTTGAGCATAATTGCTGCAGCTTTTATTGCTTCTTTAGCGGATTTTGAAGTTTTTTCACCTATAAGATAATCAAATGCCTCACCTCGTCCGTGAGCCAAAAGTCCTTCTTTAGCAACCAAATTGTTATCAAATCCATTTACTAATTTTTCACGAATTAAAAGAGAATTTAATCTTGGATGTGATTTAGGAATTGCAGTCATATTTTTTAATTATTAAGAATTCTAGCACCTACATCATCTAATTTTGATTTTATGATTATTCCATCAGAAAATTTTTCTAAAATTTTTAAAACTTTTTCTTCGTTTTCTTTTGGAATCATTGAAAAAATTGTTTCGCCAAATAATGCGATACCACATTTAATATTGTTATTTGTTAATTCATTAACTACTTTTTGCATTCTAGGTGTCATCACATTTACATATTTTGCAAATTCTAAAGACATTTCTTGAAAATGTTCATAATTCTTTGATTCCAATAATTCATTGACCATTTTTCCACCAAGACCATTAATTTGTGATAATTTTTCTTTGATAAATTTACTTGTTGAAATTGGAGAAAAACATATCATGATTATAGAAATTTTATTTAAATTAATTTTTTGAACATGTCCAATGCCTGGTGCCCCTGGTTTATCTCTAATTTCAAATCCACCATGATATGATGCTAAAACATCCCCTAATCCTGTTTTACATTCTATTTCAACATCATGTGCTATTTGTGCAACTTCAATTTTAGATAATTTAGATTTTAATGCATCATTTAATGCAATGGCTAGTGATAATGCAACTGCTGCACTACATCCAAATCCATATCCAACAGGAACATCAATTTCATGTATAATGTCTACAAATTTTCCTTCTGTAGAAAATTTACTGAGAACTACTTCTGACACTCTCATATCCCCTGATTCAAAACCATTGACTTTGATTGTAAAATTTGAAATGTCATGTTTTGTTTTCTCTCGAATTGTAACTGTTGTTTTTACACCTTTTTCAATGGAAAATCCTGCACCTAGTGAGCCTAATTGTTTTGAATCTTTTTTGCTTAATTCCGCCTTAAAGAAACCTGTGATATGGGCTGGACAAAATGCTGTTGCCATAATGATCAAATTTGAGATAAATGGAAAATATTAATACTTGGCTTAAATAATTTAAATTAATATAAATTGACTACGTTCACTCGACGCCTACAAAAAATTGGTAGTAGTATTCTTGTTTCTCTTCCAAAAGAATGGATTGATGCAAATGAGCTTAGTAAAAGTAATCAAGTTGAAATTGAAACAAATCAAAACAATCTCTCAATTAGAACACAACTAAGTAAGAGGCCTTCAAAAGAAGTTGAAATTTCATATCCTTTATCGGAAGGTGAAGGTATTGTTCCAACAATTACTGGTGCATATCTTTTAGGATTTGATGTCATACGAATTGTGGGAAAATCCTCGATCTCAATTAGTGATAGGGAAAATGTTCGTGGTTCAATGAGAAAATTAGTTGGACTAGAAATTATTGATGAAGATGCAACAAACATTTCTGTTCAATTCTTACTAGATGAAACATCAATCAATCCACAAAATATCTTAAAACGAATGAGTTCAATTGCACTTGGAATGTTTAATGATGTTGTATTAGCATTAAAAAATGGGGATAAAACAAATCTTGAAACAATTGCAAATCGTGATGCTGAAATTAACCGACAATATTTTCTTCTTGTTAGATTAATTCGAAGTACAATAATGGATACTAGATTAGCTGGAATTTTCAATTTAGAAAATATTGATATTCTTGATTACAGAATTGCTGCAAATACACTTGAAATAGCAGGTGATACAGTTGTAGAATTATCTAAATCACTAATTAAATCAAATTTATCTAAAAAAGAATTAAAAAAATTATATGATTTTGCAAAAGATATAGATGAAATACAAATTAAATCAATTGATTCATTTATTTCTAATAATAGAATACTTGCAATTAATGCAATTAGATTACAAAGAACTAACTCCCTAAAAATTTCAAAAATACGCTCTTCCTTAGAAAGTGAAAAGCAAATATCTTTACCATTGTTTGATCTTATCTATATGTTTGAAAAGATTTTACAATCTTGGTCTGATATTACTGATCTGGTTAAACCAAGTTATCAGTAAACCATTTTCATCTACAATGAATATTTTTGAAAAATAATTACAATAATTTTTTCTTTGCAGCATAAACCATCACTGCACAAATTGTTTTGGAATCAATGATTTTTCCAGATTTTATCATTCCAATCAATTTTTTAATATCCATTTTTACAACAGTGATGAATTCATCATTATCTAATTTTAAATCAAATTTCTTTTTTGTACCTGATGCTACAAAAATATGAATTTCTTCTTTGTTATAGCCTACTGATGGAAAATATGAAATTAATTTAGTCATTTTTTTGGCTTCATAACCTGTTTCTTCAATTAGCTCCCTATAGGCACAATCAATTGCTTTTTCTCTTTTTTCTAAAGTCCCAGCTGGAATTTCTAGAATATATCCATGTGGATATCGATGTTGTTTAACTAGCAAAACTTTACCTTTTTCATCAAAAGCAAGCATTGCAGCAGCACCTGGATGTTCAATAACTTCTCTACGAACTTTTCTATGTTCCACTTTCATATAATATGCATTTAATTCAAATAATTTTCCTTTGTACAGTTTTTCTTTTTTCATATTATTTTTGAACCTTATTATTATTTAATTTGTTTGGTATGTCAAATGTAGTTTAGATGATTTTTTAAAATCTATAATTGTTTTCTTTATCCAGTTATCATAAAATGAAATTTTTTTAGGAATAAACAAATCTGCAGATTTAATATTTTTAAGATTTCTAACTTTTTGTGTTAGTTCATCTATTTTGTAAATATTATTACTATACAAAAATAAAACAATTTGATTTTTTGCAATAAAAGGAATTTGTAAATATGTATTAGAAAATTCTTTATTCATTTTTTCTAAAGTTTCTTTTAAATCCCCTTCTATCCATGTAATAATTGCATATGGAATAAATTTTTTTATTTTTTTAGGATCATATACTGTAGTAAATTGAATTCCTTCATTTTTTTGTAATTTATCAATGCATCTTGTAATTGTTTTTGTTGACATTTTTGTATTTTTTGCAAGAGTTTCAATTTTTTGCCTAGGATCTTTTATTAATTCATCTAAAATTTGTAAATCTGTTTTTGTTAGATTTGTTTTAAATCCTGGATTTTCTGCTTCAAAGATTGATAATACTTTAAAATCCTTCATTAGTTTTTTTGCAAGTTCAATTTTTTGTTCTAAATTTTCTTTTACAATTATACTGCAAACTGTAATTCCACCAACACAGGGTGCCACAAAATGAGGTTCACCTACTAAGCTTACTTGTTCTAACACTTCTTTCATATTTTCTCCTGATATTACAAAATACAACACGCCAAATCCTAAAACTGGTGGTTCAACTTTCACTACAAATTTTTCAATAATCTCTAATTTCTGCATTTTACGTATCCTTGAGTTAACAGCTCCTCCAGACATCCCTAATTCTATTCCTATTTGCCTGTCAGATTCTCTACAATTATTTAATAATCTACTTAGAATCTGTATATCAAAATTGTCCATTTTATCACTTATTGTGCCTCCACAAAATATAGAAATAACTAATACGATATAAAATTGTCTGTAATTTAGCACTAGAAATAATATATGTTAAATATCAGACTTTTTCAATTATCTTATGGATTACCGAATGAAATTAGCAAAAAGAATGCTTTTCAATAAAAGAGGTAGTTTGATCGGTGCGGTTTTAGCTGTGACAATCGGAATTTTAGTTATTCACGTAAATTTTGTAATTTTTCAGGGACTTTTTGATGCAATTGTTAGAGATATCAGTGAATATCGTAATGGCGATATTCTCGTAACCAATGAAGATGACTATATCGATAAATCTGATTCGTCTATTGTAAGTTGGTTTGAAAGAATCTCTTATGTTGTAGCGGCGACTCCCCGGCTTTCAGCAACAGCAGAAATGGAAATAACAAAGAATGGAAATTTAATTGAAAAAACTAGAATCCCTGTAGTGGGTGTTGATCCATTCAATGACATTAGAGCATCAACTGTTCATGAAACTGTCACAGAAGGAACTTATGTTTTCTCAAGAAATTCAATTGTTTTAGGAAATACTGTTTCAAATGATCTTGGAGGAGCTGTAGTTGGTGATAATGTAAAAGTTACAATTATTGATAGATGGGGTGAAGAACAAACAAAAAGATTTACTGTATCTGGAATTGCAAAATCACCAGGTGGTCAAGGATTTGACTATAGTGCAGTTATACATATTGATACATTACGTGATATGACAAATAGAGAAGGTCAAACAGGATCAATTATGGTAAAATTAAATGATCCAACTAAAGCATTTGAAGTCAAAGAATTCTTCTTACTATCATTTCCAAATGATGATTTTCTAGCAGAAACCATTGAGGAATCTGCTGAACAACAACTTGCTGGTTTTAGATCTGGTATTGCAATGATTAACATGATTGGTTACTTTGGAATGATGTCCTCAGCATTTGCAATTGTCACAATTCAAATGATGTTAGTAAATGGAAAAACTAAAGAAATTGGTGTAATGAGAGCAATTGGTGCAAAAAGAAAAGATATTTTGATAATTTTTATTTTTCAAGGTATGCTAATTGGAGCAATTGGTGCTGGAGTTGGTACTGCTACTGGATTAGGATACACAATTTACGCAAAAGAAACAAAAATGTCTTTCAATAACAGTTTGCCACTTGAAGTAAGTTACAATTGGGAAAAAATTATCCAGACTGCATTGGCATCATTCATTTTAGCTATCATTGCATCTCTATACCCATCGTATAGGGCAACAAAATTACTACCTGTGGAGGCGATGAGAACTGGCTAAAGTACTTGAAGTTAATCATTTAACCAAAATTTATGGTGATGGAGATAATGAAGTTAAAGCTCTAGATAATGTATCTTTTTCAATTGAAAGAGGTGATGTTGTTTTAATTGTTGGAAGTTCAGGATCAGGAAAATCTACATTATTGAATATGATTGGGCTTTTAGATAGTCCAACAAACGGAGAAATTTTCATTGATGAAACTAATACTACCACTCTTAACGATGATCAAATCTCTTCATTCAGAAATAAGAAATTAGGATTTATTTTTCAATTTTCTAATCTTTTGTCTGATCTTTCAGTTTTAGAAAATATATTATTGCCAATACAAATTGCTGGAACTAGTTCAAGCTCTGAAAAAGAAGCTCAAGATTTACTTAAAGCAGTTGGTTTAGAAGATCAAATCCACAAACGAGCCAATAAAATCTCAGGTGGACAAGCTCAAAGAGTAGCTATAGCAAGAGGTTTAATCAACAAACCTTCAATTGTTTTAGCTGATGAACCAACAGGTAATCTTGATTCAGTAACATCACAACTAATTGTTGATTTGATGAAATCAATGGCAAAAAAACTAAATCAAACTTTTGTAATTGTTACTCACGATAGGCATCATTTTGGTGATGTTGATAAAGTTATTACAATTAAAGATGGTAAAGCATTTGAAGATGAAGAACATTCAACAATGGAGATTACTGTATAATGAATTCTAAATTACTATTAACTTTATTTTTAATTGGACTTTCCCCATTGTTTATTTCATCTTCATTTGCTGATTGGAAAGATGGACCAATACAATCTGGAAACTTTGGTGATTCAGCATTTGAAAGAGATTTTGGTGATGTAAAATTATTAGATGCATATTTTGGTACACTCAATAGCAAAATAGAAGTTGGTAGTGGGGATAACAATGTTCCATTTACAATTGAATTTGCTAATGTAGGAACTCAAGATATTACTGGAATTGAAGGAAAACTCTCATTACCATTTGGATTTTCAGGTTCAGATGGACCTGGTTCAACAATTGATGCTAATACCAACACTAATTCTTTAGCTGGAACAAATTTCCATTTGACTTTTTATGTAAATATTGATGAAAATATTGACATTCAACAATATTCTGGAACTGTTAAAGTTGATTATTCAAGATTAAGGGAGTCAGGTGTTAGATCATCATTTTCTACTTTTGACTTTAAAGTTACTGGAGATAGTACAATTAACGTTAGAGCATCTGAAACATTTCTTACTTCATTGAAATCAAATAATATTGTAATAGATATTGTTAATGATGGAACTGCACCAATGTCTGCAGTTGATGTTACTATAGATAATGCACAAACATCACTTTCATCTAATACCGCATCTATTACAAATATTGAAAATGTTTTGATTCTAGAATCTAGTTGGGATTTGGGAAATATTGATGCAAAATCATATGATTCCTTTACTGCTGATGTTTATGTTCCTGAATCATTGAAAGGTGATACTTTACGAATCCCATTATCTATTACGTATTATAATACACATGGTGATAAAGAAACTATTTCAAAAATTCTTGATTTCTACATTAGAGGTTTGATTGATCTTACTGTTTTCAATGTAAGAGTCATTGAATTATCTGGAACACAAATGGTAATTGGTGAAATAATTAATGAAGGAAATGAAGATGCATTATTTGGGTTTGTAACTCTTAATGCCAATGGTAACTCTAACATTAAATCTAATACTCAATTTATTGATGAAATTGAAACAGATGCACCAGTCCCATTTAATATTCCAATAGAATTTGAGGGCGAACCAGAATATGGTGAACATGATGTTACAATTACTGTAAGATACAAAGATAGTGTGAGAGATGAAATTTTCCTTCCTTACGAAACTACAATTTTAGTTAATGAAATTTCTACTGTTGAAGAAGAAACATTTAGTCCTGCATATATCATAATTCCAATCATTATTGTAATTATTATCGCAGTATTTTTGATTCGTAGGCGTAAAAACCAGAAATCATAAAAATTATCATTAATTTTAAATCTGAAAAAAACTATGGATATGAAATGAAACTAAGACTACCAATTATTATTTTAATTATAACATTATCTGTAGGTAGTTTAATAATTGCAACAGGTTTTATTTCAAATTCTAATTATGTAGATATCCCCAATATCTCTACTCAATATGATAATTTATTAAAATACAAAAATGAATTAGAAAAAATAAATCAATACAATCAAAAAATTTTAAATGAATTAGAAAATGAAATTAAAAATTCTGACGATGTCAATATCAATCAAATCAATAATGAAATTGAAGTTTTAAAGCAAGTCATAAATGAAAATAAATCCGAATTAGAACAGATAATTACTAAATTATCTGAAATAGAAAAGGACCCTTAAACATATTTTTCTAAATTCATATAGTAATTAATTATTTGATAATTATTGCTAAATCATAGAAAACTAACTTTTATCGGCGTAATTTTTTTGATATTAACTTTTGCGATTAATTACTATCACGAACAAAATCATCCTGATATGGAATTTAATTATGCATATATTCCTGGAATTATAATGCTAATTTCATTTGGTGCTAGTTTTATTTTATTTACAAAAAATAATTTGTAAAATTAAATTAATGAGAATTAATTACTATGGAATCAAAACTAGGCATAATTTTTTTTGATCTAGGATTATAAGCAATTATTGTATATTCATCTTATGCCTGGTGATGAAATTGAAGTTCCTAAAGAATTACGTGAATTCATGCTCGAAGAAGCAGAAGAAACAATCCTTGGACAAAAAAATGGAGCTCTAAAACAATATCGTTATGGAAATTTACATATCAGAGAATATGATGATAAATTTTTAGTTCATACAGATAAAATTGATCCTAGAGTAAACCCAATTGGTCATTTAGTTTATGATGCTCCTGAAGTATTAATTGGAATTGCTTGTGGAATATTCACTGGAATAAACACTGCAAAAAAACTATCATCTAAAAACTCTAAAAAATTATCCATAGCTAATGTATTAGCATCTTCGTTAATGTCTGGATATTTGGCATATGAAACAACCAAGAAAATAAAAAAACATTTGGAGTGATTTTGTGTATACCATTAGAACCGTAAAAATTTTGATTAAACTTTTGCCATCTATTTTGGCATTACGTAAAGATCGAAAGAAATGGATCAATCAAAATAAAAATGAAATTGATCCAACTCAATTTAAAAAAAATGCAACTAAAGTTCTTGAAACTTTTATTTCATTGGGGCCAGTTTACATAAAATTAGGACAATGGTTATCATCTAGAGCAGATATTTTACCACAACCATATTTACAAGAATTATCAAAACTACAAGATAGTGTACCTGCTGCTCCTTTTGAACAAGTAAAACCAATAATTGAAAAAGATATTGGATTGATAAATGAAAAATTTGATAATATTGAACCAACTTCTATTTCAGGAGCATCATTAGGACAAGTGTATAGAGGCTCAATTTCTGGTCAACAAATAGTAATTAAAGTAAAAAGACCTGGAATTGAAAAAGTAGTTGAAAAAGATCTTAAAATTCTAAAAAAAATACTGCCATTGGCATTAAGATTTGTTGATTCAAATTTAAGATACTCAGCCAAAACAATGCTCTCACAATTTATTGAAACCATTCATGAAGAATTAGATTATACTAACGAATCCAAAAATCTTAAAGAAATCAAAAATGATATGGCAAATAATTCTAAGGTAATTATACCCTCAGTTTTTGATGATTTTTCTTCAAAAAATGTACTTACCATGGAATATTTGCCTGGAATTAAAGTCACAAATGTAGAAGCCCTAGATAAAAAAAATATCGATAGACAACAATTAGTCATTGATGTTCATCAGATTTTTTTCACAATGCTTTTGAAACATTCAATTTTTCATGCAGATCCACATCCAGGAAATATTTCAGTTACTGATGAAGGAAAATTAATTCTATATGACTATGGAATGGTTGGAAGAATAAATAACAAAACACGAATTAATTTAATCCGATTGTATCTTGCACTAGTGGAAAAGAATCCCTCAAGAGTAGTTTCTGCAATGGATGATCTCAAAATGTTAACTCCTGATTATAATAGATCGGTAATTGAAAAAGGAATAGAATTATCAATTCGTTCTATGCATGGTGATAAACCTGATGAAATGGAAGTGGAAAGTTTGATGGAATTAGCAAATAAAACTATGAGTAAATTTCCATTTATCTTACCAAAAAATTTGGCATTATATTTGAGAATGGCTTCAATTATTGAAGGAATTTATAAAACACATGACGTTGATTTTAAATTTTTAAAAGTTTTAAAAAATATTTTAGAACAAGAAAATTTAATCACAGGTGCATATGTTGAAGAATTAAAAATTTCCTTTGATAGTTTTCTAAAATCAATCAATTCAACTTTAAGAGTTGGTTCAGATATGGAGAAATTAATGAATGAAGTTGAAGTTTATATGAAAAAACGTAAACCAGTTGTGTTGATTAGTGGAAGTATTTTTTCTTCTGCTATTTTTATTGGTTCTGTGTTATTATTTCAATCAAATGAATATTTTGGAACAATTGGAATGATTAGTTCTGGTATTATTATGGGAATATCTGCATTACTACGAAAATATTAGATTATTCAATTGTAATATTTTTTGATTTTTTAGTTACTGGAATTATTAACACTAAAACACCATCTTCATATTTTGCTGATTCAATTTTTTCTTCACCTTCTTTAATTTCAATTGGCAATCTAATTTTTTTATTAATCATATTTGGTCGCTGATTTGAAATTAATGTTTTTGAATCTTTTTCATCCATAACTTTTTTAGCCTTTATAGAAAGAATATCGCCGCATAAAGTTAGTTTGATATCTTTTTTTGAAAATCCTGGAATATCAATTACTACTTTAAGATTTTCATCAGTTAGATGCATATCTATTGGTGGTAAAACAAATTCATAAAATTCTCTAGATTTGTTTCCAATTTCTTTCATCATTTCTTTCATTAATCCCATTTTGTCATAAGTGGTAAATTTTTAGATATAAACCTTGACTGATTATTTAACAAAACTGATTTTTAGGAAAATAATGAGAGTGTAAAAACGCCCCCTACTATCATTACCGAGATTAATAAGCCGATTACCAGAATTTTCGCTTTTATGGGCGGTTTAGTAAATTCCCGGATATATCCACACTTTGAACAAATCATGTGATTTTCTTTATTTTTGAAAGTATGAGTGCAAGACATAGTTTGATTTTTGATTCATTTGTTTTAAATCTTGAATTCATGCCTGATTATTTTGATAAATTATTGATTTGATATCATCAAACATATCATTGTCTTGATAGATTTTTAATCAATTAATTCCTCTGTTTGGATAGCTTATGATAATTGTCATTGAAGGTGGAGATCAGGCAGGAAAATTGACTCAATCAGTTTTATTACAAAAATTTCTTAGAAAACAAAAAATCAAAACAAAATTATTTCATTTTCCTGATTATGAAACTCCAATAGGTAAAGAAATTAGAAAATATCTAGATGGAAAACGTAAATTTCCCCCACAAGTAATTCATTGTCTTTTAGCAGCTAATAGATGGGAAAAACTTGATGAAATCATAAAATCAAAAGAAAAAAATTCTGTTTTGATCATGAATAGATATTATCAATCTAACTTAGTTTATGGACTAGCAAATGGTTTAAAGCAAAACTGGCTTGAAAGTCTCGATGATGGTTTACCAAAAGCTGATCTTGTAATATTACTTGATGTTACACAGAAAGAATCTTTTTCACGTTCACCTCGAAATGAAAAAGGAAAAATTATGAAGAGAGATGAATTTGAAAAAAATGAACAATTTTCAAGAAAAATATCTAAACTTTATCGTACTACTGCAAAGAAAAAACATTGGAAAATTATTGATGCATCAAAAACTAAATTAGAAATTCATGAAGAAATTGTCAAAGCATTTTCAAAGAAACTGGGAATATGAAAAAAAATTACTTAGATATTATTGATCCAATTCATGATTTTATTCGTGTATATGATTATGAGCTTCCGATAATTGATAGTTCACTTTTTCAAAGATTAAGACGTATCAAACAACTTTCTGGAGCACATTTGACTTACCCTTCTGCCCAGCATAGTAGATTTGAACATTCACTTGGGGTTATGCATATTGCTACTGAAGCTGGATTTGCATTAAATGAGAAGGAATTTCTGGATTCTGACGATGTTCAGATTTTACGCCTAGCAAGTCTTTTACATGACATTGGACATGGACCTTTCTCTCATTTGTTTGAAGAAATAATTCAAGAAAAAAAAATTTCTCATGAGGATTTTGGTAAAAAAATAATTTTAAAATCTGAAATTGGTGATATTTTATCTAAAACTGGATTTGATAAAAAACTAATTGCCCAAATCGCTTTTGGCGAATCAAAATTTCAATATCTCAATGAAATTGTTTCTGGCGCATTAAGTGCAGATATGATGGATTATTTACTTAGAGATGGTTATTTCACTGGAGCTGAACATGCAAAGGTTGATCACAAAAGAATTACACAATCACTTAGTGTACATAAGAAAAAAATTGCATTAGAACGTTCAGCATTATATTCTTTTGAATCTATGATGCACTCTAGATATCAAATGTTCAAAGCAGTATATTTTCATAAAACAGTTCGTGCCGCAGAAGTTATGCTAATCCAAGCATTAAGATTATCTGATGATGAATTTGGTTTTACATCCTTTAATCTAAATGAATATGTAGAATTAACAGATGAATTTGTTTTATCATCTATTATTTCATCAAAATCTTCAAAACTTAAAAAAGCCAAAAAATTAGCTGAAGATTATCAAAATAGAAAATTACTCAAATGTGTATTTGAGAGAATTCTTACAAGTCAAAAAAATTTGAAAAAAACTAGGACAGATGAATTACGTCTTGAAATTTCAAAGAAATCTCATATTGATGAAAATGAAATCTTTGTTGACAGCTCTGTCACTCCTTCTATCCCACTTGCACCGTCAAAAAATGAATCAAAGTCAATAACATTAATTTCTACAGAAAATGGAAAAGCATCTGCAAAAGAACTCCCAATTTCTGAAATACCAGTGGTTTCGGCCATTTCAGGCTTTATGAACATACTTAGAATCTATACACATGATAAATACAGGAAAAAAGTTGAAATTGCAGCAAAATCGATACTAGGTGATTTAGAATGAAGAAAAAAATTGTGATAAAACTATCTGGAAGAGTTTTTGGTATGGATAATGCCAAAATTATCCAAAAATATGCTGATTTTCTAATAAAAATCAGTAAATTTTGCCAACCAGTCGTAATTGCTGGTGGTGGAGTTATTGCACGACACTATATTTCACATGCTAGAAATTTTGATGCTGATGAATCAACATTAGATGAACTAGGAATTGAAATTTCAAGACTTAATGCAAAATTGTTAATTTATGCGCTAAAAAATAAAGCATATTCACACCCTCCAACCACTTTACAAGAAGTGAAACACGCAGTTAATGATGGATTAATTGTAGTAGCTGGTGGTTTACATCCAGGTCAAAGTACTAATGGAACAGCTGCATTAATTGCTGAAAAAATTAAAGCAGAACAATTTCTTAATGCAACTGATGTTGATGGTGTTTATGATATGGATCCAAATAAATTCAAAAAAGCAAAAAAATTCAAAAGTATTGAACTCAAAAATCTAAAAAATATTTTGGTTCATGAGGATTCTGTAGCTGGAGGATATGATTTGATGGATATCGTTGCTCTAAAAATAATAGAACGTTCTAAAATTAAAACTAGAATTTTAAAAGCAGAACCAAAAATTATTGAAAAAGCCATTAAAGGCGGAAAAGTGGGAACTGAGATTATTTTACCCTCTAAAAAATAATTAAACTTGATTTTGTATTGTAGGTCTAGTTTGAGACCAAATTTGAATCTCTTTTTTTGAATATTCTGGGATTCCTGAATCCATGAGTTTTTTGAATATTGAAATGGCTTCTTCTTTTTCCACTGCTTTTGACTGAGCCTTAGTAAAGCCATCATTGTCTACAATTACGGCAACATGTCCATCTTCTGATTCAATCACAGCTGTGAATTCTTCTTCTCCTACTGGGAAGAATTTTCCATCTATTTTTTTGGTTGTTAAAGTTAACATTGAAAATCCAGCCACATCAAACATTTTCATTTGTGATTTACTTGCTCTTTGTTTTCCTTTTTGAACAGCTTGAAAATATTGCATAATTTCCCCCTTCTGGAATGGTATAATAAGTATCTAATATTTTGTATATTTGAGGTTAAATTAAGTATGAATCCTAAAGTTTTCGTTTTTGCTGCAGTTTTAGCTATTATTGGAATATTAGGTGGAATTGTTTTGATCGGTCCTGATATGCAGGCTCCAGGTCAAGGAAATAATAATTCTGTTGAAAACGCTCCAACTATTGAATTACTAGAAGTTGAGTTAGCTGATCTTTCTGTAACCAAAATAAATGAACGTTCAGCTACAATTGAAATAGCATTTGAAATTTTTAATCCAAACCCAAGAGCTGTAATTGTACAAACTATGGATTATAATCTATTTGAAACTGGTTTCTCTAGTTACGAGCAACTTGCTGGTGGAACTATTGGAAGTAGACCTGAAGGAATGGTAGAATTTGGTTCAAATTACTACACACTGTTAGGTGAAAATTCAATTGTTCTAAAAAAGAAAATGGTCATAAAAAATACTGCTTCTTCTAGTGAATTATGGGATTCATTGAAATCTGAATATGAGAATGGTGAATCTGGTAGTGCAAAATGGTGGGTATATGGAACTGTTTACTTCAATCTAAGTTCAATGACAAGTGGACAAGAAAATACAGTTCCATTTGAATTCTTCAGATAGTATCATAAAATCTTATAATTATGATAATATGTTTTTAGAAAAAAATTATTGATATATGTTATAAAAGGACGTATGGTTGTTTTTTATCAAATGGCAGAAGCAGGAATGGCAGCTTATGGCGCCGCAGCAGGTGTAGCAATCGCACTAGCAGTAGTGTGTTTCGCTCTTCGTGGTAAAGGACACCCTGAACCACTAGATTAATCCAACAAAGGAATTTTCCTTTGCAATATTTTTCATTTCTTTAACTAATTTTTGCCGCCGAATTTTCCTATGCCTAACATTTCTCCAATGTCTACATGTTTGCTATTCTTCTTTTTCATAAAACATCTTTCAAAATATTGACATTCAGAACATTCTGTTGATGGTTCTAAAATTGGTGCCTTTTGTTCTTTTAGAAGATTATTTAGTACTCTTACTCTTCTAATGACTTCTTCAAACATTTTCTTATTTCGTGTGACAGAAAATGTTGTTTCTTTTCTATCTCCACTAACATATACAATAATTCCATCATGTTTATCATATATCCATAAACATGCATTAAGATATAGGACATCATTTGCAACTGGATTTTCTATTTCTTTTTCTGCTGATCTAAAAATTAAAACAATATCGTCAACGAGCATGTCTGTTTCTCCTTTTAGTTTTATTTCATCAATATCGAACTCTTTAGGTTCACTTCCATACTTTTGTTTTCTTAATAATCCTGATAGGAGTTCGTTGAAACCCCTTCTTTCAATTTCTAGAGGGTCAATTCGATCAAAATATGAGCGTCTTAAACATTGAACCACTTCTTGTAAATGAATAGTTTGAAGATTTTCTGAATCTATGTCTAATTGTAATTCCCTTCCAATTGAATCCAACGAATTTTGTATAATTGCTCTAAAATCTCGATCTCCCATCATGATAAATTACCTCGTTTTTTGCCCTCTTATACTTTAGCTCATTATTTGAGTTAAAAATTTAGAGATTCTACTTGCAAATGCTAATGTTACAAAATGGACTCCAAAACCTAAAACTGCTCCAATTATTAAATTCCCTGTTCCAAAGTAAATCCCTAAGAAAATTCCTAATGGCGGTAATGAGAAAATCATACCCATGAAGGTACTAACCCAAATTGTATTGATCATGGTCTCTGTTGAAATATCGTTTTTCTTTTTAGGGAATCTAATCATTTTACAAATTATTCTTCTTGCACGATTAATTTCGACATTGTTACTTCAGTAGGAATTTTTTGTTCTACTGCATATGCAATTGCTGCTAAGTTTCTTACTTCAAATGAGGTCAATTTTGTAATTCCCACAATTGTTGCAAAACTAAACATTTTTGAAAATGATCTAGTTGATGCATTATAAAGTGCCATTTCAAATGATCTTTCAAATTCAGCTACTGCATCTAATTCATTTTCATTTTGAGAAATCAAATTTTTATATTTTGTATTTGTTAATTCACCAAATGCATCTCTAATTGATGCAGCAGAAATCATTCTTCCTAACAATTCTTTTGTAATTGTTGCTGTTTGTGTAACAATCAAATCTTGAATTTGTGCTTCCTCCAAACCCCATAATTTTCCTCTGATTACACTTAGAAGATTATAGAAATCAACATCCATTCCAACTAATTTAATCACGTCTCTGTCTCTGGTATTTTTTAAAGCACGACCTAACTGAAGATATAAAATTTTATCAAAATATGTATCAAAAATCTGAAGATTTTTCTGTTCATTGTACAGTGCTGCTGCTTTTGAAATCTCTTCACCAAATTGTACAGAGTTCAAACTGGCAACTGTTTCTTCAAGATCTTTGGAAACAAGTGCTTTGATTATGATGTCTCTTTGTTTGATAAGTTCTTCAGCATGTAAGTTGATGTGAGTTTCAATTTCTTCTTGTGATTTATCTAATACCTTTCCTTTCAAAATTAACTTCAAATTTGATACAATGAATTTCATGTAATATGCATCTAAAATTGGTGAATCTCCAGCTGTTTTAGCAATTGAATAATGTACATCTGCTAAATGTCCTCGTAGACCTGATTCTATTCCTTGTGATGTGTATGGTTTTTGAACATCTGAAACTGCATCACCATAAATTGTATTTTTAATTCTAGTCATTAATTCTTCAAGATCTCTTGATTCTGCTAATGTCTGAAAATCGGATCTATGGAGTAATTTTCCTCTTTGACTGTATGATTTCACAGATGCATAGACGTTTTTTCCCATAATGAAGCGTCATGAATTACGGATTTTAATGTTTGGCGATCTCAATTAGGCTGAATTTTTACCCAATTTTATCTAAAAATGCGGTTGCTTCCTTTTTTTCTGGATTTGTAAATTTCAAAAATGCTGCAAGAATTTCTTTTTGAATAATTAGACTTTCATCTGATATGTTCTTTAATTTTGTAAGATCAAATGGTAATAATTCCTCTATTTTATCTTCACAAAATGCTTTTACATATTTCTGAAAAATTGAATAGGTGAAATTTGGACTATTAATCATGAATTTCATCAAAATTTTCTCAAACTCTTTATCTTCAGAATCTGATTTTGAAAAAAATTCTTTTAACTGTGATGACATATTTTCAATTCCATTAATTGCTAATCCAACTAGAATTCCTTTTTTTGTTAAATGATAATATGGAATTCCTTTTTCTTGTAATGCTTTAGGTCCTCTTTTTAGTGGTAATCTACCGTCTTCTTCTGCGATCTCCATTGGGAGTAAAATTTCATCTAGATCTCTGAAAATTCCAGAATAGATATTTTTCCAAGCAATTTCTTGCTTTTTTGCAATTTTTTGTGAAATACCTGTTCTCGTTCTTTCAGCTGGATTTCCACCACTTCCAAGAATTGTTATGATCGCTCTTTGTCTTTTTGCTTCTCCTGTTAGATCGTTATCCTTAGTCTTGAATGTGTCAAAAATTGCTAATTTCCCCTTTGATTTTGCCTTCATTTAATCACCTTTAACATAAATTTCATTTTCTATGTTACTATCATAATATTTCATTATATAATAAGTTACTTTTTGATTAATTTTAGTGTCCTCAGTGCTTTAATAATATTCAATTTCGTTAAAATCTAATGAATTCTAGAAACTACAAGTATGCTCTATTACTTGTAGCCGCAGTATCTATCACAGCAACTGGTGCTATGTCACAAGCATATGCACAAAGCGTTGATGATGGTATGGACGGATACGTCAAGGGAACTAGTGGAATTTACACTGGTAACCCTAACGAATGTTGGTACGAAGATGGAGAAGGTGGATATCTACCATGTCTTATAGACACTGGTGATACAGCATGGATGCTCACCGCTACATCAATGGTACTTCTCATGTCACCTGGAGTCGGTTTCTTTTATGGCGGATTAGCCAGATCAAAGAACATCGTCAACGTACTCGGTATGACCCTAATTGTAATGGGTCTCATGTCAGTACAATGGATTCTATGGGGATACTCACTAGCATTTGGTGGAATTGATTCTGACGCAAATATGTTCATGGGTAACTTGGATTATGTTGGCTTCAACATGGTATCAGCTTGGGCACCGCTAGGTGAACTTGGTGCATGTGCTGACACATGGTCTGCAGCTTACCAGATGAATGAATTTAAGGACGGCGAATATTGTAGTCAAAGTTGGCCTGGTACAGTACCACACCAACTCTTTGCAATGTTCCAGGGAACCTTTGCAATCATCACCCCAGTACTCATTATTGGTGGTTTGATTGACAGAATCAAATTCAGCGCATTGATGATATTCGTACTCTTATGGGGAACCTTCGTTTATGACCCAATAGCACACTGGGTCTGGGGAGGCGGATACATAGGAGGAGGATCATTAGACCTCGATCCAGATCTTTCACCAACGTACGCATTAGACTTTGCAGGTGGTACTGTAGTACACATTTCTTCAGGATTTGCGGCATTGGCCGGAGCTTTAGTCCTAGGCAGACGTCTTGGATATGGCAAAGTCCCAATGGAACCACACAACATCCCAATGGTAGTCCTCGGAACAGGAATACTCTGGTTTGGATGGTTTGGATTCAACGCAGGTAGTGAAGTAATGGTAGACGGCATTACCGTCAGCGCATGGACTGTTACAAATACCGCAACTGGTATGGCCGCAGTTACTTGGGTGCTCATGTCTTGGGCACATACAGGAAAACCAAGTATTGTAGGAGCCGCATCAGGAGCAGTAGCAGGATTGGTAACAATCACACCAGCTTCAGGTTGGGTAGGTCCAATGGCTGCAATTATTATGGGAATTGCCGCTGGAACAGTTTGTTATGCATGTGTAGCATTCAAGAACGCACGCAAATGGGACGACGCATTAGATGTATGGGGAATACACGGAATGGGTGGTCTTACAGGTGCAATTTTGACTGGTACATTAGCTAGCCCACACGTTTGGGATACTGGAGACGGTATCGGAGCATGGACTGGCACCGCAGAAGGAATGGAACAGCAAGCAATCAGCATCTTGGGTGCAGTAATATCCATAGGATATGCATTCGGTGTAACCATTGTAATTCTAAAAGTAATGGATGCCGTTTGGCCTGGCGGAATCAGAGTCACTCCAAAAGAAGAGGAGATTGGTCTCGATTTGGCACAACATGGCGAAAGAGCATACGTAAACGAATAGAAAAAACACCCTTTTTTCTTCTTTTTATTTAATTATCCCCTACACTATGTGTAATGGATTTTCCTAAAATCTTCATGAACAAAACCAAATGAATTTACATTTCAATCTTTAATCAAATTTATGTTAATTTCCACATCTGAATTAAATTCAATTATCAATAATCGTGATATCGTAATTGCTGACACTCGCTCTTTCAAAGAATATTCTAAAGGTCATATTCCTGGAGCAGTTCATTTGGACTTATTTGCATTTCATTGGATTGATACAACAAAAAAGGGAATTGAGAATTTTAATGATCAAGCAAGAAAACTATTTTCATTTCTTGGTGTCACTCCCGAAAAGCAAGTGATCTTTTATGATTCAATATCTGGAATGCTTGCAGCCAGAGGTGTATGGATGTTGATGTATTTTTCACATCAAAATGTCTCTATGTTAGATGGTGGAATTACAAAATGGAAAAAAGAAAACCTCTCAATTGAAACAAAAGCAAATAATTTCAAACCATCAAATTTTTTAGGAAAAATCAATCCTGAAATAATTTCTGGATTTGAACATATTAGAGATAATTTAGATAATTTGAAAATAATTGATGCTCGTTCTACTGGTGAGTATGACGGAACTATAGTAAGAGCTGCTCAAACTGGACATATACCTAATTCTATCAATATTGATTGGAATCAAAATATCTCTGAAGATGGCACCTTCAAAAATGATGATGAATTATCTAAAATGTATGACATACCAAAGGACTCTGAAATCGTCACTTATTGCCAGGGAGCATATCGAGCTGCCAATTCATTTTTAGTTTTAAAAAAACTTGGATTTCAAAATGTCAAAGTGTATTTAGGATCTTGGGGCGAATGGGGAAATAATCTCAAATTGCCTATAGAATGAATTAAAGTATTGTGACAAAATTAAAGGTAGAAAAATTTCAAGTTTAGTAAAAGCAATAAAATAATTTTATAATTTATTTTTTCTTCCAGATGAACTGATTGTAAATTAGTTCTGGTCTAATTTGTCTAAATGGTTGTGCACCACCACTGTACCATTTTGTAAAGAATTCATACAAGTGCAATCTGAGAGACTGGATGTATACAATTAATCCTTCAATCATCATAATTCCCAAGTTTCCTCCAATGATCATTGCCATTGCAGCACCTGATTCCATTCCTCCTAGAGACTTGAATGCATTGTTAACTGTCATTAATAACGCAGCATGCACCAGCAGCATAATTCCAAGTCTAGCGTAACTGATTGTGTGGGCTAGCGCTTCTACTGTTTTACCTAAGAATACTTCCATCACAACATTTGCTGCTGAACCTCCATCTTCTGGATGCTTCTTTGCATGCATAATTCCTCCAATCATCATCATAACCATTGATGCAATTACAATAATTACTGCAATTCTTGTAACAATCCAAACTTGTGCCCAATCACCTAAGAATATTGTTACCCAAGGAACTGCTTCAGTATGCACTTTAGAATACATGTTCATGACATCATAGTTTGCACCAATTGCACACATCATGATAACGACAATTCCGCCGTATAGTGTGATGCTTGGAATTGCTTCCATGAACATTACAAATTTTTTGCCCTCTTGAGCTAATTTCTTAACATGTAGAATCATTGCCCAAACTAAATGAACAATTCCAATGAATAATGATACTTTGAGGATGTTGATTACTTGTTCAAATGTTAATTCTGCAACACTGATAATTCCTACAAGCCAGCTTACTGAATGCAAAGCTCCTCCTTTTTCTAATAATCCTCCTAACGGTCCTAAGTACTCAAGGTGGAATCCAAACGCTTCACCGGCTCCAACACCCGCTATAGCTGCAGATGCTCCGGAAATTGCAATTAGCATTCCCCATCTTGAAAGGTTACCTTGTCCTTTGAATTTGAATAATAATCCCATTCCCATTAACAATAATCCGTGACCAACGTCTGCAAACATCAATCCGTAGAAAATTGGCCACATCAAAGCAATCATAGGTGTTGGGTCAGCTTCTCCTTTTCTTGGAATTCCCTGACTTTCTGTAATTACTTCAAATGTTCTAACAAATTTTTTGTTATCAAATAAAGTTGGAACTTGTTCTTTTAATTTAGGATCTGTAATGTCTTCAGAAACTGACATCCATTCTTTAGTTGCATTCTTAAATTTCTCTTCCATCTTTACTGGAATGAATCCTTGAATTACTGCAAAATTCTTGGTTCCACCTGGTTTTCTTAGTGTTTCAAGAACGTCTTTTGCAACTTGAGCTTCCTCATGAATTGCTAAAATATCACGTCTAATTTTCTTTGTAATTTTTGCAATTTGTTTTGTAATGGTTGATTGCTTTGAAGTTAATTCTTTAATTTTAGCCTCAGCCATTGCATATGCCTCAGCTGGAACTTGTGGGATTCCTTCAGGAATAGAAAATGGGTTTGCATTGAAACCTCTGAGCACTTTTAATGCTTTATCAGAATCCTCTACACTAGCAATTACTAAAATTGCAGATTTTTCTTTAAGGGCTAAATCATATTTGTAATATGTAATTCCATCTAATGCTCTACTAATTTCCTCATAGTCTTTTGAATCAATAACAAAGAGATTTGTGTAAAAATATTTCATTAATCCAAATCCTGAAAGATCAATGTTTAGCTTTTTTGCAACTTCGAGTGTTTCTTTAAGTGATGTATATTCTTCAAGTGATCGTTTTGTGTCAGCTTGTTCTTCTAAAAGTTTAGCAGGTTCATCAATTATTGATGGTGTTCTTTGAATCAAGTCTTTAACCATATCTTCAATTTCATCAATTTCATAGTCCTTCTTTTTGATCATAGTTCCTTTGAACATAATTTCAAGAATTCCTACCATTTGAGGAACTCCAAGACCTTTGATAACATCATCAATGGATTGGTATGTCTTTTGGGCTTCCAATAACAAATCATCAATTTCTGGAGTTACTGTATCGTTATCTGTATCAAGTTTATGAAACCATTCAAATTCAGTTAGTCTAGAAATGGCCTTTGGCGACTCAGATCTTGGTAAAATTATACTTCCAAGTTTCAGATCAGCTATTGCCAAGTTAATCCTCTGAAAATTTCTTAGTTTTTAATATCTTTCTCAACCAAATTTTCTTTTCCAAACATTAAAATCTATTACGAATAAACGCGTGATGTTGGCAAATTCTTCTCTTGAAAAGACGATTGACAAGATTCTCGATCAGACTGAACAGGATGTATTGTCCAATTTAGATGGAGCACTTAGCGATTCTCATCAAACTCTTGATAATTCTGTGACTAAATTAGAAGATGAATATGACAAAATTGTTGCAGATGGACGAAAAGAGGCAGACAAACTAGAAAAACAAATAGTTGGAAGTTCTGACATTGAAGCCAGAAATAAACAACTTTTAGCCGTTGAAGACGCTGTTTCTCGAGTTTTCACAAAAGCAGTAGAAGAAATTTCAAATTCTGATCGTAGCGGCGATTATGCAAATCTCATTAAATCATTATTAGATGAATCAACTAAAGTCTTAGGAACATCTGAAGTTACAGTATTTACAAATTCTAAAGATCGTGATGTAGTTCAATCAACGTTAGGTAGTTTTGCTGGTTCTGAATTATCATCTGAAACAATTGAATGCATTGGTGGTGTTAAAATCCAATCTAAAGATGGAGCTATGAAATTCGATAATACTATTGACGCAAAGATCGATCGATTAAAGCCTTTAATTAGGAAAGAAATTGCAACAAAATTCGGGGTAAAAGAATAAGATGACAGCACAAGGCAGAATTGTATGGGTAAGCGGTCCAGCAGTTAGAGCTGATGGAATGGCAGATGCCAAAATGTATGAAACTGTCACAGTAGGAGATTCAAAATTAGTCGGTGAAGTAATTAGACTAACTGGAGACGTAGCATTTATTCAAGTTTATGAGTCAACAAGTGGATTAAAACCAGGTGAACCAGTAATTGGAACCGGAAACCCACTTAGTGTATTATTAGGTCCAGGAATTATTGGACAACTTTATGACGGAATTCAAAGACCACTAAAAGAATTATCAAAAGCATCTGGATCATTCATTGGTAGAGGTATTACCACAACTCCTGTTGATATGGAGAAGACATACCACTTTGTTCCAACTGCAAGTAATGGCGATGAAGTTTTACCAGGTAATGTAATTGGAACTGTTCAAGAAACTGATCTTATTGAACACTCTATTATGGTTCCACCAAACCACCCTGGCGGAAAAATTTCAAACCTTGTATCCGAAGGAGATTATAATTTAGAAACTGAATTAGCAACTGTTGAAAAAGACGGTCAAAACGTTCCACTCAAAATGTATCATAGATGGCCTGTAAGAAAACCACGTCCATATAACACAAGATATGATGCAACAGTTCCATTACTTACTGGGCAACGTGTAATTGATACATTCTTCCCAATTGCTAAAGGAGGAACTGGTTCAATTCCTGGAGCATTTGGAACTGGAAAAACTGTTACATTACACCAAATTGCAAAATGGGCTAATTCACAAGTTGTTGTTTACATTGGATGTGGAGAAAGAGGAAATGAAATGACTGAAGTATTAGTTGAATTCCCACATCTTAAAGATCCACGAAGTGGAAAACCTCTAATGGATAGAACTGTCCTTGTTGCAAATACTAGTAACATGCCAGTAGCAGCAAGAGAAGCAAGCATCTACACTGGAGTTACAATTGCAGAATATTACAGAGATATGGGTAAAGACGTCGTTCTTGTAGCAGATTCAACAAGTAGATGGGCTGAAGCACTAAGAGAAATGAGTGGTAGATTAGAAGAAATGCCAGCAGAAGAAGGTTATCCATCTTATCTTGCATCTAGATTAGCCGAATTTTATGAAAGAGCAGGTCGTGTTAGAGCAGCTGGAAGTCCAGACCGTGATGGTTCTGTAACTTTGATTGGTGCAGTTTCACCATCTGGTGGTGACTTTACAGAACCAGTTACAACACACACAATGAGATTTATCAAAACTTTCTGGGCATTAGATGCAAAACTTGCTTACTCTAGACACTATCCATCAATTAACTGGATGAACAGTTACTCTGGTTATCTTGGCGATATTGCAAAATGGTGGGGTGAAAATATCAGTGAAGATTGGTTTGGAATTAGAAATGAAGCTTATGGAATTTTACAAAGAGAAGATACTCTAAAAGAAATTGTAAAACTCTTAGGTCCAGATGCATTACCTGATGAAGAAAAACTCATCTTAGAAATTGCAAGAATGGTAAAGATTGGTCTCCTTCAACAAAACTCATTTGACGATGTTGATACATACTGTAGTCCAGAGAAACAATTCAAATTATTGAAATTAGTTGTTGATTTCTACAAACAAGGTCAACAATCTCTTAAAGAAGGAGCATCACTTGCTTCAATTCGTGAATTACCTGTTGTTACATCATTGCTTAAAGCAAGAATGGATATCAAAGATGATGAGATGCCAAAACTTGATCAATTAGAAAACGACATGAAAGAACAATTCAAAAATATTTCAGGAGTGAAAGTTACAAATTGACCACCGAAGGCGGAGTTCAATACAGCAAAATTGCTGAAATTAAAGGACCTCTTGTAGTAGTTGATGATGTAGAAAATGCAGCATTTGACGAACTCGTAGAAGTTGAAACAAATGATGGCGAAAGAAGACTAGGTAAAGTTCTTGAAGTTGGAAACGGTAAAGCAATCGTCCAAGTCTTTGAAGGAACTACTGGATTATCTATTTCTGGAACCAATGCAAAATTTGTTGGTAAAGTAATGGAAATGCCAGTATCTAAAGAAGTACTTGGTAGAGTCTTTGATGGATTAGGAAGACCAAAAGATGGATTACCTGATCCAATTGCTGATAAATTTATTGATATTAACGGTGAACCAATGAATCCAGAACAACGTGAATATCCAAAAGATTTCATTCAAACTGGTGTATCTGTAATTGATGGATTAATTACTCTTGTAAGAGGACAAAAACTTCCAATCTTTTCAGGTTCTGGTATGTCACACAACTTACTAGCAGCACAAATTGCAAGACAAGCATCAGTAGTTGGTACTGATGATGATTTTGCTGTAGTCTTTGCAGCAATTGGTGTGCAATACAGTGAAGCAGAATACTTTAGAAAAAGTCTTGAAGAATCTGGTGCACTAAAAAGAAGTGTTCTATTTTTGAATACAGCAGACGATCCTGCAATTGAAAGAATTATCACTCCTCGTGTAGCATTAACTGTTGCAGAGTATTTGGCATTTGAATTAGGAATGCATGTTCTAGTAATTCTTACAGATATGACAAACTATGCTGAAGCACTAAGAGAAATTAGTGCAGCAAGAGAAGAAGTTCCTGGAAGAAAAGGATATCCTGGTTATCTTTACACTGACCTTTCAACACTTTACGAAAGAGCAGGAAAACTAAACGGTAAGAAAGGAAGTGTTACACAAGTTCCAATTTTATCAATGCCATCTGATGATATTACCCACCCAATTCCAGATCTTACTGGTTACATTACAGAAGGTCAAATTGTAGTTGGTAGAGATTTATTCAGACAAGGAGTATATCCACCAATCAATATTTTGATGAGTCTTAGTAGATTGATGAAAGACGGAATTGGTGAAGGAAGTACAAGAGATGATCACAGTGAAATTGCTAACCAAGTTTATGACGCTTATTCTAGAGCACAAGAAGTTAGAGCATTAGCAGGAATCGTTGGTAAAGCAGGATTAACTGAAATTGATTTGAAATACATGGATGTTGGTGATGTCTTTGAGAAAGAATTCCTTTCACAAGCAACTGATGAAAATAGAACAATTGAAGAAACACTTGCAATCTTGTGGAAGATTGTTTCAAAACTTCCAAGAAATGAAATTACCAAGATTAAAGATAAATTCGTAGATCAGTATTATCAGGGCGAGTAACAAAAATGTCATTTGGACAAAATGTTGCTGCGACAAAAATCGAACTTTTCAAATACAAAAAATCAAGTCAAGTTGCTGTAATGGTACAGGGAATTTTAGATGATAAACGTAAAGTTTTGTTAAAAAATATTGAAGAAATGATTGAAGAGGCTTCAAAAGCAAGAGGGGGAATTTGGGATCCATTACAAGATATTTACAAATCTGTAAATGAAGCATATTTAGCTCTAGGTACAAACACAGTTGATTCTGTTGCAGAATCTACTCCTCCTGTAATGGAAGTTGATGTTAACGTTAGAAGAGTTGTAGATGTTAAAATTCCTGCATTGTCAGTAACTGAAAAAGATACAAAATCAATGCCATATGGGTTTGCAGATACCAATTCTTCAATAGATCGAGGTGCAAAACAAATCAAAGAATTATTGCCAAAAATTTGTAAAGCTGCAGAATACGAAAATTCTATCTTTAGCCTTGCAAAAGCACTAGAAAAAACACAAAAACTGCTAAATGCACTAGAAAATGTAATTATTCCTCAATATCAGCATAAAATTAGATTCATTCTTGCTACTCTTGAAGAAAGAGAAAGAGAAGAATTCGCAAAGTTAAAAAAAGTGAAGGCTAAGATGGAGAGTAGAGATAATGGCTAAAGAAGAGATTAAAAAATTAATTGAAGATTCCAAGAAATCTTTAGATCAGGATAAAGATAATTTTTCAAAATCGATCAAAGATGATCTATCTAGTTTCAAAAAGAAAACACTATCCAAAATTTAATTCAAATTCTTATCATGATTTAAATAAGGAACTTATCGAGTCCAATTTACAATGAAAACTATTGTCTTGTTACTTTTGGCAGCAGCAGTAATTTCAGTTATCGGATCAACTGGTGTAGCATATGCACAAGAAGATGGTGCATCAAGTGATGGATCATTGAAAATTCTTGGTGCAGGTTTGGCATTTGGTCTTGCAGCATTTGGTGCAGGTATTGGTTTAGGTCAAGTCGGTGCAGCAGGTCTTGCAGTAATCAGTGAGAATCCAGCATTGCAATCAAAAGTATTCATCTTCGTAGGTATGGTCGAATCAATCGCAATCTACGGTATAGTTATGATGTTTATCATCTTGGGACAATAGTCCTTACTACAAACTTTTCAATTTTTAATTTTATTTTCTAATTATATTTTATTTTACTTACATCTAATATTCTTGCACAATATCTACATTTGAGAACCATACCATCTTTGTCAATCACATCCATTATTGATTCGATATGCTCTGTACTGTTTGTAATGCAATCAGGATTAGTACAACGAAATATTTTATCAATTTCATTTGGAAGTGCAACTCGTCTTTTTTCAATTAATTTGTAATTTTTTATAATATTGATTGTTGCTTTAGAGGCTATTATTGCAATCTTATTTGTATCATCATCTTTTAGAAATTTATTTTCTACTTTGATAATGTCCTTTTTCTTTGATTTTCCACTTGGAACATTCATGGCTAAAGTGATCAAACTGCCATCCTGACCATCAATTCTTAGGGCATCGAGAACCTGTAGGCCCTTCCCTTCATCAATATGATCAATAACTGTGCCTTCTTTGATTCGTCGAACCATTAGTTCAGACTGTTCCATCAGAATACTTTGTATAGTCACTTGTATATATTATTGAAAGAATGAATGAATTCTACAACAAGGACATTATTTCAATCAAGGATTTTAGTAAGGATCAATTAGAAAAAATCTTTACATCAACAGATAAGATGATTCAACTAGATTCATCTCAAAGACGAGAAATTTGTAAAGGAAAAACTTTGGGCTATTTGTTTTATGAACCAAGTACTAGAACTCGTCTAAGTTTTGATTCCGCAATGGCCTCAATTGGAGGCAACTCCTTAGGAATTTCAAATATTTCATCTTCATCAACTCAAA
Organism: Marine Group I thaumarchaeote; assembly: GCA_044358425.1. Classification (GTDB taxonomy): domain Archaea; phylum Thermoproteota; class Nitrososphaeria; order Nitrososphaerales; family Nitrosopumilaceae; genus Nitrosopumilus. The sequence goes on along the minus strand of CP054849.1, from coordinate 1,265,968 downwards.
AAGGAGAAAGTCTTGCAGACACTGTAAAAATAATGTCTATCTATTCAGATCTTCTTGTTTTGAGACATACTTTGGATGGTTCAAGTAGATTTGCTTCAGAGATTTCAGATAAACCTGTAATTAATGCTGGTAGCGGTACTGAAGAACATCCTACTCAAGCAATTCAAGATTTGTATACAATCAAAAAAGAAAAGAAAAAGATTGATGGATTAAAAATTGGTATTGTTGGAGATTTGAAATATGGAAGAACAGTTTATTCACTATTGTATGGTTTAGGCAACTATGATGTTGATGTTCGCTTAATTTCACCTGAGTCTTTGAGAATTAGATCTGACTCAACTTATGATATTAAAAAGAATATTGACTTTACTGAATCAACTAAACTTGAGGATCATATTGATGAACTAGATGTTTTGTATGTAACACGAATTCAAAAAGAAAGGTTTCCAGATGAAGAAGAATATCTAAAAGTAAAGGGCAGTTATGTAGTTGGACAAGATTTAGTTAATCAAATGAAAGATGATTCAATTATTTTACATCCATTGCCTAGAATTGATGAAATTTCTACCGAAGTTGATAAAACAAAAAATGCTAAATATTTCCAACAAGCTGAATATGGAAAATATACCCGTGCTACATTGCTAGGTTTAACATTAAATGAAAATGGATTCTAATTTCTTTGGCTTCCGTATTCCATATATTTTGAAACCGTAAAAGATGATTAAATGAGTGAAAAAAAAATTATTCCAATTTTTCCATTAGACTTAGTTTTGTTTCCTAGACAGGAACTACCTCTTAGGATTTTTGAGCCTCGATACAAACAACTTGTAGATGATTGCATGCTTGGTGATGGCCAATTTGGTGTTTGCTTGATTGATGAACAAAAGTCAGTTAATGGATGGAATTCTCCAAAATTAGTTGGAACAATTGCCAAAATTAGTAAATGTGAGGATGTTGAACTTGATGGATTACAACTTCATATTGAAACAATGGGGAGAAATTCGTTTAGAATAAAAAAAATTATTCCACCTGTCCTTTCCCAACCTGATAATTATGATCCACTTTCAGTTGAGGGTCATCAAGAAATATCAAAAATTCATGAGGAAATTGGCACTCAAGAAAAAATGTACATACGAGCTGAAGTTGAATTGATCCCTGAAATTGATGAAAATATTTCTTTAGTGCGATGGAAGTCATTAATTGAATTATGGAAAAAGAAAATTATTCATCAGGCCTTACCACAAATTGTTGAATCTCATGCCCTAGATCATGTTTTAGAACAATACTATCTAACTAGCGATTCCCCAACTATTGATTATATTTACTCTCTAGCAGCACTTGGTGCAAAGGATCCTAATGAACTTCAACCACTTTTAGAAGCAACAACTATGGAAGATCTTATAGAAACGACTAAAGAATTACTGACAGTAAAATAGGCCTATAATCGGAGTATGATGTTGTCAATAAAAAAAATTTTAATTTTTTCAATCATCTTTTGTCTGTTATTTCCAGCAAGTAGTGTTTACGGACATGGTTTAGGAATTGACACAATTTCTTCAATAAGTATTCAAGAAAAACAATTTTCTGTTTCTATAGAAATGCCAATGTATTTTGAAAATGAACAGGAGCAAATTACAATAACTGCAACAGATAATGAAACTGATGAAAATGTAAATAATGTGACATATCTTATTGGAATTTTTTACAAAGATGAAATGATATTGAGAAATTACTTTTTCGCTGAAAATGGAATTTTACCAATTACTGTTACACCAACAAATGATGGAGATATTACAATTGTGGGAGAAAAGGATTCATTACTTGGAGCATGGTATGGTACTGAATTCAATCCCGTAGAAATCACAGGTCCAATTTTTAATTCAGGAGGGTTGTATACCTTTGAAATTGAGATTAGAACAATTGATGAGCCCACAAACATCATAGAGGACTCTGGTGTGTATACTGCTGATTTAACCATCGTCGAGTCCAAATCTTTTACACAAAAAGATCAAAATAATCAAGATGTAGAATTTGGTACTAAATCATATTTTGATTCAATTTCAAATTTTCAATATGATTCTGATAAAAAAGAAGTAACTTTTGAAATGCCATTTGATTGGAATGAAAGTAAAATGTCTCATGTGAATGTTATTCATGTTGAAACACAGTTTCCAAAAGATTTTGAAGAATTTTTGAGTCCTAGTTACACTGGCCATGTAAATGATATCAAATTATTCAAATCTTCAGTTACTGTAGATGATTATACTTATGATGATGAACGTACTGTTCATTTTGTTTTATTGCAAGATCATCTTCGTTATTTGAAAAATGAGATGCGTGAATTAGAACAACCATTACCCGACAAAATTGAGTTTAAATTATCTGCAAGTGAAGAAACTAAATTTCCTTTAATTGCTTATACTGCAAGTGAAGAATTCAAAGTCAATTTAGCATGGGATCCTAAGGATATTGAGGTTGAAGTTCCAACTAATTTTGTTTTCACAATTAGAGATAGTTACACTGATTCACCAATGAGACTTTCTGATTACACATTTGTAATTATTCAAAACAACAAAGAACTTCATCGTGTAAGTGATAATGCTGAAGTAGGTGGAGATTTTGAAAAGTTCACATTTTCTGAAGGTCAGACAGGACCTACAATAGTTAAATTTGAAAATATTCGAAATACTGGACAAGAAACAGAATTTGCTTTTGTTGTTGTTGATAAAACATTTGGAGAAAAGAAATCTGCAGTAGTTGAACAAGTTGTAGATGAACCAGTTGCAGCACCTCAAGAGTCATCTGAAGAAGGCGGCGGTTGTCTAATTGCAACAGCAGCTTACGGCTCAGAACTTGCACCACAAGTCCAAATGCTTAGAGAAATTCGTG
>CP054849.1:1254759-1262059 GCA_044358425.1 Marine Group I thaumarchaeote | reverse complement strand
AGATGCTTAGAGAAATTCGTGACAATCAGTTGATGAACACCGAATCAGGATCTGCATTTATGACAACATTTAACGAATTATACTATTCCTTCAGTCCAACAATTGCAGACATGGAACTTGAAAGTACAATCTTCAAAGAAATTGAAAAGGCTGGAGTGACTACAATGATTAGCACATTATCCATCATGGAAAGTGCAGAATCTGAAAGCGAAGTCTTGGGACTTGGTTTGTCAGTAATCGCATTGAATTTGGGAATGTACATCGGACTTCCAGCATTTGGAATCGTTAAAGTCATTCAATTAAGAAAAAATTAATTTTTAATTTAAAGTGCTACTAGTTTTACTGTATCCATATTTTTATTTCTATGAAAATCTTGTGTCATTGTTGTAACTTGTTCTGCATCTCCATCAATGACAAATAATTCCATACACTTTTCTTTGTCAATTTTACTGTGAAGATGTGTTGTGATTAGGTCTTCAAAATTATGAGTAATCCCTGATACAAGTTGATCAAATTCATCATTGTGAACAACTAAAAGAATAGCGTGAATATTTCCTGATAAATTTGAATTTTGTTTTTCTTCAGAAACAAAACTTCTGATTCCAGCTCTAATTGCTTCTGATCTTCCTGAAAATCCCATTGTAGATTGTAATTTGTCTAATTCTGATAAAATTTCTTCATTTAATGATATTGAAACAATTGTCATATAGTACATCTTATTAAATATCATATAAGTTTAGCACAAATATTATTAACTTTTTATAGATTTATTAATAATAAAATAAATGTTAAGTTGAAAATGAAATTAGCACCCAAGAAAAATGATGATTTGAAAAATGAGGATTATCAAGTTCCCAATGAAGTGCAAATTTTGATTAATGATAATTCAGATACATACAATCACAATATTTCAGTAAGAATCACAGATGGTAAATGTGAAATAAATCCAGAAGAATTATCCAAGATAGCTATGAAACGAGCTCTCGAAGCAAGACAGATATCTAAAAATCCAAAGATTAAGAAAGTTGGCGATTTAACAAATGGAGAAGGGTTATGCTAAATGCAGTTGAAATTTCAAATCTCACAGTCAAATATCCAGAAGTAGTGGCATTAGATGATGTTAGTTTTGTAATTAAACAAGGTGATTTTTTAGGAATTATTGGACCTAACGGTGCAGGTAAATCCACTCTTTTTGATTCAATGTTGGGTCTAAATACGACATATACTGGAACAATCAAATTTTTTGATCAGGATATCAAAAAATCAAAAACTTATCAAAAAGAAATTGGCTATGTTCCACAAAAACCTGAATTTGAAAATAACTTTCCTGCAACAGTTAGTGATGTTGTAAGAATGGGTTTGAGAAAAAAATCTGATGATAAAAAAGTAGATGAAATTTTACAACAACTAATGTTACATGAACTTCGTGATAGAAGAATAGGTGCATTATCTGGTGGACAACTACAACGTGTATTTATTGCAAAAGCATTAGTTCATGATCCAAAAATTTTGATTTTAGATGAACCCAATACGGGAGTTGATCAACAAAACATAAATTTATTTTTTAGTATTCTAAAGGAATTAAATTCTAAACAAGGAATTACAATCATTTGGTCATCTCATGATTTAGATGCTGTAAACAAATTGGCAAACCATGTTGCATGCTTAAATCGAACATTATTTTTTCATGGTGAATCTGAAAAATTCTTTTCTGATGATGAACTTGTGAAACAGTATTCTGAAGCATCAATGCAGGAACACATGCATCATCATTAATCATGTCTTTTGAAATTCTAACGTATGGATTTATGCATAGAGCATTAATTGCTGGAGCTGTAATAGCAATTTTATGTTCTGTAATAGGATTGTTTTTAGTTTTAAGGCGTTATTCGTTATTTGGTGATGCACTTGCACATTCCTCATTTGGTGGAATTGCTCTGGGTCTATTTGCTGGAATTTATCCATTATGGACTGCTTATGGGGTATCGATAGTTAGTGCATTAATTATTACAAAAATTAAGGATAGATACAACATCTCTGGTGATGCCTCAATTGCGGTTCTTTTATCATCAGGCATAGCAGCTGGGCTTGTAATTATTAGTTTTTCAGGTGGATTTACACTTGATATCTTTAGTTTTCTATTTGGCAGTATACTTCTTGTTAGTGTAGATGATACAGTTGCAATTGTAGCATTAGCTGGAGTGATTTTAATGATAATTTTGTTATTGTTTAGACAAATTCTTTATTCTACATTTAATGAAAAACAAGCTAAAGTTAGTGGAATTCCAGTAGAAAAAATAAATTATTTACTTATAATTTTGGCAGGACTAACTGTCGTTACATCTATTCAACTTGTTGGTGTATTGTTAATTTCAGCATTATTTGTAATTCCAAACGTTACAGCAATAATGTATGGCAGAAGCTTTAAACAAACTATGCTTATTTCTATGAGCTTATCAGTATTTTCTGTTGTTGCTGGAATTTTAATTTCATATGTATTTGATATTACTCCAGCTGGAACAATTGTTTTACTTTCAGTTGCAATACTTGCAATAACTATGGGAATAAAGTCTGCTGGATTATTATCTAAGAGTTAATTAAAGAATTCAATCTACGTTTATCGTAAATACTCTTTATAAAAAATAAGGAAGTTGCAATAATTCCTAAAGCAATTAGTGGGGATGCTATTTCCGTATATTTCATTTCAATATTATTTTCAATATTATCAATTGTCTTAACTTGTGAAAGATCTACTGGGAGTTCTATTGTGTTTATTGTACCAATTTTATTTCCTTCTTGTTCAACAAACCATATTTTTCCATTTTTGTCTGATGTCACAAATTGAATAAAAGATCCTTCAGTTGGAATTGGAATTTCTTTCAAATCATTATTATCTGGATCATAAATTCCGATACTATCAACTACGTGTTGTGCAAACCAAATATTTCCATATCTATCAAACGTCATTCCAAATGGAAGTGCCTCTTTATCTAATACTGATATACTCTCAAAAGTCTCTAAAACCGGATTGAATTTGGTTATTGCCGTGCCTGTATGCTCAGCAATCCATACATCTCCATTTTTGTCAAAGAGGAAGTATTCTGGGCCTTCAAGAGGAATTTCTTTTGAATATTGAGTTAGCTTTCCTTCTTGTGGATCAATTTTTCCAAATTTACCTGTACCTGTTGCTGTATACCAAATATTTCCATCACTGTCTATTGATAATGCAAATGGCAATGAATCTTTTTCAGGCAATGATACATTTTGGAAAACATCCTCATCTGGTATATACTTCATAATTTTATTTTTGTTCACAATTGTAATCCAAATATTTCCATCAAAATCTGCTTGAATGAATATTGGTGTATTTGATACCGTTACTGGAGCAAGATTTGGAATTGTTTTTGTTGTAATTTCTTTTGTTGATAAATCAATATACCCAATTTGATTTCCTGGAGTATCAGTAAACCAAATATTTCCAGAATTATCCATAGTTAGAAATGTTGTAGCTGAACCATCAAATGAATAAGAAGAAAATTCTTGCGTATCAAGTGAAAATTCCCACAATCTCGGTGCAGATGGATCACTTACCCAAATAGAATTATCCCCATCATATAATGGATAAAGAGGCTTTGCATCTTCTGGAAATTCATATTCAACCACTTGAGCTTGAATATTTTCTAATCTTGGCTTAACTAGTACATTCACAATTTTAGATTCATTTGCATTTTCGGTTCTTTGAGATTCAATTTCCATTTGCCATTCTCCAGAAAATCCAAACGTTAACTCACCTTGAAATTCTGTTGGAATGTCATTTTTTTCTTTAGTTATTTCCATTGGAATTTCAATTGGAGAAATATTTTTTGATGGATTTGCCATTTTTACTTTAATGGCATTTGCATCGTATATTGGATTATTATCAAAGTCAGTTACTTGTACTAAAATTGTGTTTACTCCACTTGAAAATGGTGTAATTTGAATCTCAAATTTTGCATTATCAGTAAATTCAATTGTTTTAAATCCATAGATAATTTCTTGGGCACTGGCATCTTTGAATTCCCCTTCAGGCAAAGTGCCGTTTGTCAATAATGCTACTACTCCTAATAGAATGACTCCTAATGCTGCATCAACTTTGAGTGATCTCTTTAATTTTCTATGGACATTAATTTTTCCAGAATGGTAATTTTTTTCTGCAGTTTTTTGTACTCTAAATTGAAAAAATCCTCCTAAGGCCACCATTACACTGGCAATTGCAATTTTTAGTATTATCAATTGCCCATAAACTGATTCAGTGATTAATCCTACATCACTTTCTAGGAACCACATTAACAATGGACCTGTAATTATTACAATTCCAATTGATATGATAAATGCAATTGAAAATCTTGGAATTAATGCAAGACTCATTTTTTCCCTGCCCTCTTCTTTTAAGTTTGATAATGAAGGCAATAATGTAAAAACAAAATAAAATATTCCACCTATCCAAACTGCTGCAACTAAATTGTGGATATAATCTAGAATTAATGGTAGTGCTTCACCAGTTGCAGCACCATGACCAATTAGACTTGAAGTTGAAATTAATGCCAACATGGCACCAAGCATTGGAATTTGAATTTTCTTGGTAACATTTGTTTTTCTATCTAATACAAACCATAATCCAAGTAAACCAATAGTAATTATCATTCGAGCTAACCAAATAGTTCCAAAGTAAGTTTGAATTGCTTCTATTGGTGATGATTCTAATCTAACAGTTTGGACAGCAATCATTAAGATATTAGAAATAAAAACTAGCATGAGTCCTATGCCGGTAATGGTCATGAATTTTCGATGATGTTTAATTTGAACTTGTTCTAATTCTTCTTTGATTGATTGTTTATTTTGAGTTCCCCAAATAATTAATGATGCAATAACAACACCTAAAACAATTGTTTGGCCTACAATTCCTGGAAATCTTGCACCAGCTTCTGGATAAAATATTAGATCAATTGAACTTTGATTTTCTAATAATTTTGGATCAATAACAACATCTCCAACTGCAAACAAAAATGCACCAGGAACTAGATGGCCATCAACTTTTGATAATACTTTAGTAGTAACTGTGTATATTCCATCTTCTAAAGGTTCAGTTGTAACAATTAATGATTTTTCATCTTCATGATAATTTGTGTCCTTGTTATCAATTTGATTTCCATTGCTATCTAAAACTTTGATTACACTAAATTCTATTTCAACAGGTTCTGAAAAAAATACAATTACTTCTGAAACTCCGGTTGGTGCATTTGATGATAAATTAGGAATGGTTTCATCTGTAAATGGATGTGCTGATACAAATGGAATTGATGAAACTGATAATACTAGTAAGACTATGAGGATTTTTTTCATTTACTAATTTACTCTTAATTGATAATTTAAACAGTTTTCAAAGTATTCGAAATTTGTACCAATCCACGTAAAGATAATAATGGCTATTTGCTATATGATAGTCGTGAAGATAGTAATTTTAGGTCTATTTGCATTATTGATTTCTTTTGGCATGGTCACACAATCTTATGCTCACACTACAGTTGAAGTTGAACCATACAAAATTGAAGCAGGATGGAGTATAGAACCACCTGTTGTAGGAATTCGTAATTCTATTGTTTTCAAAATTATAGAACCTGGAGAAAGGGAAGGTACCTATACAGGTATCACTAGTGCATTTCAAAATTTAGGTGCTACTGTAATGTATGGTGGTGCAAGTAAAAATATTGAAATTAATTCTGATCCAAAGCCTGGATATTATTTTTCACCAATAATTCCAACTAAAACTGGAAGTTATCTTGTAGATTTACAAGGCGAAATTCGTGGTGTAGTAATTGACATACAAATTCCTGTTGAAGATGTTGAAAGTACATCCGTACTTGATTTTCCTCCAAAAGCAAGTGAAGGTTCTGCTGATGTCTCTGCTTTGAAAAATGCAATTTCTTCTCTTCAACAAGATATTTCTAAATTAAAATCTGGTGAAACAACTACTTCATCTAATGGTGGTGCAGCATATGACTTTGCAATTTTTGGATTGTCAATTGCAGCAGCAGCAATTATCTTAGCGATAATTGCTTTAGTAAAAAGAAAATAGAAAAAGAGGAATTCCTAAAATCTTGGAACGACTCTAGATTTTGCAGTTACTGCTACGATGCTGATGATTGCTACAGCTAATACCATCATGGCAATTGTACCAAATTCTGGAACAACTTTTGCTGTTGTAACTTGACCTACTGGTCCAGTCCATGAATCTTCATCACCAGGTGCACCAATTCCTAAAGATACAACTTCAACATCTATTGGATTTTCATCAGAACCTAATGCATCAATTTGATGCGTTGCAATGAGTTCCATAGAGTGTAGTCCTTTTTCTTCAAAAACTACTTCACCGTTTTGAGTTGCAGTCAAATCATAGTTAAGATGTAATACATTGAATTCAAGTTCAATTTGAGTTCCACCCATTACTTGTGAGTCGGAAATCATTACCATTAACTCTACTTCTTCTGCGACTTCTTCAGCAGCTACTTCTTGTACTATGATTTCTCCAATCATCCAGGTATGTAACATACAATAGTATGGGTATGTACCTGCTTCAGTTGGACTCCATTCAAATGCATCTCCAGACATTAGTACACCTGTATCAAATGCACCATCTGGGGATGGAGTAAATCCGTCAACAGTTCCTGATGTAAATGTGTGAACTCCTGTTGGATCAGTGTTTGTCATGGTAACAACACCACCAACGTCAACTGTTGCAACCATAGGTGTGTAACAACCTGTTTCAACACAAGCTTGTGAGAATCCAGATTCTTCTACTGCACCAATTGCAACTTCGGCGTGGTCTGCAAAAGCAGCTGGTGCCATTGAGGCCATACCTGCTGCGATAGCAAATAGTACAAAGATTGAGCTTATTGCTTTAGTCTTCATTAATCCCTAAGGGGTTTGTGATCCATAAAAATGTCTCTAGGATTATCAAAAACTTTTTCTAATTTTTTCTTAATTGAATAACTTTAACGATTCCAAATGCTGGAAGTCCGATGTACATTCCAAGATTCAATGCAATAACTGATAATCCAAGTCCCAAGACTTCGCTTTCAGTTTCTGCACTTTCCATGATTGCCAAAGTTGAGAGCATTGGAGTTAATCCAGCTTTTACAATTTCTTTGAAGATTGGGCTTTCACGTTCCATATCTGCAATTGTTGGACTGAAAGTGTAATACAATTCTTTAAATCAAGACATGAAAGCTGAACCAGATTCTGTGTTCATTAATTGATTGTC
>CP054849.1:1227628-1245235 GCA_044358425.1 Marine Group I thaumarchaeote | reverse complement strand
AAATTCAACATAATTACTGAGATTCCAATGCCCAAAACTTCAGATTCAGATTCAGCGTTTTCCATTAGAGACAATGAACTGATCATTGGAGTAATTGCAATCTTTACAGCTTCTTTGAAGTATGGGTTTTCACGCTCATAATCAGCAATTATTGGACTAAATGAATAGTAAATGTCATTGAATGTGCTCATGAATGCAGTACCTGATTCTGTGTTCAGTAATTGATTATCACGAATCTCTCTAAGTAGTTGAACTTGTGGGGATAACTCTGAGCCGTAAGTGGCTGTTGCAATCAGGCAACCCCCACCTTCCTTAGATGAAGTGTTTGAAGAAGTTGATTGAGTATTTGTTTTACTAATTGTTTTAGTTTCAGTAATGGTTTGGCCTCCAAGTTGGGCATTAGCTACAATATCATAACTTCCACTCTCTCCGGATTCAGGTATTTTAAACTTCAAATCAAATGAACCCCCATCACCTAAAGTTACGGTTCGAATTAGAATTGTCTCACCGCTAGGATTTTTAATTTCTAGTGCTACAAAATCCCCCGTATTTCCTCCAGAAACTTGGCCATCAATAGATACAATGTCTCCACTTGAAAATTGTTCATTGTTAGTCTGAATTGTAATTGATTCTGCAAAAGATAATGGAGTCATAGATACACCTAGAAGCAATATCAGAAATAATATGGATTTCATTGTAATCGTACCTTAGTTGAAGATTCACCTGTTAGTGGAACTCCTCCTTGACTTGGCCAATCAGAAAATACGTTTGCATAAATATCTCCACTTCCAAACTCTGCATCATTTGGAATAAAAAATGACAATGACATTTCAGATTGTCCAGAGTTTAAGGTAGTTTTGAACGAACCTATACCTAGACTAGTTAACTGGGAATCAAATAGATTAATGGTTACAAGGGAGGTAGTACTGGAATCAGAGTCTAAAACAACATTGACAAATCCTAACTTACCTTTATTAAATGAGGATACGGGATTTCCTTGTTGATCAGTTGGAGATAATGATACTATGGTAATGTTACCTGTAGAATTTGAAGATACTGTAAATTTGGTAGAATCAGATATTTTCTTACCTGAAACTGTTGCAGTTGCATCTACAACATACGTTCCATTTTTAGCAGAATTTGGTAATTTGAATTGGACTGAACCATTTCCAGAACCATCGGTGGTAACTGTTCTTGTTACAATATTATTTCCGTCAGAATCACTTACACTAATTGCAACATTTGCATTACTTGCAGTACTGACACTTATTGAAACCAATGCTCCTGAATTATAAGAATTATTATCAGCATAAACATTAATTTTTTCAGAAACTATGGGTGTAGGATTTATTGGAGTGGTAGACATATTTTTGAATTTAAATTGAACTGAGTCTTGACTGGAGACATATTGTGCCTGAATTGTGTACATTCCATTAGTACCCCACAACGAACCTTCTGTTGAAAAGAATGATCTAAATTCACCATCCGTACCAACAGATAATTGTTCTACTGCAACCAAATCCCCATTAGGTGAAGTTAGAGTTATGGTTATAGCAGAACCTACTTTTGCATTAGTTACTTTACCTGAATAAAATACTGTATCGCCACTTTTGTATGAAGAGTTACCAACTTTTAGTTTTACATCGCTTTGTAAAATTGGTTGAGGTATTGGTGCAACAACAGGTGCACTTCCTTGTACTACAATAGTTCCTTGCATCCAAGTATGTAGCATGCAATAGTATGGTACTTGACCAGACACATTAGCTTGCCATTCAAATGAATCACCGGACATCATTACACTTGAATCAAATATACCATCAGGTGATGGAGCAAATCCGTCAACAGTTCCTGATGTGAACGTGTGAACTCCTGTTGGATCTGTGTTTGTCATGGTTACAACACCACCGACGTCAACTGTTGCAATCATTGGTGTGTAACAACCTGTTTCAACACAAGACTGTGAGAATCCAGATTCTTCTACTGCACCAATTGCAACTTCGGCGTGGTCTGCAAAAGCAGCTGGTGCCATTGAGGCCATACCTGCTGCGATAGCAAATAGTACAAAGATTGAGCTTATTGCTTTAGTCTTCATTAATCCCTAAGGGGTTTGTGATCCATAAAAATGTCTCTAGGATTATCAAAAACTTTTTCTAATTTTTTCTTAATTGAATGACTTTAACGATACCAAATGCTGGAAGTCCGATGTACATTCCAAGATTCAATGCAATTACTGAGAGTCCAAGTCCCAAGACTTCACTTTCAGTTTCTACACTTTCCATAATTGTCAAAGTTGAGAGCATTGGAGTCAAGCCAGCTTTTACAATCTCTTTGAAGACTGGGCTTTCACGTTCCATGTCTGCAATTGTTGGACTAAAAGAATAGTACAATTCGTTAAATCCAGACATAAATGCAGAGCCAGATTCTGTGTTCATCAATTGGTTGTCACGAATTTCTCTTAACATCTGAACTTGTGGTGCAAGTTCTGAGCCGTAAGCTGCTGTTGCAATTAGACAACCGCCGCCTTGTTCATTAGATGGAACTGATGGTTGAGCAGCAGCTTCACCTACTAAGATATCAAACGTTACAGATTCTTTTGGAATTGGAGTGAATAAAATTCCTTCAGCATCTATCTGAATATTATATAATCCATCTTTTGGAAATTCAAATTTGAATCCATTTATGATTCCTTCAGACGTATGAATTAAATTTGGAGTTTGAAATAATGTTTCACCAGATTCTGCAATTGTAATTCTATAATCTATATGAACTTGAGTTTTTTGTGTCATTGGATTAATGAATTCTATTGGTAACTTAGTTAATTGACCAGTTTTAACATCATCATAAGATATTTTGACATCTAATGTTCCTTGATCTGTTGGTAAAGTTTGAGATTCAGCAAATGCAGGAATTGTGAAAAGTGGAATTAATAATAAAACTAATAAAAATTTCATACCAGGAGTTTTAATCTAACAAATAAAAATTATACTCAAATTTTATCCAAAAAGATTACCACGCATAGAAGTTTGATACCATCTTTAAATATGGAATTAGCCGAATTTTTGTATTGTTTAAGCAGATTGGATTGTTGATTATTGTAGTTGGAATTTTTACTATTCCTGCGATTATTCCAGATGTATTTGCACACGGGCTTGGTGGGGATCAAGCTGAACCAATAACTTTTGGTGATATGGAAGTAACTGTAAGAACACAACTAGATCCATCTGATATCACTGTTGGATATCTTGATCCAACAAATATGCAAATTCGTTTCTTTGATACATTAACTGACACGAATCTTGATAAGGTAACATATAGAGTTGAACTTTGGCAAAGTGGAGAGCTTTTAGCAAGAAATTTGTTTTATGATAATGATGGAAGACTAGATGTAAAAATCAAACCACAACTTGGATGTGACAAAGATCCAATTGAAACTTGTACAATTTATGGTGGTTCTGAGCACGCTAGTGCTCCAGGTGCTCTGTTTGTTCAAGGAGCAGAATGTAATGATGAAAATTTAGACATATGTGGAAGACCATCGATGACTGGTCCTATATTTATTCAAGGTGGACTTTACAAGATTACTGTAGACATTGAAGCAGCTACTAGTCCTCGAAGTGTATTAGCTGAGAGATTAACTTATGAAACTTTTGTTAGTATTGCACAAGAACAAGATTTCTTTTTCAAAACAGCAAATGCTGAAGAAATACCAGTTGTTATAAAAACTTACTATGATGAGGTAGATAACTTTGCATTTGATACATCTGACAATTCAATCTCATTTGACATGCCATTTGATTGGAGTCCAGACTATGTTGATTTAGTGCAAGTTGTACATGAAGAAATTAGAGTTCCAAAAACATTTGCACCATATGGGGAAGGTAAGCAATTCAAAGGCTATGTTAATGGTATAGAAATTGATCAAAGAGCAATACTCAATGATCCTTATACCTCTGATGATACAAACATTGTACACTTCTTAATTTCTAAAAATGAATTAGTAAATATCAATAATAAATTAGGTCCAAATAATTTTGATAACCCTCAAATGGATTTCAAATTAGTTCCACTAGATGAAGCTGAAAGAAGTTCAACTGAATTTTATCTTGTAGATACTCAAAATTATGAACAAACTCCTACAACAGTAAATATTTCATGGGACGGAAATTATGGTGCAAATCAGGATGTACCTTTTGAGTTTACATTTTTCAATGAAAATAGAGACCTCATCAAAGATGTAAGATATACTTACGTAATTATTGATGAATTTGATAATGAAATTGCAAGATATAATGGCGATGACTCAGTAAATCCAGGAATAGTTTCAACAGAAGGAATTGACATCCAAAATATTTACATTCCAACTGATGGTCCAATTAGATTTGATATTCTAGTTTATGGAACTGGATTAGATTATGATCCAACATATTCTGGCATTGGTTCTACCATAATTGAACTAGGTCCAGGCACAACAAAATCTACTATTCCTAAAGAATCAGTAATTTTAGAAACTTCATCAATCCCATCTTGGATTAAAAATAATGCTGGATGGTGGGCTGACGGAACAATTGATGATAATTCTTTCATTCAAGGAATTCAATTTTTAGTTAAAGAAAATATTTTAAAAATCCCAGATACCACACAAGGAACTAATTCTGGAAATGATGTTCCATCCTGGGTAAAAAATAATGCTGGATGGTGGGCTGACGGAACAATTGATGACGATTCATTTGTTCAAGGAATTCAATTTTTGATCAAAGAAGGAATTTTGAGGGTAGAATAGTAGATTTTTAAATAAAATTTGAGATAGATAAACATGAAAGACATCAATGATATCATGCCAAAAGTACCAAATATGAGATGGGGAGCGTTAATGAACAAACCTCCAACCAACAAAAAGTTTGAGGAAATGAATAAAATTTTTCCAGATAATGGTAAATGGCATACTGTATTTGAAGAAAAAAATTCAATTACAATTGATGGAAAGGAAATTCTAAAGAAAGATCCAAACAAGTGGACATAGATTGAAAAATTTATTATTAATTTTATTTTTAATATTTTCTTCTGGTTTAATCATTAATTTTTATGACGCATATGGTCATGGTGTCGGAAGTGAAATATTTCCACCAGTTGAATTAAATGGTAAACTTGTAAGTGTAGAAGTTTCATCTTCAACAAAAGATGATATAGAAAATAATGATCAACAAATTTCAATCGCTTTAATTGATTTTGATTCTAAAATCACATTACGTGATGTAACATTTTTAGTAAAATCCGAACGTGGAGAACAATTTCTTTTTGAAAAAGAATTCAAAGCTGATAATGGTTTTCTAGTTTTCAATTTTGTATCTGAAGATACTGATTCAATTATTGTTGAAGAAAAAGACAGTGGTGAAGATTTTTTTGGTTCATTACTAGGTTTAGAAAGTAGATTAATTGATGTAAAAGGTCCAAAACTTAGTGAAGGCGGACTATACAAATTAGATATTAGTATCATTACGGCTGATGGTTATTCTCAAAAACTAGAAACCCCTCTTGTTTTTAATGCAGGAATTTCAATTGCACAAACAACTACTCATGATTTTATTGATCCAGATTTTGGAAATCAAAATATCAAAGTAGTGACATATTATGATGAGATTTCAAATTTTCAATATGACCCAAAATTAAAAAAAATTAGTTATTCAATGCCTTTTGAATGGTCATTAAAAAATATTAATCAAACTTCAGTTGTTCATGAAGAAATTATAATTCCAAAAGAATTTGGTGCACTACTTTTGTCTGGATTTTCAATGTCTGTAAATGACATAAAGTTATCAGATGATATTGTTAATGTTGATGATTTTTTTACTGAAGGCCGTGTTGTTCATTTCATAATATATCAAAAGGAATTGGTAAATATTTTTGAAAACAGTGCAAATCTAAATGGAATGAATTTTGAAATTACGCCAGACCGTGATTATACTCATATTAGTTCAGTTACAGACAATGGACAGTTTAGAATTCTTGTTTCTTGGGAACCAGAATACCTTGAATCTAATTCAAATGCTAAAATTATTTTTGATATAACTGATATTTTCTTGAAAAACAAACCCGTTTCCACAAATTATGAATTTTCTATAACACAAAACAATCAATTAATTTTCAAGCAAAATGGAATTAGTACTGATTCCAAGACTGAGCACAATGTTGCAGATTTTTTTATTCCTGAAAATATTTCAGGAATTGTGAACCTCAATTTTAAAAATTTAGATGGTAATGAATTTGCAACAACTAGTATTCCTATTGCAATTCATGAAAATAAAAATATTGATTCTAATTTAATTCCTGATTGGGTTACAAATGACATCCGGTTGTGGTCAGAAGGAAAAATTAATGATGGTAAGTTAATTGATACCATTAATTATTTAATTGAAAATAAAATTATCACAATTTATGATAATTCATCTGAAATTTCTGAAGTAGAAAAAATACCTTCTTGGATACAAATTATTGCTGGTTGGTGGATCAATGGCGAAATTAATGATAAAACTTTTTTTGAAATTCTTGAATTTTTGACTCAAAAACAAATAATTCCAATTCACTCATAGTCCATTCGAAGTTTGAACCAGTTGTGTTTAAATTTAGATAATTCAATAATGTGATCACATTGTTTAAGCCTGAAAACATACTTGAAAGAAAATCTACTTTGTTTTCTGTTGTTGTTACTGGAGTAATCGCAATTTTAGCAATTCCAATAATTATTCCACACCTGTTTCATGGGTATCATTTAGCCCATATCTTTTTGCATATTGGGGGAATTACACATGATAATCCTGGAATTCAATTCCGTGAAATTATGCGTTCATCTGGATTAAAAAATGGAGTTTTGTCTCATTATCTAAAAAAACTAGAAGATGGTGGCCTCGTTAAAGTAATGCGTGGTCCTAGACAAGTCAGGTTTTATTCTCCAAATATTACTGAAGAAGAATCAATTGTTATCAAAGCACTCAGAAGAGAAACTCCACGCGCTTTGTTACTTGCTTTAATTAAAGAAGATGGATTAGAATTTTCAGAATTAGTAAACGAAGTTAAAAAATCCCCTTCAACCGTTTCACTTTATCTTTCACAAATTGTTGATGATGGATTAGTTGAAACTAAAATGGTAGATTTGAAAAAAAGATATCATATTAAAGTAACCGAGTTGGTAGACAAGTTAGTTGAAGAGCATAGACCAGGTTCACTCGAAAAATCTACATCTGGATTTGAAGACATTATCAACTCTTTCTAGAGTATTTCAGCCGCAAACTCTTCTATTGTTGGGTTTATTCACTATTCTTCTTATCATTCCTGACATGGCCTTTGCTGATGTCTTTATTCCTGAAAGTCAATATGCTGGTTACTATGACAATCAAGGTATTTTCACTGTAGTTGGAAATGTAAAAAATCAAAATGATTTTGCATTGATTCCAACAATTACAATTTCTGTAATTGACACTGATGATAAAAAAATTACAAAACAATTTGTTCATGTGCCAATTCCTGCAATGACTGATATACCATTTAAAACAAAATTTCCTGAGATTCATGGTCTAACTCCAGAATTGTTAACAGCAGAACTAACTTATACTAAAACTGAAAAAGATCGTCTTCCAATTCAAATCATTTATGATAAAACTTTGATCACTCATGATGATGGACATGTTACTGGAAAAATGCAGAATATTGGAAATTATACAGTATACAATCCCAAAGTGTATGCAATTGTACATGGCCATGAAACATACATGTTAGATGTTGCTCACAACATTGAACGAATTGAAAAAATTGAACCTGGACAGATTCTAGACTTTGCCATTTACCCTGATCCATCTGTATCTGAACCAGTACGTTTCTACTCTTGTTTTGCACCAGTTGATAATACTGTAGTTCCAATTTCTACACAAAAGAATGACGGAACATTTGATTTTAGATATGATTCACCTGGTACATTCTATTATGGTGCAAAATTTGATGAGAAAGGAAATGTTCTAACTATTAGCGGAACAACCAGCTATCCCTTTTCAACATATGCTAATTTTGAATTTCCCCCAATTTCTGGAAATGAAAAATTCTCCGTTACTGTCAACGATAAACCAATTGATTTTATCCAAAGTATGGATCAAATGGGATATTGGCACGTAGCATTTGATGTGGAACCACAATCCCAAGGAATTTTGAAAATTTCAGGGTTTGATAAGGGATTGCCTCCTGATATGCCTTTAGTCCCAATGTGGATAAAACAAAGTGGAGATTGGTGGTCTACTGGTCAAATTGTAGATTCAGAATTTCTTGAAGGAATAAAATTTCTAGTTGATACCCAAATAATTGAAATTTCAACATTAGAAAAATCTTCACAAAGTGATTGGAAAATTCCAAAATGGACTAAAACTATTGCTGGTTGGTGGAATGAAGAACAAATTTCTGATGATGAATTCTTAATTATAATCAAAAATCTCATTGAAAGACAAATTATTGTTGTATGATGATTTTATTATTTGAATAATGTTATTATACAATTTTTAATCAAATAGATTATCTATGCTGCTACCAATACGAGATGAAAATCCACATCCTCCAGGATTCAAACCTAAAGTAACTATTGGATTAATAATTGTAAATGTAATTGTATTTTTCTTAGAAGTCCTTTACACTGGACAATTTTTTGATTTTACAAATCAAAATGCATTTGTAATGTTTTACAATTGGGGTGCAGTTCCAGGTTGTATAACAGGTGCATTTAGTGGAGTAGATATGGGTGGAACAATTCAAAGCTGTCCAGCTTTTCCTGAATTAACATTGTTGACATCTACATTCATGCATGGTGGTTTACTTCACCTTGGTGGTAATTTACTATTCTTGTGGATCTTTGGTGATAACATTGAATTAAAATTTGGAAAAATAAAATTTCTTGGAATCTATTTGATGTGGGGAGTTGTTGCTGGACTAGTTCATATTTTCGGTGATGTTTCTAGTGCAACACCAGCTGTTGGTGCATCTGGTGCAATTTCTGGAATTTTAGGAGCATACTTGATAATTTTCCCTAAAACTAGAATTCAGACATTTTTGATGCTTGGATTCTTTTGGAGAATGATGCATATCCAGGCACGCTGGTTTTTGCCATTTTGGTTGATTTTCCAAAATTTACTTCCATTCTTTATTGGAGGATTTGGTGTAGCTGGTGGAGGAGTGGCTTATCTTGCTCACATTGGTGGTTTTGTAATTGGACTTGCTACAGGGTATTTGTATAAAAAAACACATAGTTCAGACTTCACATATGGAACAAGATATGGTTATGGATCTGATTTTAGATAAATATTGAAAGAATAAATTCTTCAATGAATTAAAAATTTTCATGCCGTTGATAACAGTGTCAATGTATCCTGGAAGAACCCAGGAACAAAAGGATGAATATGCAAAAGCAATCACAAAATCTGCTGTAGAAATTCTAAAAACAAAAGAAAGTCATGTTATTGTTGTTTTTGAGGATAATCCTAAAGAAAATTGGTTTTTAGCTGGAAACCAACTTTAATTTTCTTTTTTTCTAGCTCATCCTAAACATGTACTTCTTTATCTTTTTATTCTTATCAACATATTCAATTTTATGAAAATTGCAGTAGTACAATTCAAAGCATCAACAAACAAAGAAAAAAATCTAAAAAAAATAATTTCATACATTAAAAATGCAGCAGCTAAAAATGTAAAACTTTGTGCATTTCCTGAATTTATGATGTTTTATACAAAATCATCTCAAACTGCTAAGGAACTTGTAAATTTATCTGAAACAATTAAAGGTAATTTTGTATCTAGTATTTCAAAAGCAGCAAAAGAAAATCATATTCAAGTAGTTGGTTCATTTTATGAAAAATCTAAAAAAAACAATCGTGTTTATGATACTTCGTTTATAATTAATAATTTAGGTAAAGTAATTTCTGTATATCGTAAAATTCACCTTTATGATGCATTAGGATTTAAGGAATCTAAAAAAATGATAGCAGGCTCAAAAATATCTAAACCTGTATCTACATCGCTTGGAAAAACTGGAATGATGATTTGTTATGATTTAAGATTTCCAGAAATGTCAAGAATTCTTACACTTGCAGGCTCTGAAGTTTTAATTGCACCTTCTGCATGGGTTAAAGGTCCAATGAAAGAAGAACATTGGATTACAATTAACAAAACTCGTGCAATTGAAAATGGATGTTATGTTGTATCGCCTGATCAAGTTGGAAATATTTACTGCGGTAGAAGTTTAGTTGTTGATCCATATGGTAAAATTTTACTTGATATGAAAAAGAAACAGGGAATTGGTTATGTTAACATTGACTTAAAGAAAGTAAAACAAATTCGTAAATCTTTACCACTGCTAAAAAATAGAAGAGCAGATACTTACACTACTTTGAAGATTTAGTAACTCTACTTTCACAATTAAAATTTGAACATTGATGAATCCATTTTTGATTTCTTGAATAACGAAAAATAATCATTGGCCACTTACAAACCTCACATGGTTTTTTTGTTGCTCTCATTCTTGCTTTTTGTAATAGCGGTGATGATGCTTTACATCCGTCATAAAAATTTGAACAACCCATGAAGCGTTTTTTTGTAGTTCTTGATCGAATAACCATTAACTCTCCAACTTTACACTGTGGACATTGAACTAATCCCTTTTTAGGAGAATTTGTTCCAAGAAGAAAGTATTTTTTTTCTTTTGATGACCATGATAGAAATCCATTATTGTCTAAGTATTGAGCGATCTCTTTTTTGAAAACCTCTGTTGTTGACTTTGTAATTTTTATTATATGTCTGGCAGTGATCTTCTTAATTTGAACTGTCTTTAGCTTACTTTTTCTTCTTGGCATTTTATGATGTTGAATTTACTAAAACGATTTTTATAGGGACTTTGGTCAGTGTGTTTTGTGGAAAAGGTTTGTGTTCTTGGCGCTGGAAGCACCAAATATGGAAAATTAGCCGATAGTATTGCAGATATTACTACTCAGGCATCAGTTGCAGCTATAGAAAGTGCAGGAATTGACCCAAAAGAGATTGGTGCATCTTACATTTCTAACGTTTTTGGAATTGCAGATAAGCAGGTACACATTGGTCCTGTTTTGATGAGTAGGTTGGGAATTCCAGATAAACCATCATTAACTATTGAATCAGCTTGTGGAAGTGGTTCTGTATCATTTAGAGAAGCCTATGCAAATATTGCAGCAGGATTTTATGATTGTCTAATTGCAACTGGTGTTGAAAAAGTAACTCACACTGGAACTGAATGGACAACAACTTACTTTGCATATTGTTCTGATTTCTTTTATGAAGGTCAAGCAGGTGCATCGTTTCCAGGATTGTTTGCATCAATGGCAAGAGCTTACTTGACAGAGTTTGATGCAACTGAAGAAGACTTTGCAGCAGTTGCAGTAAAGAATCATGATAATGGAGTTTTAAATCCAAAAGCACACATGCAGAAAAAAATTACTGTTGACGATGTAATGAACTCTGCAGTAGTTGCTAGTCCTCTAAAACTTTATGATTGCTGTCCATTTTCTGATGGCGCAAGTTCTGTAATTTTATGTTCTGAAAAATTTGCAAAAGCACACGGTGGTGATTACATTGAAGTAACTGGATCTGGTAGAGGTGGTTCACCTGCTGCATTACAAGGACGAGAACAGATGACAACTATTCCAAGTACAAAGATTGCATCAGAAGCTGCATACAAGATGGCAGGTATTACTGCAAAAGATGTAGACTTTGCAGAAGTACATGATTGTTTTACAATTGCAGAAGTTGTTGACACTGAGGATTTAGGTTTCTTTGATAAAGGACAAGGTATACAAGCTATTCGTGAAGGTAGAACAAAATTAAATTCAGATATCTCAATTAATCCATCAGGTGGTCTTAAATCAAAAGGACATCCAATTGGTGCAACTGGAATTGGACAAGTAGTTGAAGTATATGATCAATTAACTGGTAAAGCTGGTGCAAGAACTGTGAAAGATGCTAAAGTTGGTTTAACTCATAATTTTGGTGCAACTGGTGCAAGTTGTGCAGTACATGTTTTCCAGAGTGTGTAAGATGTCTGTCGAAGAACAAATGATTGAAAATGCAAAAGAAGGTAAAGTTTTAACTCACAAATGTTCAAGTTGCGGTCATCTTCATTTATCCACAGTATATTACTGCCAAAAATGTGGAAGTAAAGGATTTGAAGACACTATTTTAGAGGGTACAGGCTCAATTGCTACTTATACTATAATTACAGTACCACCTGCAGGATTTGAAAAACATACTCCATACGCTTTTGTAGTACTTCAATTAGATGATGCAGAATTGAGAATTTCTGGATTTATGGGAGGAATTGCAACTCCTGATGATTTACCTGTTGGAACTAGAGCAAAAATCACTGGTTTTGATGAAAGAGGAATCATCATAGAAAAACAGTAAAAATATTTGTTTGAATTATTAAAAAAAATCAGAATAGATTCTTAATTATTTTAAAAATATCATTATTTTATGTCTGTAGAAATAACGTGTGGAAAATGTGGAGAAAAGATCAAAGATATGAAAATGCTAAAATCATTAAAAGATGTTTTGAATCCTACTAATGGTAAGTGTCCATCTTGTGGACAAAAGCTTTCTACATCTGAATTTTCACTTGATGTAGAAGAAAAATGATCACAACATGATCTTTTTTATAAATTTTTTCTAATATTTTTTCTTACATTGTAGTATTTTTTTATTAGAATCATTCTAGTCATAAGTCTTATTTACTCCTATACTTGATCTTAGTCATGACAATGAACGAAGAAGAATTAGAAATGAA
This sequence comes from Marine Group I thaumarchaeote, assembly GCA_044358425.1. Classification (GTDB taxonomy): domain Archaea; phylum Thermoproteota; class Nitrososphaeria; order Nitrososphaerales; family Nitrosopumilaceae; genus Nitrosopumilus. Next base: position 1,232,400 of record CP054849.1, on the reverse strand, counting down.
TATGGATTTAGATTCTGATGATGATGATCTAGATGCAGATTTAGATTCTGATATCGACGACGACTCTGATCCAAAACGTGGTGGAATTTTACAATCCACATCAAAACGTGTCAGAATGATCTTCTCTGTCATGGCAAGTCCTAATAGAATTGATATTCTTAGAATTTTAAATTCTAAAGGACCATTAACATATTCTGAGCTAAAATCATTAGCTGGTTTCAAATCTAAAAAAGAAAGTGGAAAATTTGCATATCACTTGAGAAAATTACTTAGACAATCACTAGTTGCACTTAACAAATCTGAAAGACGTTATACAATCACTAATCTTGGAAAACTTGTTTTAAGTTTAGCCAGACAAATTGAAGAAAGATCAATTATTGAAAGTGGAAAAATGTATGTCAGAACATCTGGCGAATCTATTGAAGAATTTAATTCTCATAAAATTATTCAATCACTAGTACGTGAAGGGAGTCTTCCACTAGAATTAGCACAAAAGATTACCGAAGAAGTTGAAAACAGAATCTACAAGTATCAAACCACCTATCTTACAGGCGCAGTAATTCGTGATATGGTAAATTCAGTTCTTTTAGAACACGGTCATGAGGAATACAGAAACAAACTTGCACGCCTAGGTATGCCTGTTTATGATGTTCAAGAAATGGTTTCTAATTTAGATAATGTTGATAATGGTGCTGAAGGTCTTTTGTTTAATACTGGTCAAAAAATATTTGCTGAACATTTGTTAACAAACGTTTTACCAAAAGATGTAGCTGACAATCACTTATCTGGAGATATACATATTTCAAATCCTGGAGTTTGGTCTATGATTCCTGATACAATATTTGTAAATGCAAAAGAATTACTTGATGATGGACTTGATCTTGGAGGAAAATATCTTGATGTATCAAGAATCAATGCTTCAAAACAACTAAATGAAATTACAACTTCTTTGTCTGTTTTAATTTCACTTTTATCAAAAGAGGCTTCAAAGGAAGTTGTCTTAGATGGATTAGTTGCAGTGTTTGCAAAACATTCTAAATCACTTTCAGAACTAGAAGAACAATTAACTAATACATTTGCAACTGCTTCTACTACTTCTAAATATAATAAAACTAGTACAAACATATCAATTAGATTACAACTAGGCTCTGATACAAAAATAATTCATTCAATTATTAATGCATACAAAAATTATGTTGCAATTACACCAATACCAAAAATTGGTTTGATAATTGATAACGAAAAAGGAAAGATCACTGATGTATCACAATCAATTTCTGAAATATTATTACTTGGTGGCAAAGTAATGATTGCCAAAGGTCAAACTGCAAGTAGCGGAGTAACTAATGGTTCTTCAAAATCTAATAATTCACTTGCAATTAACTTGCAATCTGTTTCCATTAACCTTCCTAGATTGGCATTTGAATCAAACAAAGATGAGACTTACTTTAGAGCAAGATTAGCTTTGCTAATGAAACCTGCATTGGCTTCAATGGCACTTAGAAAGAAAGAAATCTCAGATTTAACCAGAAGAGGACTCAATCCTATTCTTGCTAAAAATACTCAATATATGCAAAGAAGTTCTGTCTCCTTGGTCATAAATCTAGTTGGTCTTAGAGAGTCTATTTTCAACATTTTAGGGTTTAAAGACAATAAGGATGGTCGTGCTGTGCTTCACAAAGTCATTGAAACTGCAGTTGATGTTGGCGCCAAAAAGGGTAAAGAATTAGGCGACAATGTGACTATTTGTATGACTGAAACAGAGGGTTCATCACGTTTTGCTACTTTAGATGGTGAAAAATACGGTAAAAACTCTAGTCTTAATTCTATGGAAAGTGACTTTTATTCTCAAGGTACTGTGATTAATGCTTCAGAAATTGATGAATATACTCCAAAATCTGAAATAATTTCTGAGTCCAATAAAATCTCAAAATTACTCAATGGTGGCTTGCTTGTTACTTTAGATATTGATAAAAACTTGAAAGTCGATGACATCAAAAAATCAATTGAAAAAACTGCAGAACTAGTGCCATCTTTTAAACTTGTAAGAGCAACTTCTATTTGTGGTGAGTGTGGATTTAAGGATGAACCATTTGAAGACAAGTGTCCAAAATGTAAATCCCCATATGTTGTCTAATTATAATACATTGTATTAAGCTCCGATTCTAAATGCGATCATCGTAATGAAAGTATGGACTAAGTTCTAATAATTATTAACTTGTCTGTTGTCATCTATTTTATTAAGCGATACTCGTTTAACATTTTATGATTTTGTACCACTACGATTAACATTGGAGCGTTGTAAAGAATGTTCAACTAAAATTTCAAACAAATTCTGTTGAAAGTTTATAGATACTACTTTTCTACTATGGTAGGAGATATTATAATGGATAATTCACAAATAGAAAATACGATCAATGAGATCCGTAAACGTAATGGTACAGTTACGGCTTTCGATTTAGATAAAATTTCAAATGCCATATACCAGGCATTAGCCGCCACCTCCAAAGCCGACCGTGGTGTTGCAGATAAACTAGCAGGAGAAGTGCTTAACAAACTTGTTGAACAGGGATTTACAAGTGAAAAATCACCAACTGTAGAGGATATTCAGGATATTGTTGAATCAACTTTGATTGATAGTGGTAATAGTGATATCGCAAAATCTTACATAGTTTACAGACACGAAAGACGAAAACTCAGAGATGAGAAGATGAGAGTTTTAAACCTAAAATCATTGGATCCAGTTTCAAAGAAATTTGATCTTAATTGTTTGAGAGTTTTAGCCTCAAGATACCTCTTTAGAAACTCAAAAAGTGAAATTATCGAGACTCCAACACAAATGTTTGAGAGAGTAGCAATTTTAGTTGGAATTGGGGATATGCTATATGATTCTCAGATATTTGATAAATCTGGTAATAACAAACAAGATGTAGATGAAGCCAAATCTTATCTTGAAAAATTAGATGCTTTTGATTATAAATTCAAAGTAGGAGATTATTTCTTCAACAAGTGGCATTTTAGATCTTTAATCAATCATTATGTCACACTTGCTAACAAAGGTCAAATGAAAGTAAGTTTCAAAGATCTTTTGACATTATTAGCAGCAAAAAAACTTGAAGTTTATTCTGATAGAATTACTGAATACTTTGAAATGATGACCGCACAAAACTTTTTGCCAAATTCACCAACAATGATGAATGCTGGTGGAAGATTAGGACAACTATCTGCATGCTTTGTACTTGGAATGAATGATGGCATGGAAGAGATTATGAAATCTACTTCTGATGCTGCATTAATTTTCAAATCTGGTGGCGGCGTTGGAATCAATTATTCTGATCTTCGTGAAGAAGGAGATATTGTTGCATCAACTTCTGGTGTTGCATCTGGTCCAGTATCTTTCATGAACATCATCAATACAGTTACTGAAGTTGTTAAACAAGGTGGTAAAAGACGTGGTGCAAACATGGGAATTATTGAAGCATGGCATCCAGACGTTGAAAAATTCATTACAAACAAAACAGAACCTGGTGTTTTAGAAAACTTTAATGTCAGTGTTGGTATTTGGGAAGATTTCTGGAATGCACTTGTAAATACTGAAGATGGAAATTATGTCTTGAGAAGTCCACGTGATAGAAAACCCGTCAAAGAAATTAACGCACATCAATTAATTGATTTAATTGCATTATCTGCATGGAAAAGTGCAGAACCTGGATTGATCTTCTTTGATCAAATTAACAAATACAATGTATTTGCTAAAGCAAGACAGGCTCCACTTAGAGCAACAAATCCATGTGGTGAACAAAGTCTTTACCCATACGAGTCTTGTAATCTAGGCTCAATCAACTTAGTAAACTATGCACAAAAACAAGCAGACGGTTCTTACGAATTTGATTGGCAAGGATATGAAGAAATCATTAGAAAAACAACAAGATTTTTGGATAATATTATTGATGTAAATCATTATCCAGTTCCTGAAATCAACGTAGCCTCAAAAGAGTCTCGAAGAATTGGATTGGGAGTAATGGGTGTAGCAGATCTATTATACAAACTCAAAATTCCATACAATTCCAAAGAAGGATATGAACTACAATCAAAACTCTCTGAAGCACTAACTTACTATTCTATGGAAGAAAGTGTTGCACTTGCTACATCTCGTGGTGAGTTCCCATTATGTTCCAAGACTGAATATCCTGAAGGTAAAATTCCAGTAGCTGGATATTATGAAAAATCTAAAAGTGCTCATTCATTTGAATGGGGTCCATTGATTGAAAAAATCAAAAAACATGGAATTAGAAATGTACTAACTACTACAGTAGCACCAACTGGTACACTTTCTATGATTGCAGATTGTTCAAATGGAATGGAACCGGCATTTGCACTTGTATTTGAGAAAAGAGTAACTGTTGGAAGATTCTTTTACACAAATAAGATTCTTGAAGAAGCTCTTAGAAATGAAGGTCTTTACACAGATGAAATTCTTGAAAAGATTGCAGACAACTATGGTTCATTGAGTGGAATTGATGAAATTCCACAATGGATGCAAGATGTATTTGTAACTGCAATGGATATACACTGGGCTGATCACCTTATGGCTCAAAGTGTATGGCAAGATTGGATTGGAAACGCAATTGCAAAGACAATCAACATGCCATATGATGTAACAGCTGAAGATGTCAAATCATCATACTTGTTAGCCCATGAACTTGGACTCAAAGGTATGACTGTATACCGTGATGGCTCTAGACATAAACAAGTTCTTCACATGACAAGTG
>CP054849.1:1221078-1226406 GCA_044358425.1 Marine Group I thaumarchaeote | reverse complement strand
GAATTTATGACATGGTTTAGGTATATTGATCAACAAGAAAACAGTTGTGTTAAAGAAGAGCAAAAAATTGGTGATCAAACAATCACTTTAGGCGGTGGTTCAAGTTTGGGCACCAGTGAACATGTAATTGAAAGATTGAATGAGTATAATTGTAATACTGGTCTTGTAGACGTTAATCAAAATGGAAAAATTGGATGGAATGAATTTAAAACTCAAATTCAAATACTAAACTAAAATGATTTCGTTAATTTTATCTGAATCAGCACTAGAACTTGTACCCTGTGAGTTGGAAGAACATCCATCAGTGGTTTCTCATGCCAAAAAATTAGGCAAATATCCTTCTGATATTTTATTGGATAATTCTTGGCATTTTGCTGCAATGAAGGGAATAAAAAATGAAATTAAACGTGGACGACCTGATCTTGTTCATTTTTCAATACTTGAAGCTACAACAATTCCATTATACTATCAAAATAAATTAAATCTGTTTGTTCATACCATTGATAACAAAGTAATTCATTTTGGAAAAAATGTTCATATCCCAAAATCTTATCATAGATTTCAGGGTGTAATTGAAAAATTATTTCAAGAAAAAAAAATTATGTCAAAAAATGAATTGTTACTTGATATGAAAGAACAAACTTTTTCAGAATTAATTGAAGAAATCAATCCATCTAGTGTGATTGGTTTTTCTACTGAAGGAGAATTAAGTTCCTACAAAAAAATTGCATCTGAAATTCCTGATAACTCATGTATCGTACTAGGTGGATTTCAAAAGGGTCATTTTTCTGATTCAGTCCAAAATAAGATCACAAATCTATATTCTGTTGGAAATGAATCCTTTGAATGTCATGTGGTTACATCTAGAATCCTTTATGAGTACGAAAAAACCATTTTTATGTAGGAATTTTGTTTTTATTTTCAGCGCAGTCATAGTATAGCCTGGTTAGTATTCGGGGTTTCCAACCCTGTGACGCGGGTTCGAATCCCGCTGACTGCAGTCTTTAATTTTAATCAGAACTAATTTTTACCTGTATTTTTAGAAATTATTGTGAAGCCTATAGTTTACAAAATTGCAATGGAAAGAATGCAAATTTTAATTGATAATGCAATCAGTAATGCTAGAACCGATCCTGAATTATCACAAAGACAGGCCTCCATTGCACGTCGAATTAGTAGTAAATATAAAATTCGAATGCCATATGACCTTCGAATAGTGTTTTGCAAAAAATGTAAATCCTTCATTGCTCCAGGATTAAATTCTCGAATTCGTTTGGGCAGGGCCTCTGTTAAATCGATCAGAATCTCATGTAATTTTTGTGGTCACACATACCGTAAAGTAATCTCCTGAGAATTTGCAATTATTTTTTAATAAGTTAAAAATCACTACAATTATGATTCTAAAATTAGTCTTAGCTGTATTTGTGGTTCTTTTTGTATTTTCAATTACTCCAGCATATGCTCAACATCATTCTGGTGCAATGTCGCCTCCAATTGACCTTGATGGATTAAAAGTTGCAGTAAGTACAACTCTTTTCCCAGAAGATTTTAGTTTCGGTGATTCAAAATCTACAAATTTATCAATTAGATTTTTTGATAGTGAAACTGATCTTAACATTCAAAGTGTAACGTATCGCGTTAAAATTTTTCAAGATGACAATTTAGTTGCAAATGAGTATTTTTATGATGAAGATGGAAAATTGGAACTAAAAATCAAACCTACAACTGGATGTATGGAAAAAGAACTTTGGAAATGTACTGTGTATAATGGTGAAAAACATGCTATAGCAGGTGGATATTATGCAAGAGGCGATTCACTACCCACAATTCAAGGACCGATTTTTGATAAAAGTGGACAATATTCTGTTCAAGTTTCTATTGTAGGTGCAACAAATCCAAAAACTTTGACTACTCAAGACTTGCTTTTTGAAACCTTTTTGCATCTTCCAGACAAACAGATTTTTGAAATAAAAACTGCTTCAGCAGAAGAATTTCCAATTTCTGTAAAATCTCATAATAACGAAATTTCTAACTTTGTATATGATGAATCATTAAATAAAATATCATATGAAATACCCTTTGACTGGAATAATCATGGTGATAGTTCAAGTCTAAATCAAATAATCTCATTTAACAAAGATTTTTCGTCTATTCCAGTAGATAATGAATTATTGATATCTCTTAATGACGTAGAAATTGCAAATGAGTTTTATGAATTTAATATTTCAAATCCTGAAAAAAATTCCATAAAGATTGAGGTTCCTCATAATGATCTTTTAGAAATAAAAAATGAATTACTTTCTACATCTAACAATGATTCAATTAAATTAGAAATTTTATCTGGCGAAAAAATTAATTTTAATGACATTAAACTCTCTTTTGAAAATGATATAATTGGAGAAATTTATTGGAATTCTAATTTAGTTTCTGGTAAAAATATTCCTTTTACATTTTCCTTCTACGATAAAAATAATATTCCTGTAACAGATCTCTTATTTGTTTATGGTATTACTGATTCTTCTGGTCAAGAAATTTGGTCAAATATAGGAAATGGAGAAAAATATCTTGGTATTTTAGCTCCGGATGGAATTTACCAAGAATCCATTTTTATTCCAACTGATGGAGAATACGAATTTAAATTAATTTTAACTGGTCAATATTCTAATAATTTTGAAAACTTTCTTGTTTCTACATCTAATTTTGAAATTAACTCTCAATCGATCTTAACAAAAGAAAAAACTAGCACCATTCCAAATTGGATCAAAAACAATGCAGAGTGGTGGGCAGCTGGTGCAATTGATGATGATGCTTTCATTCAAGGAATTCAATTCTTAATCAAAGAAGGAATTTTAGAAATACCATCTACTGCTCAAGGAACTAGTTCTGGAAATGAAATTCCAAATTGGATCAAAAACAATGCAGAGTGGTGGGCAGCTGGTGCAATTGATGATGATGCTTTCATTCAAGGAATTCAATTCTTAATCAAAGAAGGAATTTTAGAAATTCAATAAATAATAATTCAGTCTAATTCCTCTTCTGTATCACTGTCTTTTTCTTTTGACCATCTATTTTTTCCACCTTCTCCGTATTGACGCCAATCTTTTTTCATTGGCTATACTATGGTATTACTTTCTAAAAAGAGTCTCTACTTGACTTTCTCTTTTTTCTGACTTGTCTTTTCAATTTGAGAATTTTTATCTAATTTGCGATCTTTTTGAAATTCATCTCTGCCTAAGTTGTTAAACTATCAGACATTTTCTCTTAAAATGATTTATAAGACGATTATCGATTTTTGCAGTTTATGGCAAAAGTCTATGATGTACCAGCAGATGTCTTAATTGAGAGATTAGCAAACATTCTAAAAAATGAAGATATTCCTGCTCCTTCTTGGACTCCATTTGTCAAAACTGGAGCCCATGCAGACAAACCACCACAAGACAGTGAATGGTGGCATACTAGATGTGCATCAATTATGAGAAAAATTTACTTTAATGGTCCAATTGGAGTTAATGAATTAAAGAAAGATTATGGTGGTGGCAAACCACATGGATACGGTGCTGCTCATCATAGAGATGCAAGTGGTGCAATTGTTCGTAACGCAATTCATGGATTAGAGAAACTTGGCTATTTACAAATAGTTGAAAAGAAAGGTAGAGTTGTTTCTAAAAATGGAATGCAAAAACTAGATAGACTTGCTACAGAAATACTCAATGAATTAATTCTAGAAAAACCTGAATTGAAAATTTATCGTTAGATCAAAATGAGTTTTCCTGAACCAAATGATATACCACAAGATCAAAATCCTAATCATGAAGCAGCAGCACAAAAAGAGCAAATCCTAAAACAAATTTTAACTCCAGAAGCAAGAATGAGACTAAATAATATCAAAATGGTCAAACCCGAGTTATCCGATCTGGTTGAACAATATCTAATTGGAATGGCAACACAGGGAAAAATGCCAGGACAGATAACTGACGATCAATTGAAGCAAATTCTTATTTCGACACAACAACCTAAACGCGATTTTAAAATAAACAGAGTATAGATCCTAATAAAATATAATTAGGGGTAAATTAGATTGAAATCATGAAAGCAGTAGTATACCGTGAATATGCACCTGATGATAATTATGCAAAAATTCTCAAGGTTGAAGATATTGATTCCCCGAAGCCAAAACCAGATGAGGTAGTTTTTACCAATAAAGCATCTGCCCTAAATTATAATGATATTTGGGGAATGAGAGGTGTTCCAATTGCAATTCCTCTACCACACATTTCAGGTTCAGATGTAGCCGGAGATGTAATCGCCGTAGGTGAAGATGTAACAGGTTTCAAAGTCGGAGACAGAGTTGTTTCTCATTCTAATTTAGCATGTAGAGTTTGTAGTGCTTGTACTTCCGGAAGAGAATTTGATTGTACTCGAAGACAAGTTTGGGGTTTCCAAACTGGTCCACTATGGGGTGCATATAGTGAAGAAGTTCATCTACCAGAAGTTAATGTTTCACATATTCCAGAAGGAGTTTCATATGAAGATGCAGCAGCAGCTTCCATGACAATTCTAACTTCATGGCACATGTTAGTTGGCAGAGCCAACATTACTCCAGGTCAAACTGTCCTTGTAATGGGTGGTGGTTCTGGTGTTGGAAGTTTTGCAATTCAAATTGCTAAATTATACAACTGTGATGTTATTGCAACTGCAAGTCCAGACAAATTAGAAAAATGTAAAGAATTAGGTGCTGATTATGCAGTTGATCATAGACAAGATGACTGGAGTAAACAAGTCTTCAAAATCACTAAAGAAATTGCAAAAACAAAAGGTGAAGCACCTGGAATTGATCTAGCATTTGATCATATTGGTCAAACCCACTTTAACAAGCAACTACAATTGCTCAAATACGGTTCAACTCTAGTTTCATGTGGTGCAACAACAGGTTATGATGCACAAATAGATCTTAGACACATATTCTTCAAAGGAATCAATGTCTTAGGTTCAACACAAGGAACAAAAGCTGAATTAGATCAAGGTCTATACTGGATGGGTCAAGGAAAAATTAAAGCTGCAGTTGACTCAGTTTATACATTTGAGCAAGCAGCAGAGGCTCACACAAAAATGTTAACTGGTAAGTTCTTCGGCAAAATCATATTGAAGCCTGAAGGCGCATAGTCATTTAATGACTCAGCTCTTCAGAAGTCTCATTTTTGTTCCCGGAAATAATCTTAGATTTCTAGAAAAAGCAAAAAAGCTTCAGGCTGATGTTGTATGTTTTGATTTGGAAGATTCTGTTCCTGATAATGAAAAAAACAGTGCTAGAAAATTAATCAAAAATGC
>CP054849.1:1208603-1219600 GCA_044358425.1 Marine Group I thaumarchaeote | reverse complement strand
GAAGGAGTTGGAAAAGTAAATAAAATTTCAAAAATTACAAAAAATCGTAGTGCAATTGAAATGACTATTGACTTAGGCAAACAAGTAAAGGGATTAAAAATTGGACAAAGTGTTGCACTAAATGGTGTATGTCTTACTGCAACAAAACTGTCAAAATCTAAATGTATTTTTGAAATGATTGAAGAAACTACAAAGAAAACTGATCTTGGTAATCTAAAAGTTGGTGGAGTCGTAAATATTGAAAGAAGTTTGAAAGCAGGTGATAGATTAGAGGGTCACTTTGTTTTAGGACATGTTGATGGTGTTGGAATAATTAAAAAAATTGTTAAAAAACCAAAAGAAGTTCAAGTATACTTTGAAGTTCCAAAAAGTTTAGCAAAATATGTTGTTAAGAAAGGCTCTATTGCAATTGATGGAATTAGTTTAACTGTTGTTGATATTAAAAAAACACTAGCATCCGTCTCTTTAATTCCACATACTATAGAAATTACAAATTTTCATACTAAGAAAGTTGGAGATAAGGTTAATATTGAAACTGACATTCTTGGAAAGTATATTTTAAAGCAAGCCTAATTATCTACAATTATAGTGGTAATTACCCATTTTTTAGTAAACTATATACCTAGATTGAAATAATTTTTGTATATGTCACTTGAAACTGGACTTGAATCTCTTAAACGTGGGGAATTTGTATTATTATTTGATTCAGCAGGACGTGAAAATGAAATTGACATGGTTGTTGCAGCAGAATTTATCACTCCTGAGCATGTTGCACGAATGAGACAGAATGCAGGTGGATTACTATGTATTGCTCTTGAAAATAATTTTGCAAAATCTCTTGAATTACAATACATGCATGATACTCTTGCTAGTTCATCTATGTCAAATAAAGAAATGATAATGGGTTTAGCTCCGTATGGTGATTATCCAACATTCTCATTATCTGTAAATCATTATCAAACTTACACAGGAATTACAGATAAAGACAGAGCATTAACAATTTTGGAAATGGCAAATATCTACAAAGTTGAAAATAAACAGAAAAAATTCTCATCATCATTTAAAACTCCAGGGCATGTTCCTTTATTGATTGCATCAGAAGGGTTAGTGGCATCACGTCAAGGACATACAGAGATGTCTGTATACTTGGCTAAGACTGCAGGATTGACTCCAGTAACAGCTATTTGCGAAATGATGGATGCAGAAACCTATACTGCATTATCTGTAGATAAAGCAGAAAAATTTGGAAAACAAAATGGAATTCCATTAATTGATGGAAAAGAACTTTTGGAATATGCAAAGGTGAATTAATTTTGAATATCGCCATTGTAGTTTCAGAATTTAATGAAGAGGTAACATCCCGCATGTTAGAAGTTGCAAAAGAAAAAGCAGATTCTATGAAATTGACGATATCTCATATTTGTAAGGTTCCTGGAGCCTATGATATGCCTATAATTGTAGATAAATTGTTACAAAATCAGCAAGTTGACGGTGTTGCAACTTTGGGTGCTATTATTAAAGGACAAACTAAACATGATGAAGTGATATCTCATGCTGCAGCTAGATCCTTAACTGATTTATCGCTAAAATACCAAAAACCTGTTTCTCTTGGAATAACTGGGCCTGGAATGCAAGAAAGACACGCTTATGCCCGAATTAGACCTGTTGCAGAAAGAGCTATCGAAGCACTTGTTACAATTTCAAAAGAATTGGAAAAAATTTAACAATGATCCAATTAAGTATCTTAAAAATTACTGAATATGGGCCTTGGACTTTAACATTAGGTAGTGACAGAGAACATGAATTACAGATGCTACAAGCTTCTCTTTACAAAAAAGTACAAGAATTATTTTCTGCAAAAAATTGCTTGGTATTTTTAAATAAATCAGACGAATTCTTTGTTGTATCAAATGGTCTTACTCTGGATGATCATATTGAAATTCAAAAATCAGTTAAAGAGTCATTTGAAGTTAGTTTAACTATTTCAATTGGATATGGAGAATCTCCATTTGATGCTAATCTAAAAGCATATGACGGTAAACAAAATAGTGTAATATTAAATGAAGAACATAGTATCTACGGATTCATTGATAATAGTTTAGAGTTTGATGTTTCAATAATGCATTTGGATGTTGATGATCTAAAATCAAAAAGAAACGATAACTCTCCATATGAAATTTCATTAAAAGTTTTTGAATTATATTCTAAAATTGGTAGATATTTCATTGAAAAAAATTCTCTTTCATTTTTTCTAGGTGGTGATAATTATATGGTAATTGCAAGTAATGATGCAAAAAATTCTGTTCAAAATTTTATTGATATAATTAAAAATGATGACCAAATTTCTTTGAACTGTGGTATTGGAAATGCTAAAACTAGTAGGGATGCAGCTAAATTAGCCACAAAATCTCTTGATACTATTCGTGAAATACGAGATTCAGGAAAACAGAAACCTGATGTTTATGAATTATAATGTTATTAAAAAATATCAGTGCATTAATTGGTGAAAATTTAGATTTCATTTCAAATGTTGATATTCAAATTAAAGATGATAAATTTCAGAAAATTAATCAGAACATACAATCTAAATCAAAAAAAGATACAATAGATTGTGAAGGATTATTGCTAATCCCAGGATTCATAAATTCTCATACGCATATCGCTGATTCAATTGGTAAAGACATTACATTGAATAGTACTGTAAATCAAAAAATACATCCTATGTTTGGAATTAAATCTAAAATTTTGAAAAACACTTCTAATGAATATCTCTCAACATTTATGAAAAATACATGTCGCTCTATGATTCAAAAAGGTATTACCACATTTGTTGATTTCAGAGAAGGGGGACTAGATGGTGCAATATTACTTAAAAAAGCGGTTGATGATTTGCCAATTCGTACAATTCTTTTAGGAAGGCTAGATTTTCACCAAAGCACATCAGAAATTAAAAAAAATGTCCCTTTTCCAAAGGAAAAAACTCTTGAACTTCCATCTTTAGTAAAAATTTGTGATGGAATTGGTATTAGTGGTGCTAATGAGCATAGTACGTCGGTATTAAACTCGTATTCAAAAACAAAAAAATTACGAGCAATTCATTCTTCTGAAACTATAGAAAGTGTTCAAAAATCAAAACGGATTACTGGAAAATCTGAAACTCAGAGAGCATTATCATTAAAACCTGATTTTTTGATTCACATGACTCATGCTTCTAAAAAAGATCTAGATGCCACATCTAAGAAAACTAGAGGCATAATTATTTGTCCTAGAGCCAATTCTTCACTATCTGAAGGAATTCCTGATATTGAAAAAATGCAAAGTGCTGGATGTCTATTAGGATTAGGCACAGATAATGTGATGATTAATTCGCCGGACATGTTTCGTGAAATGGATTATCTCTGGAAGGTAACTATGGGAATTAAAAAAAAGAGAATAGACCCCAAAGAAATTCTTAAAATGGCAACAGTCAATGCCGGAAAAATTCTAAAAAAAGAAATTGGTGTCATTCAAACAAAAAAAATAGCTGATTGTATTTTTCTTGATAAACATGCATTAGATTTAGAACCTATGCATAATCCTTATGCATCTATTGTACATAGAGCATCTCAATCAACAATCAAGGCAGTAATGATTGGAGGAAAAATTGTACATGGAAAAATCTGATATGCATATAATTTTAAGTGCAGCAATTTCAATTGATGGAAAAATTTCTACACGATCAAATGATTCCAAGTTATCTTCTCAAGAAGATAGTATTAGATTGCATAAATTAAGATCAAAAGTGGATGCAATCCTTATTGGAAAGAATACTATGTTACAAGATGATCCATTATTAACAGTACGTCATACAAAAGGAAAAAATCCTACAAGGATAATTTTAGATTCTAAAGGTACAATATCAAAAAATTCTAAAATAATTAAAACAAGTGATAAAATTCCAACTATAATTGCTGTTTCTAAAAAAATTAGTAAAGCGAATCTATCAAAATTAAAAAAATTACCAGTAGAAATAATTATTTCTGGAGAAAATTCTGTTAATTTAAAATTATTAATGAAAAAACTTTCTACTAAAAAAATTAAAACAATTTTAGTTGAAGGTGGAGGTACAGTAAATTGGGAATTTATTAAAAATAATATTTTTGATGAATTAATTATCACTTTATCTCCTTATCTTATTGGAGGAAATGATGCCACCTCTTTAGTTGAAGGAAAGGGATTTACCAAAATAGTTAATTCGCCTAATTTGAAACTAAAATCTGTTAAGAGGCTCAAAAATCATCTTGTGATAAATTACATCAAAGTGTAAGTTCTTATAGTTTATCTCAAATGAAAGTACAAGAAATTGGCAATAAAAAAGAAAACTACAACAAAAAAGAAAGCTGCAACAAAAAAGAAAGTTGCACCTAAAAGAAAGGCTGCAACAAAAAAGAAAGTTGCGCCTAAAAGAAAGGCTGCAACAAAATCAAAAACAAAGAAACCAGCATTTGGAGGATACGCCATTAATTTTGCAGGTCGTCAAGAAACTGTAGAACAAGTATTTGGTAAGAAACCAATCGCTCCTAGTGAGATGACCAAAAAGATCTGGGCATTTGTTAAATCAAAAAGCCTATCTAACCGTTAAACCAGTTAGCGAACCCTCGTTAACTAATTCTATATTTTAATTATTTTAAATTAAAAAGATATAGATATTGGATTTTATTTTTTTTAAATATGTCAACTACATCACTTCGACGTGATCATGAATTAATTGAAAAAGTAATCAAAGCTATGCAATCTACAATTGAATTATTAAATGATGGTAAACAAATTCCTGAATCAATTTTACTTCCTGTAATTGATTTTTCAAAAAATTTTACTGATGTTTGTCATCATACAAAGGAAGAAAAATCATTATTTCCTGCATTAGAAAAAGCTGGATTACCAAGTAAAATGGGACCGATTGCTATGATGTTAATCGATCATGAGCGCTCTCGAGAAATTGGAAATTCTATGGAAAATTCAGCAAAAGAATATCTTTCATCTGGAGATTCTGAAAAATTAATTTCTGATATGCAACTTTATGTTGATCATATCACCGAACATTTGTGGAAAGAAAACAACAAATTATTCATGATGGCTGAAGCAAGATTACAATATGTTTCTGAAAAAGTTGACAAGGAACTCTCTGGAATTGAAGAATCTCAATTGAATGAATTGGGTAAATCAAGAAAACATTATGAGGAATTAGCTGAAAATCTAACTCGTGATGTTTCTAATCATGGAAATTAATTTTGTCTAATTCAATTTTTGGAGAAGTAATTAAAGTTAGAAAATTCAGAAACGGTGATATTGAGATTGATTTTCATCATGATGAACAAATTACCCAATATCGATACTCTGATGATCCTAGTAGATTAGGTAATTTTCCTAAGAATTTGGCTGAAACGTTAGCTTCAACTTTGAATACTGATATTTGCATTGAGATTTTTTTCCAAGATGATGGCATTCCAAGTCATCTAGAATTAGAACAATGTGAGGATGAAGAAGATGATGATGAATATGAGGATGATGAAGATGATGAAGATGACGAATATGAAGATTAATGAAATTATTCTTTTAGAATTGTATTAATTTAATAATTTTTTAATTAATCAAAATGTTTGTTGCATATCTTTTTTGATTTCATCTATCTTTTTTGAATATGCTTTTCGAGATTTTTCATTCTTCTTTATATTTAATACATTTTGACATGATGGACATTTGAACATGCCCTCTAATGCATCTTCAAATGTAACTCTTGGACAATCCTCATTTCCACAATGATAAAAGTCTGATGCATTTTCATAATCAAATCTTTGTTGTAATCTCTCTTCAATTTTCTTTTTTTGATTTTCAATAAAATGTTCTACTTCTTCTCGTCTTGTTCTCCATCTGTAAACAAACCATCCTTTTCTTTCATCCTTTACTCTAATACCTGTAATCAAAGATTTTCCAAAAAGATCGTATAGCACTTTTCTTACCATGTTAATTCTAAGACCTGTTGAACTGGCTATTTCTTCATCAGTTGCATCTTCAGCCTTTAACAGAGATCTTGCTACTTTGAGATATTCATCTCCTCCAATCATTGATGCAATTCTAACAAAAGGATCTTCGTATTTGTCTACCAACTTAATTCATCCTTAGTTTCTAGTATTAATCCCTTGTCTCATTTACTTGGACATTTTTGCCATTTTTTGTGGGTATGATCTTTCTTTTTGCATTTGGGAAGTTTTTTTCAAATTGCTGCCCATCCTGAATTCTATCTAATAAAATGGCTAATGCACTGATTTCTGAATGAGGTTGACTTCCGACACCCACATTGTAATCTGCTAATTCGTAAATTTCTCTGGGTACTTTTTCAGCTCCAACTACAATCAACATTTTGTCTTCTAAACGTAGTTGATTTTGAATTTGGTTAATTTTTTCACCATACATCGATAAATGAACTATTTTGTAACCTTCATTTTTTTTATTTTTTATCACTGATTTCCAATTATCAACAAATTCAATAACAAAATCTCCTCCCCATGTGTTGTTAATTTTTTCAACTGTATCTTTAATTTCAGGATTTACTTCTGTCATGAATATTTTTTTTGCTCCAAAGGATCTTGAAACTAGTGCAACATGTGTAGTCACTCTGTCGTCTCTTACAACACGCTGTCCTATTCTAACAACTTCAATTACCAAATGTATCTACAACTCCTTTCATTTCATTTTTTTTATATTTATATGGATTTTGATTTATAATCGTATTCTGAATTAATTCTTTCAATTCTCTTATGTTTTCACCTGTTTTTGAGGACACTAAAACTACTTTTTCATTTTCAACTAAATTTAGTAATTCTCTTTTGTAATTAATTTGATCTTGTTTAATTAGATCTAATTTATTTAAAGCAAAAATTATTTTTTCTTTTTTAACTCCTAATTCATCCAATGTTCTCATACAACTAGCAAATTTTTTCTTTAATTCTAATTGCGAATCACTAATATCAATAACTAGAATAATGATATCTGAATAAGTTAATTCTTCTAATGTAGATTTGAATGCATCTATCATATATGCTGGTAATTTACTAATGAATCCAACAGTATCTGCAATTAAAGCTGGTTCTTGATTAATTGTAATCCTTCTTGTCGTGGTTGATAATGTTGTAAACAATTCCTTACTTTGAGTTCTTGTTTCGCCTGTAGTTTTATTAAATAATGTAGTTTTTCCTGCAGATGTGTAACCTGCCAATGAAATTGTTGTAAATCCCATTCTCTTTCTTCCTTGTCTGTGAAGTTCTCTTTGTTTTCCTGCTTTTAGTAATTTCTTTTTTACTGTCTGCATTCTATGTTTTATATCGTTATAGTAGACATCAACTTCAAATTTGCCTATTCCCATAAACCCTGGTTGTTCTCCCATGTTGGCTAAACGAACTTTTTCTTTAGCTCGGACCATCTCATATCTTAATTGTGCTAATTTTACTTGTAATTTTGATTCTGCACTAGATGCCCTACTTTCAAAAATTTCCAGAATTAGTCCTTCTCTATCTAAAATCTCTCTTTGTAATTCTGTTGCTAGATTATAATTTTGACTAGGTTTTAGAATCTCATCAAATACAATTACATCTGGTCTAATTTTATCTGCAATTTCTTGCAATTTTTCTAGAATTCCTAGACTAATTCCGTATTTTGGTTTTTGAAGATAATTTTCTTGAATAATATGAACTACTTCATATCCTGCTGCTTCACATAATCCCTTTGCTTCATTTATGGCATCCTCTTTGTCATATGTTATTAGAATTGCTTTATCCATTTTGATAGCTTATTCCATTTTCTTCAATGTTTTTTCAATATTCATATTTAGGACAATTTCTGCAATATCACTTGCATATTCAGAAATTCTTCTGATATTTTCTGACAATCTTCTAACTCTGTAAATTTCTTCATCATCTTTTAATGATTTTGATGAATCCCTAACTTTCTTTTCATATTTAGTAATTTCTTCAATTTTTTTGATAGTTTTCTCTGCCTGGTAATAATCCTCTTTGAATAGTGCTAAACAAGATTCATCTAATACTGTCAAAGAGAAGTTATTCATTTCTTGCAATTTATTCAAAATTTCTTTTTTGATTGGCTTTTTAAATTCCAAAAAGTCCTTTGCAATAAATGCTGCATGATCCCCCGTTCTTTCAATATTTTTTACAACTAATCGGTAACCTAAACAATCTCTAGCATTCCTAAAACCCATTTCTTTTAGAAAATGTTCATTTTGTATTGCTATTTTCAACTGACGAATAATATAAAATCCAAATCTATCAACTTCGTCATCTGTATTGATGACCTCTTGCGCCAAATCTAAATTATTTTCTTTTAGTGCTAGAATTGCATCATTTGACATTGATTTTGCTAAATGTATCATTCGTTTGAAAGCTCCATCAACTGATAATTCTAATAAATTTACAAGAACCTGAATTGTCATTCCGCTACTCGAGTCTGAAATAATTTCTGAACCCATTAACATTCTTTTTACAGCTTCTTTTGCTGTGTTTCTTTGTGATGGATCCAATCTTCCATTTTTTGATTTTAAATTAATTGTTCTAAATCCTAAAAAGTATAATGAGATTAATTTTCTAACTATGGACTCCGCTTTTTCATCTTCGGAAATTTCTATAGTGGCATCTTCTTTTTTGTGTGTTCGTGATTCAAATTTTGGTGGGAATAGTTCCAAAGTAGATGATCCTTTTCTGACCATTCGTATTTCATCTCCTTGTTTTAATCCTAATTCGTTAATCCATTGTTTTGGTAATGAAACTATGTATGATGACTTGCCTGTAAACTGTATTTTCCTAGTTTCCCCTTGTTCTTCCATAATCTAATCATTTTATAACCAACTATATAGTTATTTATTTTTATTATAGATTAACAACAACTAATATTTCCAATAATTTATTTTCAAATATGGAAAAATTTGTTAAACTTCAACAATCACTTGACGCTCTATTTGGAAGGGGAACATCAAAATTTTTACCAAAAGATCTAGATATAGAATTATCCAGAAAAACTGGTAGAATTAGAACAGTTTCACACAAAGGAAAATTACTTTGTACTTTGAGAATAAATGGCAGTTTAGCAATTAGTATTGGTTTTGCTCAGACATTGTTGCAAAGTAAAACATTCAAAGAAAATTGTATTGAAGTCAACAAGGACGCTGCTCCTTTTGTAATGGAAGGACGATCCGTTTTTTGTAAACATGTTACTTGGTGCGGAAAAAATGTAAGAGTTTCATCTGACACTCCTGTATTATTTGACAATCAAGTAATTGCAGTTGGTAAAGCAATTTTATCTGCAAAAATGATTTCTGATTTGAATTTGGGCGTAGCCATAAAAGTTAGAGATAGTTTAAAAAGTCGTAAGGAGAAGATAGTGGTATGATGCGAGGAGGTAACCGCGAAATGCGGAGAATGATGGACAAGATGGGTCTTGACATGAATGAATTATCAAATGTTCAAGAAGTTATTATTAAAACTGATAAAAAAGAGATTATCATTTCAAAACCTTCAGTGACTGAAATGAAAGCAAAAGATAGTTCCATCTTTACTGTAACTGCTGATAGCTATGAGGAAGCTGAATTAGAAGTTCCAATTTACTCTGATGATGATATACAATTAGTTAGTCAACAAGCAGGTGTCGATGAAGAAAAGGCAAAAAGTGCTTTAGAAGAGGCCAAAGGCGATCTAGCCAGGGCAATTTTGCTTCTCACATCTGGATAATCTCACTTTTTGTGCCTAAAATATGCCCTAAAAATGAATGATTTAATAAATGGAATTTATCAAATCTGAATAACATGGCAGATGTTGCTGAATCAAAAGTCACAGGAATTATCAAATCTTTAAACGGATTAGAAGATGATCTTGATTCTTTAACAGGTAAAGTTGGAGATATGAAAAAACAACTAAATGTCAAAACTTTGAGTGAAATTGATACACTGTTAGAAAAAACTCGTGAGATGGCTACCAAAGAGGCAGAAGTAATGATTAATGCAGCAAAAGAAAAAGCAAATTCAGAGTCTGCAAAAATTGCACAAGAAGGCGATTCTAAATTGGCTGAAATAGAATCAAATGTTAATTCCAATTTTGATGATATGGTCAAACATGTTGTTTCTACAATTTTGAAAGCATAATCTTCAATATTGATCAATTTTAAATTCAAGATATTTTACAAATGAATGATGCAGTCCTTACTTGATCAAGTTAATATTTTAATCAAAATGAAAGTGGGAGATCCATATAGATTAGAACATATCAAATTAATGCTAAAACAAAAAAGAACCGTATATGGTTCTGACAGAGCATATCTTGATCATTTAATTCACGATTATATTGAACAAGTCAAAACCCAAAAAAAACTATCAAAAATTCGTGGAGAGGATCCATATGAAGATGATTCTGAAAATACTCCTTTGGAAGAAAGTATTGATGAAGATGAAGATAACATTATTGAAATGCAGCATATCTATTGTTGGAAATGTGGAAAATCTATTCCTGTAAATTCAAAATTTTGTCTTGATTGTGGCAGTGATATTAAAAATCCTGAAGTTAAGGAAGATGATTCTGATAAAACTCCTGATAAAACTCCTGATAGGACAATTGAGAAAAAATCTAATAATAGTAATGGAAAAAATATTGCCATTGTAGTTGGAGTTTTGGCAATTTTAGCTGTAATTGGTGGTGCAGTCGTTATGAGTAATGGATTTGACAAATCAATTTCTTCAGATGATGAACCTATTCAACCACTAACAGAAGTAATTAGTGAAACTTCAGAATCTAACATTGATACAAATTCTAAATGTGGATCTGGAACTGTATTTGATGATGCAACAAACACTTGCATTTTAGAAGGCACTCAAACTAATTCTAAATGTGGAGCTGGAACTGTATTTGATGATGCAACAAACACTTGCATTTTAGAAGGCACTCAAACTAATTCTAAATGTG
>CP054849.1:1202283-1208592 GCA_044358425.1 Marine Group I thaumarchaeote | reverse complement strand
TTTAGAAGGCACTCAAACTAATTCTAAATGTGGAGCTGGAACTGTATTTGATGATGCAACAAACACTTGCATTTTAGAAGGCACTCAAACTAATTCTAAATGTGGAGCTGGAACTGTATTTGATGATGCAACAAACACTTGTTTAATTCCATAAATTTTATCTAAAAAATTTTCTTAGAAATTATACAAATTTGTAATAAATATAGAGAATATTGAAAAATTTTTAACAATACATATTTATGGTAATTTCAAATCGTTTTTTTGAAAAAAGTAATTTTATAATGAAATAACTTGAAATAATTATAATATTAATTTTAATTTTTTATAAATTTTAGCGATCCATGCTTATATACTTACAAATTCTATACAAAATACCAAAATGACATGTAAAGGTATCTGTGTTAGATATAAAGCTCAAAAACCTGTTGGAACAGGACGTTATGCATCAGGTCAGAGAAGATGTCAAATTTGTGAAATTTTCATTAAATGGGAAGGACTGTGGTGTCCTTGTTGTGGATATAGATTAAGAACAAAACCACGTAATTTGAAATACAAAGCAAAACTTCGTGCTAGAGTTGAAGCTGATTCCGCAGAAGCAGAAACTAATTCTATTTCTGCAATGGAGCAAGAATTAGTTGCTGAAGCTGAAGGAAAAACAAAAGCAAAAACAAAAACAAAAGCAAAAACAACAAAAGCAAAAACAACAAAGGGTAAAGAAAAAACACCATGTCAATATTGTGAAAAACCTTATGTGTTTATTGATAAACATGAGAAGAACTGCAAAAAAAACCCAGAGAATGAATCAATAGCAATAAAAGCATAAGATTCGTTTGTAAATTATTGACTTCCTCAAATGGATTTCTAAATAAAATTATTAAATTAGAAAATCGTAATTTTTCCTTAAGAATTCAAAAATTTGAAAATGGATATTTTGTCTCAGTTTCAGAAGATAATGACAAGATTGGTTCTATGACAGTTTCTTTAGCAACTGGCCCTACACCTACTACCACTACTATAATTCCATCTAGAAATGAATCATTATTTTTACGATTAGTTTCTGAACGTATTAGTACAAGGATGAAAGGGATTGCTTTAGTCTCAATATTTGTCAAAAATGAATTAGAACCATCAACCGCAAAAGCCTTAATGTCTGAGATAATGGAAATGATTGAAAATGAGTGATTTAAGAGATTACATTTCCAAAGTTAAAAAAATTAAAGAACTTAAAACCATTAAAACCAAAGTTTCAACTAAATATGAAATTGCTGGTGTTACAGCAAAAGTAGATCAATCACATGCAGTATTGTTCGAAAATATCAAAGAAAGTGATTTCCGACTAGTATCTAATTTAGTTGGAACTCGAAAAAGATTTGCTTTGGCAGTTGGTGGCACGGAAAATAACATACATCAAAAAGTAATTTCAGCAATAAAAAACTCAAAAGCACCAAAAATCGTGCCTACTGGAAAATTCATGGAAAATAAATCAAAAAATATCAATTTAATGCCTGTTGTGACTCATTTTGAAAAGGAATCAGGACCTTTCATTACTTCTTCAGTAGCTTATGCCAAAAACCCTGAAACAGGAAAACAAAACTCATCATTTCATAGGATGATGCCTATTGACAAAACACATCTATCAATTAGAATGGTTGAAGGTCGTCACTTACATCGATGTTTCATTGATTCAAAAGAACATGGTGAGGATCTTAAAATTGCAATTACTGTTGGTGTCCATCCTGCAATTTCGATTGCTGGTGCTTATCAATTTGATTGGGGTAAGGATGAAATTGATATTGCAAATTCTTTATTGGGTGGAAAATTAACTTTAGCAAAACTTCCATTTTCTGGATTGAATGTACCCTCTGGTTCAGAAATTGTAATGGAAGGAAAAATTTTGCGTGATAAAGTTCATCCCGAATGGATGGTTGAAATGCTTCAAACTTATGATCATAAAAGATCACAACCAATTTTTGAAATTGAGAATTTGTATTTTAGAAATAATCCTATATTCCATGATGTTTTATCAGGTTATGGTGAACACAGATTGTTAATGGGAATGCCCATTGAATCTAAACTAAATGGAGAATTGAAAAAGGCTTTTTCACAGGTAAAACAGGTATCTATGACAAATGGTGGTTCAAATTGGTTACACGCTGTTGTACAAATTAAAAAGAAAACAGAATCTGATGCTAAAAAAATTATTAAAAAAACATTTGAATCTCATCGCTCATTAAAACAAGTAACTGTAGTTGATGAGGATATTGATCCTAACAGTGCCGAATCTGTTGAATATGCAATGGCAACAAGATTTCAGGCTGATAAGGATTTAGTAATTATTAAGAATGTGCGTGGTTCTAGTCTTGATCCTTCTAGTGATCAAAAGAAATTACAAACTGCCAAAATGGGTATTGATGCAACCCGTTCTACTTCTAAACGTCCAGAAGGATTTGAGATGGCCAAAATACCTAAAATTGATAAAATTAACCTGAAAAAATATTTCAAATAATCTATAATTGACTGATCAAATTAAATTGGATGAATGTGCAGGTATGTTGGTATAAGAAATGTCCTCAGAAAATTCTATAAAATCTGAAAAAACTCCATCTGAATCTCATGCAGAAGTAATTGTTAGAATGTTCCCTTCTGATGCAAATCCAGCTGGAAATGTGTTTGGTGGTGAAATTTTAAAAAATATTGATATGGTTGCAGGAATAGTTGCACAGCGCCATTCTCAATCTAATGCAGTAACTGTGTCTTTAGATAGTGTGAATTTTTTGAAACCAGTTTTTGTTGGAAATGTACTTTTTTTAAATGCCCGAATTAATTATGTTCATAATTCTTCAATGGAAATTGAAGTTAAAGCAGAAGCTGAAGATATTGTAACTGGAATTAGAACTATTACTGCAACTGCTTTTGTAACATTTGTTGCACTTGGTAAAAATGGTAAACCAATTCCTGTTCCAACATTAGCTCTAAAAACTGATGAGGATCGTACAAAATTTGAAGAAGGCAAATCTAGAATGGAAAGACGATTGCAAAATCGACAAAAATAGATTTATTTAATTATTGAAATTTTAATTTCTTTAATTTTATCTCTTGATTCATCAAGTAATCGTCTAATTACAGGCGTGTATATTTGACATAAATACATAATTTCAATTTTCTGTTCATTTTCTAAAGTCAAAAATGCAGAAGACGTAATTTTCTTTTTTGTTACTTTTGGTTCTTCGTTATCATGTCTTTTTTTATTAATAATTTCTAAAAATATTGGAGTTTGTCTTTTCATTTCAATTTCTAACTGTTCTTTTGAAATTATTTTTTTATTTTTTAAATCCACTTTAATTTCTTGATACCAATCATCTTTGTATCTTTCAATAGCTCTAATCATTATCTTAGTTTCTGGTAATTTTTCATTCATATTTTTGAATTGACGAATTTTATTCATAAAATTAGGATATGGTTTTTTATGCTCTATTTCATATTTGTTTGAAAACCATTCAGAAAATTTTAATGCATTAAAATCTTGTTTTATTTTTGCTTTATCATTAAATTTTTTTTGAGTAATTTTATCTGAAATAAATAGTCCAAAATCTGTATTTGCCTCCTCAAAAATCCCATTAATTATGTTCTCAATTGAATTAATGTATTTACTAAAAAAATAATTTACATAAAATGGATCTGGATCATATTGTTTAATTTGCTTTAAAAAAATTTCACATTTTTTAATTTCTTCTTCAATATTCATTGATTTTTGCCAGATTCTGAATTTGTATATTTTGATTGTGCCTTTAGTTCTACAGATAATTTATTAAAAATTTCATTTACACTGACATCCACTAAATTGATTGTTGCATTTTCTTTCACTATTTGCTTCTCAAATTTTTCCTTAATTGCAAATGACACTGATGACCAATGTAATACTCCTTTCAATTGTTCTTCAACAGTTGCATTAGTAGTTGGTAGGCTAGATGATGCAAAAACTATTCCATTTGTCCATTGCATAGTTGGAATACCTCCACCTGATGATCTTGTACTAAATGCAATTTGTTTAACCCAATCATCAAATTGATACTCAATTATTTCATGAATAATTAATTTTTTCCATGGCTCTATGGTAATATCCATTAAAGTCCCTAGAAATAATCCAATTATAATCTTATTTTTAATTAATTAAATTTCTTTAATTTCAGTAATAGTCCCTAGAACTGAATCCATTTTTACTATTGCCTTTTTTTCATCCCATCCTATTGCTACATACCAATCTCCTGCATCACTGTGGTATTTTGTTTCTAATGTTTTGAGTTCTTCAGGATTCTTTTCATACTTTTTTGCAATTCCTGAAATTGCCAATGCTATGGCATCCTTTTCTTTTTCTAATCTTCTTTTCATTAATCCTATTCCTGGACTCATGATTGATTCAGACTTATTCATCTAATATAGTTAATTCTTGAAATTACGCATAATGTATAATTCTATTAAAAATTATCATTCCAATATTTCAAATAGTCTATTTTTATCAGAAGAATAAAATGAAATTAATCCAAAAATTTTCAAATTCATTAACTCTAAAATCTACTACTCTTGTTTCTCTTGTTTCAATTCTTGCAGTGATTGGTCCTGTGATAATTGTTTCAGCTGGATTTTGGGATGCCATTTCACATATGCTTAAGGAACCCGAATTCTTTTGGAGTCCTTCTCATATTGTGGTGTATTCTGGAGTTTTTATGACTGCTATTGCAGCTACTATGGGATTAGTTCTACTATTGAGAAAATCTGTTCATGGTTCTCTAAAGACTGGAATTAATTTTGTAATAATTGGTTCAATAATCCAAATAATTTCTGGATTTGGTGATTCATTATCTCATGATCTTTTTGGAATTGATGGACTTATTTCTTGGTCTCATCAACCTCTTGAACTTGGTTTAGTTCTTGCATCTTTTGGTGCTGTTTTAATTATTAAAAATAGAGAACATACAAAATTGAAATTCTTTTTACCTTTCTCGATAATTGCATTTTTATTTTTTACAACTTGGTTAATTTTCAATATTGTTTTAACTTTTGGTCATACTATCCAATGCATTCAGATCTATGAAATATTTTCATCTGGATGTTCTATATTGTAATTTTTTATTTTTAGATAGGAGCTTAACATAATAATTACAGAACCTAAAACTATCATTATTCCTGGGGCAACCATTTTTTCTGAATGAGTATTTCCAAATTCTGTTTGTAAAATTATCGAATTTTCTGAAATATTTGATACTTTCATTGTATATATGCCATCTTTATCAAAGTCAAAATAACCTACTGAAAATTTTGTACTGATTTTTTGTTCTTGTATTACATTCAAATTTTTATCTAAAATCTGAACAAATACATTTTCTTTAGTAAATTCAGGCATGTAAACTTTGTAATATCCTATATCTTTCCCTGTAAATTCTAATTTTGATTCCATCGAACTAGATTTTTTTAGTATTACTGAATTATGATTTTTTTCAGTTTCATTAAAAATAGCTGAAACCCAAATCATTCCAATTACAACTAATACAAATCCAATTTTGAATGCTGATATCTTCAATTAATTTCTGGAAAAGTATTTGCTTAATAAAACAATACAGTCTAAACACGCTAGATTATGCGTGTATTTCATACAATACGTTACGGAATTGAGGTATTTTAGATTTGATCAAATAATTTTAGAATCTAAGGAATTCTACAGCTTCCATCTCCGGGATCAAATGTTCCATCTGGACAACAATCTCCTCTTATTGTTTCCCAATATCCATCAGGACATGCTTGAATGAACTCACATATGCCATTTCCAGTGGTATACATGTCATTAGGACAACAATATCCATAACCTGTGTCATAACTGTGATTATCTACACAAGCTAGTTGTGGAGGTTGATTGTAACACTGTCCATCATCCCAACGATAACTGTAAGGATAGATGCATTCCATCACATTGTAACATTGTCCATCATTCCATCTGTATGGGTAATCCGATGAACATTCATGAACTGAATAACATTGTCCATCGGACCATCTGATAGGATATTCCCCAATGCATTCTGGAACATTTTAACATTGTCCATCTCTCCACAAATATGGGTAATCCGATGTGCATTCCATCACATTGTAACATTGTCCATCATTCCATCTGTATGGAAATTCTGTAGTACATTCTGGAACATTGTAGCAATTACCATCACTCCAGACAAATGGGAATCCGTCAGGACATGTCAATTCTATTTGCATTTCATAATCTTGTGGTAAATTCCAACAATTGCCATCACTCCACCTATATGG
>CP054849.1:1166095-1202272 GCA_044358425.1 Marine Group I thaumarchaeote | reverse complement strand
GATAAAATAATCTAAAGGGCTCGAAGGGATTTGAACCCTCGACCTAGCGGTTCGAAGCCGCTTGCTCTATCCAGGCTGAGCCACGAGTCCAAACAATTAAGATTTTAACAGGTGTAAATATCTGTCTAGATACAATGAAAGTTTCAAAGAAAGTTATGGGTGTTGAATATGCAATTCGAGATATTGTATTGGCTGCAAGAAAAGTTGAACAATCTGGCATGACTGTTGATTATCTAAATATTGGTGATCCTGTACAATTTGGATTTCAACCCCCTGATAATGTGAAACAAGCTTTAATTGATTCTATCAATAAAGGCGAAAATTATTATTCTTCATCAGAGGGTCTTTTAGAATTACGTGAAGAGATTGCAAAAAAAGAAAATCTAAAAGGACTTTCTATCACAGCTGACGACATTCTAATTACAAATGGTGTTTCTGAAGGACTTGATATGGTGATTTCTTCAATTGTTGAAGAAGGTGATGAAGTACTTTTACCTGGACCATATTATCCTCCATATGCTTCATATGTTAGATTGCATGGTGGAATTCCTGTAGAATTTTCTGTGGATCTAAATAATTCAACACCGGATATTGAAGATATTAAGTCTAAAATTACATCTAAAACTGTTGCAATTTGTTTAATCAGTCCAAATAATCCTACTGGAGTTGTATTTAATGAAAATGCGTTAAAACAATTAGTCGATATCGCTAATGAACATAATCTTTACATTATTTGTGACGAAATTTACGATCAAATAATTTTTGATGATAAATTTGTAGGAATTGGAAAGGTTGCTGGTGATTCTCCTATCATTATTCTAAATGGTTTTTCTAAAGTTCATCTAATGTCAGGATGGAGAATTGGATATATTGCATTTAATCAGTCACCTCAACTTGAATCAATACGTGAACATCTTCCAAAACTTGCTAGGGTGAGAATTGCAACAAGTCTTCCAGTTCAACATGCAGCTTTAGAATCTTTACGCGGATCACAAAATTATATCAATAATTTTGTTTCCGAAATGAAAAAACATCGAGATCTAGTTGTTAAACGACTAAATGAAATGCCAGGACTTTCTTGTCCAAATCCTAAGGGTGCATTTTATGCATTTCCTAAAATCGAGGATAATAGGTTTGGTAATGATAAAGAATTTGTTACAAAATTATTAGAATCAAAAGGTGTTCTAACTGTTCATGGATCTGGATTTGGGGAACAATATGGCACTGGACACTTTAGACTTGTTTATCTTCCAAGCCTTGAAATTTTAGATTCTGCAATGAATAAGATTGAAGAATTTGTTTCTCAGTAACTCCAGATTGAAAATTTTTCTGGAATAATTTCTATGATGCAGTCTGTATCATCTAGTAATTGTTTTGCTGATTTATTTTCTAATGTTTTGAAATATTTTAAGAGAATTTTTTTTGCAATAGTCTTTGTTTTTGGCATTTCTACAATTACGTTGGCAATACCTTTAGACATTATTCCATAAATGTCTGGAGCATTAACTCCTACATCTACACAAAATGACACTTTGTTATTTTTTTCAATATTTTTAATTTTTTGACTTTTAGAATTGGTTCCAATGTAGATTTTTTTCCCACTATATCTATACCATACAGGCGTAATATGTGGAAATTTTTTTTTGTCAATAGTACATAATCGTAAAATTTTTTGTGTTTTTAGAAATTCATCTCTTTTGTTCATGTTTTCTAAACCCTAATGCTACCATAAAAATCCCAAATGCTAGCATTCCCATTGACACTTTTTCATTTGTCACTTCCCCATTTAGTAAAAAGTCTTCCACAAATTCTGGTCCCCAAATTAATAATTGTTGAATTAAAACTATTGTTGCCATTACGCAAAACATCAAACCAATTGCAGTAAACCAATTTTTACCCCTCCTGTAATATTCGTGACTCATGATTAATGAAATGCAGACTTAGATGATTTTGATGCCTGGATTTTTAATTTTATTTCTAATCATTGCATTTAGTAGCAATGGAGTGGACATTTCTGCAAGATACGATAGTTCAATTGGTCCTAAGTAAATTGATCTTAATCCTTTGATTTCGTCAATTAGAGTATTAACCACTTGAACTGATTCTTTATCATCTCCACAAACAAAGATATCATAATCTAATTCTAATGTAGGATTAATCAATTTCTTCTCAGAAATTACGTGAAATGCTGATACAAGTTTTAATTTGTCCTTCATATGATCTGCTACTAGTTTGTATGAAAATGGTTTGTTGTCTTTAATTGAAACACATTCAAAACCAACATCTGTTTTTGTCATTGGAACAATAGGTGATACTACTACACAACTATCTTTAATTTCTGATAAAATTCCAGAACATACTGAATCAATATTTTCGTAAGGAATTGATAAAATTAATACATCACTTTCTTTTGCTACAGAAACATTATCATTTCCAGATATCGTTCCTTTTATTTCCCCAAATGCTTCTTTTGCCATATTTGTTATTTCTACTGCTGATTCTGATGCTCTTGTAGCATCTCTTGAACCAATTATGACATCATGATTTTGTGACCATCTTAAGGCAAAACCTTTACCCATTCCGCCTGTTCCTCCAATTATTCCAACTTTCATATTTTATTGCCTGATAATGTTATTATTATCTCTATTTGATCTTTTGAACATAGTGGGCCAAATAATTTTTCTTAGACATGGTCAGGCAAAAAATAATACTGAAAGAATATTGTCTGGTAGAACTCCTGGAGTTCCATTAACCGATATAGGTATGACCCAAGCTCAACAAACTGCTGAACTGCTAGAACACATGAATATTTCTGCAATTTATTCAAGTCCAATTCAAAGAGCAAAACATACTGCTGAAATTGTTGGAAAACACAATTCAATTGATGTAACAATTGATGATCGTTTAATTGAACTTGATATGGGAAAATTTACTGGAGTTCCATATGATGAAATTTTTACAAGTCATGGTAATGTCTTTATGAAATTCTACAATGGTGAATTAGAAATTGCTCATAATGGAGTAGAGACTTTTGCTGATGTGAAAAAACGAGTTGCATCAATAGTAGAAGAAGTAATTGAAAAACATCCTGATGAAAATGTCGTTTTAGTAACTCATATGGATCCAATCAAAGCAATGTTGTCTACTATAGTCGATCTACCTCCAACCAATCTATTTGAATTGATAATTGCAAATGCATCTCTGAATTTATTTAGAGAAAAAGATCGGAAATTTTCTCTATCTGGCATTAATGTGATGCATCCATCTAGGTTCGATCAGAATTGGTAGATGCTAATCTTGAAAACCCTTATAAAGAAATTGAAGTCGAAGTCAAATAATCGCTAATGAAATTCATCTTTGGATTCCTAATGATAATGGCAGTTTTGGTAGGTCTACCAGCTGTAGATTTTGCATTTGCAGCAGGTGAAGAGCCTGGTGAATACCTTGATCGTAGAGTCCTAATTTGGAATTTATTTTATAAAATGATGACTGTGGCATTTATCACTGGTTCAGTTGTTTCTGGTACAATTATCTGGCAAGTTTGGAGATTTAGAGAATCTCATCCAAAAGCAAAACCAACTCGTTATGAGGGGACTGACTGGTAGAGATGGGTGGACACTCTAATTGGCCTGAATGGATTTATGTTGCAGTAGTTATTGCATTAATGACTTGGGTCGGTGCTGAAGCATGGGAAGCTGAAAGACTTGTTGAACACGTTCCTGCAGATGCAGAAACAATTATTGTAACTGGGCAACAGTGGTTCTGGACTTTTGAACATGAAGATGGAACAAAAGAAATTGGTGAATTACATGTTGAAGTAGGAAAGGCCTACAAATTTGAAGTAATGTCCACAGACGTTAACCATTCTTTTAACATTCACGATTATGTAGTTTTAATGGATGCAATTCCTGGCAGAGTAAACACTGTATGGTTTGCACCAGATGCAGTTGGTGAACATGATATTCAATGTAGGGAATATTGTGGATTAATTCACTATAACATGAGAGGAACATTATATGTTGAGGAGCCATCACATTGACAACCTTAACAACGCTTTTATCCGAAATTATTTTCGAGGAGATTAACTAATGACTTTAGAATTACAAAAACCACGCCCTATTTGGCAAATTATGTTTTCAACACATCACACTGATGTCGGATTACTTTATCTTATCAGTTCATTAACATTCTTGTTCTTAGGTGGTTCATTAGCACTTGGAATTAGAGCTGAACTCTTCTTACCAGGATCTCAAATTATTGCAGACGCTATGACGTTTAACAGAATCTTTACTGTTCACGGAACAACTTTGATTTTCTTATTCATTATTCCATTTGCATCTGCAGTTGGTAACTACTATGTTCCAATTATGGTTAGATACAAGGACATGGCTTATCCAAAACTTAATGCAATAGCATTTTGGATGATTCCTCCAGCAGGTGTCCTTATTTGGTTAGGATTTGCAGACTTTACTTGGTATGCAACACCACCATATTCTATAATTAGTGCTCCAGGTCCAGCAGCCGACATGTGGATATTTGGTTTAAAGATCTTGGGTATATCTTCAGTTTTAGGTGCCCTAAACTTTGTTGTAACAATTCTCAAATGTAAACATCCTGACATGTCAATTGGACAAATTCCATTAATGGCTTGGTCATTCCTATCATCTTCATTAATCATAATGGTTGCAATTCCAACATTTGCTGCAGCATTGTTAATGCTATTAACTGATAGACTTGGAGTTAGTGGATTTTTCAATCCGGCAATGGGTGGTGACCCAATTTCATATGCACACTTGTTTTGGTTTACATTCCATCCTGAAGTGTATGTTTTAGTAATTCCTGCAATCGGAATGATGTATGAAATTATTCCAAGATTTTCAAGAAAACCAATTTACAGTTACAGTTCTGGTGTATTTGCATTTGTTATGTTATCTATTGTCGGTTTCTCATCATGGGCTCACCATATGTATGCAACCGGAATGTCTTTCACTGAAAAAACAGTCTTTATGGTTGGAACATTAGCTGCTGTTCCAGCATCTGCAATGCACGTGTTCAACTTTGTTGCAACAATGTGGAATGCAAGAATTAGATTTGCTACCCCAATGATGTGGGCAGTTGGAGGAATTGCATTATTCTTCTCTGCAGGTGCAGGTGGTGTAGTTAACAGTGCAATGCCATTAGACTTTACAACACACGATACATACTGGGTAGTTGGACACTTCCATCTCTTTGTAATGGGTACAATTGCATTTGGTTCAATTGGTTATCTCTACTACATGTTCCCATATGTTACTGGTAGAATGTATAATGAAACCTTAGGTAAAATCCACTTTATACTATCTTTCATAGGAACTGTTCTAGTATTCTTTACACAACACGTACTTGGATTGTATGGAATGCCAAGAAGAATTTACGATTATCCGCCAATTCCAGAATGGATTGCAATGAATCAAATAGCATCTATTGGTGCAATGATTATTGGTATCAGTATGGCAGTATTCTTAGCAAATATGATTCACAGCGCTGGAAAAGGAAAATTTGCAGACACAGACGATCCATTTGGTCTTGGAGGCAAATACTACTATCCATTTGAGGCAAAGAACCCATCACATTAGGAGATATATGAAATGAGTCAAGAACACCCTACCGAATACTACAGAACAACTAATTCAAGAGTTGGCAAGATGTTAGCTATCATGTTAGCAATTTGTATTGTCGGCGGTGTTATCTTTTTCTCAATGTGGGATTATTGGATTTCAGAACCACCTCATGTAATTTCAGTAATGGCAGGAGATGTTGATCATTCAGGACCTGCAGAAGCAACCGGAATTACAATTACACAAGATCTTCAATTTCTTGAATCAGCTGACTTTAGATCTTTGACATTTAATGCAATGATAGATGAACCCGGAGTTAACCCAACAATTGAGATGAGTGTTGGTGACAAAGTTGTCTTTAATGTTGTTAATGATGGAATGTCCTTCCATGCATTTGGTGTAACAAAAGACACTGAAGGCTTTGCAGGAATTATCCCTGGAAGTGAAATTGCAGCACCAACAAATCCAATGAAACCTGGTGAATCTGGTACTGCTGAATTTATAGCAGGTGAAGAAGGAACTTACTACTACATCTGTACAGTTCCAGGACACAGAGCTCAAGGAATGGTTGGTGAAATTATTGTATCAGGCTCTAGTGGACCAGCAGTTGCAGCAGATCCAACAGGAGTATCTCATGAGTTTACATTAGACTTTGTAGAATCTGATGATTTTAGAACTCTAGCATTTAATGCATTACCAGGAGAAGAGGGTAGTAATCCAACAATTGTTGTAAATTCTGGTGATGAAGTTACAATTACTTCAGTTAACGCAGGAATGTCATTCCATGCATTTGGTGTAGTGTCAAATCCAGATGATTTTAACAGTGTAATTTTTGATTCAGCTATTGCAGCAGCAACAAATCCACTAAAACCTGGTGAGTCTGGCAGTACTACATTTATTGCCGGTGCACCTGGAACGTACCATTACATCTGTACTGTTCCTGGACATGGATTACAAGGAATGATTGGCGAATTTATCGTAGAGTAATTTTGGCAATTCAATATCTGGCATTATCAACTTTAGTAGTATTGTATTCATTGATGTTCATTGGTGGGTATATTTCAGCATCTGGATTGGGATTAACTTGTCCCGAATGGCCACAATGTCCAAATGGTTTCATGCCATCTGAAGAATACTTTGTAGAATGGACTCATAGATTGATTGCAGCAAGTGTAGGTATTTTGGTAATCTCTACAATGGTTGCAAGTTTGATTAACAAAAATGCAGATGTGAAAATTAAGATTACTAGTTCCTTAGCAACAGCATTAGTAATTACACAAATTACTTTAGGTGCTTTAGTAATTGACTTAAAATTACATGCTGTTTTAGTTTCTGTTCATTTGGGAATTGGAATATTCTTATTCGCAATGGTATTGTTAACGACATTATTTGCATTCCGAATTGCAAAAATGCCTATGAAAGCTAAGATCTGATTTTTTTAAAAATTTTAGGTAGGTAAATGTATCCCATAATCACTGCAAACGTTAATGCGCCTATCGTAATTGCAACTATGAAAATTATTCCAAATGGGCTTTGAGTTCCCATGTTAAATGAATACGTTAAAGTTCCTTCTGTGCCATCCATATCATACAAATCAATATAGACAATATGATTTCCTGGTTTTTTCCAAACGTAATCAATATCCCAATGTGCATCTTCTATGGTTGTTGGGGGAATTGCATTTACTTGTTGATCATTGTAAAAAACTCTAATCCCCATTGTAAAACTATCAACTTCTTCAAAGTCTGCATCAGTAACTCTTACCAAAAATTGAGATGGTTCGTTTAATTGTGGAAATTCAGGCGTTGTGGCTACTTGAACTCTATAACCTCCATAGAATTCTTCTGCAGAATTAAACAGTGAATGAGCATATGCAGAATTGACGGCTGATGTTGCTGAAATAATTATTATGAAGATTAGTAAAGTTGATCGCAGTTTAGTCATACAATATACACGATCAGAGATGAATATATTGTAAATCAATTTTCTTCAGGAAAATCTTCAAAACCTTTAAATCAGTATTGCCAAGAAACCCAAATGTTGACCCTCGTTAGAAAATCAATCGATATCAAAACACCTGTAGACAATGTCTTCACATACTTTGCAAGACCAGAACATGTTTCTGATCAAATCAAAAATGATACCGTTGGAATGACAGTAGTCCCAATGGATATCAAAGAAGGAATGGGTGTTGGTACAACCTTTAGAATTATCGGTGACTTTAGCGGTAAACGTTTAGAGTGGGATTGTGAAACAACAGAATTTGTCAGAAATGAAAAAATTGTTGCAAAACAAATCGAAGGTCCATTCAAGCATTGGGAAATCACAAATGAATTTGAATCATTAGGTGATAATCTCACAAGAATCACAATGTCAGTTGATTATGAGATGCCATTTGGTCCATTAGGAGCAATTTTGGATAAGGCAAAATTTGCAAAATCAGCTGATAAAGGAATGGAAACAGCACTTTACAATGTTAGAGGATTACTTGAAGGAAATGGTTCAATTCCAGTGTACATTACACTAGATGCATATCAAAAACTTCTTGCAGAAAAGAAGAAAATGAACAACGTTCCAGTATCAACTGCACTTACAGCAATTTTAGAAAAGTACAGTGAAATCGAAGCTAAAGCACAAAACTAAATTTTCATTTATTTTAAAATCTCAAGATTAATAACAACTCTAGTCATTTTTATTCAGTGTGGGTTTATGGCGCAGCCAGGTAGCGCACCGGACTCTTAATCCGGTTGTCGAGGGTCCGAATCCCTCTAGACCCGCTTTAAATTATATTTTTTAAATTTGGAAAAAATTAAACTTTTTTTAATAAAGTAAATCTTGTTTGGTCTTGTCCATAATCTTCATGTAAATCTACATCACTAACAAATTTTATTTTGTAATCTAACCATTTTTCCCCCATGTTACGAAATTTATGATTCTCATCAATTTGTTTTTCTACTTTTTCATATTTTTCACAATGCATAATCCATTTTTTTGAAATTCTGAACATTTCTGCAATTCCATTTTCTAAAACATCATCATCTAGATAATTCATGAGTCCATGCGTAAATACAAAGTCTATTGAAGAATCATCAAATGGCAATTTAGTGATGTCCCCTTTTTGAAAATTTACATTTGGTAATTGTTTTCTACCTATTTCTAATGCATGATCATTTAGATCAATTCCGTGTAATTGAAATGAATCTGAGAATAATCTTAAATCAATTCCTGTTCCACAACCTATTTCTAAAATACTTTGTACGCCTGGTAAAGAACTAGCTAAATCTCTAACGTATTTTGAAAATTCTTCATTATACCTTGATTCATTTTCATCTGCATATTTGTTCCAAAATTCTTCATTATATTGCATAAAATTTTTCAATTAAAGCTGTATTTGTTATTATTTCTTATTCTTAATGTTGGCATTTACATGGTATTAGTTGTGTATCAAAGGTGCAATCATGCGGTCCATCAGATTTTCCTTGTTTTGGAATATTTTTCATACAATCTTCGTGACGTCCTTTTCTACAAAACCAACAAATTTCTGGTGTATCACCTGTTGCACATAAATCCATAATTTCTTATATTTTTTTGAGTAAAAAAATCATTTGAAATTAGATGAAGGTTAACCATGGCAAAAATCTTTCATCTTTACCCATTACTACATCTGTAAATGATTTTTGTAATGCTTTGGTGACACTACCCATTTTTCCTGTTCCAATTTTGACTTTATCGATTTGTGTAACTGATTTTACTTCTGCAGCAGTACCTGTCATGAAAATTTCATCTGCGTTATACAGATCATCTCTTTCCAAATCTCGTTCAATTACAAAACCACCATTTTCTTCAATTATTTGTATAATGCTATCTCTAGTAATTCCTTCAAGTCCACCAGCAGATAGCGGTGGTGTTTGTATAATGTCGTCTTTTATGATGAATATATTTTCAGCACTTCCTTCTGCAACTTTTCCTTGTGAATTTAACATAATTGCTTCATCATATCCGTTATCCAATGCTTCCATTCTTGCTAAAGCAGCATTTGCATAATTCGATGCTGCTTTGGCTTGCATTGGTTGTGATCTTGAATCAATTTTTATCCAACTAGAAACTTTACATTTTGCTCCTGAAAATTTACCAGCTTTTGATTCTCCCATTTTCCATTCCCAACATGATATTGACATATCCACTTTGTTGGTTGTGGGTGTTAATCCCATAGTTCCATATCCATAGTATGCTAATGGTCTGATGTAAGCTTCTTTTAGCCCACTAGCTTTAATCGTTTTTACAATTCCTTCTGAAATTTCTTTTTGAGTAAATTGCATTTTCATTGAATATAGTTTTGCAGATTTGAATAACCTTTCAACATGTTCTGGTAATCTGAAAATTGCTGAACCATTAGGAGTATCATAACATCTGATCCCTTCAAAAATTGATGTTGAATAATGTAATGCATGTGTCAATACGTGAACTTTGGCATCTTTGAAAGGAACTAATTTTCCATTCATCCATATTTTACCAGTTTCTATCATAGGAAAAGAAAAAAATCATCGTAATTTAAAGAGTTATTTTTTTGCTTATTTGTTAACCTGGAAACTACATATCTGATTAATGATTTAGAATGATATGGAATGGACTTTGGGATTTATTGCAATTATTTTTCTTACTGTAGGCTTGATTGGTCAAGCATTCCAAATGCGTAAAATCCGTTTGACAAATCATCCAGATGGAGAATTAGCCTCGCCGAATATTTTTACAAATAAGAGTAATTTCAAATGGTATGCAATCATTGGAATTGGAATTGCTTGTTGGTATATAGCTGAACGACTCTGAACTATATAGATTAGAATTAAATAGTAAATTGTTGTAAGTATAGTAGCGTGTTGTGGGTAACGCCGGACTAAGTCTAGATAAAGAGTCCAAGAATAAACCCTTAATGGCGTTTACTGGTGAAAACCTGTAACGCCATGCTTTAATTAAATAAAATTAATTTTTGAGATTTCTTCATGTACTGCAACAATAGCTTTTCTAATATTTTCTTCAGCATCTTCTACAACAATCAGAATTCTTGATGTTTCCTCTTGTGCATCCATATTCAAAATATTTAATCCTGATTCACCAATTTTTGCACTAGTTCTTGATGCAACTTGTTGTACTCTCCACATTTCATCTCCAATCAATGTGATGACTCCTCTGTTGTAAGTAATTGTAGCAAGCGAATCAAATCCTAAAAAGTATTTTTCATTTCTTTTAACATAATCTCCATCTAAAAATAATATTCTTGATAATTCTACACCATCTTTTGTAAACGGTGATAAAATTATGAATTCACTATATCGTTTATCTTTGTCTAAGGATGTTAATAATTTCTGTATTGAATTTGTCTCTATTCTAAATATGGCACAATTTTCTTTTCCTGTAACTATTTTTATCGGATGACCCTTTTGTTCATCTAATTGTCTTTTAATCATGGTAATTTTTTTAGGATTTTTAATATTGGTAATTTTAATTGGCATGTCTACCCCATGTTCAACAATTTCTTTAATTGCAATTGGATCTAAAATTTTCATCCCAAACATACCTGCAAGTCTAGCTTCATTATATGATAATTGAAAAACTTCTCTTAATCCATCTTTTACAATTTTTGGATCAGCTGATACTACTGAACTATCTTTTTCGAAATCTATACTGGTTTCATATTTTTTATGAAATAATATACCTAGGTCTGCTGCAGTCCTATCTGAACCTCCGCGCTCATATGTGGTTGTTACATTATCTATTGTTTTTCCGATGAATCCTCCAATTGTAACAACTTGATTACTTTCTACTAATTTTTCAATTTTACCAATTTTTTCGTTTGATTCAGATTTAAGAAAATTTGTTGATTCTATGTTGTTATCTGTAATTATTGGCCAGTCATCAAATTCCACTGCATCTGTCTTGATGTTATTACTTCGTAAAACATGATTCATAACATGAGACATTAAAATTTCTCCTGAAAATGCTAATGCTCTTGATCTTGTTTCATCTGCAAATTCTTTATTTTGAAGTGCATCTTCAAGAGCTTTTTGAGATTTCTCTAGATGTACGTTAATTGTATTTTGACAATTTTCTTTATTTTCTTCATTTACTAATTGAATAATTTTTTGATAACATGTTTTAACAATATCTAATGATGGCTTGATTCCATTTTCGGCATTTTTACCTTGTTCTAATATTACATCTGTTAAAGAACGTCTTTTCCCATCATGTATGGTTAATGGAGCCGAAAATACAGTAATTACTTTAGAATCTATTTTCAAATCCTTTATTCTTTCAATAATTTGTGGAATTGATTCGCCATCAGAACCTATTGCACTGCCTCCAAATTTTGCAATGATCAAATTATTCATAGTATTGTCTTAAAACTAAATTGCCATCTATTAACTATTTGATTCTATTTTGTAAATTTTCTAATAATTTCTGCGGCTAATTCTGCACCATTAGCATTTACTTTATTTCTTTTCTTCTCTAGTTTTTCTAAAATTAATTCATCTAATTTGTTGATATCATTAAAACTAAATCCTTCGTTTTTAGAATTATTTTCTTGTTCAAAATGATCTTTAATGGGAATAAATATTCCAGGTGTACCGTATGCATTAGCTTCATCAATTGTTGATTTTCCTGCTAGTGAAATTACTACATCTGATGCATAAATTAATTCATGCAAGTTATCTACAAATCCTAAATTTTTTACATTATCAAATTTTTTTGTTATAGATGGACCCGTTACTAGAATAATTTCAATGTCTAAATTTAATTTTAAAATTGATTCTATTGATTTTTGGATTAAAAACAATCCTGCATTTGTACCACCAACTGAAATAAGAATTGTTTTTTTATTAAACAAAAATTTTTTTCTTAATTCTTCTCTTGAGAGATTTATCTCTCTAACAATTGGTCCAATTCTCCTAATGTTGTCAACATCTTCTCCATTTTCTGGAATTATTACTGCATCACAATTTTTAATAATATTCATCATTGATTTATTCATCTTTTTTTCGATAAATGATGCGATTCCTTTTGTAAATTTAGTCTCTAATACATCTGTAATCAAAATATTTGGAATTTTTAGTTCTTGTGCATTAGTTAATGATGCAAAATCTTCATCACTAATTATTAGTTCTGAATTATTTTTTTTAATTATTTTTTTAGATATGTTTTTACAATTTTTATAATATTGATAATAACTCCATAGCCATTTTGTTTGATTATTCAGTACTCCATTTTCTACAACAAATGAGGGTGGGTTATAGACATCATTAACATTATAATTAATTTTTTTTAAAATTTTAGCTGCTCCACTACCTGTGACAAAATTAAAAGAAAAATCTTTAAGATTTTTGACAATTGCAATATCTCTAGTAACGTGACCTAACCCAATTGGACTGGAAAAAAAATCATAATTATTCATAATCTTGATTATTTTTTATCAGATTTCTATATTTTACCATGTCTCAAAGTTTAAATGGATTTCAACGAGGTATGTTTCAGTGGGCTCATAGTCTAGCTCGGTTATGACGTCGCCCTTACACGGCGAAGATCCGGTGTTCAAATCACCGTGGGCCCACTTTTTTATTATATGACCAAAACTGAGAATAACGTCATTGCTATTAATCATAATGATCATTTACTAGTATATGTCATCTTTTACATTTTTCAGTCTACAGAAAAAATTACTTGTATTGGTTTTATCCACAACTTTGATTTCTATATCTACAACAACTGTGATATTTCTTAATTTTGAAAAAATCTCAATTTTTCAATCACAAGTCAATATCATAATAATTGGGATTTCTTTAATGATTGGATTAAGTATTTTAACATATTTTTTAGCAAAACGTCTTTCTGAACCTATCGCAAAACTTAGTGAAGCAACATATCAAATTTCACGTGGTGACTTTAATGTTAGAACTAATATTAAATCTCGTGATGAGATAGGTGATCTTTCTGAATCCTTTGATAATATGACCAAAAAACTTCAAGAGGCAGAAATTACAATTAAACAAAAAGAAGAAGTAATCAAACAACAAGAGGATATACTTCTAAAATTTTCTCAAAATACTCAAAATGATTGTGTTGCTGTAATTGATATGAAAGATTCTACAAAAATTTCTGCTACTTTATCAGATGATAATGTTACTAAATTATATGAAATTTTTCTAAATTTCATGGCTAAAATTGTTAAAAATTATGATGGTCAAGTAGTAAAAAATATTGGTGATGCTCTAATGTTTAGATTCCCAAATACAGATCTCAGTGACTCTAAAGTTACAAAAAATATTCTAGAATGTTGTTTGAATATGATTGAATCTCATTCTGATCTAAAAAAACAACTTCTAGAAGAAAAAATGCCTGAATTAAATTATAAAATTAGTATTAGTTATGGTTCAGTTAAAGTAGCTCAGAGTAGTACATCAACAATAAGTGATATTTTTGGACCAACTGTTAATCGATGTTTTAAAATAAATTCATTATGTCCTGAAAATAGTTTGATAATTGATAATAATTTGTATAATGTTTTTAAAAATTTTAATGAATATGATATTTCTCAATTACCTGAAACTGAAATAAATAAAAAATATGGATACAAAATCTTCCAAGTTCAAAGAAGAAAATAATTTACTTACCCAATTTTACAACAGCTTTTACTTTGTAACCCTCTTGTAATCCAATAAATTGAAAAGATCAATACTCCTACTGAAATAAATTTCAATTCTAGTCCTTGCATTGGAAATAATGATAATCCGCCCACTGCTCCTAAAATTACGGCTAATGGAGCAGTACATGCAGGACATCCAGGTGTGAATGCAGCAAAAACTCCTCCAAAAAGTGCTGATGAATTTGTTTTTACTGAATTGGGTTTCACTGAATTCATTTTTTTCATTTGATTGATTTTAAATGCCATCATTGCAAAATTTATTCCTGCTAAAGATGAAATCACTACTGTCAGTCCAATTGATGTAAAAATGTAAAATGGTGCTATTTCTAATTCTGCATCAAAATGAGTCGGTAACATTGACATTGTCAAAAAATAATAAATTACTCCTAAACCTAAGCCACTAACTATTCCAATCATAGCATATTTTCTCATTGTTAAAACATTTGAAATTAATTGGAACTTTGTTTGCATCATTTTAAAATAAAATCTATCATATTTTAAGCATTTTTTGATAACAAAAGATTCTTAGCCTTAATTTTATAATGAAGTATATGCCTGAATTTTCCACTACTGAAAAAACCATTTTAGTACAATATGGGATTAAAAAATATGAAAACGAAGAAACGGTTTTTGAAAAATTAAAAACTGTAATGAGTGAAAAAGATATTCAAAGGAATATTGATACTTTAATTGCAACACAAATAGTTAGACGGATTGGTCCTGAAGTTCTTCAAAATAACGAAAGTCATACTGAATTACCTGATCTTCCTGATAACCTAAAATCTATTATTGAGAATTTATAATTTTTAATTTGACAAAAACTACGGGTTTACCATTTCTCAAAAGTTAATTTTGCTTTGAAATAGGGTTTTTTAAGAATTATACATCCAAAAATAACCTAGGTGGAATAGAAAGTATTAATTTACAATTACTGTGAACTAAAAATATGCCATTTCGTAAAGTAGCTGTTGCAATTATTACTCCAACACATACCAAGAAATCCTTTGAACTTGGTCTTGAAATGGCTAAAAAATTTGATTCAGAATTGACGGTGATAGAATGTATGTACAAAACTCCACCAAAATTTTATTTTTTTGAAACAAAATCTGACAAAAAATTAACACAAAATCAGACTACAAAATTAAAAAAGGAATTAGAAAACTGGAAAGGAATTGCTCAAAAACAAGGAGTTCCAATTAAGACAAAATTAGCATTAACTGAGAATATTTCCCATTGGGTAATTGATTATGTTAAAGAAAATAATATTGATTTGTTAATTGTCGACTATCCAAAATTATCCCTAGAAGAAATAACACTTTTTGATGATATCATAAATGAAATTCATCATAAATCCCATTGTCATCTTTTAACAACTAAATCTTAACAGATCATAGATTTTACATTCAAAGTTGACTAACATAATCTGTTTTTTTAGATTTTTTCTTGGTTTTTAAAAATGTCTTTTCCTTTGAAGTGCAAAGGTTCACGATGTAGTGTCTTTTTTATTTTAAAACTTCTTTGATTAAGTAATAATATGAAATTATTGTATGTAGTATTGGCATTGGTCATTATTGTTAGTGCTACTACAACTACTTACTTTACTTACTATACTGCTACTTTCTATACTACTGATGTTTTCCAATTAGAAAATAAAGTTGCAAGTTTAGAGTCTGAAATTTCAAGTTTAAAAAGTTCTATCGCATCTGATTTGAAAAATGCTTATGATGATGGATATTCCGCAGGAATTGCAGAACAATCATCTTCTAGTA
Source organism: Marine Group I thaumarchaeote (assembly GCA_044358425.1). Classification (GTDB taxonomy): domain Archaea; phylum Thermoproteota; class Nitrososphaeria; order Nitrososphaerales; family Nitrosopumilaceae; genus Nitrosopumilus. Next base: position 1,186,211 of record CP054849.1, on the reverse strand, counting down.
ATACGTCTTCTAGTAACACATCTTCAAGTAATGCTGATACCGTTTCAACTATTACTAGAACCATTGGCACAGTAGAAAAATCTGGATATTCCGCAGATTGTGCAGTATCAATGGGGGGAGATGGATGTTACACACCAGTTAATCTTTCAGCAAATATTGGTGACAAAATTATAATGACCAATACTGATTCAACAGGAGTTCACTCTTTTACATCAGGAACTATTGACGGATTTACTCCATTCCCTGACGGTACATTTGATTCAGGTATACTAATGTCTGGAGATTCATTTGAATGGACTCCAACTGTTTCTGGTGAATATCCGTACTATTGTATGCTACATGCTTGGCAGGTCGGAACTATTATTGTGAATTAATTAAATTATAGTTTGTAACGCATTAGTGGATATTTTCACAAATCATTCACTAAGAAAGTAATGAGTAAAGTAAATTCTTACTTACTTTACGGCTGATGATTTAAAATCCTCTAATTCCTTGAGGACGTACAATCTCTGGATGGTCTTTCATCCATTCCACTTTATCTAGCATTTCTTGTTTATCTTGAGGGAATGTACCTTTTACAGTATATGCATTAGAACCATGATTTACTCTAAATACAATTTCTTCTTCTGTGTTAATTTGATTAACCAATTCATAAAGTTCCTCTAATCCTTCATCATCATTTATTTTGACAAATTCACCATTATACTTATCAATGAATTCTTGTTTGATTCCATTTTCTAGGTATAATGTTAATGCACCAACATAATTTGGTGAACATGCACTAATCACTTCTGCTGTACCTTTGATGTGTTCTTTTGAATATTTTTTTCCACCCAATCCTAAAATTACCATACATGACATGATGTATCCTGCTTCTTTTGCTTTGTTAACTGATTTGATGATTGTTTTTGCAACTGCACCTTTTGTTACTTTTTTCAAAACAATATCCGAACCACTTTCAATTCCTAAATAAAACATATCAAGTCCTGCATTATTCATTTTCTTTAATTCTTCAGGAGTTTTTTTCAAAATATTCATTGGCATAGCATAACATGAAATTCTTTCGATATTTGCAAATTTTTCTCTAATGTATTTTAAAATTTTAATCATGTATTCAGAATCAAGATTTAATGCATCACCATCTGCAAGAAAAACTCTTCTTGTATCTGGAACATATTTTGCCATCATGTCAATTTCAGCTTTTACATCCTCCCATGGTCTTTCAGAATATTCTTTTGATCTATACATATCACAAAATGAGCATTCGTTAAATGAACAACCTAATGTAACTTGGAAAATCAATGATCTAGCTTCTGAAGGTGGTCTGTATAGTGGTGCATCATAATTTAACATCATTTTTTATTCATTTGACTTTGTTTGATTATCTTTTTTATACTTTCTACTGTGATTTTAGGCACGAGTTTAATCATTTTGAACTAATAATCTTAATTTTTAAAAAAAGTATAATGTAATTTCAATTTATTTATGCTAAAAATTGGTCAATAATATGCTACATGAATATCTAAAACTTAATAAAAATATTCTAATTGCTTTTGCTGCATCATTAATTATTTCTGCAATAATTGCACAACTTCTTTCTGAACAAACTGAATATCTTAATGCTACATATACAACAATTGCAGATTATTTAATTTATTTCTCCGTGTTTAGTTTTTTATTTTATTTAGATAATAGAAAAAAATACATTTTAGAATCTGGTAAAACAGATACTGTAAAATTAAAACATGATCTTAAAAAATTAATTACTTCACTTGGAATTGGAGAAATTGTTTATACTATTTTTAGAGGTATATTGCAATATTATTTTCTGATTATAAGCTATGATCCATATTTAGCATCAATAATATCTCAAAGTATATCAACAGTAATTTACATGATAGTGGTTAATCTAACTGTGAAGATAACTAGGTTGTATAAAGATGAAAATTAGTGTTTACGTAGATGGATCTGGTGGTTCTAATGGCGGATTTGGATTTTTTGTCAAAGAAACTGGAGAATCATTTTACGAAAAAAAATCTGAAATTACAAATAATCAAGCAGAATATTTAGCAATAATTTCAGCATTAAAGAAATTTGTAGATACTGATGATGAAATTACTATTTTCAGTGATTCTAAAAATACGGTAAATCAATTAAATCATGAATTTGCTATAAATAATGAAAAACTCCGTGATTTAGCCAGAGAATCGTGGTTGATTATTGCAAAATTTTCTAATATATCCATAGTTTGGATTCCAAGAAAAGAAAATCTTGCAGGTAAGATGTTGGGTAGTTAAAATCATAGATCAGAAATTTCTATGAATAACTTTATTATACAAAATCTTAAATTCATTTTATCATGGCTGAATCTGTCTTTTTGTCACCAAAGTCAATTGCTGTAATTGGTGCTTCAGATAAAGCTGGAAGTGTTGGTGCTACAATTACCTCCAACATTATGAATGGTTTCACGGGTGTTGTTTATCCAATTAGTCCATCACGTGATCAAGTATTTTCTAAAAAAGCTTACAAAACTGTTTTAGATGTTCCAAAACAAATTGATTTAGCAGTAATTGTGATTAAAAATACTCTAGTTGCACCCGTTTTAGAAGAATGTGGGAAGAAAAAAATCAAAGGAGTCATTATCATTACAGCTGGTTTCAAAGAAGTTGATGAAGAAGGTGCAAAACGTGAACAAGAAATTAAAGATATAGCTAAAAAATACAAAATCCAAATCATTGGACCAAATTGTCTTGGAGTAATGAATCTTGATCCAAAAACAATGATGAATTCAACATTTCTAAAAATTACACCAAAATCTGGAAAGATTGCTCTAGTTTCTCAAAGTGGTGCAATATGTGCAGCTTTAGTTGAAGATGCAAGTGCTCAAGGAATTGGTTTTTCAGCAGTTGTGAGTCTTGGAAATAAAGCTGCAATGAGCGAAGTTGATGTACTAAAAATTCTTGCTAATCATAAACAAACTGAAGTTATTGTAATGTATCTTGAAGATATGGGAGATGGACAAGAATTTCTTAAAGTTTGTAAAAATATTACTAAAAAACTCAAAAAACCTGTTCTTGTTTTAAAATCTGGGCGTAGTCCTGAGGGTGCTAAGGCTGCAATGTCTCATACTGGAGCACTAATGGGTTCAGATGAAATCTATGATGCTTTACTAAAACAATCTGGTGCAATTAGAGTTGATACTATGGAAGAACTATTTGATTATGCTACAGCATTTTCTAAACAACCATTACCATTAGCTGGTGATCTTGTTATTGTTTCAAATGCTGGTGGCCCTGCAATTATTTCAACAGATGCTTGTTCAAAAATGAATATCAAAATGGCTGATATCACAAGTGTCAGAAAAAAGATTGATGCAGTAATTCCTCCTTGGGGAAGCTCTAGAAATCCTGTTGATATTGTAGGAGATGCTGATTTTAATAGATTCAATAATGTTTTAGACAGAGTTCTTGCACACCCAAAAGTTGGTTCAGTAATTTCTATGTGCACTCCATCTGGAACATTAGATTATGATAAACTTGCAGAAGTAATTGTCACAATGTCAAAAAAATACAAAAAAACAATGCTTGCTAGCTTAATGGGATTGGATGAGGGAATCACAAATAGAGAAATTTTAGCAAAAGGTAATGTTCCATATTATACATATGCTGAAGGTGCAATTCGAACACTTGCAGCAATGATTCGATTTAGAAATTGGGTTAAATCTCCAAATGGTAAAATCACTAAATTCAAAGTTAACAAATCAAAAGCTCAGAAAATTTTTGATAAAGTCAAAAATGAAAAAAGACCAAATCTCTTAGAAGAAGAGGGACAAGAAGTTCTCAAAGCATATGGTTTACCACTTCCAGCTAGTTCACTTGCTACTACAGAAAGTGATGCTGTAAAAACTGCAAAGAAAATTGGCTATCCTGTCGTAATGAAAATTGCTTCACCACAAATTATTCACAAATCTGACGCAGGTGGTGTCAAAGTAAATCTAACAAATGATGCTGAAGTAAAAACTGCATTCAAAACTATTATTAAAAATGCAAAAAAATATGATAAAAAAGCCGAGATTAAGGGAGTTCTAATTGTGGAGATGGTAAAAGGTGGTAAGGAATTAATCATTGGTTCAAAATTAGAGCCTGGATTTGGTCCAGTAATTATGCTCGGAATGGGTGGCATTTATGTTGAAGTTCTAAAAGATGTTACATTCAAACTTGCACCTGTAACTGATAAAGAATCAGATGATATGATTGCATCAATTAAAACTCAAAAACTTCTTCAAGGAGTTCGTGGCGAAAAACCATCAGACATTGCAAAATTATCTGAATGTATTCAGAGACTATCTCAATTAGTCTCTGACTTTAAGGAGATCAAAGAATTAGATATGAATCCTGTACTTGTAATGGAAAAAGGAAAAGGTTGTAAAATTTTAGACGTTAGAATAGGTCTATGATAATATTTTGTTCATAAAATTATCCATTTTGGAATTCAGACTATTTATAGAACTTAAGCATAATTAGAACATGGCTGATGAGTCTAAAGTAATTAGATCTGGAGATGATTACATTGAAAGTCTTAGAAATAGAAATCTCAAAGTATACCTTTTTGGAGAATTAGTTAAAGAGCCTGTAGATCATGCAATGATTAGACCATCAATTAATGCAGTAGCTGAAACTTATGATCTTGCAGTCCGTGAAGAATCTCTTGCATCAGCAGATTCATCAATTACTGGATTGAAAGTTAATCGATTTTTACATATTGCTGAGAGCGCTGAAGATTTAGTTTTACAAAATAAAATGCAAAGAAAATTAGGACAAAATACTGGTACTTGTTTCCAACGATGTGTTGGTATGGACGCAATGAATTCCTTACATTCTACAACATTTGAAATTGATGAAAAACATGGAACTGATTATCATAAAAGATTTTTAGAATTTGTAAAAATGGTTCAAAAAGAAAACCTCGTTATTGGAGGTGCAATGACTGATCCTAAAGGTGATAGAAGTAAAGGCCCTTCTGAACAAGAGGATCCAGATCTTTTCACAAGAATTGTTGATAGTGATGAAAAAGGCGTTTATGTTTCTGGAGCTAAAGCACATCAAACAGGATGTATTAACTCTCATTGGATAATTTTGATGCCAACAATTAGATTAACTGAAAATGATAAAGATTGGGCAATTGTAGGCGCAGTTCCGGCAGATGCAGAAGGAATTACTTACATTTACGGTAGACAATCTTGTGATACTAGAAGTATGGAAGAAGGTGACATTGATGTTGGCAATGCAAAATTTGGAGGACAAGAGGCCTTGATAGTTTTAGATAGAGTGTTTATTCCATGGGAAAAAGTTTTCATGAATGGAGAATTTGAATTTGCATCAATGCTTGTTGAACGTTTCACCTGTTACCATAGACGTAGTTATGTTTGTAAAACTGGATTAGGTGATGTACTAATTGGTGCTGCTGCAACAATTGCAGATTATAATGGCGTTCCAAAAGTTTCTCATATTAAAGATAAAATTATTGAAATGACTCATCTTAATGAAACAATTTTTGCAGCAGGTATTGCATCTTCACATCAAGGACAGAAAATGAAATCTGGTGTATTCCTCAATGACGATATGCTTGCACAAGTATGTAAACACAATGTAACTAGATTCCCTTATGAAATTGGAAGACTTGCACAAGATATTGCAGGTGGATTAATGGTTACTTTACCATCAGAAAAAGATTTTAGACATCCAGAAGCTGGTCCAATGTTAAAAAAATATCTTGCAGCAAGAAAAGGTGTAGATGTAGAAAATAGAATGAGAATTTTAAGATTAATTGAAAATATGACTCTTGGTAGAAATGCAGTTGGATATCTTACAGAATCCATGCACGGTGCTGGATCCCCCCAGGCTCAAAGAATCCAAATTCAGCGTCAAATGCAAGTTGGATACAAGAAAAATTTAGCAAAGAATCTTGCTGGTATTACAAATGATGTTGAAGAACCTTCAGAACCATCTGATTACTTTAAACGTGTTTTCAAAACAAAAGATTCTGTTCTTTAATTCTAATAATTAATTTATTGTTTATTTTCTTTATCTTCGTTTGATTTCTCTTCATTTTGTTTAGACTCTTCATTTTTCTCTTCAGAAATTTCTGATTTGTCAATATCTGTAGAATATTCAGAATCTGCTTCAATCTTTCCAATATCTGATAATTCTTTCAATGTTTCTTTACTGACTATGTCTTCTACCTCTTTTTTCTTTCCTGTAAATTGTTTAATTATCATGATTCCTATTACAATTGCAATAATGATGTAATTCATTGGGGGTTTCAAGATTTGTGTAATGTATCCGACTTGTGGAATGACATATGCAACTTTTCCAATATATTCCTCTTCTGTAATTGGATAATCTGTTCCTCTGATGAATGAGGGATTTGCATCACCTTGTGTTCTAACTGTATATGGATCTTCACTAAGAATAGATTCAACCCTATGAACAATTACTCTATTATGATCTGAAGGTCTATCAAATACAATTATGTCTCCTACTTGAACTTCTTCAAATGGTTCATGACCTTGAATAACTATTATGTCATAAACTTCCAATGCTGGAATCATACTTCCACTAGCAACAACATAAAATGGATTTTGTGTTCCAAATGCGGCTTGTAATCCAATCCAAATTACTATAACTGCTATTACAACAATTGCAATGTCTTTGATAACACCCTTTGAGATAGATCTTTTAGCCAATTACATTCTTTCCTTAGTGATATTCATTAAATTTGTTAATTATTGGATTTTTGTTCCACATTCTTCACAGAATTTAGAGCCATCTTTATTGACAAATCCACATTCAGAACATTTTCCTGGTTGAACTGCAGCAGCTTCTTCTGGTTTTCCTAGTAAAACTACTTCTCCAACTTTTTTAATTGAAGTCCAAGGAATACTTCCTTCTGTTCCATCATTTTTAGTAATTACTAAGACCATTGACTGTGTATTAGCATCAATACCGACCTGTTTTGCAGTACCAACTTTATTTGCATTTTCATCTATGACATTTCTTCCTTCAATTGAACTAACTGAAGCTGAAGAACTTGGCTGTGTTGCTTCTACTGTAGGTGTTGTTGCTTCTACTGTAGGTGTTGTTGCTTCTACTGTAGGTGTTGTTGCATTTGGATCTAATGGCTTAGCACTTCCAACTTCCCCTTCTTCATTTGGTTTTTTGAATTCTCTATATTCTGCAATTGAAGCATTACATGAATTACAAATATACTGACCTCTTTCTGCCAAAACTAAATTTTCTGCAACTTCTTCATTTGGATTTTCAAATTCTATTTTTGGTGGACCTTCAAATTCTTTTTCACATGTATTGCAAAAATGTTTAGTAATTTTGTCTCCATCTAATCTGCCAATTGGTGCTAAAAATAAATCTGGACCTCCTAAATTTCCTTTCATTTGTTGTTCATCTGTAACTGTGGCCATAACGTAGCCTCCAGAACCTCTCAATTTTTTCAATCTAAGTTCTGAACTCATAACTCATTTTTATCAAAACGTCATTTAAGTATATATGAAATTTAGTCCAAGATTAAAAAATAACATATTGAAATTTGGTGAACGTTTTTAGGTGTGATAATTAAATCACAATTATAATGGGAATTACTCAAATTTCAGATACAAAGTCATGGGAAGTAGATGTCATTAATTCTGACGTTCCTGTATTTGTAGACTTTTGGGCCGAATGGTGTGGTCCATGTAGAATGGTAGGTCCAGTAGTTGAAGAACTAGCAAATGACTATGATGGCAAAGTAAAATTTGTCAAGGTTAATGTTGACGAGGCCAATGAATTAGCTTCAAAATACAACGTCTTTAGTATTCCAACCTTAATCCTCCTTAACAAAGGTGAAATAGTTAGCCAACAAGTTGGTGCTGCTTCTAAAGAATCATACCAAAGTATGATTGATAGAGCACTAGCATAAATTACTAAAAATACGTTTTTTCTTATTTTTTCATCCTAAAGTAATTAATATTACAAAAATTGAGTCTGAATATGTCATTTGGTGAAGTAGATACACTTGGAATGCTTTTTGATAAACTACAAAGTTTGTTTGATGAATCTCAAGGATACTATGAATCATTTTTAGACACTAACAATATGTACAAAAAAGGTCAAATCAGCGACAAAGAATTTTTTCAAAAGTTAGGTGATTATACAGTTGCATATTCTGCATTAGAATTTTTAGCAATCAAAGTGATATTTGAATTAAAAAAATCTCAAGGTTCCAATTCTGGTAACACACAATCCCCTGGATTGATGCCAGGAATGGGTCAACCTGGAATGATGGCAGGTGGAATGGGTCAACCACCAAGATCTGGAACAGCACAAAACCCTGTTGGTGGAAGTCCGCCAGGAATTGTATCTGCACAAGAAGCATTTGGAGATGTTGGAACTTTACCTTCACCTGATCCAGCATTAATGCCAAGACAAACTATCTCGCCACAACAACAACCTGGAAATGGATGTAATTCATGTGGTGCTGAATTAAGACCAAACTCAAAATTCTGCACAAAGTGTGGATCCAAAGTATAAAATTAAAAATATTATTTTCTTATTCTTGTGTTGTACCACATTCAGGACAAAACTTTGCTGTCATTGATAAACTAGTTCCACATTCTGAACAAAACTTTCCATCTGTTTTTACTTCATTGTATGCATTTCCTACATTTGCTGAGCTTTTTACTGCCCCAGTTGGAACGTATGTTTCATCGTCAATTAAAACCGGTTCAAAATCCTGTTCTGTTAGATATGTCATCATTCTTGGAATTCCTTTTCCTTCATTATTAGGATCTGGCACTGAATCCCCCATCCAAAATGCAAATCTCATTAGAGTCAATTCTGGTGTAGAAAATGCCAGTGTGTGTTTTGACATATAATCTTGTGCTGCCTTTTTACCGTCAAAAACTTCCATGATGACGGTATTTTCTATTTATGTATAATAGTTTCTGGTAAAATGGACCGAGAGGGAATCGAACCCTCGTCATCTTCGTTGCGAACGAAGCATTATACCCCTAAACTATCGGCCCTCAAATTATTTGAGCAAATTTGGGCTTTTATTCATTTTTAATCATTCTAATCCTTTTTCTAATTTGATTTTTTTAATTACGTCTTTGACTAATTCTTCATCCTTTACAACTAATTCATGGAGTTTTTTCTTATATTCTTCATCACCCCATTTTTCTTGATTAAACATCTCTTTGACTAATTTCACAATTTCAGATTTATTTCTCTGATGATCACGTCTTGCAATATCTGAACCTTCCATGATTATTCATTTTGTTTAATCAACTTAAGCGTATTCCTTAACGCATAATAGAGTCTTTGATGTAAAATTTTTTGATGACCTATGATACTGTAATTATTGATTCACATGTAATTCTTCCAACTGGTATGATTGACAAAAATATTGTAATTGATGATGGAAAAATAATAGGTTTAACAAATGACATTCCTGCATGTGATCATAAAATTAATGGAAATGGATTAATTTCAATTCCTGGTGCAATTGATACACATGTTCATTATGGAGTTTATTCTCCAATCAATGAAGCTGCAAAAACTGAATCTCATGCTGCAGCAATAGGTGGAGTTACAACTATGATGCGTATGCTTAGATTAGAAAATGCATTTTCAAATTCTTTACAACCACAATTAACAACTTCATCTGAATATCATTATGTTGATTATGCTATACATGCTTCAATTTTCACACAAAAACAAATTGATGAAATGAGTTTTTGCATTGATAAAGGAATCACATCATTCAAAATTTACATGAATCTTGGTGGTGAAGTTGGTCATGTATACATGGATATGCCTCCAAATTCTACTAATCTTGTTGCATCTAAAGTAAATGTGACAGATGATCTTGTAGAAAAAATTGTAAAGAATGCAGCAACACTAGGATGTCCAGTACTTGTTCATGCTGAAGATTATGAGTCATGTGGATGTGGAATTAAAAAAGCTAAAGAAAAAAATCAAGATGGGTTATCTGCATGGTCTTCTAGCCGTTCACCTGAATTTGAAGCTAAAGCAATCAAAACAGTATGTAAGTTTGGAAGAGATTATGATTGTGTAATTTACTTTGTTCATATTGGTTCAGAACAAGCATTATTACAAATTCAAGAAGAAAAAAAATTAGGAACTAAAATTTTTGTAGAAACATGTCCTCATTACCTTACATTATCATATGAAAAACAAAATGGTTATCTTGCTAAGGTAATGCCTCCAATTCGAACTGAAAATGATCAAAAGGCAGTTTGGAATGCACTATCTAATAACCAGATTGATACTATAGGGACCGATCATGTTGCTAATCAACTTAAACTAAAACTTGATGGTGATGATGTTTGGGGTGCTTTAGCTGGTTTTCCAGGAATAGGTACTTCATTACCAATATTACTCAATGATGGGGTTAATCATAATAAAATTACACTTGAACAATTTGTGAGATTTACTAGCTATAACGCTGCTAGAATTTTTGGTATGTATCCAAAAAAAGGAACCTTGGAAAAGAATTCTGATGCTGATGTAACTATGATTGATTTGAAAAAAGAAAAAAAAGTAACTTCTGAATTATTTGGAAGCTTTTCTGATTATATTGTCTACGAAGGGCGTAATTTGAAGGGCTGGCCTGTAAAAACTATGGTTAGAGGAGAATTAGTGGCCGAAGACTTTGAGGTAATTGGAAAACTTGGACATGGAAAACATGTTTCTAGAATAATTACTTCTAAATAATTTCAAATTTGCCGTTTGTTTTAGCTTTGTAAATTATATCTGGTTTTCTCAAAAAAATTCCTGACTCAAAAACTCCTGGTATTTGTTTGATTTTTTGTGTTAATGTTTTTGGATTTTTTATTGTTCCAAAGTCACAATCTAAAATTATATTTCCATTCTCTGTAAAAAATGGGTAACTCCTATCTAAAGATCGAATTTTAGATTCTCCTCCTAATTTTTTAATTGAATTGATTATTGCATTTCTTGCTAATGGATGAATTTCTATTGGTACTGTTCTTGTAAAATTTTTAACAAATTTTGTTTTATCTGCCATTACTACTACCTTACTTGCAAGACTAAACAAAATATTTTCTCGAAGTAATGCACCTCCTCCACCTTTGATAACATATTTCTGTGAATCAATTTGGTCTGCACCATCAAAAACAATGTCTATGTGATTTACTTGATCAGATTCTATTAATTTTATACCTGCTTTTTCTGCAACTAATTTGATTTGTAATGATGTTGGAATACCTCTGATATTATAATTTTTTAATTTAATTAATTTGGCAAGTGATTTTACCAATGAAGTTGCTGCTCTGCCACTACCTAATCCAATTACTTGATTATTTTTAATTAATTTTAATGCATCATTTGATAATGCCTCCATGGCATCATCGTAGGACAATTATTCTACCTCAGCTTGATCAAGTTTTGATAGTACTCTCATAATATCTCCCTTGATTTTATCCAAATCATCACCATCCTCATCAAAATCATCATCGATTGTTGAGGTTTTTGGTTTTTGTTCTGGTTGTGGAAGTGCCTTATGTTCTGTAATTTTTGCTACTTCCTTTTCTAAATCTGGTTTATTTTCAGTTAAGATTTCTGGTTTTGGTGTAATTGATTGAATAATTTCTACTTTATCTTCAACTTGTTTTTTTGGTTGAACAATTTCTTTTACAATTTCTTCTTTAGGTTTGATTAATTCAGTTTGAATTATCTTTGGTTTTGGCATTGGTTGAACAATTTCTTTCTTTTCAAATAATGGGAATTTTGGTTCACTTTTTGAAATGTTTGTTAATGTTGTTAATTCAAATGATTGCCTAGATTTTGATGGTGGTATTGCAATTGGATCTATTTTTGTTTCCTTTGGTTTTTCAAAATTAAATGATTCTTTAATTGATTTAGAAATATGTTTTTTAATTTCTTCTTTTTCTTGTTTTACTTCTGGTGTCTGAATTTTTGAATTTGCCATTTTTGATGACAAGTCATATAATCTATCATCCAGTTTTGATAATTTTTGATCCATTAAACTTATCAAACCATCACCCACAGGACCTAAATCTGGATGTTTACTAGCTTGTTCAAGTTTTTCTAATTTAGCTAAAATTGTTCCTAACTGATGTTGATATTTTAGAAGAAGTTTATCTTTTTGAATTTTAGAAAATTCATCATCAGATTGATATAATCTTGAAATTGTTTTTGTGAGAATATCTTTTTCAATTTTTAAAGAATTAATTTGATTTTTAATGTGTGAACTAGCACCTAAACTTAGTAATTGATTTTTGTCTCTTGGCATTTTTCTTACAGCAGCTGCTGTTGCAACTCCTGCAATTGAACTAAGAATTAAAGCAATTTCTTGCATCTATGTATACCATTTAATCCAGGAATACTTTCTTCGTTTAGCCTCTGGAAATCCACAACTTGCGCATTGGTGATGACGCTTGTGAAGTGAATTTTTACCACATCTTCTACATCTAATATGGACTTTCTTTTTTGTAAATCCACCCATAGAAGTAGTACCCTTTGTCATTCCAAATCACCTAATTTGTTGGCGGTGGAGGGGATATCATTACAACATTATCTCCTCTGACTACGATGGAACCAAGGCTTTTTGTCTCGCCTTCAGTAGGAATTTCTTCTGAAGAATCGAGTAGCAGATTCATGTGTTGATCAAAACCTAAAAGATTACCTCTAATTGTTTTGCTTCCTTTGAGTTTTATTAATACAACTTGATTAATACTCTCATCCAATACTTTTACTGCCATATCAACGGACATCTATATCACTCATTGACTTCAATATTGAGGGATTATATTAAAATATCATTGTGTACCTATAACCTATCTTCAGTAAGGTAAGTTTGACACTTTTTTGATAAATTTTCTACAATTTCATTTAAAATTTTTATTCCATCCTTTTTGGTAGCCTTTCTTGGATCTCCCCAAATCCCGTTTTTAGTAGCTTTGGGAAATGATTGATTGGCTAATTTACTAATTTTAGCAATTTCTTGTTTTGTCATTTTATCTGTAATCAATCCTTTTTTTGCTAGGTTCATTTTGACATTTTTTGAAATTGCTAGCATCAATGATGTTTCTACAAATCCCGCATGATCAAAATCTCTATCCATAAAATGCCAATATGATAGTGTATGTACTTTCACTTTATTTTTCAAAATTTTCTTAATTTTTAAATCAAAATTTCTAATTGATTTTAAATTCCCATGATGACCATTAATTATGAATATTGTTTTAATATTATTTTCTGATAATGATGTACACAAATCTATCAGTATTGTTCGTAATGTAGATTCTCTAATACTCAAATTAAAAAATGGTGCATGTTCAAAAGAAACTCCGTAAGTTATAGTTGGAAGAAGAAGATACCCATTTTTGTCAGAAATTTTTTTACATACGTTTGATACAATATCTGAATCAGTTGAAATTGGTAGATGTGGGCCATGTTGTTCAATTGAACCAATTGGAATAACTGCAATTTTCTTCTTATTTTTAGTTAAATTTCTTAAAATTGGATCAAATTGAGATGTAATATCTGTCATTTAATTCACTTTGATTTAATGTGAACTTTTCTCCAGCGGACTTCAAGTTTATTTTCTAAATGCATCTTTGTTGCTTTCAGTAAAGTATCTGCTTCAAGTTTTTGTCCTTTTGATTTTATTTTCTCTAGTGTGTCATTTGGATCAACTTTGAAAGAATCTTGGAATATTATTGGTCCCTGATCTAAATTTTCTGTTACGTAATGTGATGTTACACCAACAATCTTTGTACCTCTCTCATAAGCTTGTGCATATGCTGATGCACCTGGAAAAGCAGGTAGTAGTGATGGATGAATGTTAATTATTCTATTTGGATACCTCCAAACAAAATTAGGACTGAGAATTCTCATATATCTTGCAAGAGAGATTAAATCAATATTGTATTTTTTACAAATATCAATAATTTTTTCTTCAGCCTTTGTTTGATTCTTTTCTTCTACTGCAATGAATGGAATTTTTGCTTTTCTTGCGATTGATTCTAATGACTTTTCTGTACCAATAATGACTGAAATTTTTCCTTTCAATGATTTTCTATTTGCAATAAATGTTTGAAGACAAAGTGGTTCTTTGGTAACAAATACTGCAATATTTTTTTCCAAATTTGTTTCATGATGCGTATTTACATCCATTTTTTCTTTTTTTGCTAACTTTTGAATTTCAATATCAAATTTTTTTACATCTAATTTTTTAGAAAATGAAACTTCTAGATACATGCCAAAAAGATTTTTGATTACATTTTGATTTACTTTTTCAATGTTTCCTCCTCTAGAAAATGCAAAATTTGTAAATGCGGCTACAATTCCTTCTCTATCTTTACCGACAACTGTAATTCCTACTACTGTTTTTTTCATAACTTTGTATGATGAAGTTTTTCTCATTATTAATCATTCACAGTAATTAAGATGGTGCGGGAGGTGGGATTCGAACCCACGAACTCCTAAGAGATAGGGTCCTAAGCCCTACGCCTTTGACCAGGCTGGGCGACTCCCGCAACGACTTTGCCATTAAACACAAATTTATCTATTATTGAATACTTTCATGGCAAAATATTTTGGAACTAATGGAATTAGAGGTGTATTTGATGAGGATTTCACTTTAGAATTTGTTCATGAAATGACCTTATCTGTCGGAACATATTTTGAGAAAGGACCAATTTTGATTGGATATGATGGACGTGAATCTAGTCCATTAATTTGTAAAATCATTACTTCAAGTCTTAATTCAATTGGAATTGATTGTAATGTAGCTGGACTTGTTCCAACTCCTTGTCTAGAATATGCAGTCAAATCTCTTGGCTATTCCGGTGGAATAATGATAACAGCTTCACATAATCCGCCTCAATACAATGGAATAAAACCTGCTGGAAATGATGGTGTTGAAATTTCACGTGAAGATGAATTGTTAATTGAGGATATTTATTCTAAAAAAAATTGGTTATCACGTCCTGAAAAATGGGGAATTACCAATGAAGAAACTAAAACAATTGAAACATATCTTAGTGGAATCCTAACTCATATTGATTCTAATCTTATAGAATCAAAACCTTTCAAAGTTGTTTTAGATTTAGGTAATGGTGCACAAGCTGTTACTGCACCTAATTTTTGCAAAAAATTAAACTGCGAAGTAATTCTTGTAAATGAAACCGTTGATGGTCAATTTCCAGGACGTGGTTCAGAACCTACTCCACAAAATCTTTCAGTTCTTTCAAAAACAGTCATAGAAAATAAAGCTGATTTTGGAATTGCATTTGATGGTGATGGTGATAGAAGTATTTTTTGTGATGAACTTGGAAATATTTTGACTGGCGATAGATCCGCATTAATCCTCATTAAACATATTTTAAACAAAAATCCAAATTCTTTGGTTGTCACTTGTTTGAATTCTGGTACAAATACTGAAACACTGACTGAGAAATACAATTCTAAAGTTTTGCGTACTAAAGTAGGAAGTGTTGAAGTTTCTAGAAAAATGCTTTCAACAAATGCATTAATTGGATTTGAAGAAAATGGTGGATTCATGTTTGGAAAACATAATCAAGTTAGAGACGGCTGCATGAGTTTGGGATTAATGCTAGATTTTTTATCTACTACAAATAATTCCTTATCTCAAGAAATATCTCAATTACCTCCTTCATTTACTACTAAGGATAAAATTGAATGTTCAGACGAAAATGCCAATAAAATAATATCTTCATTGAAAGATGAATTTCCTAACTCTGATACTTCTGATGGAATAAAAATTATTCTTGATGAAAAAAATTGGGTTATGATTAGACCAAGTGGAACTGAACCGATCATTAGAATTTATGCTGAATCTACTGATCAGGAGAATTTAGAGGCTTTAATGTCAAAATTTCTTAAAAAAGTTAAGTCAATCATTTCCAGATAACACTTTTAATACCATACACAGGATTCGATAATACTATGGGAAAAGCCTATTACGTTAAATTTGAAACCCCTGAAGACTTAGTTAGTCCAATCTTGGAAGCCGTTAGAGTTGCATCAACCAGCGGTAAAGTCAAAAAAGGAACAAATGAAGCAACCAAGGCTATTGAACGTGGTACTAGTAAATTAATTGTAATTGCTGAAGATGTTGAACCACCAGAGGTAGTAGCACATCTTCCAATTCTATGTGAAGAACAAGGTGCAGCATATGCATTTGTTCCAAACAAGGAAGAATTAGGCAAATCATTAGGTATTGATATTACTTCAGCCGCTGCAGCAATTTTGGATGCAGGCGATGCACAACATATCGTCGACCAAGTTACAACAAAAATTGCTGAATTAAAAGGCGGTAAATCTGAACAATGAGTGCAACTGAAGAAGTAGTAGAATCTGAAATTATTCAAATTGTCGGTAGAACTGGAATTGCCGGTGAAGTTATTCAAGTTAGAGTTAAAGTTCTTACAGGTAAAGATAAAGGAAGAATTCTTACAAGAAATGTAAAAGGTTCTGTTAGAATGAATGAAATTTTAATGTTAAGAGAAACAGAAAGGGAAGCAAAGAAAATCAAATAGGTGATATGATTGAGTCTCTTAGTTAAACCATGCAGTTTTTGTGATAGACCTGTTGCAAAAGGTTCTGGAACAATGTTTGCTAAAAATGATGGAACTGTTTTATGGTTTTGTTCAGCAAAATGTAAGAAAAATGCTTTAGTCCTAAAACGTGATCCAAGAAAATTAAAGTGGACTAAAAAACATGTCAAAGGCGGAATTAGAAAGAATTAGAATTGACTGAACAATCATTATTCATTGTAAAACCTGATGCAGTAGCTAGAAATTTAGTTGGAGAGGTAGTTTCAAGATTTGAAAGAAAAGGATTCAAACTTTTAAAATTAAAGATGTTTACATTTACACAAGCACAAGCAGAAAATTTCTACGGTGTTCATAAGGATAAACCATTTTTTGGTGAATTAACATCTTTTATTACATCTGGACCTGTCGTAGCTGCAATTATAGAAGGAAATAATGCAATTGCTACAACTAGAATAATGATTGGTGCTACAAAATCTTTTGAAGCAGATCCTGGTTCCATTAGAGGCGATTTTGGTTTAGGTTTCAGTGAAAATATTATTCATGCATCAGATTCCCAAGAAAGTTTTGATCACGAATCGAGGGTAGCATTTGAGTGATCTGATTTGCAAATTCGTCAGCCCATAGTGGCAGTTCTTGGTCACGTAGACTCTGGAAAAACATCTCTATTAGATAGAATTCGTGGTACGGGTGTACAAGGTAGAGAAGCAGGTGGAATTACTCAACATATCGGTGCAAGTTTTCTTCCAACTGAAACCATCAAAGATACATGCGGACCTTTATACAAAAAACTAGAACAATCTGAAAACAAAGTACCTGGATTATTAGTAATTGACACACCAGGTCACGAGGTTTTTACCAATCTTCGTTCTCGTGGTGGTTCAGCTGCTGATATTGCAATTTTAGTAGTTGATGTAAATCGAGGATTTCAACCACAAACTAATGAAAGTCTAAAAATTTTACAAAGTAGAAAAGTTCCATTTGTCGTTGCATTAAACAAATGTGATCAAATTTCTGGATGGCGAAAATCTGAAACTAAATTTATTTCTCAAGCAATTAAAGAACAAGATGCATCCATTCAAACGGACTTGGATCAAAAAATCTACGATGTAGTGGGTACGTTGTCAATATTGGGATACAAATCAGAAGCATTTTACCGTGTTGAAGATTTTAAATCAGAAATTGCTATTGTTCCAATTTCTGCACGTTCTGGTGTTGGAATTCCTGAATTACTAAGCGTTTTAGTTGGATTAACTCAACAATATTTGCAAAAACGATTAGACCAAGAAGAAAAAGAACCACGTGGAATTGTTTTAGAAGTCAAAGATGAAGTTGGGTTAGGGCAAACTGCTAATATTATTTTAATTGATGGAACTATTAAAAAAGAAAATAGTATTGTTGTAGCAAAACGTGATGCTGTAATTGTTACCAAACCTAAGGCATTACTTTTGCCAAAACCTCTTGATGAAATGAGAGATCCTAGAGATAAATTCAAACCAGTTCCTCAGGTTGATGCAGCAGCTGGTCTAAAAATTGCATCACCTGAACTTGAAGGTGTTCTTCCTGGAAGTACTCTTTACGTTGCAAAAAATGATGCTGAAATTGAAAAATTTACTAAACTCATAGAATCTGAGATGCAATCTATGTTTATTGATACAGAAACTAATGGAATTATTTTAAAATGTGATACAATAGGCTCACTTGAGGCTATTGTTGAGATGTTAAAACGCTCTCAAGTTCCAGTAGCAAAAGCTGACATTGGGCCAGTAAATAGACGAGATGTTATCGAAGCTAAAGCTATCAAAGAAAAAGATCGACATCTTGGAATTGTTTTAGCATTTAATGTTAAGATATTGCCTGATGCACTAGAAGAATCCGAAACAAGTCATATCAAATTATTTGAGGATAAAGTAATTTACAGTCTAATTGACAATTACAACGCTTGGGTTGAGGAGGATTCGGCAAATGAAGAAGATGCAATGTTTGCTGAATTAACACCAATTTCTAAATTTACATTTATGAAAGGAATGGTATTTCGTAATAACAATCCTGCAGTTTTTGGTGTTCGCATTGATGTTGGTAATTTAAAACATAAAATTCCATTTATGAATATGTCTGGAAGAAAAGTTGGAACTATTCACCAACTCCAACTTGATAAAAAAACTGTGTCTTCAGCAAAAACAGGAGATGAAGTTGCATGTTCTGTAAAGGATGTTACAATTGGTAGACAAATATTTGAAGAAGATGTGTATTACACATTTCCTCCATCACCTGAAGCAAAAAAAATCCTAAACAAATTTTTACACAAATTAAGTAGTGAAGAACAGGAAATTTTTACCGAAATAGTTCGACTTCAACGTGAAATAGAACCTATGTACGGTTACTAGTTTGAGTGTTTTTTACAAATCATATGAATTCCAGGTGCACCTACAGCACCCATCATTTTATCAATAATTTGTCCTGATTTGAACATGATAAATGTTGGAATTGATTGAACTGAAAATTTCATTGATATATTTTGATTTTGATCAACATTAACTCTTGCAAATTTTATTTTTGGATATTGTTTTTCTAGACTTTCAAATATTGGATGCATTGATTTACATGGTCCACACCATTCAGCCCAAAAATCTACTAATGTTGGATTTTCTGCTGAAATGATTTGATCAAAATTAGAATTATCTAAATCTACAATCCCAGGCTCAATTTTTGGCTCTGTTTTTTGATTAATCATGGCATCTAATTTTTTTTGCATAATTTTTGCAATTTCTGGATCTTCTGACAATAAATAACCAAATTTGTTTCTCTTAAAAAATCTACTTTAAACACTACTTATCTAATGATTTAATCGGAATCGCTTCGAATCTTCTTGATTTACAAATTGGGCATTGATCAATGTATTTTGTAAAACTTACAGAAGTATATGCAATTCCACAATCTCCACAAATTCGTAAATTTCTTGCTAATTTTCCCATATCTTTAATGAAAAAACATTCGGATTAAAAGTTAGCTTTTATTTTCTTTTCACAATTGCAATAACGCCAATTATTGGTAATCCGATGTACATTCCAAGATTCAATGCAATAACTGAGAGTCCAAGTCCGAGAACTTCGCTTTCAGTTTCTGCACTTTCCATAATTGTCAAAGTGCTAAGCATTGGAGTCAAGCCAGCTTTTACAATCTCTTTGAAGACTGGGCTTTCACGTTCCATGTCTGCAATGTATGGTGAGAATGAATAGTATGCTTCGTTAAATGTGGTCATGAATGCAGAACCAGATTCTGTGTTCATCAATTGGTTGTCACGAATTTCTCTAAGCATTTGGACTTGTGGTGCAAGTTCACTACCGTATGTTGCTGTTGCAATTAAACAACCACCACCTTCAGATTCTTCTGGTTCTTCAGTTTGAATTACTTGACATACACCGTTTACTGATTCAGTTCCAGGTCCACAGTTAACAACTTGTTCGACTACTGGTTCAG
>CP054849.1:1161312-1163871 GCA_044358425.1 Marine Group I thaumarchaeote | reverse complement strand
TGAACAATTATTTGATTTGGTAGTTGAAGCAACTGGTAGTAATTCAGGATTTACAGATACAATGAAACTTGTTAAACCACGTGGAATAGTAGTTCTAAAATCAACTATTGCATCACGAGAAAATCTTGATTTGACACCCACCATCATAAATGAGATTACATTAATTGGTTCTAGATGTGGGTTATTCAAACCCGCTATTGATGCACTAGCAACAGGAAAAATATCTGTAAATTCTATGATCGATTCTACATTTTCTTTAGAACAATTTGAAGATGCAATCAGTCATGCAAAAAAACCTGATACTTTGAAGGTATTTCTCAAACCATAGTTTCAGCTTATTTTGATTTTCTAGAATTTTTCTCAATACGACTAATTATGGCTAATGATGCTCAAAAAGTGAAATTTTTTACATTAAACATTTTAATTCAATTTGAAAAAATCAGTCATATTGAATAACGCTGAAATTTCTATTATTTTACCTACTTATAATGAATCCAAGAATATTCGTGGAATTTTAGATCATATTAAGAAATCTTTTCCATCTAATCTAAAATTGGAAACAATAATTGTTGATGATAATTCTCCAGATAATACTGCAAAAATTGCTGAAGATTATTTTCATTCAATTAAAGAAAAATCAAGTCACACAATTAATGTCATTAAACGAAAAGCAAAAGATGGATTAAGTTCTGCAATTTTAAATGGAATAAAAGAATCTTCTGCTAATACAATTGTAGTGATGGATAGTGATTTTTCTCATCCTCCAAATATTATTCCTAAATTAGTTGATGCAATTAAACAAACTAGATGTGATATTGCAATTGCATCAAGATATGTCAATGGTGGTTCAATTCAAGGTTGGCCAATTAAAAGAAAAATAATGAGTAAAATTGCAACATTGATTGCAAAAAAAGGTTTAGGAATAGAGTCCCATGATCCTATGTCTGGATTTTTTGCATTTAAAAAAAATATTCTTGATGGATTAAAATTTGATGCACTTGGTTACAAAATGCTTTTAGAAATTCTAGTTAAAACAAAAGGTGTAAAAATTGAAGAGGTACCCTATACCTTTGTTGATAGGGAATTGGGTTCTAGCAAACTAGATTCTTCAACTATTTTTGATTATTTCAAATCTGTTTGGAAATTATACAAATATGGAAAAACAGTTGAAAAAGATGAAAAACGAACTTCTGTAAAATTTCTTTCAAAAGCTGCAAGATTTTTTACTGTTGGGGCTTCTGGTTTAGCAATTAATTATCTTGCTTCTATGATTTTTGCATTGAATTCTGATATGTGGTATCTCCATGCAACTACTTTTGGAATCATATTTTCCATTTCCACTAACTTTCTACTAAACAAATATTGGACATTTGAAGATAGAGATTTTTCTCTAAAAAGAACAATTGTTCAGTACGGAAAATTTGCTGCCTTCAGTTCTATTGGCGCATTAGTTCAACTTGGAATGGTTTACAATCTTGTAGATCAATGGAATGTGTCTTATCCTATTTCATTGGTTTTAGCTGTAGGCGTTGCTGCATTTGGTAACTTTTTGTTAAACAAAAGATGGACATTCAAAGAAAAAGTTTGGAGTTAAATTACAATTTTACAATTGTAGCGTATAGGCATAAAAATACATTATTTCATTAAACTTTCTCTCGTGAGGTATTTTAGTAAGATTTCGTTCTAAAAAAGAAATGGAACCCTTTGATTCGTTTATTTTATTTATCGCAGATTTTTTAGGTGAACACCTCTATGAAGGAATTTTTCTCGCAGCACTAATTGAAACAGTCATTCCTCCAATTCCTACCCTTGCAGTATTTCCTACAGCTGGATTTTTAGCATCACAACAAGGAATTTCATTATTAGGAATTATTCCAATGATTTTTCTTGGTGGAATTGGTTCTACACTTGGGACTTCTATTATCTATTTGATTGCATTAAAACTTGGACGTACAGTTTTGTTGAGATATTTAAAAAATTTTAGAATCACTGAAAAAAAATTGGAACGAGTAGAAATTTGGTTTGAAAAATATGGTGATAAAGCAGTTTTGATAGGAAGAATTGTACCTGTAATGAGAGAAATGATTTCAGTTCCTGCAGGATTATTAAAAATGAAAATTCCTAAATTTGTTTTGTTTACTTTTATTGGGTCTTGTATTTGGTCAACTATTACTATTCTTGCAGGATATTATTTTGGTGAAGCAATTGGTCTTGTAAAATAACTTTATTTAATTTTAAAATTTTCCTAAGGTCTTTTGTTTTTTTTGTTCCCAGATCAATTCCCTCATTCCTAAATTTTTTCCTAAGGTATTTGCCGTTGAAGGACCAAACCCTTCAAAATGATTATTAGCCATCACCAACGCTAGAGGAATATCTAAAATTTCAACTAATTTTTGTGCCCAATTTTTAATAACTTCACTTTTATCTTTTCTAATTTTACCAAATTGATTATCTGGAATGCTTCTATCTCCAATTAATCTAAGATAAAGATAATTTGATGTAATTGGCATTGGATTGTTAACTCCATCTATTACGTTCCAAACAAGACAATGTTTTTTT
>CP054849.1:1081445-1161301 GCA_044358425.1 Marine Group I thaumarchaeote | reverse complement strand
TTTTATCTTTTCTAATTTTACCAAATTGATTATCTGGAATGCTTCTATCTCCAATTAATCTAAGATAAAGATAATTTGATGTAATTGGCATTGGATTGTTAACTCCATCTATTACGTTCCAAACAAGACAATGTTTTTTTTGTTTAAAATATTCTAAAGCCTTTTCAGTAAACCATGATTCATGCCTGCCTTCAATTGGATACAAAAAATCTTTAGGCAAAATATCGAATATTTTTTCTAATCTTGGTTTTGCCTCATCAAATGTTAGTGATGGTGGTAATTGTAAAACTAGTGCTGAAATTTTTTCATGAATTGGTAAAAGTGATGTT
The DNA here is from genome assembly GCA_044358425.1 of Marine Group I thaumarchaeote. Taxonomy (GTDB): domain Archaea; phylum Thermoproteota; class Nitrososphaeria; order Nitrososphaerales; family Nitrosopumilaceae; genus Nitrosopumilus. The sequence goes on along the minus strand of CP054849.1, from coordinate 1,160,972 downwards.
AAAAATGAAAATACTTCCGAATCTATGTCTACTAATCTTTTTTTATGTGTAATAATTGATGGAAATTTTGCTGTAAATTTAAAATGTATTGGTGTATCAGCATTCCATTTTCTAACAATTTCTTGAGATGGAATTTTATAAAATGTTGAATTAATCTCAGTAATGCTAAAAATTTGTGAGTAATATTTTAACCATTCAGAACTTTTTAGTTTTTTTGGATAAAATGTTCCAGACCATCCTTGATAACTCCATCCAGTACATCCAATTTTAATTTCCATATCTTAACTCCATATGATAATTATATTATTTTTAATTAAATTAAGAATATGTGGATATTATTTTGCAAAGATCTATAAGCTAAGAAAAATCATTTTCAATAGAAATGATTGAAACTAAAGATTGGTGGGATGATTTTCCTGAACTTGAACAAGATTTAGAAGAAAATTTCAGTTAATGTTATAGAAATATCTAAATCACAATCTTTCAAGAGATAATTATCTTGGAACTGCCTCGCGGAATGAAAGATTTTGTAGGTTCAGAAACTGCAAATATTGAGCATATAAGATCCCATTTTAAACAACTTTCAAATTTGTATGGTTTTTCGTTTATGGATCCTTCACCAATAGAATTACTTTCAACACTTGAAACAAAATCTGGTCCTGCAATCAAAGATGAAATTTATTATTTTAAAGATAAAGGTGATAGAGAAATTGCTTTAAGATTTGATTTTACAATGGGTCTTACAAGATATGCTACTTCTCAGAAATCTATGAAACTTCCAGCCAAAATCTCTAGTTTTGGAGGTGTATTTCGATATGACGAACCTCAAAAAGGTCGATATCGATATTTTCATCAATGGGATCTTGAAATTTATGGTAAATCCAATTTAGAATCTGAATCTGAAATTATTGAATTAACGTCTCGACTATTTGATTCATTATTACTAAAAAATATTACAATTGATGTTAATCATAGAAATCTTGTTGAATCATACATCAACAAAATTTTTGATTCAAAGGAACCTCAGTTAGTTGGAGATATGTTACGTGCAGTAGATAAGATTGCAAAAAAATCTAAAGATGAAATTATTAAAGAATTTGAGGATAGATATTCTAAAGAAAATCTAGAAAAAATTTTAGAATTTTCTCAAATAAAAGGGACAATCAAGGAGATTGAGTCTAAATTTGATGTGTCCCAACTTGAATCATGGAATGATATCAAATCTCTATTTGAATCTCTAGAAAATCGAGGTGTATCTAATGTTAGGATTAACTTTGGAATTGTTAGAGGACTGGATTATTACTCTGGAATTGTTTTTGAAGTATTTGATAAAAACTCTAAACTTGGCGCTTTAGCAGGCGGAGGAAGATATGATACCCTCACTAAAGCCTTTGATCGTGATGATCTTGGAGCAACTGGTGTTGCAGGAGGTGTTGAAAGAATAATTTTAACTATGCAAGAACAAAATATTCTTTCAGAAATTGAACAATACAGAGTTTCAGTTCTATATGTTAATGATGAAATGCAAAAAGTTGCACACTCAATTACTTCTTTGCTAAGACTAAACAATATTCCTACTGATATTGACTTGGCTGGAAGAAATCTAAAAAAACAAATGGATATTGCTAATCATTCAAGATTTACTATAATTGTCGGCCCACAAGAATTAGAGCAAGGAAATGTAACTCTCAAAGACATGCAAAGTGGAACTGAAGGAACTATCTCTTTAGAAAAATTAACTGATGATCCAAAATCTGTTCTTAGTTTAGAAATGCTTTAGTTAAATTCATTATTTCAGAACCGTTTGTTAATGAGCCAACCACAATACAATGATTATTTGCTAAAATTCCTGATGAAACATATGGTATGCCTCCATTTATCGAACATTTTTCAACGTTTACGCCTAGTACGTCTGCAATTTCTTTGATATCTTTTTCTTCTGCATCTGGGTGAATAACTGCACCTGAATTATTGGCTCGTAGATTTACCCCAGCCAAATGAGACCCTGATATCTTTTTCTGTATTACTTCAACTCCCATTACGTCTGCAATTTCTTTACAATTTTCATTTGACAATGCTGGTGAAACAATTGCTCCTTTATCATTTGCACAAATAACATTTCCAAGTGCATTAAATTTAGTATCTAAAACTCCAACTTCTAAATCTGTTTCATTTTTCAAATAATCATATTCATCTTGATAAGCTGTAGATGGTAAAAGAAATCCTTTGTTATTCATAACTGATAAGGATCCAATTAATCTTGTATTGGCAATTGCTGTATACATTACTTCAATGTTCAAATACTCTTCTAATTTTTTTGCCTTAGTTTCTGCGAATCCCATTGGAACTAATCCAATAGAATCATTTACAGTAATGTACACCCCAATATTTGGTCCCCTATACACATCATACTTGATTATGTCCATATCCAAACTACTGATCGTTATACGTTATGAACGTAAGGAAATCATTCCTGCCTAAAAGATCGACATTTTTTAAAATAATTAGTTATGATATTGTGAAATCATCTAACTTTAAATAATAACATCATGAAAATTTTGTTATGCCAATAGCAGAAAATTTCCCTGAAGGCCTAGAACCAACTGGAAAAATTAGTCTAGATGACGGTAATTTCCATATTATGTGGGGTCCAGGTAAAAAAACAAACACTGATGGTTCGCAAGCTGAAGTATTTGCTGATGCAGATGTTGTAGCAGCATATGCTGCAAGAGGCGAAGAACAAGTTCCTCTTGGTGTAAGTGGAACAATGGTTGCAGTAGATTGGGATTCATGTGTAGCAGATGGTGCATGTATTGAAGCATGTCCAGTACAAGTATTCCAATGGTACAGAACTGAAAAAGATATTCCTGCCAAAGATGTTGTTGGACAAACCTTTGCTGGAACTGGAAGTGATGTTAAAGATGAGCGAAAAGATCTAACTGATAAAGCCGATCCTATTCGTGAACATGATTGTATATGGTGTATGGCATGCGTATCAGTTTGTCCACCTCAAGCAATTAAAGTCGATCAATCAAACGTTGAAAAACACGAAAGTGCAGCAAAATCTCTATAAATTAATCATTTTTAGATTCAAAACTTTTTATTTTTAATTTAGTCTTGACTAATTTTCTTTAGCTTTAAATAATATTCACAATAAACGGATCCAATGGCAGATCTACAAATACCAGAAGACTTTTGTCACAACGATGTAAAACCAAAAGGAAAAACAAGCCACGGTGATGGTGAAAATTTCCATTATATCTGGGGTGAGGGAAGAACTGATGGTGCAGCATTCTCAAACGATGATGTAAAGGCAGCATATGAAGAAAGAGGCGAAGAACAAGTTCCTCTTGGAATTCATGGTACTACCGTTGCAGTCGATTGGGATTCATGTGTAGCAGCTGGTTCATGCATGAGTGTATGTCCAGTTCAAACATTCCAATGGTACAGAACCGAACAAGATATTCCTGCAGCAGACTGCATGGATGCAACCTTCGAAGGTACTGGTTTAACCGAACAAGATGAAAGATTAGATTATACCGACAAATCACAGCCAATCAGAGAACACGATTGTACTGTTTGTATGGCATGTCAAGAAATTTGTCCTGAAGGAGCTATTCGTATCGAATCAGCTAACCAAGAATGGCACGAAAAAGCAGCCGGAACATATGTTATTATGAAATCTGGTTCTGAAAATCCACACGCACACGATTAAAGAATTTTTTCTTTTTTCTTATTTTTCTATTTAATTATCAACAGATTTTAATCACTATTTTCAACATTTTTTGCCGAGGTCGCTTAGTCCGGTAGAGCGCGGGCCTTGAGAGCCTGTGTGCGCAAGCACGCGGGGGTTCAAATCCCTCTCTCGGCGTTTACTTTTCTATTCTTGCAAGTTCTGCAAGCATTGCAGATAATTGAATTTCAGAATTTGCTCCAACTAAAATTCTATAATCATATTTTGCAATTACTTCTAAAATTTCTGCTAATTTTTCATGTTTTGATTTGAAAACTGCTGAATTGAAATATTTGAGAAAGTCTGATTCTGACATTCCATAAACTTTAATCAATTCAATCATTTTCTCTCTAGAATCTACTACATTTCCAGACAATGCAATTTTTAAAACATCATCTACGTCAGTTGTTTTAGTTAGCCCTGCTGAAGATATCACTGTTTCTTCAGATATTTCTCCTAAACTTGCAGTTGCTTGCAATAAATTAATTGCATGTCTTAAATCACCTTGGGAATAATCATAAATTGCTTTAAGTCCTTTTTTATTTGATTTGACTTTTTCTTTTTTTGCAATTACCTCTAATCTGCTAATGATGTCCTCTTCTCCTACGCTTGTAAATTTGAAAGTCGCACATCTACTTTGGATAGGATCAATTATTTTTGAAACATTGTTTGCTATTAGGATAAATCTACAAATTTTTGCAGTATCTTCTATAATTCTCCTAAGTGCTGTTTGGGCATCAGCAGTCATTTCATCTGCTTCATCTAAAATTATAATTTTAAAAGGTACATTTGATAATCCTGCAAATCCTGAAAACTTTTTGACTTTTTCTCTAACCATTCCAATTCCTCTTTCATCAGATGCATTCAATTCAAGTAGATTCCCTTCGATATTTTCTCCTAGAATTTGTCTTGTGATACATAATGCTGTAGTTGTTTTTCCAACTCCTGCTGAACCAGAAAACATCAAGTGTGGCATATCTGTTGGATCTTTGATTAAAGCAGATAAACTCCCAATTATTTCACTTTGCCCAACAATTTCTGAGATTTCTTTTGGTCGATACTTCTCTACCCACATTCCTGTTGCAGACATCAAGTATCAAAAGCCTGACCCATTAATAAATCCGAATTGGTTATTCTGTAATCCAATTCATTAAAATGGAATTTATCTAAAGCATAACTAGCCTCAACCTGTCATTAATTAGGATCAAATGATCTCACTAAATTGTTAACAGAATTGATCGATCCGATACTTGAGGATCTAAAATTGATAAGTGATCTCATATGAAAATTAAAGAAATAGAAAAAATACATTCGATAGGATATCGCCTAAAAGATGCTAAAGTTACCATAAATCAGGATTTTAAGTATAATGTGGCTGGAGTCAAAATTGAGGGTACTCAAGGTGATACCAATAACATGCCTCAATGGATTGGAAAAATTTTGAATGATAGTGGTGTAGGAACAATTGATATGCCTGATATGATTACTGAATTAAAACAAGCATTGTCCAAAGAAAAGATGGTTGGAGAATATCAATTATCTACATTGGAACCTCATTTTTACATTAAATTAAAACAAACTATGAAAGAATTGAATCGTGATGATTTTAATCATGTTGAAAGTATATTGTTAGAATTGTTTAGAATGCGAAGAGGAAAAATTGTAAAACTTGCTGATTCAATTAAACTAAATTCTGACATTTACAATCAATTAACTGTAGAGGAAAATATTTTCTATACTACAATTTATGACAATAGTAAAGAATTTGAAAATCAAGTGAGAGGCAATACTGATGAGTAGTCAAACTAGTTCATTTACTGATTCTGCATTATCTGATAAAGTAAAAGAATTTCTAACTAGATTCAAAGATAAACAAGGCAATTACAAGTATGTTGATGCAATTGATGCAATGATGCCAAAGAATGCAAAGTATATTGTAGTTGATTACAATGATCTGGTTACAGAACCTCAAATTGAAATAATTTTTTCTGAAAATCCTGATAGAATATTTGATGCTTTTGCAAGGGCTATCAAAGAAGCATTACAAACAAGATTTCCCGATTATGCTGAAAAAATTAAAGAAGAAGTTCGTGTAAGAATTGCAAATTTTCCTCTTGAAAGAAGTTTACGACAAATTAATGCTGAAACCATAGGAACTATGACAAGTGTTTCTGGAATGGTTGTCAGAGCATCAGAAGTTAAACCTCTTGCAAAAGAATTAGTTTTTGTATGTCCAGATGAACATACTACAAAAATAATACAACTAAAAGGAATGGATGCAAAAATCCCCGTAGTTTGTGATAATCCAAATTGTAAACAAAGAGATTTTGAATTAAAACCAGAATCAAGCAAGTTCATTGATTTTCAAATTCTTAGATTGCAAGAACTCCCTGAAGATTTACCTCCAGGACAATTACCTCATTATATTGATGTCACAATTAGGCAGGATTTAGTTGATAATTCAAGACCAGGAGATAGAATTATTCTTACTGGTGTAGTTAGAGTTGAGCAAGAATCTGTTACTGGCGTTCAAAGGGGTCATAGTGGATTATATCGATTAAGAATTGAAGGAAATAATATTGAATTTTTAAGTGGTCGTGGATCTAAAACTGATAGAAAAATTGGTAGAGAAGAAATCTCACCTGAGGAAGAAAAAAGAATCAAATCTCTTGGTCAAAGTTCTGATGTTTATCAAAGATTAATTGATTCATTTGCTCCACACATTCAAGGTCAGTCATTAATCAAAGAAGCTATTTTGTTACTTATCGTTGGTTCTAATCAAAGATTGTTAGGTGACGGTAGTAAAATTAGAGGTGACATCAATGTATTTTTGGTAGGTGATCCAGGTACTGCAAAAAGTGAGATGTTAAAATTTTGTGCAAGAATTGCTCCGCGTGGATTGTATACTTCTGGTAGAGGTTCAACAGCTGCGGGACTTACAGCTGCAGTTGTTCGAGATAAAACTGGTATTATGATGTTAGAAGCTGGAGCAGTTGTACTAGGTGATCAAGGTTTGGTGAGTATTGATGAATTTGATAAAATGAAACCTGAAGATAGAAGTGCTTTACACGAGGTTATGGAACAACAATCTGCAAGTATTGCAAAAGGTGGTATTGTTGCTACACTGAATGCTAGAACATCAATTTTAGCTGCAGCAAACCCAATGTATGGAAAATATGATCCTTTCAAAAATATTACAGAAAATGTTAATTTACCAATTCCATTATTAACTCGATTTGATTTAATTTTTGTTGTTAGAGATATTCCTACTAAAGAAAGAGATGTCCAAATTGCCACACATATTATTAGAAGAAATACTAATTCAGGAATTGATAAAAAATCAGTAATTGAAGTTGATTTGTTAACAAAATATCTCTCTTATGCAAAACGTGGAACACCTGAATTAACAAAAGAGGCTGAAGCAAAAATTCTTGATTATTATCTTCAAATGAGAAATGTTGAATCTGAAGAAATGATTACTGTAACTCCTAGACAATTGGAAGGAATTATCCGACTTTCTACGGCTAGAGCTAGATTGCTCATGAAAGATAAGGTTGAAGAGGAAGATGCTGAGCGTGCAATATTCCTTATTCAAAGCATGCTTCAAGATGCTGGTGTTGATGTTAATACTGGAAAAGTTGATCTTGGAGTTTTACAAGGAAAACCAAGAAGTGAAGTATCAAAAATGCAATTATTTATGGACATTTTAAAAAGTCTTGAAGGGGACAATAAAGTAGCAGTTGAAGAACGTGCATTTGTTCAAGAACTTGAAAAAACGGAAAAGTTTAGTGAAGAAGAAGCAAGAAATTACATTAGACGAATGCTGAGAGAAGCATCTATTTATGAATCAAAACCCGGTCATTATAATCGAGTATGAAAATAGAAAAATTATCACTTCCAGATTCTGCAATTGATTTTTTAAAATCTCAAGGATATGAAAAATTATATCCGCCACAAGCTGATTGTGTAAAATCTGGATTGCTAGATGGAAGAAGTATTTTGGTTTCTGCACCTACTGCAAGTGGTAAAACTTTGATTGCTATGCTTGCAATGCTAAACTATCTTTCAAAAAATAAAGGTAAGGTGATTTATCTTAGTCCATTACGTGCATTAGCTGCTGAAAAATTTACAGAATTTAAAAAATTAGAGAAAATTTCTATCGGTAGAAAAATTAAAACAAGTATTTCAACTGGGGATTTTGAACATATTGAAAAAAATTTAGAAAAAAGTAATGTATTGATTTTAACAAATGAAAAAATGGATTCAATAATTAGACATGGTGCTGAATGGATTGATGATATTGGTTTGGTGATATCTGATGAAGTTCATCTAATTGGTGATGAAAGTAGAGGACCCACACTTGAAATGATTTTAACTCATTTAAAATTATTAGAATCTAAACCTCAAATTATAGGTCTTAGTGCAACAATTACTAATTCAAATGAAATTGCTGATTGGCTTGATTGTAAATTGGTAAAAAATGATTGGCGGCCAGTTCCGTTATCTGAAGGAGTATGCGATGGTGGAAAGGTTACCATGAGTGATGGTGAAACATTTGAAGTAAAGCCTAGCTTACGTGGAATTCCAATTGATTTAGGCGTGCAATCTGTCCAAAATGGTGGTCAATCATTAGTTTTTGCAGAAACTAGAGTAAGATCAAAATCACTTGCAACAAAAGCAGCTGATGTAATTTCTCAACTTTTAGTAAAAAAGGAATTAACTGCATTAGAAAAAACATCAAAACAAATTCTTGCAGAAAATGAACATACCGAAATTGTAAAAACTTTAGCAACACTTGTAAAAAAAGGAGTTGCATTTCATCATGCAGGACTAAATCAAAAATGTAGGGAAATTGTTGAAAAAGAATTTCGTAATGGCACCATCAAATTATTATCATCAACTCCAACATTAGCAGCTGGTGTTAATCTTCCTGCAAGAAGAGTTGTAATTTCAAACATTAATAGGTACAATGCAAAAGTTGGTGCAAATAGACCAATTAGTGTTTTAGAATATAAACAACTTTGTGGAAGAGCTGGACGACCACAATACGACAAGTATGGTGAATCAATTATTGTTGGAAATGGTAATGCTGAAGATTTGACTGAATATTATATTCATGGTGAATCAGAACCTATTATTTCAAAAATTACTGATGATAAATCACTGAGAACTCATATTCTAAGTGTCATTGTTACTCATCCTGGAATTAAAAAAGAAGAATTGTTAGAATTCTTTTTACAGACACTAGGTGGATTACAAACTACAAAAGCAACATTAAGTTTTGCAATTAATATTTCACTACGATTTCTTTCTAGCCAGCAGTTAGTAGTAAAAAAAGGTGAACGATATGCTGGAACTGCATTTGGAAAAAAGACTTCGATGCTTTACATTGATCCTTTGACTGCTACATATTTTAGAGATACAATTGATAATGTATCTCAACAAGGAAAACACACTTTTGGATTTTTACATATAATGACAAACTGTGAAGAATTTTTTCCTAATTTCTCTCTTCGAAATAAGGACTATGAATCAACCAGTCTTATGATTGAAAATCATTCTTCAGAACTAATTGAACCTATATCAGAATATGATTGTTCAAGAAGTCTTTTAGCTTTACAAATGTGGATTACTGAATCCACTGAACTTTCTTTATCTGATACTCTTGGAATTGAGGCTGGAGACATGCATAGAATGGTAGAAAATGCAAATTGGCTTTCATATTGTTTACGAGAAATTTCTAAACATATTGAAAGATCTGATTTGCTTGAGGAATTTGGTGATTTGAGAAAACGAATAGTTTATGGAATCAGAGAGGAATTGTTAGATTTGGTGCGTGTGAAAGGAATTGGAAGAGTTAGAGCACGTATTTTGTTTAAGCATAATATAAAAAATCTTGATGATCTAGCAAAAATTCCTGTAAATAAATTAGCAGAAATTGATAAAATTGGTTTAACAATAGCAAATAACATTAAAGCTGAATTAAAGAAGGTTAGATATTGATTGAATTAATCATCCCTGCAATTATTTCTTGTTTGCTAGCATTTTTTATAGTATATTTTACTACTCCACCATTAATCAAAATTTTAACTAAAAAAAATTATGCTGTAAAAGATATGAATAAAAAAGATAATGTAATGATTGTAAGGCCTGGTGGTCCTTCAATAATTTTAGGAATTGTTGTTTCTGAGATTGTTTTGTATGGATTTTTTCAACTCAATGAAATTCTTGCAATCATAATTACAACTTCTGCCGCATTTGTAATTGGTTATATTGATGATAGAAAAGTCATGGGAGGTTGGTTTAAGCCTGTAACTCTAGCAATTGCAGCATTACCGATAATTTTTCTTGGTGCATATGACTCAGATCTTGCATTTCCATTATTTGGTGATGTTCAAATTCCATTACTATATCTTGGATTGATAGTTTTTATGATTCCAATTACTGGAAATACAATTAACTCAATTGATGTTCTAAATGGAGTTGCTAGTGGTTTTATGGTTATTGCAAGTTTTACACTATCCATTTGTTTATTTATTTTGCAAAATTATGAAATTGCAATTGTAAGTTTGCCATTAGGATTTGTTTCATTGGCATTTTACAAATATCACAAAATTCCTAGTAAAATTTTTCCTGGTGATTCTGGAGCGTTGACATTTGGAGCTATGTATGGTGTTATTGCAATAGTTGGTGGTGTGGAAATAATTGCAGCAATTGCGTTATTACCTGCAGTAATTAACTCATTTTTGTTCTTATCTAGTGTAAAACGAGTAGTGGAACATCGTCAAATTAAAGGCAAACCTGTAGAACATACAGATGATTTTAAACTTAAGGCAACTAATGATAAAACTGCACCTGTAACTTTAGTTAGATTAATTCTTGCAGGTGGACCATTAACTGAAAAGCAAGTTGGATTTGCAATTTTCAAATTAGCAATTTTTTCAGGTGCTTTAGCAATTATTACTGCATTTATGATGGGTGTGTCACTATGAAATCTGGTCTATATGGTTTTTTATTTGCAATGTGGGTCTTGATAATTATTGGTGGTGGTATCATGGTTGTTTTGTTAGGGCCATTCTCAATACAACAATTTGGTGAATTTCATTGGATTATTGCATCTGGAATTAAAGTTGTTATTGCTTTGATATTAGTTGTAATATGGATTTTAATTTTATCCAAATTAAAAAATTGGATTTTCAAAAAAGAATTAAATTCTTAGCTTTCTAACCATTTTTTTTGTTTTTTGTCATATTCTTCTCTACTATATCGTAGAAAAGCTGGAGAACCTGCAACAACAGTGTTTTCTTGAACATCTCTTGTAACAATTGCACCCATTGCAACAACACTATTTTTTCCAATTGTGACACCTGCTTTAATTACAGCACGTGCACCAATAACTGCATTATCTTCAATTGTCACTCCGACCATCTTATCACACATTGGAAATGGATCATTTGTTAAAACAGCTGCAGGACCAATGAATACATTTTTTCCAATTCTGGATAAAGGTGGAATGTATGCTTGACCTTCAATTTTTGTATTCTCTCCAATCTTTACATCATAATCAATATGTGCAAGAGAACCAATTTTCACATTATCTCCAATCTCAACATTATCTCCAATATATGAAAAATGCCAAACTTGAACATTTTCTCCAATTTTTGCCTTTTCAGAAATAAAATTTGTAACCATTATCTTACAAATGCCATGGATTTGCCTTTGTAATAATTTTTTCAGGTAAATTATCTTTGTTTTTATTCAAAAATTCCATCTCATGTTTTTTATCTCTTAGATCATCAGGTAACATAATTGGGATTTCTTCCATTATTGGATAGAATCTAGAGCATTTTGGACAAAATATTGCGCCCTCAACTACTACGTCTTCTTTTTGATTAATTTCAAATAATTCTAGTGGATGATTCTTGTCTATAGGACATGCCAGTATTTCCATCATTGTCTTATTCATTTTAAATCCAGATAAATTGGGGTTCCTTTTTGACTAGATAAAAGTGCAGCTTCTGCAATTTTTGTGACATTTACTGCTTCATCTGCTTTCACAATTTGTTTAGATTTATCTTCAATTGAATCTAAGAAATTTTGAATTTCTCTCATCAACGGCTCTTGCTTTTGATTTTGAATAATTTCTGAATCTTCATCTTTTTCTATTTTGATTTCTTGTGTTAGGAAATCTGATGAAATTATTGCTTCTGTACAGACTGCACTAAATTTTCTAACTTTTTTTGGTGTAATCCAATTTGATGAAATTATTGCAACTTTATCATTTTTGTATCCTAACATAATGTTTGTAAAATCCTCACGTTCATGTCTAATTTTTCCTGAACGTGCAAAAACCACTTGTGGCATTTCATTAAACAACCAATTAGCAGTATCAATATCGTGAACTGATGTATCATAAATTATTCCGACATCTTTGATGTGAAGAGGCATTCTATTTTCCCTATGAAATTCTAACATTACTAAATCCCCGTATTTTTTTTCATGCACAATTTTTTTAACAATATCTACTGCTGGATTAAATCTTTCAATATATCCACATGTTAAAATGACTTTATTTTTTTCTGCAAGTTTTGCAAGTTTTTCACCATCTTCAGATTTGTAAGTCATTGGTTTTTCTACAAAAACATGTTTTTTTGCTTCTAACAATTTTTTAGCAATTTCTGCATGTGTTGATGTTGGAGTTACTACAAAAGCACCATCAAATTCTTCTGATTCTAAAACCTTCTCTAATGAATCATAATATCTTACAGAATATTTTTCTCCATATTCTTTACTTTTTTCAATATTTGCATCACAAATTGCAACTAGTACGCCTAATTCTGATAAGATTCTGGTATGATTTTTACCCCATCCACCTGTTCCAATTTGAATAATTTTCAATTAATAGACCTCAGTTAACCAATGAGCATAATCAATATTTTTATTCATTACGATGTCTAGATACTCTTGCATCATTTTCTTTGTAATGTCTCCAGGTTTTCCTGTACCTATTTTTTTAGAATCCATTGAAATTACTGGCGTAATTTCTGCAGCAGTTCCTGTAAGAAAAATTTCCTCTGACATTAACAATTCACTTCTTTTGAAATCCCTTTCAATAACATCAATGTCTAAATCTTTACCAATTTTGAGAATGGCGTCTCTAGTAATTCCTTCTAATGCTGAGGATGATAAGGATGGTGTAATTAATTGTCCATCTTTGACGATGAAAATATTTTCACCTGGTGCTTCACTAACATTTCCATCTTGATCAAGTAAAATTGCTTCATCTACTCCATTTCTTTTTGCTTCTTGTGTGGCAATTATAGAATTAAGATAATTTCCTCCCATTTTTGCTTGAGTTGGAGTTGAATTATCTGAAAATTTTCTCCATGATACAACACTTGCTGTAATGCCATTTTTATTAAACAAGTCTCCAAATGGGAATGTAAAAATTGCAACATTGGTTGGAGCTTTTTTTGTTACGTGTAAATTAATTCCATAATCTCCAACAAAATAAAATGGTCTGATATAACATGATTTTTTAATTTTATTTTTTTTACAAATACCAATAATTGCATCTGAAATTTCTTTATCTGTAAAATTTAATGAAATGTCATAAAATTGACCTGATTTTCTGAATCTTTTCACATGCTCATCTAATCTGAATATGTGTAGATTTTCCCCATTCCAATAAGCCCTAATTCCTTCAAAAATTGATGTTCCATAATGAATTGCATGTGTTGTTATTGGAACTTGTGCTTTTTCTGTAGCTACATATTTTCCATCAAACCATACATATTTTGAAAGTGGAAGTCCCATGAAAAAAAATCATTAAATCTGTATTAATCTCTATTTATTTTGAATACCCTTCTTTGGGAAATTTCATACCTACAATTCTTGTAGTTTGATCTTCTTGATTGGCAAATTTTTCAACTGTTTCCCATTCTTCTTCAATTATAGTGACAATTTGTTCTGGAACATCTTCTTTCCAGTCCGATTTTTTTTCTAAGACTGAATCATACAATTTTTCTTTAACTGATGCTGCAGAAAGAGATTTACGTTCTCCAATTTTTGGTTTCAATCGATATAGTTTCAACATATACCCTTCAGCTTTATCTCCAGTATATGAAAAATAATCTCCCTCAACTCCATTGAGAATTTGTTTTCTTAGTTTCCATGATTTTCTTCTTACTAATGGAGGAAGATATTTTTTGAATGGAGCTAAAAATGCATAGTCATCAGTGATTTTGATTGAATCTCCAAAAATTGCTTCAAGCATTTTTTTTCTAGTTTCAAAATTAAATGGAAAACTCTTACTGTTAACTTCTCTATTATCATATTTGAAAATTACTGGCATTACTTTTACAATATCTGCTTCTTTTTTCAATTCTTTGATGATCTCTACATGAGCATTTGTTACTGGATTTAGATGTGCTAGATATAGTGCTGTAGTCAATTATGATTTCTAATTAATTCTCATATTTCAATGATTAATTTTTAACTAATTTCTATCCGTATGATTCATACTTTACTTCAAAGCTTCCGTCTTCACGTTTATCGTGCTCTGTAACGAATCCCTTTGGATTTAAGAAGTCCATTACCCCATCAATTGTTCCTTGCCAACCACAAACATAGAAAATTGTATTTTCTTTGGTAATTTTTCCTCCAACTAATTCTTCTAAAGGTGATAATCCATTATCTCTAGGTCTTAGAAATGTTTCAACTCTGCCAACTTGACCTGCCCAACTTCTGTTAAACCATTCTTGTGGTCTACTGATTGCTGCACTGTATTTGAAATTCCATTCATCTTTACCTCGTTCAATACTTTCGTTTTCTAAACCTGTTAGCAAATCTTTGTAACTTAACTCATCAACATAACTTGCGCCATGCAAAACAACGATCTCTCTTTTGTCGTTGGTGTCATGAAGATGCTGTGCAAAACTGACAAATGGTGCCAGTCCAGTTCCACCACCAATGCATACAATTCTTCTTGTGTCTTTTTCACCACTTGGTAATTCTTGACTGATTCCTAATGCCTTACCTGCTGGTTTTAACCAAAGAATTTCATCTCCTTCTTTTACATTAAATAATTGAGTAGTTAATCTACCTGGAAGTGGTTTTCTAACCCATCTAATTACAAATTCAATATACTCTTTGTTTTCAGGATGTGATGCTATTGAATATGCTCTTCTGACAATTTTCCCATTATCTAATGGATTTGCTAAACCTAGTGTGAGAAATTGACCTGCTTCATAATCTGGAACTGGACCGTCTTTTGGTACAATTCTCATTACAAGAAGATCTTCTTTTAATAATTGAACATAAGTGACAGTTGCTTTATTGTCTACTACCATGATAATAAATCCATCATCTTGAATCTTAAATATATTGTGCTAGTTTCAATTTTTTCTTATAATTAATCGCTAAACGTTAATAACCAATTTAAAAAATATTATTCAATCAGTATTCTGATTATTGGGCCGGTCGTCTAGTCTGGTAGGATAGGTGCATGGCATGCATCGGATCAAGGGTTCAAATCCCTTTCGGTCCACTTATTTTTTTAATTTCAATAATAGGTTTTTTATTTGAACATCATTATTTTTTGATATTTCTTTAATTTTTTGTTCAGGAATTGAAATTTTTGTTTGAATTGCAGTATTTAATGAACTAATTTGTACTTCTAAACTAGAATCTGAAATTAATTTTAGAACAATTTCTGAAATGTTTTCTGCTTTTAGATATCCTAAAGCCCCAATCGCACAAGATCTTACTCTTTCATGTTCATCATTTACTATTTTGATAATTTCTGGAATTGCATTTTTATCATTTCTGTTTGCTAATACTAGTGATGTAAAAGCCTTGATGTTTTTATTCGTAGAATTAAGATTTTTAATTAAAATTTTTGAGATTTCATTTTGATTTAATACAAGTGCATTAAATGCTTCACCCCTAACTTCTATGCTATCGTCATTTAATCTTGAAATAATTTGTTGTAATATTTTTAAATCATTTGTATCATGTAGCGTTTCTAAAATTTCAATTTTTTTTTGACTTTGCCCTGTCTCTAAGATTCTTAAAATATTTTCCAACTTATGTTAAATTACATTTTGAAGTTAATAATCCTAGATTTTTTCAATTTTTTGTAATTTTAATATAAAATTCATTTTAACTTTAAATTATCGTTAAATACTATATTATCCATGTCCACTGAAACAAGAGACACCATATTCATTGGTAAAAAACCATTGATGGCATATGTAACATCGACGCTAATTCAATTAGCAAATGTACCATCCGTAAACATCAAAGCTCGGGGACTTAGTATAGGTCGTGCAGTAGATGTAGCACAAATTGTTGCACGAAAAACTGAAAATGCCGGATATTCCATTGGAAATATCAAAATTGATTCAGAATCATTAGAATCTGAAGATGGTAGAACCCGAAATGTTTCAACAATAGAAATTGAAGTAAAGAGAAACGAATCTTAATCGTACTTTACTTAAAATTTTTTATTTTCTTTTTGAAAATTTGTACTTTGTTTCCATTTTTTTGAATTTATCTAATTCAACTAAATTATTGAACTGATCAAAATTTACTACTTTTTGTTTGTATTTTGAAGTAGTTCCTGTATTTTTTAATTCTTGTAAAATATTCATTGTTGCAAAAGTATTTGCAAATAATACAGATAGTGGGTAAAGAATAATGTTGAATCCAATTTTACTCAGAGTTTCAGCTGAATTAATTGGAGTTGCACCACCTTCAATCATATTTGCAACTAATGGTGCTTTGATTTCTTTTCCAATTCTTTTCATTTCATCTAATGATTTTGGTGCTTCAATAAATACAGCATCCGCACCTGTTTTTTTATTTTGTAGTCCTCTTTCAATTGCTTTATCTAATCCTTCAGTTGCTCTTGAATCTGTTCTAGCTACAATAATGAAATCTTTGTTTTCACGTGCATCAATTGCTGCACCAAGTTTTTCTGTATATTCTTCTTGTGATATTACATCTTTTCCTTGCATATGACCACACCTTTTAGGCCATTTTTGATCCTCAAGAAAAATTCCTGCAGCCCCTGCAGCCTCTAATTCTTTAACTAATTTCCAAACACTTAATGCATTTCCGTAACCTGTATCTGAATCAACAATTAGTGGTACTGAAATTGCATTTGAGATTCTCCTTGCATTATCTACTGTTTCTGTTGCTCCGATAAATCCATAATCTGGCATTCCAAACAATGTTGCTGAAGTTCCATATCCAGTTTGAAACATTGCATTGAATCCCACTTTTTCTGCAATTTTGGCTCCAATGGCATCATATACTCCTGGAATTACAAGAGGTTTTTTTGATTTAATCATACTGGATAATTTTTTCATAAGTTTCTAATTTTTTTGAATTATTTATGATTTTAATTTTAGATTAATTATTCTATTTTGATTTCTTTACCATTTTTCTTTACTTTTTTTCCATCCATTTTATTTAATTCGTTTTGAAGAAATTCTCTGTACCTCTTAGTTTCTTCATCTGTCATATTTGTCAAGTTTGAACTTAAAATCGAACCCATTGATGAAATTTTTTCTAGTAAATCTAATGCGACAAATCTTCCCGCGTTTCCTAATCTAAAAAGAACATCTAATTGATTTTTAACAATATCATTGATTTTATCTACATCCTGTGCTGTATCTAAACCATATTTTGTTAATTGATATCTACCATCTTTTGTCTCTTCAATTAATTTTTCATCTAGTAATCTACCTAATAATGGATAGATTAATCCTGGAGATGGTTTCCAAATCCCATTACTTTGTTCAACTGCATAATCAATAATTTCTTTTCCTGTGTATGTTTTTTCTTTTAATAATTCCAAAATGAAATATCTTGAAAATCCTCTTGGTATGGAACTTCCTACTCTTTGAAACCACTCTGAAATCATCACTAGTGATATCGCTAGTGATATATTTTAATATTTCTGTATACTGTTGAACAATACTTCATATTTAACCCAAAAAATACTATTTTTGTATTAAAAATGGCTAATTCATTAGATTTTGATCTTATCATTTGTGGTTCTGGTCTTGCAGGATTAAGAGCTGCAATTTCAGCTGCAAAGAAAGGCCCAAATCTCAAGATTGGGGTTGTTTCTAAAGTTCAGGTAATGCGTTCTCATTCTGTTTCTGCAGAAGGTGGAACTGCTGCAGTTCTTTTTGAAGATGAAGGTGATACAATTGAATCTCATGTTTATGATACTGTTAAAGGAAGTGACTTTCTTGCAGACCAAGATGTTGCAGAACGTCTTTGTGTTGAAATGCCCCAACAAATTCGTCAATTAGATCATTGGGGAATGCCTTGGTCTAGAAGAGATGATGGTAGAATTGATCAAAGAAATTTTGGTGGTTATAGTTTTCCTAGAGCAACATATGCATCTGATAAAGTTGGTTTCTTTGAAATGCAAACTCTGTATGATACATGTCAGAAATATGATAACATTGAATATCTAAACGAATGGTTTGTAACATCAATTATTCATGATGGAAAAAAATTCATGGGAGTTACTGCAATTGAATTAGGTTCTGGAAATTTTTACACCATTAAAGGTAAAGCACTAATCATTGCAACTGGTGGTGCTGGACGTTTGTATAGTTTTTCAACGTATGCACTTTCTTCAACTCCTGACGGATTAGATATGGGATACCGTGCAGGTATGGCATTAAAGGATATGGAGTTTGTACAATTCCATCCAACTGGAATTTTACCTTCTGGAATATTGATTACTGAAGGTGCAAGAGGTGAAGGTGGATATTTGCTTAACAGTCAAGGCGAGAGATTTATGAAAACTTACGCTGCAGGAAAAATGGAATTAGCTCCTCGTGATATAGTATCAAGATCAATTATGACAGAAATTCAAGAAGGTCGTGGATTTAAACATGAAACTGGACCTGATTGTATGAAACTTGATTTGAGACATCTTGGTGATGAAAAAATCAAAGAAAAATTAGGTGGAATTAGAGAAATATCAATTAAATTTTCAGGAATAGATCCTGCAAAGGATTTGCTTGACATTAGGCCAGTTTGCCATTACATGATGGGTGGATTGCATACTGATATTGATGGTGCAACTGAGATTCAAGGTGTCTGGGCAGCAGGTGAGGTGGCTTGTAACAGTGTTCATGGCTCAAATCGTTTAGGTGCAAATTCAACATCCGAATGTATTGTTTGGGGAAATATCACTGGTGCATTGGCAGCTGAATATGCCATGAATAATAACAATAGTGATCAATGGCCTCATCATTTAGTTGCAGCAGAAGAGAAGCGAATCTATGATGGAATATTTAGAGGAAATGGAGATGTAAATCCATATGAAATAAGACAAGAACTTACAGATACTTTGAATGATAAAGCATATGTCTATAGAAATGAAACTGACTTGGTTGATGGTCTAAAGAAAATACGTGAATTAAAGAAATTAGCTTGGAAGCATGTTGATGATAAAGCAAAAGAATACAATACTAATTTTGCAAATGTCATGGAACTTGATTCTATGTTTAGAGTCGCTGAAGTTCTTTTAGTTGGTGCCATTAATCGTAAAGAATCTCGTGGTGCACATTCAAGAACTGATTATCCTAAACGTGATGATGAAAATTTCTTATATCATACACTTGCTTATTACGATCCAAATGAACCAATAATGAAAAAACATCCTGTAACAATTACTAAATACAAACCAGTGGAGAGAAAATACTAGATGACTCAAGATGAAAATAAAGAAGGCATTAAGGGAATGGCCAATCCTGGTCGTTATGGAATTGAAAGAATAGCATATTTGTTAATGCGTTTAACGGGACTAGGATTGTTAGGGTACTTTATTGCACATGTTTATGAAACAAGTAATATTTTACGAGGTCGAATGGGTTGGGATGATTTTCTAGCAATGACTCAAACCACAGAAGGACATCTATTTCTAGTTCTTGTAATTGGAATGTGTGTTTTTCATACTGGAAATGGAATTAGAATTATGTTGGGACATGGTGGAGTTGGTGTGGGAAAGCCTGCCAGACCAGATTATCCATATGACCCTGCATCTCAAAATTATCGACATAAAATAGGAATTTACTCTTCCATCGTTCTTGCAGCAGTTGCAATGATGTATGGTATGGCAGTAATGTTTGGTGAATAAAATGAAAGAAAGTACAATAATGAAAATTCACTATGGGACTGCTTTAGCATCTGTGGGATTAGTTGCAGTTCACATTTTGATGCGTCTAACAACAGGATTTTCAGACTCTTTATCTTATGAAAATGTATTAGCAAATTATCGATCAATTCCATATGTCATAATGCTTGAATTGATTTTGATTCTACTAGCAGTACATGGTTTTAATGGATTAAGAGTTATTTTACTAGAACTAAAACAAGGCAGGGTTTATGAAAAGGCTGTTTCGTATGGTGTTGTAATAGGAATGATTGCATTAATTGGATATGGCTCAAGAACAATAATTATGACAAATATGGGGATGTCTTAGATATGGCTCAAGTCTCTAGTGTTGCAGATGAACAAGTACCTAATGCATTATCTACAACAAAAACAATCTTGCTAAGAATTTCTAGATTTAATCCTGAATCTGATGATTCAAATAAATTTATGGAATTCAACGTATCTTATGAAAAATGGACAACAGTACTAGAAGCAATTCTTGATGTCAAAAAGCATCATGATCATTCAGTAGCTGTTCGTTATTCTTGTAGACAAGCTACATGTGGATCTTGTGGTATGTTGATTAATGGAAAACCTAGATTAGCATGCTTTACAAAAATCAGTGAATTGGATTCTGATGTTGTAACTGTAGAGCCAATGAATAATTTTCCAGTAATCCGTGATTTGGCAGTAAAGTTTGAACGATTGTTTGACACACATCATAAAATTCAACCTTATCTAATCCGTGACGATACTGAGTTAGAATCAAACGAAAAAGAGTTCTTACAATCTCCTGAAGAATTAGAAAATTTCATCCAATTTGCAAATTGCATTAAATGTGGATTATGTAATTCTGCATGTCCAACTATGACTACTGATTCTTCATTTGTAGGGCCTCAAGCATTAGCACAAGCTTATCGATATGTTGCTGATAGTAGAGATAAAGGAAAAGATAGTAGATTAGACATTATTGATGAATCCCATGGAATTTGGAGATGTCATTTTGCTGGTTCATGTAGTCAAGTATGTCCAAAAGGTGTTGATCCAGCAATGGGAATTCAATTCCTTAGAGGATATTTGTTAGGATTTAGAAGTTAATCTGTTTTTTTTGGAAGTTCATTTATCTTATTTGGATTAGGACTATTGTTTACTTGATTGTTGATTTGTTCTGCCATGAAATGATTTGATACATTTACTTTGACATCTTCTACACCATCTACCTTCAAAAGATAATCATGAACATCTTGACAAATTTTGAAACCAAAAACTGCTGGACAAAATGGACTAGTTAGATGCAAATCTACTTTGACGTTACTGTCATTGATGTCTACTTCATCAATTAGTTCTAATTCCACAATGGATGTGTTGATTTCTGGATCTACAATCTTTGATAATTCATCAAAAATTTTGACCCTAAGTAATTTGATATCTTGGCTCATGTCGAAAAAACATTTATGCTATATATAACCATTTTACAATCTTAGTTGATGTATCGTTCACGATTAGGGACTGATTTGAGTAATATCACTTTAGATTACGTTTCATCAATAGATGATGATTCTCAAATCGCTTTGTATGATATTATTGGTAGTCAGGCACATACAGTAATGCTGTTAGAAAATAAAATTATTACCAAAAACGATGCAAAAAAAATTCTATCCTCGTTAGAAAATTTGAAAAATGAAAAATTTGATTCTTCATCTGGAGCAGAAGATATTCATGAGTTAATTGAATCTCTAGTAATAAAAAAATCAGGTATGGCAAGCGGCGGAAAAATGCATACTGCAAGATCTAGAAATGATCAAGTTGTTCTAGATATAAGAATGAAAATTCGAGATGACATTAACATAATTTGTAATTGTCTTTTAGATACTATAGAATCACTTGTATCTGTTTCAAAAAATCATCAAAAAACAATTATTCCATTTTATACACATCTTCAACAAGCTCAAGCTGGTTTATTTTCACATTATCTTTTAGCTCAAGCAGATATTTTATCTCGAGATTTTCAAAGACTGTTTGATACTTTTGAACGAATTAATCAAAGCCCACTTGGAGCTGGACCTGTTGGAGGTACAAGTATTACAATTGATAGACATAGTACTGCAAAAATGTTGGGTTTTGATGGTGTTGTTGAAAATTCACTTGATGCAACAAGTACACGTGATTTTGTAGCAGAGTATGTTGCAATGGTTTCAATTTTAATGACTAATCTAAGTAGAATTTCTGAAGATTTTATAATTTGGTCAACATCTGAATTTTCATTTATTGAATTATCTGATGAGTTTACATCACCTTCAAGTGTAATGCCTCAAAAAAAGAATCCTGATATACTTGAACTTACTAGAGGTAAAACTGCAGAAATAATTGGAAATCTTACTGCAATTTTAACTACCGTAAAAGGTCTAGCTTCTGGTTATGGACGTGATTTACAACAAATCAAATCATCCATTTGGTCAACATCAAAAATTTCCATTAGTGCATTACTGATTATAAAATCAATAATTCTTACAATGAAAGTAAATGAAAAACAAATGAAAAAAGTAACTGAATCTAGTAATTTAATTGCATTAGATATTGCTGAAAAATTAGTACAAGAAGGAGTACCATTTAGAGTAACTCATAAAATTGCAGGTGTCTTAGTTCAACTAGCACATAATTCCAAAAAACCTATTTCAAAATTAACTACACCTGAAATTAAAAAATCAGTAGAAGGAACTAAAGTTGATACTAAATTAGTATCTGAGATAATTTCCAATACTAGTGTTATATCATCCTTGAAAGACCGAAAATCATTTGGTTCTTCAGGATATGATGAACAAAAAAGAATGATTTCTGATCGAACTGAAAAAATCAATAGTTGGAGATTAGAAATGTCTGAAAGAGAAAATAAAATTAAATCATCATTAAATGATCTTCAAAAATCAATCGATGACATCCTTTGATAATCAAAAATAGCGGGTCTAGAGGGATTCGGACCCTCGACAACCGGATTAAAAGTCCGGTGCGCTACCTGGCTGCGCCATAGACCCACACAAAAAATCATTTTTGCGTATAATTTAGTCTTTTAGAAACTATACAAGTATGGCAGAAACTTTTAATCTAGGATTTTGTCTCATACAACTTGTGCCCTTGTAGTATAGCCCGGTCTAGAATTCGGCCCTGTCACGGCTGAGACGCGTGTTCAAATCCCGCCGAGGGCGCCATAATTTTAATTATTTTATTTATTATTGCGATCAATATCATTTTCATTTCCAATTTTGGCATCAAATTTTGTTACAAGAATCTTAAAATTCAGGGAATTTTAGGGAAATTTATTGTCTGAAGAGAAAAAAGAATCTGAAGTTGAGGCAAAAACAACTGAAGAGACTAAATCCGAAGAACCATCTGCTGAGGAAATAAAAAAAGCAGCAGAAGCAAAAGCAGAAGCAGAATCAAAAGCTGCTCAAGAAGCAGCAGCTAGAGTGGAAGCAGAAGCAAAAGCAGTTGCTGATGCAGAAGCTGCAGTTCAAGAAGCTCTTGAAAAAGCAGAAGCTGCAAGAGCAAAATTGGAAGCTGCAGCAGATGAAGAATACAAGGCAATCGCTGCAGAAGTAAAAGCAGATACTGGCAAAAAAGTTGATTATACATTCAAACGTCAAGGTGAAGAAATTTTTAGAAGAGACATGGGTGAACCTGAATTTTGGTTAGAAAAAGAAGATAGATTTCCAAGACCTATTCTTTCAGCAGATGAACAAGAATCTATTACAAGAAAAGCTGAAACTCCTCATGATCAAACTCCTGCATACAATCCACAACATGTTCTTAGTCCTGAGTTTGGCGGAGTATCAAATTATGAACGCGGTGTAGATTCTTTCTTGGATGAATTAAAAGCTAAACTTGTAAAACAAAAAAGTGATCCTGAATCTACAGAAAAAGAAATTCTTGCAACAGAAAATGAAATTACTTACTTAGAATCAATACATGAAAATTACTATATTGGAATGAATGTTTTTAGAACTGCAAAAGGCGGACGGAATAAAATTAGCGCTTAGGAATGAGATGAGAAGATGGATCACGTAATTTTTGATGTAATGAATACGAGAGTAACTTTCAAAAATGTTCCATTACATGAGTTATCTAAATTTGCGTTCAAAGATGTTGGAGCAGCAGCAGATGAATTTAAAAAAATTCCTGGTGTTGATGAATGTATTATTATTCAAACTGCTAGCAGAATTGAAATTTTTACAGTAAGTAATACTGAAACTGTAGATTCTCCTGATGCAAGAAGAGCTGAAGGTAAAACTCTGATTTTGAATCAAGTTAAAGAAACATGGATAAATTTAACAGAATTAGAACAAATTGACATTGATCACTTTGATCAAACAATTGAAGTTTACAAAAGTGATGATGTTTACCTTAATCTCTTACGCTTAGGCTCTGGTATTGATTCATTTGTTGTTGGAAAACAAGAAGTATTTGATGAAATAGTTCAATCTTTATCTCATGCTAAATCTGCAGGAACGTCTGGTACTATTCTCAATAAATTATTTGAAAGTGTAATTCGATTATCTTCTAGAATGAGGGATTCTACTGGAATTGCAAAAGATATTGTATCTCTAGGAGATGTTGCAGTAAAGTTAGTTGAAGAGAAAGCTGGATTAGATGCAAAGAAAAAAGTTTTGTTAATAGGAACGGGAAATTCCGCTGCTTTAGTTGCAAAAACACTAAACAAAAAAGAAATTTCTTATGATGTTAGTAGTAGAACAATTGAACGTGCTACAGGATTTAGCAATGTTGTAGGCGGAAACCCAATTGACTTCAATGATGTATTAACCACATTTGATAAATATGATATTATTTTTGTAGCAACAACATCCGATTATTTCTTGATTACATTTGAAAGAATTCAACTTCTAATGAAAGAAAAGAAAAAGGGTACATTGATTTTAGATTTATCAGATCCTAGAACTGTTGATGAAGGCATTACTGCTCTTCCAGGAATTAAATTGCTTTTTAGAGACCAAATAGCTGAAATTTATGATGAAAGTGTTAAGCACAGAACTTCAATTATTCCAGCCGTCGAAAAAATTATTGCCAAAGAATTACCTGTATTGTCTGCAAGAATGAAAAAACTAGATGCTTAGAAATTTTTATTTTTGTTTTCTAATTAGAATTTGTTTTACTGCCTCAACTGTATAATCTATTCCATGTTCATTTTCAGCATGATTTCTAAAATCTTCAATCACTTTTTCATTTTCTCCATCAGCCACAAAATCACATTCAAAACCATAGTCACGACACATTATCTTAGGCATATTTTGTTGAAATTAATTATAGTATAAAAATTATGATATTTTAGATTTAACAATAATACTAGAATTTTTTTTATCCATATGATTCGTATTTGATACCAAAACTACCATCAGATTTTTTTTCATGTTCTGTTACAAATCCTTTTGGACCTAAATGATCAATTACACCATCTATGGTACCTTGATATCCACAAATATAGATAATTGAATTTTCAGGAGTTAATTCTTCACCTACCATTTCTTCTACTGGTGACAATCCTGTTTTTTTATCTGGTTTGAAAAATGATTCTACTCTACCAACATGACCATTCCAAGATCTATTGAAAAATTCCTTTGGCCTACTAATTGCTGCTCTATATCTAAAATTCCATTTATCTCTACCATTTTTTTCACTTTCTAATTCCATATCTGTTAACAGACGTTTGTAACTTAACTCATCAACATAACTTGCACCATGCAAAACAATAATTTCCCTTTTGTCGTTTGTATCTTGGAAATGTTTTGCAAATGCGATGAATGGAGCTAAACCTGTTCCTCCACCTACACAAATTACTCTTCTGTTATCTTTTTCACCATTATGTAATTTATCACTAATCAGTAATGCAGCTCCTGTAGGATCACCTAACAAAACTTCGTCACCAACACTGAGATAAAATAATTCTGTGGTAACTCTTCCTGGAAGTGGTTTTCTAACCCATCTAATAACAAATTCAAAATAGTCTCTATTCTCAGCATGTGATGCAATAGAATATGCTCTTCTAACCACTTTTTTTTCTGCTGGTATTGGAAGACCAATTGTTAAAAATTGCCCAGTTTTGTACTCTGGCATCCCGTTTTCTGGGACCAATCTTATGATTACTAGATCTTCTTTTAGTAATTCTCTATAGACAACTTTTGCCTTCATTTCAGTAACCATTAACGAAGCATCCTGCTACTTTGGATAAATATATTTCTCTTACAAAGTAATTCTAGAGATCAGATTATTACTAAAATTCTAATTAATTTGTGACATTATTTCATCAAGAATTTTTTGATTTGCTGCAGCAATAAATGAGACTCTTGTCTCATAACTTAGATCTGCATCAAGTGGATTCAAATCTGCATCTAAAAGTAAACCTCCAGATTCTTTTACAATAATGCATCCTGCAGCAATATCTTGAATTCTAATTTTATCTCTAAAGTCAATAAAAACATCCATCAAACCTCTTGCAAATAATGCCATCTCTAATGCGTTGGCTCCAAAATGTCTGGTATGATTATGATTTTGAAATATTGGATACATACGTTGCATTAATTCATTAGAGCCACCCGATGTGTTAATTCCAACAATTTTGTAAATTGGTTCTTTTTGTTGTACTTTGATTTGTTTTTCATTCAAAAATGAACCTTTTCCTTTTGAAGCCCAATACATATCTCCATTTGTTAAATCTGTAATTACTCCATCTGTAATAGAACTAAGTTTATTTTCTGTTGCAAATGCTAATGAACTACAAAAAAATGGTACACCACGTACAGCATTTGCTGAACCATCTATTGCATCCATTATGATATACCCTTTTGGATTATCTGATAATTCTACCCTGCCACATTCTTCACCTAAAACAATACATTCAAACTTTATTTCTTTTAGATAATCTAAAACAGTTTGTTCAGCAGTAATGTCAATATTTCGTGAAATATCTCCACCTGCACCTCTGCCAAAATCTCCTGCAGCCTCTTCTGTCCCTGCAAGATCTTTTACATTTCTATAAATTCGATTTGATGCTTCACGAAGAATTTCTATAACTTCCATAAACGATTATTCTTCTTTCGTAATTTAAGTGAAGAAATTTTTTTTTGAAAGCATAAATAACAACAGATTGAATTGTGTGTGTGAGTGGAAAAGACGAATCTATTTTTAGCAAAGGTGCTTTAATGGGTACGAAACCTGGAAAACAAATCATTAAACAAGGCCTATTCAAATCAAAGGGATTCAAATTATTCAATCAATATAAGCAAGAAGCTGAAGATACGTTTCCTGCATTTGCTCAAAGATTTGCAAAGAATCTATTTGATCAAATAAATGCTGATGAATCTCCTAATACGACCCAACAACAATTTGCTGAAGAAGTGGGTTCGACTGAAATTATTTTGAATGCATCTGAAATTGAGCCTATAAAATCTAAATTGCAAGATTTTGATACATTGCATGATAGGGTACTAAGAATTTTAAATTCAAATTTTGTTAAAATGACCTTTCCTGTTTTTAATGGTCTTTTTGATGCATCAACAGATTATTTCAAAGATGATGAAAGTACTACAATGAGAGAAGATATTGTTGATGGTCATATTATTGCAATTGATCTTAGTGAACCAATGGATAGAATTGTAGACAAAGATGAAGACTTGGAATATTTAGATGATTACAAATTGATGAATCCTTACATTTTGAAACTTGCAAGAGAAAAAATTTCAAAAGGCGGTGAAGATGTACTAAAAGAATTTGAAGAAGGTTTCAAACAAGCAAGAATTGGACAGTATCTTGATACAAAATTAAAAGATAAACCTACAGAAATTACTGAAGAAGAATTAATTGAAAGCTACAAAAAATATCGTTCTGTTATGGGAACTGCCGGTAGAAACATGGCTTTGAATCGTGCACCTTTAGCTGATATTTTCTACACTGGAATGGCAAAAGCTGCTGAATCTGTAGGATGTGGAAATGAAATTGAAGATAGTATTAGAGATAGGGCTGCAAAAATTCCTTCTTGGCCATTATTTTATTCATTAAAAATGAATGACGCAAAGAGTGGATTTGAAGAAACAATGAATCATAGTGAATCTTATTTGAGAGAAGCAAGAGATGCTTTAGAAAAATTGCCTAATAATTTTTCACACACTAAATTCTTAGAATTTCTATTTCTTACTGTAGAACATTATAATCAATTCTGGTATAAGAAATTACAAGAAGAAAACATCTGGTCAGATTTGAACAAAAATCTTCCAACCAAGTGATAAAATTGATGTGGTCTGAAAAATATCGACCTCAGAATATTTCTGATATGGTGGGTAATGAAGAACCCCGTGAAGCAATAATCAAATGGTTTGCAAAATGGAAAAAGGGTACAAAACCTCTTTTAATCATTGGACCTCCTGGAATTGGAAAGACTACTATCGCATATCTTTTAGCTAAACAATTTGGTTACGATATGATCGGACTTAATGCTAGTGATGTACGTAGCAAATCTAGAATTAATGAAATTCTCACTCCTGTTTTAGGTAATGTCAGTGTTTTGGGAACTCCTATGATTTTTGTTGATGAGGTTGATGGAATTCACGGTCGTGGAGATTATGGTGGTGCTTCTGCTCTAGTTGATATTTTGAAGAAACCAAATGTTCCAATTTTACTTGCTGCTAATTATGATGATTCAGATAAAATGAAGAGTATAAAAAAAGCAGTAACAACAATATCATTTAAAAAAATTCCACCAAGATTATTGCGGGTATATTTAGATAATATTTTAAAAAAAGAAAATGAAAAACTTAGTCCTGGTTCTTTAATCAAAGTAATTGATAAATCTAGAGGTGATATTCGTTCTATGATTAATCTCACTCAATCCTTGATAACTGGATTTAATCCACAAACTGCATCCTCTTTTGAAAATATTAACATTGAAGATGGAATTAATGCATTTTTTAAAGCAAATTCTATTGAAGAAGCTCGTGGTGTTTTATATTCAATACAAATTGATCCTAGAGAAAAAATTAATGCATTTTATTCAAGTATAATTACTAGCGATTTGGATAGTGACTCTCTCGCAAAATATTTAGAAATTATTTCTAACGCTGACATGTTGTTTGGAAAAATAATGAAAACTCAAAATTGGAGATTACTACGTTATCTTAATGATATTTTAATTAGTTTGTATCAAAAAGATGATAGAATTAGATATTCAAAATATAATTTATCTTGGCCTGTTCTTAATAGAATTCGCTGGGATGGTGCAAAAATTAAATCATTGTCTTCAATAATGTCTAAAAAATTACATCTATCTTCTAGTGCATTCGTTACAATATGTTTACCATATGTTCTATTTTGTATAAAAAATAAAAAATTGGAATTAGAATTAGAAGAAACCTTTGGCGATATTATTGATAAGGAGATTGAAATGTTACAATGAGCTGGATCAAAATTCCTATGAAATTTCCTGGTACTTGTATTGTTTGCAATGACAAAATTGAAATTAATGAAATTGGATTGTGGTCAAAAGGTGTAGGTGTGAAGCATGAAAAATGTGCTGAAACTAATGAATTACAATGTATTGTATGTGGTTCCCCTGCTGGCTGCTCTCAATGTGAATTTCAAGATATTTGTGATATTCCAAATGTTTCTCAATTATGTATATGTAAGAAATGTAGTGATGAAAAAGACGCTTTTAATTCATATCAAAAATCATCTCACAAAAAATTCTCAATTATCAATTCTTGAAAGTTTTTACCTTAGATCTATATTTTTGATGAATTTTCATGAATTCAAATTAGATTAATATATGAAAACTTTTGATTCTAATCAAATAATGCATTCTGAGAAGATCGATGAATTCACAAAAAACAAAAACACTGCATTACAAGGTGGTGGAGAAGAACGTATTTTATCTCAGCACGAAAAAGGCAAACTAACTGCTCGTGAAAGAATAGATTTACTTCTTGATGAAGGAACTTTTGTTGAAGTCGATCCAATGACTACTCATCATTATTATGAGTATGATATGCAAAAAAAGAAATTTTTTACTGATGGTGTCATAGGCGGATATGGAAATGTTTCTGGTCGTCAAATCTTTGTTTTTGCATATGATTTCACTGTTTTAGGTGGTACATTAAGTCAGATGGGAGCTAAAAAAATTACTAAATTAATGGATCATGCAGTTAGAACTGGATGTCCAATTATTGGAATTATGGATTCAGGTGGTGCTAGAATACAAGAAGGAATTATGAGTTTAGATGGATTTGCAGATATATTTTATCACAATCAATTAGCTTCTGGAGTTATTCCACAGATTACTGCAAGTGTTGGTCCATCTGCAGGTGGTTCTGTTTATTCTCCTGCAATGACTGATTTTGTTATTATGGTAGAAAAAATTGGAAGCATGTTTGTAACTGGACCAGATGTTGTTAAAACTGTGTTAGGTGAAGAAATTTCTTTTGAAGAACTTGGTGGTGCTAATACCCACGGAACAAAAAGTGGTGTTGCACACTTTGTTGCTGAAAATGAATACGAATGTATGGATTACATCAAAAAACTAATTTCATTTTTACCTCAAAATAATACTGAACAACCACCAAAAGTTTCCACTGACGATGACCCAAATAGATTGGATAACAATTTAATCAATATCATGCCAGAAAATCCTTTACAACCCTATGACATGAAAGAAATTATTAATTCAATTGTTGATGATCATGAATTCTTTGAAGTTCATGAATTATTTGCACCAAATATTGTAGTTGGATATGGTAGACTAAATGGTAATGTTGTTGGAATTGTAGCTAATCAACCAATGCATCTTGCAGGTGCATTAGATATTGATTCATCAAATAAAGCTTCACGATTTATTCGATTTTGTGATTCATTTAACATTCCAATAATTACTTTAGTTGATACACCAGGTTACATGCCAGGTTCAAATCAAGAACATAATGGAATCATTAGACATGGAAGTAAATTGCTTTATGCATATTGTGAAGCAACTGTTCCAAGAATTACTTTAGTTATTGGTAAAGCATATGGTGGTGCATACATTGCAATGGGTAGTAAAAACCTCAGAACTGATATTAATTATGCCTGGCCTACAGCCAAATGTGCCGTTTTAGGTGGTGAAGCAGCTGTAAAGATTATGAATAGAAAAGATCTTGCTGCTTCAGATGATCCTGAATCTCTTAAAAAACAATTAGTAGATGAATTTGCAGAAAAATTCGAAAATCCTTACGTTGCTGCATCTCATGGAACAGTTGATAATGTAATTAATCCTGCTGAAACCAGACCTATGTTGATTAAAGCATTAGAAATGCTTGCAAATAAAAGAGAAAAACAATTACCTAGAAAACATGGAAATATCAATTTGTGATTGAAGATGATTGAGAAAGTACTTATCGCTAACAGAGGAGAAATCGCTTTACGTGTAATTAGAACTTGTAAAGCACTTGGAATCAAAACAGTTGCTGTATATTCTGATGAAGACACAAATTCATTACATGTTAAACAAGCATCTGAAGCCTATCATATTGGTGAAGCAGCACCTGCTAAATCATATCTAAATCAAGAAAAAATTCTAGATGTAATGTTATCATCTGGTGCAGATGCTGTACATCCTGGTTATGGATTCCTTTCTGAAAATGATGATTTTGCTAGATTGTGTGAGAAAAATAAAATTACATTTATTGGCCCATCTGCAGATTCAATGAATCTTTGTGGTGATAAGATGGAAT
The DNA here is from genome assembly GCA_044358425.1 of Marine Group I thaumarchaeote. Classification (GTDB taxonomy): domain Archaea; phylum Thermoproteota; class Nitrososphaeria; order Nitrososphaerales; family Nitrosopumilaceae; genus Nitrosopumilus. Next base: position 1,129,291 of record CP054849.1, on the reverse strand, counting down.
GTAAAGCTGCAATGTTAAAAGCTAATGTTCCAACGGTTCCTGGAAGTCCTGGTTTAGTAAAGGATGCAGAAGATGCAGCAAAAGTTGCAAATGAGATAGGATATCCTGTTATGTTAAAATCAGTTTATGGTGGTGGAGGTCGTGGAATTAGAATTGTAACAAATGACAAAGAATTACACGAAGGTTTTGAAACAGTAACCTCAGAATCTATTGCTGCCGTTGGAAAATCTGCAATTATTGTTGAGAAATTTTTAGAAAAAACAAGACACATTGAATATCAAATGTGCAGAGATCAACATGGAAATGCAGTACATCTCTTTGAGAGAGAATGTTCTATTCAGAGAAGAAATCAAAAACTAATTGAACAAACTCCTTCTCCTGTGGTAGATGCTGCAAAAAGAGAAGAAATTGGTGAAATAGTTGTTAGAGCAGCAGAGGCAGTTGATTACACAAATCTTGGTACTGCCGAATTCTTAAGAGCTGATAATGGTGAATTTTATTTTATTGAGATTAATGCAAGACTCCAAGTAGAACACCCAATTAGTGAAATGGTTTCAGGATTAGACTTTGTCAAACTACAAATTGATATTGCAAATGGAGAGCCACTACCATTCAAACAAAAAGATCTAAAGATGAATGGTTATGCAATTGAATGTAGAATTAATGCTGAAGATACATTTTTGGACTTTGCACCTTCAACAGGACCAGTTCCAGATGTTACAATTCCTTCTGGACCTAATGTTCGATGTGATACCTATCTTTATCCTGGATGCACTGTTTCTCCATTTTATGATTCCTTGATGGCAAAACTCTGTACATGGGGACCAACATTTGAAGAATCTAGAACTAGAATGCTTACTGCACTAAATGATATGTATGTTCAAGGTGTTGAAACCTCAATCCCTCTTTACAAAACAATTCTTAATTCTGAAGAATACAAAAATGGAGAATTATCTACTGACTTTTTGAAGCGTTATGGCATGATTGATAAATTAACCGAAGATCTCAAAAAAGAAAAAGAAAATAAAACTGATGCCGCATTAGCTGCTGCAATAATTCATTCTGAATATTTTAAGAGTCAAGTACAAAATACTTCTAACAATAGCGCAAACTGGAAAAATAAACTGGACTGATAGATATGACTAATTTTAAAATCCAAGAAATTGAAAAATCATTTGATGGAAAAATTCTAGAAAATCTTGGTGATAATGATTACATAATCAAGATTAATGATAACGAACATAAATTAAAAATAATTAGTATGAATTCACGTGGAATAGAATTTATCTTAAACCAACAATACCATAAGGCAAAATATCTTGAACAATCCACAAATGAAATGAATATTGTTATAGATAATGTGCCAATGATTATCAATTTACATACTCATTATGATAAAGTCGTTTACAAAAATTCTGGTGGAAGTAGTTCTGGCGGAGCACAAATAGCATTAAAAAGTCAAATTCCTGGTAAAGTGGTTTCAATTTCAGTTGAACATGGTGATACAGTAAAGAAAGGTGATGTTATTTGTACTTTGGAATCTATGAAAATGCAAGTTGCAGTTAAAGCACATAAAGATGGAGTTATCCGAAATATTAAAGCTAAAGAAGGTGCATCTGTTGCAAAAGGCGATATAATTTCAGATATAGAATAAAAAAATTATTTTATTTTAAAAAGTTTTTAATTTCTTCATAATTTGGTTCTTTTAATGGATCTTCTGATACCCATTTGTATCCAATTTTTCCATCTTCCATAATTATGAATACTGAACGTTTAGCTGCATTGTAGTCCTTGATGTGTAATAGATCTTTTAGTAAGATATCATAATCTTTGATTGTTTTACTTGTATAATCTCCTAATAATGGAAAATTGAAATTATGTTTCTCTGCAAATGCTTTATTTGCAAAGGGTCCATCATTACTAATTGAAATTATTTGTGCACCCATATCTGAAATTTCTTTCCATGAATCTCTGAATGTGCATAATTCAACCTCACATACTGGTGAACTTGCTGCTACTATGAATGATAATACGATCTTTTTACCCTTAAATTCGTCTAAAGTCCTCATTTTTAATTCTGTATCAGGGAGTTCAAAATTTGGAGCCAGATCGCCTACATTCAATACCATGATCGGAAATTTACTATATCCTATTAATTACTTTTCAAATTCTTCATTTCCAATAACCCGATCGAAAAAACGAAGCATATCTTATTATATAAAACTCAGAGATGAAAGTTAAATTGGTCGGAGAATTAGCGGGCAATTATAGCACCGTAGTATTGATGTTCGGGTTCGCAGTAGTAGCAATGGCACCCGCATTATTGATTTCTAGAATGATTTCACCACGTAAAAAGAGTAATCCTGTAAAATTTTTGCCTATGGAATGTGGACAAGTTCCTAGTGGTGAGGGTAGAACTCATTTTATGATGCAGTATTACCCGTACATTTTGATGTTCGTAATTTTTGATGTAGTTGCAATTTTCTTATATGCTTGGGGTAGTGCACTTTTGGAACTTCCAAAAAGTGCAACTTTACCAATGATAGGATTCTTAGCAATAATGTTTGGTGCAATGTCTTTTGCACTTTATCAATCAGGGAGAAGAAGAATTTGGTAGTTATTTATAGAAATGATGACAAAGGGGGTTGGGAATAAAATTGCTTAAAGATTTAGTAACACCAGAAAATGCAAATGTCTTCATTGGAAAACTTGGAGATATTTTGGAAAAAGCAATTGACAAACCATTGGGCTATGCTATCAATTGGGGTAGAATTTGGTCACTTTGGCCTGTGCATATTGAAACAGCTTGTTGTAGTGTTGAGTTTGGTGCAGCATCAAGTCCTAGATATGACGTTGAAAGATTTGGTATCATTGAAGCATTCGGATCATTAAGACAATGTGATCTTATTGTTGTTCAAGGTACAATTACACGAAAAATGGCTCCACGTCTGAGATTAGTTTATGATCAAATGCCAGAACCAAAATATGTGATTGCTATGGGTGCTTGTGCAATTACTGGAGGATTGTATTTTGATTCATACAATGTACTTCCAGGAATTGATGGAGTTCTTCCAGTTGATGTCTATGTTCCAGGTTGCCCACCTAGACCTGAAACTCTCATCCAAGGATGTATTTTGTTGCAAGAAAAAATTAAGAGAATGAAGGCTAGGAAGTTTGTATAATGAGTTCTGAAACTGAAACCAAAACTGAAACGAAACCAGCACCAAAACCAGCTGAAAAATCTGTTGAATTACCTGCTTTTGAAAAAAGTATTTCTGATAAAGTTGTTGAAAAATTTGGTGATAAAGTTGAAGTTGAATTTGTTAAAGAAAATAGAGTTGGAATTAAAGCTAAAAGAGAAGACGTCCATGATGTTGCAGAATTTATTCGAGATGGACTAAATTATGATCATGTAGAATCCGTTTCAGGAGTAGATTACCCACAGGATAAAGAAATTGAGGTAGTTTATCATATTGGTTCCTATTCGGATTCATCATTGGCTAAACAAATTTTGGTTTTATCTACTAGAGCACAAAGAGAGGAAAATCCACTTCCCGGAAAAGATGCAACAAAGTTACCTTCTCTTAGAGATATATTCTACAGTGTAGAATTTCACGAAAGAGAAGTTTTTGAAATGTTTGGAGTTTATTTTAACGGTCATCCAGATAACAGAAGATTACTCTTGCCTGAAGATTGGGCAGATTTACCACCTCTCAGAAAGGACTTTGCAATAAAAGGACGATAGAATGACTGCAGAATTACCACCTGGATTAGCAATCCAAAAAGTTGACGAGAGAATTATGACTCTCAATGTTGGACCACAACATCCTGGTTCTGGACATATGAGAATTATTGTACAAATTGATGGTGATTATATTGTAGCTTGTGATCCTGATCCAGGTTATGTACACCGTGGGGAAGAAAAAATGGCTGAATATAGAAATTATATTACAAACGTTCCTCACTTAGAAAGACCAGTAATTCATGATTCTTGTAATGTTCTCTATCCATATGTTTTGGGTGTAGAAGAGCTACTTGGAATTGAAGTTCCAGAACGTGCAAAATATGTTCGAGTAATCTGTTCAGAATTAAATCGTTGTATTTACACAATGTACTGGCTTGCAATTTATGGAATCTTCTTAGGTCATTCTACAATGTTTATGTGGCCAGCTGGAGACCGTGAACTGTTAATTGATTTAATGGAAAAAATAAGTGGTGCAAGAGTAACACATGCACACTTTGTTCCAGGTGGAGTTAGAAATGATTTGCCACCAAACTTTGAAGAAGTATGTCTACGTCAAGTCAATTACTTTGAGAAACGTATCAAAGAATATGCTGCAGTCTTTTATGATAATCCAATTTTAATTTCAAGAACAAGAGATACTGGAGTTCTTTCCCGTGAGGATGCAATTAGACTTGGAACAACTGGTTCTGTTTTACGTGCAAGTGGAGTAGATTATGATCTTAGACAAAAGGAACCTTATGATGTCTATGAAGAATTAGATGTTCACAGTAATGTGATGAAAGAAGGTGATTCTTACGCAAGATCCAAAGTACCATGGCTTGATATGATGGAGAGTTGTAATATTATTAGACAAGCATTACAAAAAATGCCAAAGTCTGGTTCTGTTAGAGTTAAACTAAAACCAAATCCAAAAGGTAAAGGATTGGATTCTGTTTACAAACGTGTAGAATCAGGAAGAGGTTCTTTGGGATGTCATATTGTTTCTGATGGTAAAGTTGAACCATACCGATTAAAATTGAGTGTTGGTTCATTTAGAAATCTAATTGCTTTACCATATCTGTTAAAAGGTGAAAAACTTGGTAACATGCCATCTGTTTATTGGAGTCTTAATTATTGGCCAGTGGAGGCAGACCGATAGATGTCTGTAATTGCACCAAATTTCAAACTAAGTGAGTTTATCAAATCCATTATTGATGATGCAGTTTGGTTCCTTTTGATATTTTCATTAATTGGTTTCCCTGTAATCATGATGATATTATTTTATATTCCGATGCCAGTTATTGATGGCGAATTACTTACACCATTTTTGGCATTTACTTATTTAGCGGATCCAACACGAACACTTCCAATTGTTCAAGCATTTATGACAACTGACATGTTTAAAGTAATGGCATTTCCTGGATTTGGTTTTGCTGCATTATTAGCCGCCGGTACTATTTTTGTTGAAAGAAAAATGTTGGCAAAATTACAATTAAGAGTTGGTCCTTTTTACTGTGGAAAAGTAGAAGGCATTTTACAATTAGCAGGTGATGGTTTAAAATTAATTTCCAAAGAAATTATCATTCCAGCAAAAGCTGATAAACCCATTTTTTGGGCAGCGCCAGTTCTATTTGTTGCATCTGCAGCAGCATTTGTTGCATTAATTCCAGTTGCACCAGGTTGGGTAGTTGCAGATGTAGATATGGGATTGCTAGCTGTTTTTGCTGTAATTGGATTTTTCCCAATTGTAACTATTCTTTCTGCATGGTCTGCAAATAGTAAATTCCCATTCATTGGAGGAATTAGAGCATTATTCCAAATGGTTTCATTCGAAATTCCATTAATTTTATCTTTGTTGGGCGTTGTAATGGTTACTGGAACTCTTAACTTATCTGAAATTGCTGCAAGTCAATCTAGTTTCCCATGGATTGTATTTTTACCAGTAGGTGCAATTGTGTTTTTCATTACAATGCTTGCAGAATTAGAAAGAATTCCATTTGATTTACCTGAAGCAGAAAGTGAAATTGTTGCTGGTTGGTTAACTGAATTATCTGGAATGATGTATGGACTAGTTCAATTAGGAACTTATTTGAAACTTTATGCATTTGCAGCACTGTTTGTTGTATTGTTCCTCGGTGGATGGAATGGTCCAATGATAGTTCCACCATTCCCAATGGAACTTGCTACTGAAGGAATTGAACTTGGTCCTGTAACTGCAAAGATAGGTGGATTGGAACCAATACTTAGTCAAACAATTACTCAAGAAATGATTAATGGAACGTTGATGTTTGTTCTAAAGACTGTTGGTGTAATCTTCTTTATACTATTGCCAAGGGGTGTTTTCCCAAGAATTAGAATTGATATGTTGTTAAGTCTTGGATGGACCAAATTGATCGGTCTTGCTTTCGTTAACATCTTTATTGCACTAGCTTTGGTTTACGCTGGAGTGCTCGGGCCAGGAGGATTACAATGACAAATACTGCTACAGGAATTGTACGTGCACTAAATTCTGGAATTAAACACATTGCAACTAAAAGATTTACTCTTCGTTATCCTGAAGAGAAACTAAAGTTTGTAGGTGATGGTTATCAATTTGATCCATCTACTGGTGTTGGAATTGCTGGACTAAAGGGTCGTCACATGTTATTCCATGATCACTGTACTGGATGTCAATTATGCTCTATTGCATGTGAGGGTGTTGCTGAAGCTATAGCAATGGTAAAAGTTCCAGAAGAACAAAAACAAAATAAAAAATCTATTATGCCACAAATTGATTATGGTAAATGTGTTTTTTGTGGTTTATGTGTAGACGCATGTCCATTTTACGCACTTTACATGACTAATGATTACGAATTATCTTCATTTAGCAAAGAAGGTTTAATCTATACTCCTGCACAACTTGCAGTCAAACCTTATGTTGAACAAGATAGTGAAATTGTAATTACTAAAAATGGAGCAACTCATGGCTGATGCTGTATTTCTTGCATTAACTGTTATCACAATTGGTTCTGCAATTGCAGCACTTGAAATGAGATCTTTAATTTATGGTTCAATTGCATTGATGGGAACTCTTGGTGGTATTGCCGGTTTCTTCTTTATACTTGATGCACCATTTGTTGCATTGTTCCAACTAGCAGTTTATGTTGGTTCAATCGCAGTCTTAATTTTATTCACTGTAATGCTTGTAAAAAGAGAACTTATCTTTAAAAAAATTGAGGACAGAAAAAGAAAGTTTGCTGGAATTGGTTTAATGTTAATTATTATGGTATCTTTGGGTGCTGTATTCTTAGACTCTGGAATTAAAACAATAACTACTGATGAACCTGCAGTTGATTTTAGAGATATTGGTACAGACTTTGTCACTTACTATTGGCCAGCATTAATTTTGATGGGCTTAATTTTGGCTGGTTCTGTAACTGGTGCATTAGTTTTAGCTAGAAGAGAGGATGTGGAGAATGACCAACGAGTTAGTTGATTTTACACTAGTTTCTGTTGCTTTACTGGCAATAGGAATCTATGGACTTGCAGTAAAGCGTAATTTCATTAGAATGTTATTTGCTGTTGAAATTATTATTAATGCAGCAAATCTTAATCTTGTCGCATTTGGTAGATTTATCCCTGACAGTGCTGGTCAAACTTTGGCATTATTTTCAATTGCAATTGCAGCAGCAGAAGTAGCTGTTGGATTATCATTAATCATTGTAGCATACAGAATGTATCAAAATGTCGATATTGCAGACTTTAGGAGCTTGAAAGGATAATGGAATATGCATTATTACAGGCTGTTTTCCTGCCATTACTGTTATCCCCAGTAGCCTATATTCTTGGAAGAAAAGTAGGTCCTACTCCTGCAATGTGGTTTACATTTGCAATTTTACTTTACACTACTATTCTAGTAATCAACGCAGCACTATCTGGAACTGTAGAAGAACATTATCCATGGACAGAACAATTTGGTGAATTTGGTTTCTTACTAGATGGACTTGCTTCACCATTTGCAATTATGATTTATGTTTTGTCTACAATCTTAGCAATCTATTCAAAACCATACATGATTCATAAATTCCATGAACAATTTGAAGAAGAACAAAAAATTAATCATTCAGAGAGTGGACAGTCTTCTGTTGTTGAATCATCTGCTTTACAAAATTATGTAAATGCTAAATCTGGTCTTTACTTTGCACTTTATCTTGTATTTGCAATGGGAATGCTTGGAACAGTTCTTGCAACAAATCTGATTGAATTTTACATTTTCTTTGAAGTTATGTTAATTCCAGGTTTCTTTATGGTTGCTTTATGGGGTGATGGACCAAGAAGAAAAATAGGTTTAATGTTCTTATTCTGGACCCATGCTGGTGCAGTTGTTCTATTACTTGGATTTTTGATGATAGGTCTAACACTTGGTAGCTTTGACTTTGCAGATATTCAAGAATCTGAACTTCCTGCTGACATTGCGATGTATTCAGCGGTAGCTATTTCGATAGGACTTGGTGTAAAACTTGCAGTTTTCTTGTATCATATTTGGCTTCCATATGTTCACGGTGCAGCACCTACACCAATCAGTGCATTATTGTCTCCAGCAATGATTGGAATTGGAGCTTATGGTCTCTTTAGATTAGTTGTTGAATTCTTACCTGTAACATTTTCAGAACTTGCAATTTGGTTCCATATTTGGGGTCTTGTCACTATGATCTATGGTGGTGCTATGGCATTAATGCAAGATGACTTGAAACGTTTCCTTGCTTATTCAAGTATCAGTCAAATGGGATATTTGCTATTTGGAATAGGATCAATGTCTGCATACGGTCTTGCTGGTGCTGAAATGATGTATGTTACTCACGCTATTGGAAAAGGTATTCTCTTCATGATGGCTGGAATTATTATTGTTAAAGTTGGTACGAGAAGTATTAAGAAACTTGGAGGACTTGCTGGTAAGATGCCAATTACTGCAGTATGTGCAGTTATTGGTGCACTCACAATAATGGGAGTACCACCAACCAGTGGATTTATGGGTGAATGGATTATGTTTTACGGTGCATTAGAAACTGCTATTGCAGAAGGTTCTACAATTAGAGCCGTAGCATTTGGATTAGGTCTTGTTGCAACTGCATTAACAATGTCTTACATGCTTTGGATGTTGAAACGTGTATTCTTTGGTAAACTTCCTGAACATCTTCAAAATGTCAAAGAAGGAAGTTGGTACATGACAATTCCAATGATGATATTAGCAGGATTTTCAATTGTAGTGGGAATTTATCCAGATATTTTCTTGAAGACAATTATTCCTTACATGAATGGAGTGATGGGGGTTTAGATTATGGCAACTGAATTAATGGGATTTGAAATTACTGCTATAAGCGCTTGGTTAGTTTGGATTTTGCCATTTGCCGCAGCAATGATAATGCCTGGTATTGGAAAATTATCTCAAAATGCAACAAAATACGTTGCAGTTGGATTTGCTCTAATGAGTGCAGTATCTGCTGCTACAATGGTTCCTGTTGCATTAGAAGCTCATGAATTACATGATCAAATAATGTGGATTGAAGCAATTGGTCTTAAAGCTGGAGTCTTAGCAGATCCACTTTCAATCATAATGGCAAATGTTGTTGCTTGGATTTCTTTCTTGATTATGATTTACAGTACAGGATACATGAAAGGCGATAAAGACATTACAAGATTCTGGTTCTGGATGATGTTCTTCATCGGTTCAATGCAATTGATTGTATTATCTGATAACTTGTTACAAGTCTTCTTTGGTTGGGAAGGTGTAGGACTAGCATCTTATGCTTTGATCAGCTTCTGGTATCGTGATAAGAAGAAAGATCATGTTGGTACTGAAGGACGTACAGTTCTTGGAATGTTAGATTACTATGCTCCAACACATGCTGGTATGAAGGCATTCATCATGACAAAAGTTGGAGATGTAATGATGATTGCTGGTATGCTTTTGATATTCTTGTTTGCAGGTACATTTGGATTTAAAGAATTAATGGGTGATACTGATTGGGCAACTGCAATGGCAGCTCAAGGATTGTTAGTTCCTGCATTTGTTTTACTCTTTGGTGGTGCAATGGGCAAATCCGCACAATTCCCATTAAATGAATGGTTGTTAGAAGCAATGACTGGACCAACTGCAGTATCTGCATTAATTCATGCTGCTACAATGGTTAAAGCAGGTGTCTTCTTAGTTGCAAGAATTGGTCCACTTGTATTTGCTTTAGGTGCTGCAGGAATTTTAGCAGATCAATTCTTTGAAATTGTTGCTTGGGTTGGTGCAATTACCGCATTATTGTTAGCAACACAAGGTATGGTTAATCCAGAAATTAAGAAAGTCTTAGCATATTCTACAGGTTCTCAAATTGGTTACATGATGATGGCTTTAGGTGTAGCAGGATTATCTCATCAATATGTTGATGGTTATACTGCAGGATTTTTCCACTTAATTTCTCACGCAATGTTTAAGGCTTCATTATTCATGGCAGCAGGTTCTTTACTGCATATTGTTGGTTCTCGATTTATGACCGACATGGGTGGTCTAAGAAAGCATATGAAGAAAACGTATGCATTCATGTGGGCCGCAGGTCTTGGTTTAATGGGAGCACCATTTATCACAACAGGTTTCTGGAGTAAAGATGCAATCTTTGCAGCAGTATATGAATCTGGAAACGAATGGGCATTACCATTATTCATTATCGCTGTTTTAACTGCCATAATTACAGCATTCTATACCACAAGAATGATTGGTTTGGTATTCTTTGGCAAGAAGAGTAAACATATTGAAAAGATGGAAGAGGAAGGACATCATATTCATGAAGCATCAGTATCTATGTGGGTCCCATATGGTATTCTTGCAGTACTTACAATTGGTATTGGTATTATTGGATTATCTGCAGAAGAAGGACTACATCATACGTTTGAATATTATCTTAAAAACTCATTTGGAATTTATAGTTCACATGCAGCAGCAGAAGAATCTTCAATATTACCAGAATTCTTACAAGGACTTAATCCAGTTGCATTGGGTGCATCCTTAGTAGCATTTGCTACTGGTATTGGATTAGGTTACATCTTTTACATTGGAAGATGGGTTGATCCTGTTAAATTTGTAAATTCAAATATTTTCTTTTATGCAATTCACAAGCTTTTCTTAAACAGATGGTATCTTAACGCAATTGTCTACTGGTGCTTTGTTACAACACCATTATGGTTGGCTAGAGGCGTTTCAAGATACTTTGAGAAAACAGCAATTGATTATGGTATGAATGACGGCGTTCAAAAAGCCGCTAGTTGGGGTGCTAAAGTTATTCAAGGAACCCAAACTGGTGTTTCACAATCGTATCTATTTGTATTTGGAGCAGGATTATTATTTGTAGTTCTGATATTGTTGATGTAGGAGATTTGATGACATGTTAGAAATTACTTCAACTCCTCTTGTAATAATCGGTATATTGGGTACCGTTGGTATTTTACTTCCAATAATTAGTATTGCACGAAAAGAACAAGGTTCTAATTCATTTTATGCCATTATTGCATTTGCAGCATTAATCGTATCTATGGGATATGTTGGATATCAATTCCTAGAAGAAAATGTGTCTCCGTCTGCTCTGTTTGCTGAAGATGTAGTTGTTGATGATGCATTTGGTGGTTTCTTTGCAATTGCTATGTTGATAGTTGCTTTGTTCACCACTGTTGGCTCCTTTAATTACATGAGAAAACATAACTCTCCGGCTGTTTACTATTCTCTAATTTTACTTGCAACTATTGGTATGGTTCTAGTCGCTTACTCAACTGATCTTGTAATGTTATTTGTTGCATGGGAATTAATGAGTATTCCAACATACATTTTGGTTGGATTTAGGAAAAAGAACCCAAGCTCAAATGAAGCTGCTTTGAAATATTTCTTGTTCGGTGCATTATCTTCAGCAATTATTGTTTATGGTATTTCACTTGCATACGGATTAACTGGTTCTACAAATATTGGAGAAGTCATTCAAGGTTATTCGACACTTGATCCATCAATGCTTCCATTAGCGTTATTATCTGTAGGATTGTTTATAGCAGGATTTGGATTCAAGATGGGATTAGTTCCGTTCCATCAATGGCTTCCAGATACCTATGAAGGTGCACCTGCACCAATTACTGCACTTCTTGCAGCAGCAACCAAAAAAGCTGGATTTGCTGCAACAATTAGAATTGTAATTTTGGGAATGGTGGTACTACATCTTGATTGGACTTTAGCACTTGGTATAATTGCAGTTATGACGATGACTATTGGTAATATTGCAGCAATTATGCAAAAGAATATTTCAAGAATGTTAGCATATTCTAGTATTGCACATGCAGGTTACATTTTGATTGGACTTGCAGTTGCTCCACATAGTTCTCTAGGTTTACAAGGTTCACTGTATCAGATAATGAATCATGCAGTAATGAAAGGTGCTGCATTTATTGCAATTGCAGGAATTGTAACAACTCTTGCAGTTACTCATATTGATAAATTAAAAGGACTTGGAAGACGAATGCCTGTAACTGCATTAGGTCTGGTAATTGCATTATTTGCTCTTGCTGGCGTTCCTCCACTTTCTGGATTCTGGAGTAAATTGATGCTGTTTGGAAGTGCATTAGATGCAGGTACTGCACTATGGTGGGCTCCATGGCTTGCAATTGCAGGCGTATTAAACAGTGCATTGTCATTAGCTTACTATGGATGGTTAACAAGAAAAATGTACTTTGAAGGTGAAACTGAAAAGAGAGTTATTGAACCAAGATCTGTTATGGCAATTATGATCATCTCAACAGTCTTCTTGGTAGGATTTGGTGTTTATCCAGAACCATTAATCAAATTTGTAGAACTTGCAACACCAGTACTTAGTATAGGTTCTATGCCTTAAATGAAGTAAATTTAATTAATTCTTCTAAATTCATTTTTGCTTCGTTATCTGGAATTTTTCTCAAAAATGATCTAGCCTTCTCAGAATATTCTTTCAACAATTCTTCCATTTTGTTAAACCCATCTCTTGGATCAACACTTTTCTTAATTAGTAAATTAAATAATTTTTCTTCATTTTTCCAATCTAGTAAATCATCTCTTATTTGATATGCAATTCCAAGATTTTTTCCATATCCTGTTAATGCTTCAATTTGTTCTTCAGTTCCACCAGCTACTATTCCTCCGATTCTTGCTGCAACTTCAAATGCGGTTGCAGTTTTGTATTCTATCACTTTCAAGTAATCATCAAATGTGATGTCTCCACTTTCTTCCAATCTTCCTTCAATAATTTCTCCTTCACTCATTAGCATGGCAGTAGTTGCTAAATCTTTTGTAATTCTTGCATTATCCAATCTTGATGATATTGCAAGAATTAATCCTAAAACAAAATCTCCTGTTAAGACACTCGTATTATAACCATATTTTACATGAAAAGGGTCTTTTTGTCTTCTCATCGTTTCGTCGTCTATGATATCATCATGAATGATTGATTCCATATGTAAAAATTCTACAGCACATGATGCTGCCAATACATTTTCATCTATTTTTCCTATACTTTCTGCAGACAAACTCAAAATTATTGGTCTGATTCTTTTACCGCCTTCTAATGAATATTTTAGAGGTTCAATAAATTCTGATTCTGAATATAGTGCAAGTTCTTTATCCAAAGCAAGATCAATTTTTTTAATATATTCCCCATATGTCTCTAGTAGAGGATTAATTTCGATATTTTTCCTGTCCAAGATAATTGATCAAAACCCCTCTTCATTAGTAATTAAATCTTGGTGCTCCAGCCGGGATTTGAACCCGGGATCACTGCCTTGAAAGGGCAGTATGCTTGACCGGACTACACCACTGGAACCCAAAGAAATTTTTCATTTAGATCATAAAATCTTTTGGTACACAACAAAGATTTTTGTATTGGAAAATTTACACAAAAATTATGAATATAATCCAAAGAATCGATAAAATTATTGAAGAAAGAAGTCTCCTAAAACACCCATTTTATGAAATGTGGTCTGATGGTAAATTAACTCAAGAATCATTAGCAGGATATTCAAAAGAATATTTCCAACTTGTTAAAGCTGTTCCTGAATTTATGGCACCAATTATTGAAAAAGCACCTGATTCTGTAGTTTCAGAACTAGTTGATAATCAACAAGAAGAATCTGATCACATTAAACCTTGGATTAGTTTTGCAGGAGAACTAGGAATTTCTGAAAACGAATTAATCCCATATTCTGGATTAGAAAAAACTAATCAAGCTGTATCAGATTTGGCTGAATTAATGAATACTTTTGATAGTGGTGCATGTGCAATGTATGCATTTGAAAAAGAAATTCCAAAAATTAGTCAAACAAAACTAGATGGATTATCTGAATTCTATCAAATTACAACTGATAAAGCAACTGAATATTTCAAACTCCACACCGAAGCTGACATTAGACATGCAGCATCATGGAGAAATATCATTGAAAAATCCAATGCTGATACAAGTGACCTAATTGAAATTGCTGAAAAATCTGTTTCAGCACAAAATTTGTTACTTGACAGTTGTTATGAAGAATACTGTTAACCTCATAACATTTTATACCTCAGAAAATTTTTGTTATTTTAGGGCCCGTAACTCAGCTTGGTAGAGTAACCGGCTCATAACCGGTGAGCCAAGGGATCGAAGCCCTTCGGGCCCATTTTTTCAATTAGTTTTAAAATGAGTTAATACAAAAATTACTGGCTGCAATGAAGAATCAGAGTTATATCTGAAATTGATGATTGGAAGGCATTTGTCTGAGCTGCCTTAATTTATTTACTAATTTGCTTTTTTACCTTATCTAAAATTTCTGCATCAATCATTTTTTGTTCGTATAATATTTCTGTAATTTGTAAGATATTTAGAATTGAGTGCATTTTTACTCCAAGTTCTTCCAAGGCTTCAGTAGCTCCTTCCATTCTATCTACAATTACATATGCATCTTTTACTGGAACATTTACTTCTGTTAGTGATTTAATTGCATTTACAACTGAACCTCCCGTAGTTGCAACATCATCTATCATCACAACTCTCATGTTATCATGAATTTTTCCTTCAACTGATTTTGAAGTTCCATAATCCTTTGGTTTACTTCTTACATAGATTAGTGGTTTTACTGTTTCAATTGCTAATGCTGAAGCAATAACTAATCCTCCTGTTGGCACAGAAACAATACTTTCAAAATTTTCCAGTCCAATGTCTTCAGTTATTTGATTTTCTAGATATTTTACCATCATCCTAAATTCATGAGGATAGCTAGGAACTAATCTTAAATCAACATAATACGAACTACTTTTCCCACTGGCTAGTGTAAAATCTCCAAACTTAATTATCTCCTTTTGATGTAAAAAGGTCACAAATTCTTTCACAAATTCCATATCAAAATTCACTACATTGGATTTATTTTGGTTTGTATTTAGTATCTATTATGCCTGAAATTTGGTTAAATTATGGGATTACCGACGTTGTTTTGGATATAAAGGCAGAGAATTTAGAGCAAAAAATTGATTCTGATGGAAAAATTCTGGATGATCAAGCAATTATGGAGAGACTCAATACTTTGGATTTGTCCAAACCCATGGAACTAGTAGTTTTACATAACTCCAAATCAATTCTCAAGATTATTACAAGTTTATTCACTCTATGTGAACAAAAATCTAAACCCTTTCCAAAAATTTTGACTGATAAAAAAATCCTAAATTTAGTTAAATCTGGTTTGCCTGAAGGTAGTTCAATAAATGAATTTGATGATGTTGAAATTAAAAATTCTAATCTTGTTTTTATGGGGGAAATGGGATTTGATGGTTTATTTGGATATGAAACTGTTGCAACTCGTTTAATCAAAAAATTCGGAGAAGAATCTATGCTTTCAGCTTATGCTAAGAGACAAAGTAATCTTCCAACACCTGGACAATATACAGAAAGTTTAACCGAGGCAAAAAAATTTGTAGATAATTTTGAGATACAAGCAATTGAAATTATTGCAAATTCCGAAGGAATACTTGACTTTACAATTGCTCATCCTTCAACAACACTTTCAACAACAAAAACTCTAGAATCAAATTCAATCAAAGATATTGGTGAGCATAAAACAATAATCATGAGTACTGGCAAAGATGCAAGTAACGACACATTGGGAAATTCTTTATCATCTCTTTGGAATTGTTCAAATGCTATCAAAAAAGATGGGTTGGCAATTTTAGTTGCTGAATGTAAAAGTGGTTTAGGTTCTGATGCTATTCAACAATATATTGAAGATAGGCTAACACTTGAACAGTTAAGGAATCCTACAAAATACATTAACGGAATGGAGGATTTACTTTACCTTTCTGAAATACAAAAGAATTTTCAAATTGGTTTAGTTTCAATTCTACCTGAATTTTATGCAAAAAAACTTGATATGATTTCTTTACCTGGAATAAAATATTCTATGGATTATATTTTAAAAACACAGGGTGCAAGACAAAAAGTTACCGTAGTTGCAGATGGTGCTAGACTTTTTCTAAGGTAAAATACCTGAAAATAATCCTGATGGTAATGGTGCACACAAAACTGCTAATACTATAATTCCGATATATGCCAGTTTTCTATTTTTTGTAAGAGGTGATATATCATCAAGTGGTGTTGCACTTGGATTTTTCATTGACATAACTAAAATTAAGATTGCCATGAGCCAATAATTTAACAAAACAAGTATCAACATACTGCCATATGTTGCATATCTGTGAATTTTTTGACCCAAAAGAGTTCTCGCCATATGTCCACCATCAAGTTGCCATGCTGGAAGTAAATTCAAAAATGTAATTAAAAATCCAATCCATGCTGCAAACATTACTGGTGTCATTATTACTTCGTGACCTGGACCTCCTTTACCAAACACAGCTAAACTTGCAGTCATTAGTAATGGTTCTCCTTGTTCCCATTCAACCAACACCTGTTCTGCAAACAGTCCTTCTGCAATTTCTTGATCTAATATTGGAGCCGTATATGCACCATAAAGTGATACAATAATTGCAATTGCTAGTCCAGCAATTGGTCCTGCAATAGCTACATCAAATAAGATATTACGATTAATTGTTAATCCTTTTGATTGAATGAATGCACCAAATGTAGGAATTCCAACTATTGGCAACCCTGGAATAAAGTAAGGCCAACTTGTTTTTAGTTTATGTGATTTAGCTGCAATGATATGTCCAAGTTCATGTGTACCTAAAATTCCTAAAAGTGCAAGTGTATACACAATTGCCATTTCAAATGGCTCTCCAATCTCTATAATCGAATTTGTACCTGATGTCCTATAATAGCCATCAATCATTACAAATCCAATTACAACTGCAAACAATATTCGTGGTGTCCACGTTGCATTGAGCCATTTTCTTGGTTTTTTTATTGTAAATTTTTGAACTTCAATTAATATGCCTTCATCATTTTTTACTACTTTGCAAACATAACTCATGTTTTCTAAGGCTCTGGCTAAATCTTCAAATTTTGTTTGAAATTCTGAATTATTAATTTTAAATTGCATTGTAAATTCTGTTTTTGTAAATTCTTCCACATCAAAAATTGAATTAACCAATGAAATTACGCCATCTTGAGAATCTTCAACCATCTATTTTCCTATCTTTTATTCATTAATGATCTTTGTGTTTAAAATTAAATATTGATTGTTTTATCCTGTATTTGTGCAAGTGATTTTGAGACAAATTGGTGATTGCAATATTCGTAGAGCCGCACAAAGCGATCTAATTTCTGTTATGGAAATTAATCTCAAAACTTTACCTGAACACTATTCTGATTATTTTTATGAATCACTACTTCAAGAATTACCTGAAGCATTTTTGGTTGCAGAAATTAACGGTAAAATTGTTGGATATGAAATGTGTAAAACTGAATTTGGTTTTTCAAATTTTAAAAAACTGGGTTTTGTAAAAAAAGGTCATGTTGTTTCTATTGCAGTACTAGATGAATATAGAAAAAAAGGAATTGGTAAGGCACTTGTTGAAGAATCTGTAATAGGTGTAAAGAATAGAAATTGTGATGAGTTTTACCTAGAAGTTAGATGTAGCAATACTGATGCTGTTCGTCTTTATGAAAAACTTGGATTTGTTATTAGACAAGAACTAAATGCATACTATCGTGATGGTGAATCTGCTTATTTGATGGCAGTTGAATTGAATTAATATATTAAAACAATAAATAACTCAGAAAAAATTTTCCGATATGGATAAACGCAAGGGGATGGGAGTTCTAATTTTTGTATTATGTATTGGTGGATTCTTTGTTTATGCATATCTGCTAATGTTATCTGAATGGTCTCCAATTGTTTTACAGTTATCTGTATTAATGGCTGTTGGTGGTATTCTTGGAATTATTGCATGGATAGGATATGTGATGGCAACAACAAAACCTACATCTGCAACAATTACATCAGCTGATGATTCATCTACTTAGTAATTTTAACATCTACAACAGTTTGATAATATCTTGGACCTACAGCTCTTACAATTTTTGATCCAAGGATTTCTGATTTTACTGGTGTGATTTTTTTATAATGTTCCTCTGTTAATTTTCCAGCTTCAGATTTTTTATCTGCATGAATGTGAGAATAATAATGAATGATGCCCCCACTTTTTGTTGTACTGATTGCAGAATCCAAAAATTCATCTGATCTTTCTGGTAATAATGTCAATGTTCTGTCTGATTTATCAATTAATTGCTCTTCAATAATTTTTGATGCATCACCATTAATTGAAATGACTTCTCCTGCTAGTTTGTTAATTGCAATATTTCTTTCACAAAGTTTTGATGCAATTGGATTTAAATCTAGACTATATACTGTACATTTTTTCTTTTTTGCAGCCATTATAGAAAACATTCCGACGCCTGCAAACATGTTTGTAATTACTTCCCCGTCTTGAGTTAATTTTGCAATTCTTTCTCTTTCTGTTGATAATCGAGGTGAGAAAAATGCATTTTCTACATCCACAATAAATTTACACCCAAATTCTTTGTACTCTGTTTCCGTATTGTCCTCTCCGGCTAAAATTTCTAGATTTCTTGTGCGAAAATCTCCATCTACTGCTGATGATTGATAAAATACACTTTTTACAATTTTTACCTCATTTAGTAGAGTTTCACCAATAATTTTTTTCTTTGATAATAGTGAGTCTGGAATTCTAACAATGATTATATTTCCAATTTGATCAAATGCTGAAATTAATTCATTACTTTCTTGTGATGTTAGAACGCTTTCTAGTGATTTTTTTAGCATTCGAGTCAATGTTTGTAATAAAAGTTTCCTGATGCCTTTTGATCTTTGTCTAACCTACTTTCTATTTTATTAACTCTTGGTCTCAAACTTTTTTCATCTCTTCGAAATGACATGTCTAATGATTTTAGAAATCTGTTCATTGCTTCTGATTTTGGAAGTGGTGATGTTGCAGTTCCTGCTTTTCCTGATTCACCTTCAAAAATTATCATAGAATCTGACATCAAATCCATTAATTGCAAATCGTGATCAATAATTATTGCTGATTTTCCAAATGAACGAACAAATTTCTGCAAAAATTTTGCAACTGCAATTCGATCTTCTACATCTAAAAATGCTGAAGGTTCATCTAGTGCGTACAAATCTACTTTTTGAATTAGACATGATGCCACAGCAATTTTTTGAAGTTCTCCTCCTGAGAGATTTTTAACTGATTTGTTGTATAATTTTTTAATTTTTAAAGGATCTAGAATTTGTTCTTCTTCTTGACTTCCCTCAATTGGTCCTCCATTTGCTTTTTCTAAAAGTGCAATTACTTCCACATCAATATCATTTTGTAGATATTGTGGTTTGTATGCAATTTTGATCTTTTTATCAACAGAACCTACATCTGGTTTTTGAACCCCTGCAATCATTTTCATCATTGTTGTTTTTCCAAGAGCATTTGCTCCCATAATTCCCAAAACTTCTCCTTTTCTTACTCTTCCAGGCTCAATGGATACTGAAAATGAATCAAATTTCTTTTCTAATTTTGGATAATTTACTATTTCTGTATCTTCTTGAAAAATATCTGTTGAAGATGATGATACGTCCATGGAGAATTTTTTCTCCCTAAACCTGACATTTTCATTTGGAAGATATCCGTCAAGAAAAACATTGATTCCTATTTTGGTTGATAAAATATTTGAAACAATTCCATACGCTGCTGGTTCACCATATAATACCTCGATATAGTCACTGAGGAAATCTAATAATGTTAAATCATGTTCTACAACCATTACACTTTTTCCAATTTTAGCTAATCCTTGAATTACTCTTGCAACACCTGTTCTTTGAAATACATCGTTGTAAGATGATGGTTCATCAAAAAAGTAAAATTCTGTATCTTTTGATGCAGCAGCAGCTACTGCAATTCTTTGTAATTCTCCCCCACTAAGTTCTTTCAAACTTTGTTCCATTGAATTTTGCAATCCCAATTCTCTAACTAATTCTCTAGAAACTCCTCTTTCATCATATTTGTCAAGTAATTCATTTCCTGTACCATCAAATGCTTCTGCAAGATGATGAATTTGTTGTGGTTTAATTGATGCGCGAATTTGATTTTGTTCAATTTTTTGAAAATGTTGTTTTAACTCTGTTCCGCTATAATGTTTAAAAATTTCATCCCATTCTGGTGGATTTTCATATCTTCCAAGATTTGGTTTTAGTTTTCCTGAAAGTATATTGACAACTGTACTTTTCCCCATTCCATTTCTGCCTAATAGCCCAACAACTTCTCCTTTTCTTGGAGTAGGTAATTTGTATAATCTAAAAGAATTTGTTCCATATTGATGAATTTTATCGGTAGCTAATTCGCTTGCTAAATTCACAATTGTTATTGCATCAAACGGACATACTTTAACACATATTCCACAACCATTACAAATATCCTCATCAATTTGTGCCTTTTTTGATTCTTCATGAATCGTTACACATTCTGCGCCTGATTTGTTAACTGGGCAATATTTTATACATTCTAGGCCACATTTTTGTGGCTGACATAGATCTTGATCCAATACTGCAACTCTATGTGTCATAGTTGTAATTCGATATTTTCTTTGCTTTATACCTATTTTGAGTTGATTTCAAATCTGTCGTTACCTTAATACATTAGAATTATGGAATAATTTTCAAGCCGGCCATAGCGTCAGGGTGCGACCTAATCCCGTTCCGAACTTAGAAGTCAAACCTGATGTCGCTGTTGTGCTACTAAGATGCGAGAGCTCTTGGGAAGCAACAGTGCTGGCATTTTCTACTTTTCAATCAATCTTTTAATATCCATGTTATCTGATTGAATTGATTTCAATGCCAAACTGTAGTGTCTGTGGAGAAAAATGTGATAATGACATTCGATTACTAAATCATATGATGGAAAAACACGGTTGGAGAAATCCAAATGTTGGAACTCCTGATAGAAATAGTAGAGGCTACTAATTTTATAATTTCTGTAAATAGTCTAAAATCAATCTAACGCCAAATCCTGTTGCACCTTTTGGATTGTATGGCTTATCTTTTGTTGCTGCTCCTTGAGTCCAAGCAACACCTGCAATATCCAGATGTGCCCATGGTGTATCTTTAATTGCACTTTTCAAAAATGCAGCAGCTGTTATAGTTCCAGCAGCTTTTCCAATTCCAATATTTCTTATATCTGCAACATCTGATTTTATCATATCCATATAGTCCTGTGTTAATGGTAACTCCCAAATTTCTTCTGTTGTTGTTTTAGACGATGTTGTAATTTTTTCTGTTAATTGTTCATTATTTGAAACAATTGCAGCTACATTATTTCCAAGAGCTATGATACATGCACCTGTTAAAGTTGCAAAATCAATTATTGCCTTTGGCGAATATTGTTTTTCACCATAAGCTAATGCATCTGCTAAAATAAGCCTGCCTTCTGCATCTGTATTTAGAATTTCTGCAGTTTTTCCATTGTATAGTTTTATTATGTCTCCAGGTCTATATGCTTCTCCTCCTGGCATGTTTTCTACTGAAGGAATAATTCCCACTACGTTAATTGGCAATTTTAATTCTGAAACTGATTTCATTA
Organism: Marine Group I thaumarchaeote; assembly: GCA_044358425.1. GTDB lineage: Archaea > Thermoproteota > Nitrososphaeria > Nitrososphaerales > Nitrosopumilaceae > Nitrosopumilus. The sequence goes on along the minus strand of CP054849.1, from coordinate 1,107,470 downwards.
TTCCTAATACTGTACATCCTCCACATTTGTCAAATTTCATTTCATCCATACTTTGACCAGGTTTTAATGAAATTCCACCAGTATCAAATGTCACTGCTTTTCCAACTAATACAATTGGTTTTTGATTCTTAGGGCCATTGTTATGCTCCATTGTAATTAATTTTGGTTCATTCTTACTTCCTTTACCTACTGCTGTAATTCCACCAAAACCTTTTTTCTTTAATTCTGGTTGCGAAATTATAGTACATTTCATTTTATTCTTTTTTGAAATATTTTTAGCAAAATTTGCTAATGTTGTAGGAGTGCATTCGTTTGGAGGTAAATTTGCAATACTCTTTGTAAATATCGCGCCATCTGCAACAGACTCAGCAATTTTGATTGCTTTTGAAATTTTACTTGATTTAGAAACTATGATTGTCATGTCTGGTGATTTATCTACTTTTTCAGCTTTAAATTTATCAAATTTGTATAATGACATTTTTGTACCTTCCACAATTTGGGAAATTGATGAAACTGAATCATTTACAAAAGTTGGTGGGACTATGATTGAAAATTCTTTTAATTTTAATTCTCTTGCAGTTTGTGCAATTTTACCTGAAACAAATCTTATTGTATCGTTTGTAATGTTTTCTTTTTTTCCAATACCTGCAAGAAGAATTCTTTGAGCCTGTTTTTTTCCTGGAATTGGAATAATTGTTAATTTTCCAAGTTTACCATTCATATCTTTTAATGATTGATTTATTGATGATGTTGTCTTAGAATCAACTTTTGGTAATCCTAAAACTTTATTCGAATCTTCTAAAACAAATCCACATAGAAGTTCTGTTTTTCTTTTTGCAGAACTGTCTATTTTTATCTTCATTATACATCCTGTTTTTAAAGCATTATTTAGATTTTCTATATGCTAATTTTTTACTATTTGTAATTAATGTAAATGATCTAACAAATACTGCTTTAGCACTCTTACATTCATCACTACAAATATTATCCATTTGAACAAATTTTGTTTTTCTTGATTTAGTAGAAAAAATTGCTTTGATTAATGGGAATAATGCTGCTCTTCCTCCACTTGCAATTTTTTCATCAATAAACCAAAACATCTCTAATGCTGAATCATCTAAAATTTCTTTTCTTATTTTTTCTCCAAAATTAGAATAATGTCCTACCATTGTAATCTTTCCTCTTGAAAAAAAATTTACAATTGTTGCAAATTTTATACAAACATAACATTGATCATCAAAAAGTACAATTGGAATTTCATCTTTAATTTCCATATCTACATTAAATTGCGATCAAATTAAAATATTGCAGAAGTAGATTTTTATTCAATTTATGAAGAAACGATCCAGATGGGCCTTAATTATTATCAAATTAAAAAAAATATTCTAAGAGCTCGTAAATTAGTAATAAAGGCAACTAATGCAGCGGGTTCTGGACATCCAGGTGGCTCATTTTCAATGGCTGAAATTTTGGGTTGTTTATTTAACAAACATTTGAAATTTGACCCTCAAAATCCTCAATGGGAAGATCGTGATAGATTAGTATTATCAAAAGGTCACGCTGCACCAGGATTATTTTCTAATATGGCAGTATCTGGATATTTTCCTGAATCTGAAATTGAAACTTTACGAAAATTTGGCAGTAAATTACAGGGTCATCCAGATTTGAAATGTCCTGGTGTTGAATTTTGTGGAGGCTCACTTGGTACGGGATTATCTTATTCTGTTGGAATTGCACTTGCTGCAAAAATTGATTCTAAAGATCATCATGTGTATACGATAATTGGTGATGGTGAATCTGATGAAGGCCAAGTTTGGGAAGCTGCAATGACAGCTTCAAAATACAAAGTTGATAATCTAACTGCTTTTATTGATAGAAATTTTATTCAACAGGACTCTTACACTGAAAAAATAATGCCATTAGATGAAAAATTAGAGAGTGATGATATTACAGAAATGTGGAAAGATGCATCACGATGGAAGATTGGTGATAAATGGAGATCATTTGGTTGGAATGTTCTTGAAATCGATGGACATAGAGTTGAACAAATTGATGCAGCAATAACAAAAGCAAATGCAACTAAAGGAGTTCCTACAATTATTATTTGTAGAACTATCAAGGGTAAATCTTTGGAACACATGGAAGATAATCCTCAATGGCATGGCAAAGCTCCAGATTCTGATGTTGTTCCTATAATTAATTCTGAATTAGATTCTCAATTTTTGATTGCTCCTTCAATTATTGCAGGTGACATGTCTAATTTAGAAAATGAAGTTAAGAGATGTGTAACTGGAAGATCTGATTTAATTCATCTTGATGTCATGGATGGTCAATTTGTTCCAACAAAAACTTTTGATCATAATAAAATTAAAGAACTTCGACCATTAACTGTTATTCCATTTGATACACATCTTATGATAAATGATCCTGTAAAACATGTGAAGGATTACATAGATGCTGGTAGTGATATCGTCACAGTCCATGCTGAAGTAACTGATGAATCTAGTTTTGGAGAGATTCATGATACTTTAAAACAAAATCAAGTTGGTGTTGGTTTTGCTATAAACCCCGATACTGAATTACCTGAATGGTCTTACAAATTTTTGTCAACATTGGATCAACTAATTGTCATGTCTGTTGTTCCTGGAAAATCTGGTCAAAAATACATTGAAGAAACTCATTCTAAAATGGCTAGGTTGAATTCTATTCTTAATGAACACAATTTTTCAGGTTGCATCGAGGCTGATGGAGGTGTGAATATTGAAAATATAGGTTCTGTATTTGCAGATGGTGCACGTGCTTTTGTTGGTGGTGGTGCAATTATTGGACAGCAAGATGTTAGAGCTGCAATCAAAGATTTTAGAAATGCAGTTTTAAAATCAAGGAGAAGAATGTTACTTGATAAAGCAAATCAATTGGGTGGTTCAGATTTAGTGAACAAGTGGATTGGATTGCATGTTATTGGTGCAAAACAAGAAGAAATTAAAAAAATTGCAAAGGAGGCAGGATATCTATGAATGACCCCATAATGACTGATATGCGTTCAGAATACTCAAAGTCATTAATTCAAGTTGGACATGAAAATTCAAATGTTGTTGTTTTAGGAGCTGATACAACTGATTCATTAAAAACTTCTGGATTTGGAAAACAATTTCCTGACAGATTTTTCAATGTTGGTATTGCTGAAGCAAATTTAGTTACAATGTCTGCCGGATTGGCTGTATCTGGAAAAGTTTCTTTTGCAAGTACCTATGCAATTTTTTTACCTGGAAGAGCTGTTGATCAAATTAGAAATAACATTGCATATCCTTCACCTCCAGGAAAAAAAGGACTTAATGTAAAATTGGTTACATCGCATGGGGGTTTGTCTGTTGGACCTGATGGAGGGTCACATCAACAAATTGAAGACATTGCAATAATGAGGGTTATTCCAAACTTTCGTGTTTTTATTCCTGCTGATACAATTGCTGTTTCAAAATTAACTAATTTGATGGCATCTGAATATGGACCATTTTACATGAGAATGGCAAGATCAAAAACTCCTTTAGTTCATTCAGAATCACAAGAATTCAAAATTGGTAAAGGAATAACTGTTAGAGATGGTTCTGATTGTACAATTGCTGCATGTGGAATAACTGTTAGAATGGCATTAGAAGCTGCTGAGATGTTACAAGAAGATGGGATTTCTTGTCGAGTTTTAGATATGTTTTCAATCAAGCCTATTGATGGGGAAATTTTGGAAAAAGCCGCAAGAGAAACTGGGTGTATAGTTACAACTGAAGAACATAATATTCTTGGTGGAATGGGTTCAGCAGTAGCAGAATCTGTTTCTGAATCTTACCCTGTTCCTATTAAAAGAATTGGAGCCCAGGACATGTTTGGAGAATCTGCACGTGATGCTGAAATTCCATTACTTTTAGAAAAACATGGGATTACATCTTTTAATATGGCAAAACAAGCTAAAGAACTAAGGAGTAAAAAAATATGAAAATTTTTCTTGATACTGCTAATTTGGAATCCATAAAAAAATTCAATGATATGGGTTTGTTAGATGGAATTACAACTAATCCTTCTTTAATGTCAAAGGAAGGTGGCAATCCTAAAGACGCAATGGAAGAAATTACAAAAATTATTCAAGGTGATGTTAGTTTAGAAGTTGTTAGTACTGATTATTCTGGAATGCTTGAAGAAGGTAAACGTCTTCGTGAATACGGCGACAATGTTGTTGTTAAAGTTCCAATGACTCCTGATGGTCTAAAAGCATGTAAATCTTTTTCATCACAGGGGATTCCTGTAAATGTCACTTTGATATTTTCTGCAAATCAGGCTTTACTTGCAGCAAAATCTGGTGCAAAATATGTTAGTCCATTTATTGGAAGATTAGATGATATAGGTCAAGATGGAATGAATTTGATTAAAGAAATTAAAGAAATTTTTTCAAATTATACTTTTGAAACACAAATTCTTGTTGCCAGTGTTCGTCATCCATTACATGTAATTGATGCAGCAAAAATTGGTGCAGATGTAGTTACGTTGCCTCCAGGTGTCCTAGATAAAATGCTTCAACATCCTTTGACAAAAATTGGTTTAGATAACTTCCTTGCAGATTGGGAAAAATTAAAACAAAAAAATCCAGATACTAAAATCTAATCAATTATAGAAAAATATAAGAAAAATAAAATCCAAAAAGGAGTTTATGTTGTACCTTTTCTTGAACTAGTTCCTCTACTAGTACTTCTTGTACTACCTTTTGTTGAAGGTCTAGCTTTTGGTTCTGGAGTATCTTTAAGTTTTCTTCTACCAGTACCTCTACCTGTTGAGACTGTTCTATTACCTGCAGCTTTCTTTCTCTCAGCTTGAATTTTTTTAAATTCTTCACCTGAGAATTTGAGATCGCCTACATCAACTTCTATAGTTCCGGTACCTCTACCTGTTCTAACTTTTACTTTAACCATGTTTTTACTAAAATCATCTACGGGCTTTTATAAGATATGTCTATATTTTTGTTCTAAAAACAATATATCATAATTTCAGTTTATTATGATACATTAAACATATAATTATTGATTTGTACCCGATTGTATAATTATTGTAATTTAATAAAAAAACTATGAGGAAAATATTTCTTATTTTACCTGCTATTGCATTTGCAATACTTCTTTTGAATGGATTTTATGGACATCTACTATTTGCATCTCCCTATGATCAAGACATAAACAAATATTCAATTTATGTACATTTTCAAGAAGAATGGAATAGTTTTCCTGCAAATATTTTATTTGAAATAACAAATGTTTGGTCTAATCCCAATTCTACTGATCATGTTTACTCTACTGATTTCTCTAATGTTTCTAATTTTGATAATTATAATTTTAACAATTTACAATTTCAAGACAATCGAGGTTATGTTGAATTAAAACATCAATTCAGTGATTGTAATTCAAGTTGGAAACCAATGACATATCGTTATGCAATTGATTCAGCTAGAACTCAAATTGAATTAATTCAAGGTTCTAAACTTAATAGTGATACTTATGTTTCAATTATACCTAATGTTAAAACTGTTAATTCAGTTGAATCAAATTACTATGCTCAATTCATTCCAATCTGTTCTGATAAAAAAATTACCTCTTACGAGTATTCTATTTCTATTGATGATCAACATTCTTGGTTTGATGTATATTTTGTTGACTCCAAACAACAATTTGATAATTATTTAAAATCTGAAAAATTTAATTTTTATACAAATGATGGTTGTTTTGGAAAAAGTTATACCAGTTTTAGTGGAATTTGTGAAAATATAGATGGAAACTCTGGATTATTAATTCTAATTCCTGATAATTTGAGTCGTTCTTTAACAAAAATTGAAATAAATCTTCATGAAAAAATTTAGAATTTGTTTTACTAACTACTAATCCAGCCTAATTTTTTGAAATAAATAAACATCAAGATTGCAGGTATTGCAGATGCAAGAATTACTAGTATGAACGTAGTAAATGGGCCTAAAATCATTGCATTTTCTCCTATTCCTCCTGGTAGATTCACATTCATTCCATAAAATGTTCCAATCACTGTTGATGGAATGGCTAATGTGAAAATCATTGTTAAGACAGCTAAAACTTTGTTTGTTTTTTCATTACTTAATACAAAATCTGTATCTTTGTAAATTTCCATTGTTTCCCTTGATTCCTCTAATGTTTCAATTACTTTGTCAATGTGATCAATTACGTCATCAAAATATAGGGCAAGCTCATCATCTGAATTATCTGAAAATCTTTTAACATTTTTTGCAATTTCTAACACAAATCTCTTTAGTGGTACTGATATTCTTCTTAATCTATTGATTTCCCTTCTAAGTAAAGCAATACTTCTAGCAACTGGTTTTGATTCATCAAACACATTATCCTCCATTTCATCTAAATTTGCAATAATTTTTCTTGATGTGTGTAAAAGATCATCTACTAGAGCATCTATAATTTCGTGAAGTAAATCTCCAGATGACTCACCTACTAATCTATTTTTTAATTCTTTATCAGAATCTGAAATACATGTTTGTACTAATTGGACTAATGGTTTGAGATCTCCTTGATGTACAGTTACTAGAAAATCTTTTCCAACAAATATGGATAATTGACTATTTTTTGAAATTCCAATTTTTCGTGCAAGTGGTGGAAATTGTAAAATTACAAAGAAATGATCATCATAACTATCAAGTTTTGGAAGTTCAAATTTTGTCATACAATCTTCGATGTTTAATTCATTGAAGTTGTAATCTGGAGCTAATTTTTCAACATCTTCTCTATCTGGATTTTGTAAATCTATCCATGTGAATCCATTACCTTGGATTTTTTCAATTTTTTTTTCTATAGGTATTGCTAATGATTTCTTTCCTGAACGTAACCTGTTAGTGATGAATCCTCTTCTCATGGTGAAAAATACCCAGATTCTTCAAATTTAAAGCGATCGTTACTTCTTATTCACAAATAATATTTAATTCCAATTTGAGGCTAATTTTTTATTAATTCTTGATTATTCTTACCTTCATTCAATGTTAAAGATTATTACAGGATGAAAAAATTAATTTTTTTGTGGCCCTCGTAGTACAGTGGTTAGTATAGAGGATTGTGGATCCTCGGACAGGAGTTCGATTCCCCTCGAGGGCCCTCTTTTTATTTTAAAATATTCCGAACTTACTTGATTCCATCTCTTCTTTAATGGCAACTTTGAATCTAGGTGATTTCTTTTCAACTTTATTTGTTAGCCATGTAAGAAATTTTTTATCTGTTGTTTTACCTTTCAATTTTCCAAAGTCATCACCCATCATTGATTCCAATTTTTGAATTAATGTCCTATTTACACTAAGTACAAAAAAATGCCATCCAAATGCAAATTCTGAATCTGTCATAACAAAGTCATCTTCTCCGTGAACCATTTCTTCTAAAAATCTAAGTTGTTGTGTTAATGCTTTACTTGTTTTGTCGTAATCTATTGCAGATACATTGATGTTTAGTCTGCTTTCCATAATTTTTTCATGGACATACAAAATAAAAGGCTTACACTCATTATTTTAGTAAATACTCAAAATCAATATCAAAATGCATTTTCATTATTCCAATATACGTTCTAATTGATTCTGGTATTTCTTCAGTACATGTTACACCTAACTCTTTAGCATTAATCCAAATTATCAATGTTTGAAGAATTGTAAGAAATCTATCATTTTTTATTTCTGAACCTGACATGGATTTAGTGTATCTTTCTGCAAATTCCCATGCCGTTACAAAATCTATGCATTTAACTCCAAAAACTGCTAATAATTGCTCTTGCAAATTTTTTGCTTTTTGAAATGGTATTTTATTTATTATATATGGGAAATTTACTTTCTCAGGAAGATAATTTGGTAGTGGTCCCCAGATTGTAATTATTTTTGTTTCTGGTTTCAATTCTTTAAATTTTTGGGTCATCTCATTAATTATTTCTTCATCTGTAAACCAAAATAATATCACAGTTGCATCTGACAAATCTGCTTCTTGTATATTTTGATAAATTAATTCCACATCAATCTTTTTTTCATTAACGTTATTTTTTCCATTTTTGATTTTTTCAGGATTATTGTCGATACCTATTGCTTTTTTAACATTGAATTCTTTATTTGCTATTTCTATTCCTTTTTCATCATGACAACCTAGGTGGTAAAATGTATCTTCTTTTCCCAGGGCAGCAAATTTAAAAATTTCTCTGAATGTTTTTTCAGGTAATTGAACATCTTCTCCACTAAGAACATTTTTTGGAAGTGTGTCTAAATATTCTTCAAACTTCAATAATTATACTAATTCAAACAAGAATTTATTCTCTTATGCTTTCTAATTTTGATACGGCTTGCCATAATTGAGTCCTTACATATGATGGCATGTTTGGATCTTGTGTAACATCATCTAATAAGCTAATTGTATTTGCAGCTCTAACTGATAATGAATATTCTTCTTTAACTAAATCTGCAACAAGATCAGTAATTGACTTCTTTATTGTTTTTGGAGTTGAATTTGTTGAAATTATTAGGTTTAGTGTATCAATAGCCTCTTTCATTGCCTGTTTATTTTGAGTTTCATCTGCCATCTTTAACATATTTTCTTAAAAATTAGCACATATAGTTATAGCTCTACAAATACACTATCAGATTCGACTACTACACTGTATGATGTTAAATCTCTTAATTTCATTGGAAATTTTAAAAATTTACCATCTTTACAATCAAATTCTGCTGCATGCCACCCACACGTAATTACACATCCATCTAATTTTCCTTCTGATAAGCTAGAGCCTGAATGAGTACATGAATCATCTGTAGCAAAATATTCACCATCAATATTTGCTACTAAGATGTCTCTACCATCTATTGAAACTTTTATCATTTTTCCAGGAGGTATATCTGATGTCTTTCCTGCAATTATTTTTCCCATGAGCCTTTTTATTTGATTATTCTTAATATTTTTTCGTATATGCAAATTAGAGAAGCAAATATTTCTGATAAAAATTCTGTATTAAAATTTTGTAAAAATACATTTTCTTGGGGTGATTATATCGAAAAAGTTTGGTCCTCTTGGATTGATGAAGGAAATTTATTTTTATTTGAAAAAAAATCTCCAGTTGGAATATGTCATGCATTTTATTCTGAAAATCAGATATGGATAGAGGGTATTCGTATAGATCCCAAACATCGCAGAGAAAGGATTGCATCCAAACTTGTGACTTATGCAGAATCAATTGGAAAAAAACACCAAAAATTATTTTCTTACATGTTAATAGACACCGAAAATAAAAATTCAATTTCTATGGCTACTTCATTAAACTATGATACTCTTGAAACATGGAATTATTATTCATTAAACCCTAAAAAAAATTCAAATTTTAAAATTGAATTTGAAAAATCTGTAGGCAGTGAAATTTTTACTTTTTATGTTGATTCATGGAGATGGATTAAAACTACAAAGCAAATTTTGACTGATCTATCTTGTCAAAATAAAATTATTCAATCCAATTTAAATAGAAAAAAAACTACTGCAATAATTGGAAATTACAAACATATTGATAATACGCTAATTGTTACACTATCTTCAGGCTCATTTGATACTTTATCTAATGTTTTGTTTTATCTGCAAAATTTTGCATTTGAAAATAATTATGAACGAATTCAAATTTTGACTAATCAAAAATTAGAATTTTCTGATGCTTTAGACTACAAAATATCGTTTTATTTAATGAAAAAATCTTTACATTAATTTGATTTAATGACTTTAATCGTATTGTTTAGTGTTCCTAAACCTTCAATTTCCATTTCAATTTGATCCCCATCTTTTAGGTATACTGCATTTGGTTTGTTTAGCATTACACCTGCAGGTGTACCTGTTGAAATTATGTCTCCTTTTTGTAATGTCATTACTTTAGTAATTTTTGAAATTATCTCTGGAATTTTAATAAACATATTACTTGTTGATGAATTTTGTCTAATTTCCCCATTTACTTTCGTTATCATTTTTAGATTTTGTGGATTTTGTATTTCATCAGCTGTTGTTATCCATGGTCCACATGGTGCAAACGAATCAAATCCTTTTCCTCTTGTAAATTGTTTATCTTTATTTTGAATATCTCTTGCTGAAACATCATTGAAAATCATATAACCAAAGATCATTTCTGAAGCATTTTCAATACTGACATTTTTACAATCTTTTCTAATAATTAGTGCTAATTCTATTTCATAATCTAGTTGAGTAACAAAGTCTGGACAAACAATGTCTGATTTTGTATGATTTAATGCTGTTCTAGGTTTTATTACTAGTGCTGGATCATCTGGTGCTTGTAATCCTTGTTCTTTTGCATGATCCACATAATTGAATGCTAAGCAGATTATTTTATTTGGATTTGGAATGGGTGCTAATAATTTGTATTTTGAAATGTCTTCTCTGTATTCTAATTCATTAGTTTTATTCTTAATTTCTTCATACCACCCATCAAATAAGAAATCTTTTACATTAATGGGAATTGGTACGCCTGTTAATTCTGTAATTTCACTTTTAATTGCTATTTTATCGCCTTTAACAAAACCATATGTCTCATTAGTCCCGTCTGTTACTCTAACTATTCTCATATTGCATCACTTATGTGTAAAAATTGCTTGATTTTGTGAATCTTTTCTACAGTATCCAAATCTAATAAATTGTATTTCTTCGCCTTCTTTTAATTGTAAGTAATGTGGTTCACAGTAAGCATCAAGTTCTTCTAGACTCTCTTCATTAAACTTTTCATCAATAAACAATATTTTTGGAATAATAATTTTAATTTTATGCCCTGTTTTTTGTGAAACCCATTGTATCTTTGGAATATTTGTAATATCTCCATCTTTAACATATTCCCCTTCTAATTCTTCTCCGTATTTTGTAATCAAAATATTTCCTAATCCTAAAAGTCTAACCTGTTCTCCCTCTTTGAGATTTTCTGCATCTTCTCCAGAAATGTAAAAATTTCCATCAACCTCAATGTTACGTTTACCCAAATCATTTACTGGATGATTTGAAATCTCAACAGATGTAATTGTAAACTTTTTTACCGATAATTTTCTTGGACTAGTAATCATATACAATCTAATGCTACTTTCATCAACAAATTTTCTGTTAAATGCTTCAAGAGAATCAAAAGGTGCTAAAGTATTTGCTTTGGTTAAACCTAATGACATGATAAATTTTCTAATTGCCTCTGGTTTGATTCCTCTTTTCTTTAATGCCTCTAAGGTTGGTAATCTTGGATCGTCATACCATGAAACTTTACGTTCTTCAATCAGTGGTTTGATAATTCTTTTTGAAATTGGCATACCTTTGAATTCCAATCTTGAGAAAAACCCCTGTTGTGGTTTTCTCATATTTAGTGAATCTAAAATTGCTTCAGTCAACTCCTCTCTCAACTCAAATTCTTTTGAACGAAAAGCGTGCGTAATTCCATCAATACTATCTTCAATTGCTACTGCAAAATCATAACTTGGCCAAATCCTATATTTTTCGCCTACTGTGTAGTGTTTTCCTTCAATAATTCTGAATAAAACTGGGTCTCTCATTACTGCATTATCAGCTTGCATGTCTCCTCGAAATCTAACTATTGCTTCACCCGGATTAAATTTAGTTTCCATTTTTTCCCAATTACTAATATTTTTTTCAACATCTTCTCTACTACATTTACATGCTTTTCTCTCCCGTCTATTTTTACTAATGTCATCTCTTTTACATTTACAAATGTAAGCTTTTCCAGAATTAATTAACTCAATTCCTTTTTCATAAAATACTTCCATATCATCTGAAGTACTTTTGACGACATCGAACTCAATTCCTAACCATTCTAAACCTACTTTAATTGCTGCATGATATTCCATTCTTTCAGCTTCAGGATTTGTATCATCCATTCTTAGAATGAATTTTCCTCCATACATTTTTGCATATTCTGAATTAATGATAGCTGCTTTTGCATGACCTATGTGTGGATACCCATTTGGTTCTGGTGGAAATCTTGTAACAACATTTCCATGTTGTGCATTTTTTAATTCTGGTAGGCCTTCTCTTTCTTTAATTTTTTCTTTAGGCGTTAAAATTTCTGGATATTTTTCTTCAATTTCTTTTTTTTGTTCTTCTATTGATAATTGATTAACATTTGAAACAATTTCTGAAATTTCAATTGAAATTTCTTTAACTTTGGTTCTAAATTCTGGTTTAGTTCCAAGAATTTTTCCTAAAATTATTTTATCCTTAGTTTCACCACCATGATCAAATGCATTTTGAAGAGTCATTTTTCTAATTTCTTTTTTAATCTCTTCATCCATGGTTTCTCTCTCTATTGCAACTATACACTTCGTTTAACTACAAAATCTAATAATGCCACTAATTCTACTTTGGCAGTTCCTTTGTACTTTGTTAGTGATTTTTCTGATTTTTCAGCGTATTTTAGAGCCTGATTCCTTACTTTTTCTTCGATACCTAATGAACGAATTACTTCAACAGCTCTATTCAGATCCTTCTTTGAAATTTTAGAATTGCCAAATGCTTTTAAAATTATTTTTTTCTCATTGCCTTTTGCTAATTTGATTGCCATTAAAATTGGAAGAGATTTTTTACCTTCTCTTAAATCATTTCCTACTGGTTTCTTTGTAACTTTAGGATCTCCCATAACTCCTATCAAATCATCTGTAATTTGAAATGCAATTCCTAAATTCCTTCCAAATGTTGAAAGATTTGAAATATCTTTTGGTTTGTTTGTTGCACAAATTGCACCCATTGCACATGATACATCAAATAATGCTGCTGTTTTTTTGCCTATCATTGTAATGTATTCTGCTGCGGTTGGTATCCTTTTTTCATCTGCCATTTTAATATCTAATAATTGACCTTCACAAACATCTACACAAGCTTTTGCAAGTCTAGATATCAGATGTGTATTTGCATTAGGTGATAATTTTGATTCTGAAATAATTTGAAATGCTTTTGAAAATAATACGTCTCCTGCTAATATTGCAATTGGCATACCGAATTTTTTATGTACTGTTGGAACTCCATGACGCATTTCATCATTATCCATAATGTCATCATGTACTAGCGTAAAGTTATGTACCATTTCTACTGCACTTGCAGCAATCATTGCTGTTGATGATTTACCACCTAAAATTTGACAACTTCTAATTACCATGTATGGTCTAAGTCTTTTTCCACCATTCACAATAAGATGTCCTGCAGCATCATAGAGTTTTTTTGGATTACCCTTTAATTTTGAATTAAGATATTTGTTTACAATTTTAGCATTATTTTCAATTTGTTTAGTTTTTTTCATTTACTAATCTCCATTTTTCTGTTGGAATATGGGTTTTAATTGCTTCTTGTAACCCTTCATGGACTTCACTGCTCATCCATGCAGATAAGATATTCTCATGTTTCTTGAGCATAGATTGATCCGATTTTTCAAGTAATTCTAATGCAATTAGCATCCATGGACAATAAATTTGAGGATTTATTTTAATTTCAGTAACTAATTCCTTTGCTGAAATCCATTTAATTTCATCAATTTCGCCTTCTATTTCTTTCAACTTTGTATTTTTATCAATAACCCCAACTAGAGTTCCACAAACTTCATTTTCAGATCCTACATCTTTGTATGGTACATGATATTCAAATTTATGAAAATAATCTAATTTTCCAGAAATTCCTAATTCTTCAGGCATTCTTCTTTCACCTGATGAAACATATCCTTCTGATTCTCTTGGATGACTTGCAAATGTACCATCCCAATCTCCTGGCCATAACATTTTTTCTTTTGCTCTTTTTGTTAATACCAACCTTCCATCTCTATCAAATAATAATGCGGTAAATGCTCTATGTAATTTCCCATTTGGTAAATGACATTTTACTTTTTCTTCTGTCCCAATTGGATTATCATTTTCATCCACTAATATTACAAATTCTTCAGACATTTCTTTTTCCTCTAAACATGGTTCCTTTAAACTCTCTATTTTTAACAGCTGCTACAATTCTTTCTGGTTTTTTCCCATTTACAAAAAATACATTCATACCCATTTTAGAAATTTTAATTGCTTCTTCAACTTTTCTTGTCATTCCTCCTGTTACATCCATTTTATTTTCTGACATTAATGGAACACTTCCTCTTAATTCAGAAATTACTTTTTTTGATTTAAGATCTGAATAAAGTCCATCTTCATTTAATGCAAAAATACACAATCTTGGTTTTAGAACTTTTGCAAAATGTGTCATTATTTTATCTCCTGATAGGATGTATGTTTTATTTTGACCAAACCATAATGCATCTCCATATGTAACTGGGATTAAGCCTGATTTTGCTATTTTTTTAACTTCATTGATCTTCTTTGAAATTGGTTTATTACCTGACATAAAATCAGTTGGAGGTAATGAGTATGGATTTAATTTATTTTTTAGTAACGAATCTAAAATAATTTTATTTAATTCAATCATTGAATTTTTAATAATTGATACTCCTCTGATATCGTATTTTCTTTCTTTGGTATGCATATCATATTTTACAGACCAATAATGTCCATATGATCCGCCTCCGTGAACAATTATGATTGGTTCTTTAATTTTTTTCAAACTTTTTGATAAATTATCTATTGTTTTTTTTCTTACTGATAACGGCTTTTCTTTATTTGTAATAATTGATCCGCCTAATTTTATCAGAATCATGTTGTACCAAACTAACTAATCAATTAAAAAGTGTTCAGTCCTTTGTAATCTATTTTTGCTGGGAAACATTCGTATTTCTTATTTGTGAATTCTTTTAATGTATTTTCTAAATTAGATTCATTTGTTAATGCAAAAATACAGCCCCCACCCCCAGAACCTGTTATCTTTGCACCGTAAGATGAAATTTGTCCAATTTTAATCATATTTTCTAATTGTTCATTTGAGATTCCAATTTCCTCTAAAAACTTTTGATTCTGATTTATTTTTTCTCCAATTTCTTTTATTTTATTTTCTTTAATTAATTTTAAAACATCTTCTACTAATTTTGATTCTAAATTTGATAATTCGTTAAATTTCTCCTTGTTTTTATTTTCAAATTCTTTCACTTTTGAAACCATTGATTCTGTTGAATGTTCAATGTTTGAATTTGCAATAACTAATTGAAAATTAGGTTCATCTTTAATTTTTTTAAATCCATTATTCTTGTCATATTCCATTAACCCTCCATACGTGGAAACTGTACAATCTGCCCCTGATGTATTTTCATAAATTGTTTTTTCAGCCTCAATAGCAAGTTCTAATATCTTTTCCTTCGAAATTTTTCCAAATAATTTGAAAATAGCTGCAGCACCTGCTACACAACATGCTGATGATGAACCTAATCCTGCACCAAGTGGAATTTCTGATTTTATTTCAATTTCTAACCCTTCCTTTTGATCTTTGATTGCTTTATTTGCTAAATAATAAAATGGTTTTAACGGAGAATCAATTTTTGAAATTGATTTATTTGGTTGTAACACTAATTTTCCTATTTCTGAATTAATTGAAATTTTCTTTTCCTTAGTTTTTTCTGCAGTTACTGTAACCCTTTTGTTTATAGAACATAAAATTGATTTAATTCCATAAACAACAAAATGTTCTCCAAACAGAATAACTTTTCCTGGAGCTGATGCTTTAGATTTCAATTAAACACTTGAAATTTTTTATTCGATTTCCTCTTCGGTAATCTTTGCTTCAAAATCATCAATTTCATATTTCATTGATTCATTTTCTTTTAACTCTCCTTTTTCAATGAGAATTTGTCTAACTAGTAACCAGTAAATTGTTGCTAGTGCTTTTCTTCCTCTATTATTTGCCGGAATGATAATATCTAATTTTGATGTGATGTTGTCTGTGTTTGCAATTCCAATTACTGGAATTCCTGCGTTAGTTGCTTCAATTAATGCTTGTTCATCTACTTCAGGATCTGAAATAACAACTAATTTTGGTTCAATGTAATATGGTAATGATGGATTTGTCAATGTACCTGGCATGAATCTTCCAAGTAATTTTTTAGCTCCTGTCATCTCACAGAATTTTTCGATAGGAACTTCTGCATATCGTCTACTAGAACAAACGATGATATTTTCTGCTCCCAGTCTGTTGATGAATTTAGCGGATGTATTTATTTTTGCTAGAGTCATATCGATATCTAGCATATAGAGTCCTTCTGGACTGGCTTTTGTGATAAATGGTTTCATGAATTTTGTCTTTACTTGTGTTCCAACTCTGATCCCAGTTGAAATGACTTTTTTCTTAATGTCTACTGTTTGTTCTTGTTCACTCATGACGATTTTAAATCTCCGCCATGCCACATATAAAATCATGCCCTGATAAACGCAATAATTCGTTCAATTTTGCTACTCTTTCGCCTCCTACCACGCCTACTTTGAGCATTTTTGATTTTGTTGCAATTCCTATGTGTGAAATTTGTGAATCTGTAGATTCCCCAGATCTATGTGATGTGATTAATCTGACATTGCTTTGATTTGCAACATCTGCAAATTCTAATGCATCATACAGACTGCCTGCTTGGTTGACTTTCAAGATTGCTGCATTACATGCTTTGATACCAATTGCTTTTGTTAGGATATCTTTGCTAGTTACAGTCAAGTCATCCCCTGTAACCAATGTATTTGGAAATTTTGCAGTCAATTCTGCCATGTCTTCAAATGCCTCTTCATGAACTGCATCTTCAGCATAAATTAATTTAAATTTGTCAATAATGTCTGCTGCAAAATCAATCTGTTCACCTGTTGAATTTTCAAATCCAGCTCTATCGTAGATGTACTTTCCTTTTTCTTCATTCCATTGTGTTGATGATGCAAAATCTACTCCTAATGATACTTCTTTACCTAAAGTGAAGCCTAAATTCTCACAAGCTTTAGCTGAAACTTCTAATGCTTTTTGATTTTCTAATTTTGGTGCCCATCCTCCTTCATCTCCTCTTCCGTTAGTGAAGTTTGGATCCTCTTTTTCCAAAACTTTTCTCAATTCTTTATGAACTGCTAGATTTGTCTCAATTGCATCTTCAATAGTTTTTGAACCTGTTGCACAAATTAAAATTTCTTGAATATCTGGAGTTCCAGGTCCTGCATGTGCTCCCCCACCTAAAATATTTCCTAGTGGGAATGGACATTTAGCTTCTGAATTTGGAGATAATGTTTTGAATAGCGGTTGTTCTAATGATTGCGATGCAGATTCCATTGATGCAATTGTTACAGCAAAAGCAAGTGCACCACCAATAACTGAATAATTGTTGGTATTGTCCAAACTTTTCAATGTTTCATGAATTGTTTTCAAATCTGATGAATCTAAACCAATGAACTTTTGTGAATTTTGTGTAAGTATTTTCAGGCTTTCTTCTGGACCGCCACTGGGAAAACTTGTTGCTTCATATTTTCCTACACTTGCACCCGATGGGGCACAAACTCTTCCTAGAAATTTATTATCTGATTTAACATCAACTTCAATTGTTTTGCTGCCTCTACTATTGAATAAAACTCGTCCTTCAATAGATGTAATTTTAGACAAATTAATCTAATTCAGATTGAACTTCTTGTTTTCTTTTCTGAATTGATTCATAGAATGGAATTACTTGTTGAATTGTTTCAACCGTAGTCAAAAGCATTCTTCTACAACAATATCTATTGATTTGTAACTCATTTAGAACTTTTTCAGGATCTTCTCCTGCTTTTAGTTTAGTTTGATAATCATCGAATTTATCTGCAATTAAGTTTCCACATGTAAAACATCTAACAGGAATTAACACGATGAAAAAAGTCGTCAAGGATTATAAAAACCATACAAGGTTCTTTTGTTGCGGGCGTCGCCCAGCCTGGCCAAAGGCGCTAGCTTGAGGGGCTAGTCTCTCAGGAGTTCGTGGGTTCAAATCCCATCGCCCGCACTAAAAATTATTTTTCTAACTTTTCTAATGATTTGATTAATTCAATTCGTCTTTTTTCTTCTGTAATTGCCGATCTAACATCATCAACTAAAATTCTATTTACATCGATTTTCCTTCTAGCTTCTTTTACTACTTTGTCGTATAGTGAAAATGTGTAAAGTTGAAGATATAGATTTTCCATTATCTCAAAAAATCTAATAGCTTCGTCTATGTCTCCTGTTCTCATTTCATCAAAAACTTTTCTTTTTAATTCACCAACACAATCTAGTAATCCTAAAACATAAGATTCAGGCATAACTGCCAATTTTTTATCTGAAGGAATATCTTTTTTTTCAACAATTGCAATCAAACATGCTGCTTCAACATATTCTTGTTCTGGTGTAATGAGGTATCTTCTTAATTGTCCTGTTGCTTTTTTCTTATATTTTTTTAATAGTTTATCAGCTTGTTTCAAATTATTTTTTGCTGTTACTAATTCTCCTTTGTGAACTGCAATGATGGATTTACTACATAGGATAATTATTTCTCTAGTATTTTTTAATAAAAATTCTCTTGAATCTTGTGTTGCTGCTAAAGATTTTGTAATTTTATTTAATGATGGTTTAACGTTTTTTAATGTCATGTAACAAATTTCTAAAACTAGGATAAAGCCGTTTGCTAAACTCTTATTTTGGTAATGATTTTCATCTAAAGTATGGAAATAACAGTAGATCAAATGTATCAAATTGAAAATAAAGGTCATGATATGGGTTTTTTAAAAAAATTCATGATGGAAAATGCTGGAGCCGCAGCAGTTAGACGTTTACTTACAAAATTCGAGAATGTAGCCTCAAAAAATATTTTAATTTTTGTGGGCATGGGAAATAATGGTGGTGACGGTTTAGTTATGGCTAGACATTTAGCTGGTTATGGTTCTAATGTAACTGTAATGCTTCTAGGTGATCCTGAAAAAATTAAAACCGAAGAAAGTAATTGGAATTGGTCAATTTTAAAAAAAATGCCTTCTGTAAATCTAATGTCTGGTAATTCTTTGGACTTTGATTTCAAACCAGATATAATTATTGATGGAATTTTGGGTACTGGAATTTCAGGTGAAATTAGAGAACCTTATGCATCCGCAATTAATTACATCAATAACACAGATTGCTACAAATTTGCTGTAGATGTTCCATCTGGATTAGACCCTCAGACTGGAAATACTGCAAACATTTTCACAAAATGTGACATGACAGTTACATTTCATAAAATGAAAGAAGGAATTCCAAAAAGAAAAGATTTGACTGGAGAACTGTTCGCCGAAAAAATTGGCATTCCTGTTGAAGCTGAAGAGGGAATTGTATGATAGTACATCAAATCCCCGTTGGACCAATGCAAAATTTTTCTTACATTGTAGTTGATGAAGATTCCAGCGAATCAATTATCATTGATCCATCTTGGAATTTGATAGAACTAGAATTGATAATTAAAGAAAATAATTTAAAAATAAAGTATATTGTTAATACACATTATCATGATGATCATACACGAGGAAATGAAGAAATGGTTGCATCAACTAAAGCTCCTATCATTCAACATGAGTCATCAACATTGAAAAATGACATTACTGTTAAAGATGGAGATTTTATTGAATTTGGTAATTCAAAATTAAAAGTTCTTCATACGCCTGGACATTCTCCTGATAGTATTTGTCTTGTTGGTGATGGAAAACTTTTTTCTGGGGATACATTATTTGTTGGAAATTGTGGTAGAATTGATTTACCTGGAGGAAGTGCATCTGAACTTTATCATAGTCTTTTTGACGTACTTCATTCTTTAGATGATGATTTGGTAATGTATCCTGGTCACAATTATGGTTCTACTGAAACATCAACTATAGGAAAAGAAAAAATGACTAACATGATAATGCAAAAGAGAACTGAACAACAGTTCTTAGATATGATGGGTTAGTGATATTTTGGAAGATTTTGAGTTGTTTGGCAATGTTGAACAGGCACAAAATTTCCTGGAGTCGGTAAAATCTGGAAGATTTCTTCTCTCTTTTGTAATGTCTTATACTCAAACATGTGAAATTCCTGGAATCACTATTGCTGGTGCAAATAGTGAATCTATGAAATATACTCCCCCTGCTGATGCAGAATACCTCCACTATGGATATTGCAAAACAATTGATAATATTCCAATGACCCCTGATGGAAAACCTACTCCAGCTCTATTAACTAAAACAGCTTTGGAATCTGCTAGTATCCCTCATTTAACAATTAATGCAGGAAGTAAAATTACTCCACAATTGCCTTTCATTGAAACTGGCTTATCTTTTGGAAAAAATATTTCTGTTGAACCGGCAATGACTGATTCAGAAGTTTCCAGTGCAGTTGAATTTGGTAGAATTGTTGGAAGAAACATGGCTTCATTAACTGATTGTTTGGTAATTGGTGAATCAATTCCTGGTGGAACAACAACTGCTTTAGCTGTATTGAAGGCTTTTGATTTTGATGCAAAAACAAGTTCTAGTATTCCAACAAATCCTATTAAACTAAAAAATGAAGTTGTAGATTCTGCAATAAAACGAATTGATTCTGATCATCCATATAGTATTCTTGCAAAGGTTGGTGATCCTATGATTGCTTTTGTTGCAGGAATGTTGAGTTCTGCATCTGCTGTTTCTAAAGTTATGTTGGCTGGTGGTACACAGATGACAGCAGTTTTGGCATTTGCATCTAAAATTGGATTTAATGAAGAAAATACTGCAATTGGAACTACGTCTTATATCACAAATGATCAAAATGTAAATTTTACTAATATTGTAAAACAGATTGCCGATATTCCTGCAATCTCTGTAAATCCTGGATTAAACAATTCAAAATATTCTGGACTAAAGGCATTTTCTGAAGGATTTGGAAAAGAAGGTGCTGGTGCTGGGGGCAGTATTATTTCATCAATGCTCAAAACTGGTAATGATTCTGCAAAATTCTTGAATCTTGCAGAAAAAGAATATGATAGATTATCTTCATTATCTAAGTCCTGATATTTGAAAAAAAGTAGAAAATTAGGCACGAAAATGTTTATCTTAATCAAATTTTACAAGGTTTGATATGGTAACTAAATCCAGCATTCTTGGATTAATTGCAGCACTAGCTGTTGTATTGATTGCAGTATCTGTAGTGGGTGAAGATGCTGATTATCCAATTCCTAAAATTGGAACAGTAGAAGAATCTGGATTCTCGCAATCTTGTGTTGAAACAGGTTGTTACACACCAAGTGTATTGACCATAAAATCTGGTACTGTTGTTACCATGACAAATACTGATGGAACAGGAATTCACACATTTACATCAGGAACTGTTGATGGAGAAGTTCCAAAACCTGATGGAATGTTTGATTCAAAAGTATTGATGTCTGGAGATGCATATGAGAGAAAATTTTCTCAAAAAGGAAATTATGATTACTATTGCATGCTACATACTTGGATGACTGGCCAAATTATTGTTGAATGATTCTTAAAATTAATTACAAAATTTAAACAAATTTTTAGATTATGATAAAAAACTAAACATTATTTCTGAATTTACTTCATCATAGTTATGTTCTTCTTATAGAATAATTTCCCATGAGTCAAACAATACAATACGGTACACTGCTAAACAGACTCTTTGATTTGGATACTTGCATACGATTCGCTGCAGTAACAAACAAGTCTGGAGAAATCCTTGCAAAGGGATCAAAACCTAATACTAAACTTTACTTGTCTCCTGAAGAAACTCAAGAAACAATACATCATGCAATTAGTGCATGGAGTTCTAGAGAAAAACACTATGACAAAATTGGTGAAGGGTTGTACACTTTGGCAGTTTATGAAAAACTTCGACGTGCAACAATTCCATTACCAAGTGGAAATTTGCTTTTGGTCACAATAGATAATGCAGGAGGACAACAGCAGATAATGGAAAAAATTCTCAACGAAGTAAAGATTCGTGATATTTCTGGAACCATTTCAGGAGCCTAGATATCTAAATTTTCTTATTTTACAGTCACGGATTTTGCTAGATTTCTAGGATAATCTGGATCTGTGTCTTTTTCTAATGCAGAATAATATGCTAAAAGTTGAATTGGGATAATCTCTGAAATTGGATATAAAATTTCACTAATCTTTGGAATTTCTATCCAGTAATCATAAACATCACTCTCAATATCTGATACTCCGATAATTTTTGCCCCACGAGCTTTAATCTCTCGTGCACTAGTTAATGTGTCAGCATATGTTGAATCATTTGGATTGATCACAATAACAAAAACGTCTGTATCCATTAATGCAAGTGGGCCATGTTTTAATTCTCCACCTGGAATTCCCTCTGCATGAATGTATGTCAATTCTTTTAGTTTTAATGCTGATTCAATTGCAATTGGATAATTGATTCCTCGGCCTAAAATGTAAATGTCTGATACTTCTTTCAATTCTTTTGCAATCTCTTGAATTTTATTTGTATTTTCTAACATTTTAGAAATTGAAATTGAAAATTCTTCAAAACCAATTGTAATATTTTCACCTAACTTCTGAACAATTTTGTAAAGTATAATTAATTGTGCAGTAAAGCTTTTAGTTGCAGCTACTCCTATCTCTGGTCCACAATTCATTCCTAATACAACATCTCCTTTGCGTGTAAGAGATGATGTTAGTAAATTGACTATGGAAATAATTTTACAGTTTAATTTCTTTGTAATTCTTACTGCTTCTAAAACATCTGCGCTTTCTCCACTTTGAGAAATTGCAATTAAAACTGAATTTTCTTCAATTGTATCTGGTGCAAATTGAAGCTCACTTGCTATTATTGGTTCAGCCTTAATTTTGACGTATTTTGATAAAATCTGTTTTGCAATTAATGCTGAATTATAGCTGGTTCCACTGCCTGTAATGTAGATATTTTTTGCATTTTTGATAAGATTTGCAGCATTTTCGATACCTTCCACTGTTGTTTCTCCTGCCTTTAGAATTACATCTGGTTGTTCGTAAATTTCTTTTAGTGTAAAATGTGCATAATCACCTTTGTATGTATCTCCAAATTCTTTGGAAACTTTTGTAATCTCATGTTTTATTTTATTTCCATTGAAATCTAAAATTTCAAATTCTTTATTCTCTAAAATTATAAAATTGCCACTTTTCATGTATATTGCATTATCTGTATATTCTATGAAACCTAACACATCACTTGACAAAAAAATATTCTCTTGTCCAACTCCTACAATTAATGGTTCGTGGAATCTTGCTGCTGCTATTTGACCGTTTTCAAACATTGCAACAAATGCATAATGTCCTTTGATTACATCCACTGTTTTCATTATTGTTTCTTTAACATTTTTTGTAGATTCATAATTTTTTTGTAACAAATTTGCAATTATTTCACTGTCTGTTTCACTTTTGAAATTATATCCTTCATCTTCTAATTGTTTTTTTAACTCTTCAAAATTTTCTATAATTCCATTATGTACAATTGCAATTTTTCCAGAATTACTTGGATGAGGATGTGCATTGAGTTCTGTTACTTTCCCATGAGTTGCCCATCTTGTATGACCAATTCCAACTTTTCCTGGTAGTTTATCTAATTGTATTTTGGAATTTACCTCATTTACTTTTCCTGTTCCTTTTTTTAATTCAATTCCGTTATCTGATTCGGTTGCAACTCCGACACTGTCGTATCCCCTATACTCCATTCGTTTTAATCCCTTCACGATTATTGGAGCTGCAATTTCATTTCCAGAATATCCGATAATTGAACACATGTAATTTTATCTGATAATAGGGGTATTTACTGATAATGATGCTATGATTAGTCTGCTTTTGGTGCTTCAGCAGGAGTTGCTTCAGCAGGAGTTGCTTCTTCACCTTCAGCAGGAGCTTCAACTTTTGGTGCTTCAGCCTTTGTTTTTTCTAACATTTCTGGAATTTTTGATTCAGGGCTAAAATGAACACTGTCTTCTTCTGCAACTGTGACCGTATATGATGGGATGTCTACCTTTCTATCTCCAACCATGATGTGGCCATGAATTACAGCTTGTCTTGCTTGATATGGTGTTTTAAATCCTAATTTTTTTGAGACGATTGTTTGTAATCTTCTTGCAAGCAAATCAGTTGGTTTAAGATTAAGTACATCATCTAATGATGCATTTTCTGCTACTAAACCAATTCTTGATAATGATTTTAGTAATATTGGTTCTTTTTCTGCTCGTGCTTCTTGTGTCAATGCAAGCAATGATCTTGCTTGTTGTCTCACACGTGATAATTCGGTATGTGCTTTCCATAATTCTCTTTTAGTTCTTAATCCAAATGTACCGAGAGTTTGCAATTCGTCCATTTTTAATTCATAATTAAGAGGTCGCTTTGGTTTACGCCAGACTTTACGTGGATATTTTGGATCTCCCATTCAAAACACCTATTCTTTTTTCTCCGCTGGTGCTGCTTCTGCAGCTGGTGCTGGAGCGTCTGCTGTTGGTGCAGCTGGTGCTGCTTCTGCAGCTGGTGCACCAGAACTTGCTTTCTTAACAGGAGCTGCTAATCCACCTTTTGCTACTCCTACTGCTCCACCTTTTCTACCAGATGTTCTAGTTCTTTGTCCTCTAACTTTTAGACCACTTAGGTGACGATAACCTCTCCAACTGGCAGTGATTCTTTCTCTTTCAATATCATTTCTTAAAGTAAATGGAATGTCTGAAGTTAGCAAGTGTAAATCTTTTCCAGTTTCAATATCTCTTTGTCTGTTAAGGAACCATGATGGAAAATTTGCTTCACTTGGATTTGTAATCAATTTTTCAATTTCTTGAACATTTGCATCTGTAAGATGACCGATATTAGAATTTG
Source organism: Marine Group I thaumarchaeote (assembly GCA_044358425.1). Taxonomy (GTDB): domain Archaea; phylum Thermoproteota; class Nitrososphaeria; order Nitrososphaerales; family Nitrosopumilaceae; genus Nitrosopumilus. The sequence goes on along the minus strand of CP054849.1, from coordinate 1,082,650 downwards.
TGTTAATTTTTAATGTAGTTGCAATTGCTGTTGCAAAATTATGACCTATACCTTTAATCTGGGTTAAACCTACGAGAAGTTTTCTTTCTCCTGGAATATCGTTACCTACGATTCTTACAATGTGTCTATATTCTTGGCTACTCAAGTATTCCAAAATTCTAAGAAACCCCGATAAAAACCATTGCTAGGCGTCAGTCATTTTGGAGAAATTATCTGTTTTTTACTGAGATCTCTACTTGTATGGCTTAATTCTGACCAATTTTGATTCAAAAATTATCTAAAGTCCTCATCTTTTGTCCAATTGTTACCCTGAACATTCCATTCATTACATTGACAGCATTTTTTGACTCCTCTTTGTGAATCAATATCTATACAAAAACAATGTTCACCTTTACCTGATGGATCATGATTACAGAGTTTTTGCATACTTTAAGATATTCTTATTTCTTAATTATTCTATTGACTTATTCAAAAAGTTATTACATTCTAATTTTTCAATCTAATCTATGGATGAATCCTTTGATAGAGAAAAAATCATTGATTGTATGTTTGACCCCATTACATCTGAGATATTGGCAAAATTAGAAGATGGAAAAAAAGAATGCTCTGTATTATCTCAAGAATTTTCAATGTCTGAATCTGATATTTTACAAAGACTTGATTACTTGATAGAATGTGAATTTATTTTCAAAACTAATGAAAATCAAAAAAATTTCATATTCGCAAATAACGAAAAGCTTAGTTCCTTACTAGAAAACAATGACACCTTTGATGGTGCAATAAATGGTTTGGAAAAAATGGATAGTTATCTAAATTGATCTTCTTTTATTTCTGATTTCATAGATTGCAATAATTACTAATCCAATCATTCCTAAAATAGTACAAATTATTGATACTGTTGAAAATATGATTTGATTATCTTTATTTGGAATCGGACCTATTGCACCAGCAACATAACTTTCTTTATCATCAGAACTTTGAATTATCAATTCATAATTTCCAGAATCAAATATCTCAAATTCTTGTTCAATTGTATCTTCATTAATTTTCTCTGAAATTATTTCCATTCCTGAAGGATCTAAAATCTTTGCTGAAAATGTATTTTCTTTGTATTCCATAATTTGTACAGCAAATATTCCCATTGGTGTTTTCTTTTTATCTAAATCAGCAGAAATTGTTACTGTTTCTGAAACACTAACTTTTCC
>CP054849.1:1078010-1081345 GCA_044358425.1 Marine Group I thaumarchaeote | reverse complement strand
GTTTTTTGCACAGGTTTTGTTTTATTTTCTTTATTTTAAACCTAATTTTTGATTTTTTATGTATAATTTAGACTGGGCTAAAAAAGTTAGCTCATGTTAACTTTAAATACAGAATTTCCAGTTCTGTCAACATATTGAAAATTACTCGTTCTACTCTAATGATTGTATTACTTGCTGTGACAATTGGCCTATCTGCCATTATTGTATTTCCAAGTTTTTCTGAAGCCGAATCTGAACAAAAGACATTTGTTACTCATTCAGGAAAAGTTATTCGAACAACTGGAGAGGTAATTGATCCTCTCTATACCGTATCTGAAGTAGAATTTGATCCTATGGAATATTTGCGCGAATTCAATTATGGTAAAGTTTCAAAACTTGAAGACGGTACAACTGTTAGAGAATATACTATAATTGCTGAAGATGATAAAGTGATGGAAGTATCCCCTGGAGTTTTTTACAATGTTTGGACTTATAATGGAACAGTTCCAGGTCCTACAATTAGAGCCACTGAAGGCGATTTACTAAAAATTAATTTTATTAACAATGGTTCAAAAGAACACACAATTCATTTTCATGGAATTCATCCTGCTGAAATGGATGGTGTTTTTGAAATAGTGGGACCAGGTGGTGGTAAATTTGTTTATGAATTTGAAGCCGGTCCTGTTGGGGTACATCCTTATCATTGTCATGTAATGCCTTTGGAAGAACATATTGTTCATGGTCTTTATGGTGTTTTCATAGTTGACCCTAAAGAAGGTCGTGAACCAGCCGATGAAATGGTTATGGTGTTGAATGGTTTGGATACTGATTTTGATACTGAAAATAATTTCTATGCTGCAAATACAATCCCATTTTATTATCAACATCATCCAATTCAAATTAACACCAATGAATTGATTCGAGTTTATGTTGTCAATATGGTGGAATTTGATCCAATAAACAATTTCCATCTTCATGGAAATTTGTATACCTATTACCCTACTGGAACTGATTTGGTTCCTTCTTTTTACACTGACATGATAACTTTGTCTCAAACTGAGCGTGGAATCATGGAATTTGAGTATACATATCCGGGAAAATATCTTTTCCATGCACATAAAGTGGAATTCTCAGAAAAAGGTTGGGTCGGAATGTTTCTTGTAAATGATAATGCCAACTCTAATGAGAGTAGTGTGGAATATGGCAGCTAGTGATACTTCAAAATTAAAGGTGGCAGCAAGTGGTGTTATTCCATTTGCATTTGTCATTGTTTTGATGTTGTATATTTTTGGACCTGGTGGTGATTTGTTAGATTTTGGAATAGCTCTTCCTGAAATAACCATTGAAAAAATAGATTTCATTGATTCAGAAATCCAGGCTACTGTTAGAAATACTGGTCCAATACCTGTTCAAGTCGTTGTTGCAGATGTAAATGATAGAATACAACCAGCTGCAGTAGAACCAGATGGGTATTTAGAAAGATATGAGACAACTTTAGTTAGAATTCCTTTTGAGTGGAATGAAGCAGAACCTTATAGAATTGGGATCACAATTGATGATGGAACTCGTTTTGAAAAAGAAATTGAATCTGCTGCATTTGCTTTAGAATTTACTCTAGATCTTGCAATATTTTTTGCTATTATTGGAACTTATGTTGGAATAATTCCTGTAATGATTGGACTGTTGTGGCTCCCATTTATTAAAAAAATTAGTAAACAAAAATATCATTTCTTTTTGGCATTAACTGCAGGATTATTGTTATTTTTAGCAATTGATTCAATTGAAGAATCCATTGAAGTTTCTAATGAAAATTTGGCAAATAGTTTCAACGGTGCATTGCTTGTATCTACTGTTGTTGTATTGTCATTTTTGGCATTATATTATGTTGGAAATAAGATTATATCCAAATCTGATTCACTGCATTTCTCAAAACCTGTGGCAATTGGATTGATGATTTCAATTGGAATTGGCTTGCATAATTTTGGTGAGGGCTTAGCTATTGGTGCAGCAGTTGGAATTGGTTCTATAGCATTCAGTACTTTTTTGATTGTTGGTTTTGCATTGCATAATACTACTGAAGGTATTGCTATAGCCGCACCTATGTCCAGGGGGAAATTGATGATTGGTAAATTGGCCATAATGGGATTAATTGCAGGCTCACCTGCCATTTTTGGTGCTTGGATTGGTGGATTTGCCTACTCTCCATTTACTTCTGTAGTTTTCTTAGCTATTGGTGCAGGGGCTATTTTTCAAGTAATTCTGGTCTTATTGAAATGGATTCAAAAAGAAAATGATGGTAATCTTTCAACTCTTTCTGTTGTATCTGGATTTGCGATAGGAATGTTGGTAATGTATTTTACTAGTATTTTTGTCTAATTTGGTTCTGGATGAATTGTTATTACTGAATTTTTAATTTCTACTCTAATTGCATGCTCAATTTCTGATGTGAGATCATGAACTTTTTCAATTGATAATTCTTTGTCAAATGAACAATCTATATCAATTTTGAAAATATTCTCAAATTTCAGTGATACAATTCTGCCTACTTTTTTAACATCAGAGTATTCTCCAATAATTTTTCTAATTTTTTCTTCTGTTGCTATGTCTTCTATGTTGATATTTTTTGGAACTGTGATAAATGGCTCTAGATGAATTGTTGCATGTGTAATTTCTGGTATTTCTCTTTGAATTTTTTCTTCAATAATCTCAGAAATTTTATGTGCTGATACTAGATTACTCTCCCTATCTACCATCACATGTAAATTACAATATGTTTTTCCTTTTGTATTATTTGTGTTGACGTTATGAACTTCTTTAACACCCTTTACACTTTTTGCGATTTCAAAAATTTTTCCGTCAAGTGGAACATCTTTCCAATTAGGTTCAAAATGAATTGTTATTTTTGCATTAGAAATTTGATTTTTAATATTTTCTTCAACACTGTCGCTTATTTCATGGGCTTTTTCAAAACTTGTATCCGCCCTTAATGAAATTGTAATATCTGCAAAAATTGTATCTCCTGATTTTCTCATTAGAACTGAACCTGTATCAACGACTCCTTCTGTTGAATTTGTAATTTCTCGAACATTTTTTACTAGTTCTGGTGATATTATATCTGTCAAATCCAGTGCTGTTTTGTAAATTAATTTTATACTTAGTACTGCTAATAATCCTCCTAAAATTAAGGCTGCAACAAAATCTCCAAAATAGATTCCATATGTAACTAGAATAATTCCTATAATTGCAACTGATGTTGAACCTAGATCCATAAATGCATGGTAGAAATCTGCTTTCAGAGTTGTTCCTCCAATTGCTTTGATACTTTTTCTAAGAAGTATAATTCTGAAAAAATCAAT
>CP054849.1:1073268-1076719 GCA_044358425.1 Marine Group I thaumarchaeote | reverse complement strand
AACAATTGCAGACATGGAACGTGAAAGTCCAATCTTCAAAGAAATTGTAAAGGCTGGATTGACACCAATGCTTAGTACTTTGGCAATTATGGAAAACGCTGAAACTGAAAGCGAAGTCTTGGGACTTGGCCTATCAGTTATTGCATTGAATCTTGGAATGTACATTGCAGCACCTGCATTAATTGCAATGAAAGTTAATCAACAAATTAGATCAAGAATTTAGAATTTTCTGATCTAACATAGTAGGTTCTTATACTGAAACAAATTATTGTATATCATGAAAACTGAGTATGAAGAATTTGAAAATATTGAAGACCTCTTCATGTACATGTCTGCAGCAGCACCTCCAATGAAAAATACAATTCCAATTAATTCTTACAAAGGTAACATTATGTCATTTATTCCGCTCAGTCCATCAACTGGTGAATCATATCTTATGCTTTATGCAAAAGGTGAGCTTGAAGCAGGAATTTATGAATTTGATGTCTCTTCAAAATCATACAAAAAAGTGGAGTCAGTTGAACGAGCAGATAAAGTATACTTTATCTCATTGACTCCAAAACGAAATACAATTGCCGATCAGGCACTACAAAATCTATAAGTTAATTATTCAACTGATTTTTACATTTGTTTATTTTGTTTGATTTTTTTTAATAGATTTTCAGAAAATATTCTATTCAATTTATCTGTGATATTTTTATTGTTTAGTTATGAGTATTTCTGGAATGTATATGTTAAATTCTGAAGAATATGTCCAGGAAAAAATTCATGAATCTTTGGACATGATGTTTGTTGACAGAAAAAATCAATTTCGTGAATTAGCTCAGGTATTACTTCCTGAAAATGCCTCTGAAACAATGCCTACTTGGAAAGAATTTATCTTGAATTTTAGCTTGGATGTAGAAAGCGCTTTTGAAACTTGGTCTGGAAAATCTCCACTATCTGTTAATTCTCCTCAAAAATCCTTGACAATTTTGAGACAATTAGGTCGTGATGGAGCCTCTTTGAATTTGTTGGTACATAGACTTAACATGTCATACAATCTTTCAACAGAATTCAAATCTATTTACAAACGACTAAAGTAACTTCTAAAGTTTCTTTGTTAGGAATTTTGGTTCAGAGACTGATTTGGTTCTTGCATATTTGTCAATGATTTGATCAGGTGTTTTACCATTGAATAGATCCTTACATAATCCTCTGAGATATCTCATAATTGCCCAAGTACCTGCCTTGAGAATACCATACATGAATACTTTCATTGGTGGTCCGTATGTTTTGTTTCTTAGAATAATTGGAATAATATCATTAATTACGCGCAAGTTATTTTCCCAGCACTTCCAAAATAGTGTGAATTGTGCTTCGTTAAGATTTCCAAAGTGCATAGAGTTTTTCTCACTAAAGTCTTGGTAAAGTAATGGTGCTACTAATCCTCTAAAGTCCATCTCTCTAAAGTCACTCATCATGTCAATAGTATATTGAATATCGTCAGGGGTTTCATCCGGCCATCCAATTATGATAGTTGCTGCTGGGAACCAGTGATTCTCATTTAGGATTTTTGCTCCTTCTCTTACAACACTACCCCATTCTTCAGGTGCAAATGGCTTTGTTTTGACTCCTAGGTGTTTTTTGACCATATCTGGTGCAACTGTTTCAATTCCTAGATTTGTTGCAAGCCATCTACCTGTTTTGTCTTGCTCATTGACTTGAGAAATTTGTTGCATTAATGTAGGATCTGCTGCAACTGCTGAAAATGTCATATGTGTAGTTCCGATGAAATTAGCTCCTAATCCTTTGAGACCTTTCCATAAATCTACGATTGCATCTCTGTTTGGAACAAAGTCTCTACTGTCACATCCATAAAGTAACATCTCATCAGAGTGTAACCAAATTGAATCAAATCCATAATCTAAGTTAGTTTTTGCTTCATGCTGTAATCTTTCTAGCGGCAAATCTTTTTTTGATCTTTTGTTGACATCACAAAAATCACATCCTCTTCCACAACCTCTCATTGCTTCGATTAATGAGTTAATTGTAGGGCCTTCAATTACTGGGATATTTTCTAAATTTCTTACAAAGCAGTGCATCAATTCTGGTGCATCATTTTGTTCTAAATCCTGAAACAAGTCAACTGCTAGTTCGTCTGCTTCTCCAACAACTACTGTATCAATTCCGTGAATCTTCATTCTATCAGATTTTGCTAATTCCCATGCGCCGTTACCTCCAACTACAACTTTGAAATCATATTTCTTTTTGAGTTGAATAATACTTGCACACATTTTTTTAAATTTCATTGCTACATAGGATAATTTTTCAGGTGACATTGTTGTGGTAACTGGAGCCATTCCAAGAGGATCCATTACATTTATTCCAACAACTTTGGTATCTGGCCCAATTGATTTTTGAAGCATTTCTGGATGTGCCATGAAAACATCTTCTTTTTTGTATCCGCCTTGAATTAGTGAACTTTCTATTCTTCTTAATCCAACTTGAGCTACTTTTACTTCACCTGTAATTGGGTCAGTTTCTACAGATGGACAAAATACTTTATCAAATACCCATTCTGGCAAAACTTCATACGGACCACATGCGATAAATCCATACAGGAAATTTCCTCTGTAATTTGTCATTAAACTACGGTCTGCAGTTAAAACAACACGTTTGCCAGCCAACTATCTCAAATCCTTTCACTATCTTATATATGATTTACGAGCACGCTAAACCTAGTTTTTTCTTAATTTATCATTTTTCTCTAATTGTCAAATAATATTTTCACAACCTTAAATATCTAATATTGGATTTTATCGTCAGTGAAAACTCAATTAATGATTTTTGCACTATTTGGAATTTTGATTACAAATGTTGGTATTTCTCAAGTATCTGCAGAAAATGGTGTCATTGAAATCTCTACTGACAAACTCAATTATTCTGATGGGGAAATAATGCTAATTTTTGGTGAAATAACAAATATGGTTCCAGGAGATCAACTAAGTATACTTATCCAATCACCTAATGGAAATTTGGTTGCACTTGATCAATTGACAGTTGGAGAAGAAAATCAATTTAGTACAGAAATAAAACTTGGTGGAAAATTAATGAATTTAGAAGGGATTTACACAATTAAAGTTCAATATAGAGATCATTCTACAACTACTTCTTTTAATTTTGGTGGAGTTACTAATCCCTCTACAAATGAATTAGCTGAAGTAATTATTGAAGAATCTACAATTGAAGATGAGAGTATTGAAGATTCATTTATTGTTGATTCTGTAATTGTTGATTCTGTAGTTACTGCAACCAGTGTTACTGTTCAAGATTCTGCTGACTTGATTTCTTATGAAATTACTAATGGAAAATTACTTAATGTTATTCCTGATTTGGATTCAATCTCATTGTTAATTTACATTGAAACAACTGATGCAGGTTCAATTACATTAACAATTCCGAGGTCTTT
>CP054849.1:1055862-1070766 GCA_044358425.1 Marine Group I thaumarchaeote | reverse complement strand
GTATATTCCTAATTCTGAAGTTTTGACTACTACTGATACATTTGAAGTATATGCAGGAAATAGTGGAACCTTTGATTTGCCTTATACTATTAGAGGTGGAACATTATTAGATATTTCAATTGACGAAAATATTTTTGGCTTGGTTGTAGATATTGATGCATCTGATGAAGGAAAAATTGTTTTAGATTTGCCTAGAAAATATATTGATGCTGAAAAACAGAATGGAAAAGATGAAGTATTCATAATTTTAGTGGAAAGACAAAATGGAGATATTGTTGAAACTACCTACAAAGAAGAAACATCTCACTCAGAAATTAGAACAATTTCAATTGATTTTGAGGAAGGTGATTCTAAAATACAAATTATTGGAACATATGTCATTCCAGAGTTTGGTACAATTGTTATGATAATTTTAACAATAGGAATTATGACATCAGTTTTATTAACCCGAAATAGATTTCAAATTAAAATTTAATCTTTAGATTGAAAAGAATATTTTTCCTTAAATGGTGAAACTACGCGAAGTTCTGCAACAACTTTTTTGAGAATTTCTACAGTTTCATTAATTTCGTTTTCTGTATTAAAAATTCCTACAGTTAATCGTAATGAACCTGTAATTTGCTCCAAAGAAAATCCCATTGATTTTAAAACATGTGATGCTTTTTGGGTATTGACTGAACACGCTGAACCCGTTGATGCGGCAATTCCATATTCATCAAGTTTGATAATGAGGTCTTCCCCATTAATTCCTAAAAATGTAAAATGAGCATTATTGGCTAATCTGGATTCTACATGACCGTTGAAAGTGACTTGTGGAATTTCATCTAATACTTTTTTGACTAGTTGAGATTGAAGTTTTTTTATCCATGAACTGTTTTCAACCAAATGATTTTGTGCAATTTCGCATGCTTGACCAAATCCTACGATATTTGCAACATTCTCAGTTCCAGATCTTAATCTAAATTCTTGACCTCCTCCTAAAATCATAGGATCTATCTTTACTCTGTCTTTGATGTATAATGCACCAATTCCTTTAGGTCCGTGAAGTTTATGAGATGAAATTGATAGTAAATCCACATCTAATTCTTTGACATCTACAGGAATCTTTCCTATTGTTTGAACTGCATCTGTATGAAAAATGGTATTATTTTCGTGGCAAATTTTGGCAATTTTTTGAATTGGTTGAATGGTTCCAACTTCATTATTTCCAAATATTACTGAAACAATACTTGTTTTATCTGAAATTATATTCTCTAAATCTGTTGTACTGATCATACCAAATTCATCTACTGGCAGATAATCTACTTTGAATCCTTTTGAATTCAATTTTTTACAAGGTTCTAAAATTGCATCATGTTCAATAGATGTTGTAATAATATGGCTAGATGGAAATTGTGATGTAATTCCATTTAGTGCTGTATTATTGGATTCTGTTCCTCCAGATGTAATCAAAATTTCTGCAGGATCTGCATTAATAATCGATGCAATTTGTTTTCGTGCTTTGTTGACAGCCTTACGTGTTAATCTTCCTTGTTTATGTATTGATGATGGATTTCCATATTGTTCTTTAAAATAAGGTAACATTGAATTTAATACATCATCGTGAATTCGTGTTGATGCTGCATTGTCTAAATAGATCAATTTGAAATCACATTGATTTTTCCAGGCCTATATCCGTCTTTATCTATCTCAACAGAAGTAAATCCAATTACTTTCAATTTTTCATTTAATTGATTAATGATGTTCTCATCAAAAATCAGTATTTTTTCTTTATCCACTTCAATTTTGGCACAACCTTGAATGTCTCTGACTCTAACTTGTTTAAGATTGGTAATTTGTTTTACAAAAGTCTCACCTAATTCAATTCTAGTTAGTCTTTCTGCAGTTACTCTTTGACCCCAGGGAATTCTAGATGCTAAACATGAATTTGCTGGTCTATCATGAACAGACAATCCAACAGATTTAGCAATATCTCGAATCTCTGATTTGATAAATTTTGTTTCTACAAGTGGACTTCGAATTCCATTTTCTTTTAAGGCTTGAATTCCTGGACGATAATCACCTAAATCATCTATATTGGTCCCATCAACTATGATTTCTACACAATGTGTTTTAGCTAATTTGATTAAATGATCTCCTAACTCCATTCTACAGTGAAAACATCTATTCGAATCGTTTTTTACAAAATCTTCATTTTCTAATTCACTATAATCTAAAATCATTTGTTCAATGCCTATTTCTGAACAAACTTGTTTTGCTGATACAAGTTCTTCTTGTGACAAAGTTTTGTAATCTGCAGTAACTGCAATTGCAGAATTTCCTAATGCTTGAAAAGCAGCATATGCTACAACTGCACTGTCTACTCCGCCTGATAATGCAATCATTACTTTATTCTTATCTCCAAACCATTCTACTAAATTATTTAATTTTGTCATTGTGTCTCCTCTCTTTTTTCAATTTCTTTTCTCAAAAATAATTCAACATCTCTAATTGGTTTATCAAGTGTTTCAGAGATATTTTTTAAATCTTCAAATTCTATTTTAAAGTGAGTTTTTTCCTTGTAAGTTGATTTTTTATAGTTTATTTCAAAAGATTTACCTTCAAAGGTTAATGAGAAACTATGATTTGTTCTAGCAACAATTAACCGATTAGAATCTGATATTCTGACTCCTAAAGTACCCGTTTCCAATACTAAAATATCTGTGATTGTTTCAATTTTTTCATCATCACACATTATAGAAATCAAGTTAGTTGGTCTTCCTTTTTTTGTAATTCCTGGATAAATTGAAATATCTTTTGCACCTATTTTCATAATTTTTTCAATCAAATATCCTAAAATCTCTCCTGAAACATCATCTACATTTGTCTCAAGAATTTTTACTGAATCCATCTCTGTTTTCTCATGACTGCCTTGAACAATTTTCAAGACATTTGAGAATGATTCAAAATTTTTTTGACCTGCCCCATAACCAATTGAACTAATATTCATTGAAGGATAATGTTTCACTGAACTATCTGTCAAATTAACTAAAATACAAGCTCCAGTAGGAGTTGTTATCTCTTCATTTGCATTATTTCCTTTAATTGTTAAATTAGAATTTTTGAAAATTTGGAGAACTGCACTTGCAGGATTGGACATTGTTCCATGAGAAAAACTAACAGTTCCACTTCCAACTGATACTGGCAAACAGACAATTTTCTCCTCAAACAGTTTCAATTTTTCACATGCAATAGTAACTCCAATGATGTCTACCAGTGTATCTATACTTGATGCCTCGTGAAAATGAACTGAATCTTCAGAAATGCCGTGAATTTTTGATTCTGATGAAATTAAAGAATTAATGCATGATTCTGCAAATGTTCTTGCTTTATCTGAAAGTTGTAATTCATTTACCGAATTAATTATTGCATTTTTTATCTCAACTCCTTTTCTCTCAGAAATTTTTTCATCAATTTCTAAGATTAATTCAGTTGATTCAATTCCATTTTTTTGAATTTTTTGAAAATCCATTTTATTAATTTTTGAATCTGGTAGAAATTTTTCTATTTTTTTAATTCCTTCCACGATCTGATTTTTATCTGCTCCTAAATCCACTAAAGAACACAAAAGCATATCTCCTGAAATTCCTGCTATTTGTGGATCAATAACAATAACCATGATTAAAAATTATCAAAAATGCTTATAAATTCGCCTAATATTTTGACTATTTCATTAGATTTATAATTTCAAATTTAGCACTGATTTTCATGATTACAATTATTGGATCTGGTAAAGTAGGTGGAGATGCAGCTTTATTTTCAGCATTAAAGAAATTAGATGATCAAATCTTGTTACTTGATGTTGCAAAGGGATTGCCACAAGGTGAAGCCATGGATATCAATCACATGTTATCTGAACAAGGTATTGATGTAGAAGTTAAGGGTTCAAATGATTATGAGGATATTCGAGGATCAAACATTGTCGTGGTAGTAGCAGGTTCAGCTAGAAAACCAGGAATGACAAGAATGGACTTGCTAAAAATTAATGCTTCAATTGTAAAAAGTGTAACAGAAAATATTAAAAAATATGCTGATGATTCCATGATTATTCCAGTTTCAAATCCATTGGACCCAATGGCATACATTACTCAAAAAGTATCTGGATTTGATAGAAGTCGAGTGTTTGGAATGGGTGGAATGTTAGATTTATCAAGATTTAGACAATTTATTCATGAATCTACTGGTCATTCCAGAGATTCTATTAGAGGATTAGTAATTGGTGAACATGGAGAAAACATGCTTCCTTTACCAAGATTTTCATCAGTTTCTGGAGTTCCACTTTCATCATTCTTACCAAAAGAAAAATTAGATGAGATTGTTCAAAACACAAAACAAGTTGCAGCTAAAGTAATTGAATTAAAGGGTGCCACAGTACATGCACCAGGAAATGCAATATCTGCAATTATTGAAACAGTAGTTAGAGATAGAAAACAAGTCATTCCAGTAGCAACTTATCTTGATGGTGAGTATGGTCATTCTGATGTTACAATTGGTGTACCAGCTGTAATTGGTAAAAACGGTGTAGAGAAAATTATTGAGTTAGATCTTAATGATGAAGAAAGAACTATGTTTGACAAAGGCGTTGCTAATGTCAAAGATGCACTTTCTGGTATTGAAATCTAAGCATTTTAGTATAGATATCAATTATTGTAATTATTGAAAATCAATGAAATTTTAGAATCCGTAAAATCTGGAAAAATTTCTACCAAAGATGCAAAAAAACTTTTAACATTATATTCAATTGAGGAAGTCGAAAATTTTGCCAAAATTGATGTTAATCGAAGTAAACGAAGGGGAGTTCCAGAAGTAATTTTTGCAGAAACTAAGGAATTAGATGATATTAAAAAAATCATTAAAAAGACTCTAGAAAAAACTAATTCTGTTCTTGTTTCAAGAATCAAAAAAGAGCATTACAAAAAATTACTTTTATTCGTAAAAACATTAAAAGTAAAAATCTCTACAGGAAAAAATTCATCAACTATTTTGATATTTAAAAAACCAATTAAATTCCATGGAGGAACAGTTGGTATTTTGACAGCTGGAACTTCTGATATTGGAGTTGCTGAAGAATCTAGATTAATGTGTGAAGCAATGAATTGTAAATGTATCACAAGTTATGATGTTGGAGTTGCTGGAATCCAAAGAATATTTCCAATTTTAAAGAAAATGATTGAAGAGGATGTTGATTGTATTATTGTTGCAGCTGGAATGGAGGGGGCTTTGGCTACTTTGGTTTCTACTCTTGTAGATATACCAATTATTGGAATCCCAACATCCGTTGGATATGGATATGGTGAAAAAGGAATTGCAGCTTTAGCATCTATGTTACAAAGTTGCTCTTTAGGATTATCTGTTGTCAATATCGATAATGGAATTGCTGCTGGTGGAATTGCTGCAAATATTGCAAATAGAGTCAATAAGAAAATAATTTCTTGATTTGAAGTTTCAGATTAGATATATATTAACCCGAACGTGATTTTTTTCAGTTTGTGTGTATTATTTACTATTACATTTAATGTTCGATCTGGGGGCTTCTTAAATGGCAATTAAGAAAAACCAAATTTTAGTACCAGATCATGTTTATGTTCCAAAACATGAAATTATTCCAAAATCAGAAGCTGAAGAAGTTTTAAAAAAATATAATTGTAAACCCACAGAATTACCATTAATTTTCGTAAATGATCCTGCAATTATGGGACTAGGTGTAAAACCTGGTGATATGATAAAAATCACTAGAAATAGTCCAACTGCTGGTGAGAGTCTTTACTATAGATATGTGGTGGAGGTCTAGATTTGGCTGATCCTTCAAACAAACGTTGGCCAGTAATTCAAGATATTTTAAAACGTGAAGGTATTGCACGTCAACATCTTAATTCTTTTGACGAATTTTTAGAAAGAGGACTTCAAAGTATCATAAATGAAGTTGGACAAATTGACATTGAAAATGCTGAATATCCATATAAAATTCAATTAGGAAAAGTAAAACTTCAACAACCAAGAATGATGGAACTTGATGGTTCTATTACTCACATCACACCAGCTGAAGCAAGATTACGAAATGTTTCTTATTCTGCACCTGTAATGATGGAAGCTAGTGTTGTTGAAGATGGTAAAATTTTGGAATCAAGATTTGTTCATATTGGTGATGTACCAGTTATGGCAAAATCTAATGCATGTATTTTGAATAATTTCTCTAATCAAAAATTAATTGAACATGGTGAAGATCCAAATGATCCTGGTGGCTACTTTATCATTAATGGTTCAGAAAGAGTAATTGTTGGATTAGAAGATCTTTCTTATAATAAAATAATTGTAGATAGAGAACTAGTTGGTGGAAACACTGTTTTCAAAGCAAAAGTTTATTCTTCAATTGTTGGTTACCGTGCAAAATTAGAACTCGTTATGAAAAATGATGGATTGATAGTTGCAAGAATTCCTGGTTCTCCTGTAGATATTCCAGTTGTTACTTTAATGAGAGCACTTGGATTAGAATCTGATAAAGAAATTGCTTCAGTAGTTTCACTAGTTGATGAACTTCAAGATGAATTAGAAGGCTCTTTTGAAAAAGCAGGAGATGTTCCTACATCTAAAGATGCTATTGTTTACATCAGTAAAAGAATTGCACCTGGAATGTTAGAAGAATTCCAAATTAAACGTGCTGAAACTTTACTTGATTGGGGATTATTACCTCATCTAGGAAAACATCCTGAAAACAGAAAAGAAAAAGCACAATTCTTAGGAGAAGCAGCATGTAAATTATTAGAATTAAAACTCAATTGGATAACTCCTGATGATAAAGATCATTATGGAAACAAAGTCATCAAATTTGCAGGACAAATGCTTGCAGATTTGTTTAGAACTGCATTTAGAAATTTGGTTAGAGATATGAAATACCAATTAGAGCGTTCAGGTCAAAAACGTGGAATTAATGCAGTTGCTGCATCAATTCGTCCTGGAATTATTACTGATAAACTAAACAACGCTATTGCAACAGGAAACTGGGGTCGTGGTAGAGTTGGAGTTACACAATTACTTGACAGAACAAACTATCTATCAACTATCAGTCATCTTAGAAGAATTCAATCACCACTTAGTAGAACTCAACCAAACTTTGAAGCAAGAGATTTGCACGCAACACACTTTGGAAGAATTTGTCCTAGTGAAACACCTGAAGGCTCAAACTGTGGTTTGGTAAAAAATCTTGCATTATCTGGAATAATTTCAGTAAATGTTCCTTCTGAGGAAATTGTTGAGAAATTATATGATCTTGGAACTGTACATTTCTTTGATGCAAAAGATGATTTGAAACAAGATGGAACTAGAATATTTGTCGATGGACGATTAATTGGATATTATAAAGATGGACTTGAATTAGCAGAATCTCTTAGAGATCTTAGAAGAAATTCAAAAATCCATCCACACGTTGGAGTTTCATTCCATAAATCTGATGAACACAAAGAGGCTACTCGAAGATTATATGTTAATTGTAATGCTGGACGAGTTTTGAGACCGTTAATTATTATCAAAGATAACAAACCATTACTTACTCAAGATCTTTTAGATAAAATTTCGAAGAAATTACTATCTTGGAATGATTTGTTAAGAATGGGTGTCTTAGAAATGATTGATGCAAATGAAGAAGAGAATTGCTACATTACATTAGATGAAAAAGATTCAAAGAAACACACTCACCTTGAAGTATTTCCACCAGCAATTTTGGGAGCAGGCGCATCTATAATTCCATATCCAGAACATAACCAATCTCCAAGAAATACATACGAATCTGCAATGGCAAAACAAAGTTTAGGATTTTCAACACCGATGATGAATACTAGTACATATGTTAGACAACACCTTATGTTATACCCACAAGTTCCAGCTGTAAATACAAAAGCAATGAAACTACTTGGATTAGAAGATAGACCAGCAGGTCAAAACTGTGTAGTTGCTGTATTGCCATTTGATGGTTACAACATTGAGGATGCAATTGTTCTCAGTAAAGCTTCTGTTGATAGAGGATTAGGTAGAACTTTCTTCTTTAGAATTTATGATGCTGAAGCAAAACAATATCCTGGTGGAATGAGGGATTCATTTGAAATTCCAAACGCTGAAGATAATGTAAGAGGTTACAAAGGTGAAAGAGCATATAGATTACTTGAAGAAGATGGTGTAGTAGCATCAGAGTCCCCTGTTAAAGGTGGAGATATTTTGATTGGTAAAACTAGTCCTCCAAGATTTATGGAAGAATACAGAGAGTTTGAATCATCTGGTCCTTATCGTAGAGATACATCCATTGGTGTAAGACCTTCTGAAGTCGGTGTAATTGACACAGTTGTAATGACTCAATCTAACGAGGGTGGAAAAATGTATAAAATTAGAGCAAGAGATATGAGGATTCCTGAAATTGGTGATAAATTTGCTTCAAGACACGGACAAAAAGGTGTACTTGGAATTTTAGCAAAAGCAGAAGACTTACCATACACTGCTGAAGGTATGTCCCCTGATGTTTTAATTAATCCTCACGCTTTCCCATCTAGAATGACTGTGGGTATGATGATGGAATCCATTTGTGGAAAAGCTGCATCATTCCGTGGAAAGAGATTTGATGGTTCTGCATTCGTTGGAGAGAAAATGGATGAAGTTAAGGAAGTTATGGATGCACATAATTTCAAATATTCTGGTAAAGAAATAATGTACGACGGAAGAACTGGAAAAGCATTCCCAGTTGATGTCTTTATTGGTGTAGTATACTATCAAAAACTTCATCATATGGTTGCTGACAAAATACATGCAAGAGCACGTGGACAAGTTCAGATGTTAACTAAACAACCAACTGAAGGTAGAGCTAGAGGTGGTGGATTGAGATTTGGTGAAATGGAAAGAGATTGTTTAATCGCTTATGGTGCATCAATGATTCTAAAGGATAGATTGTTAGATGAATCTGATAAATCTGATGTTTTCGTTTGTGAAAGATGTGGTTTAGTTGCTTATCATGATGTTAAACAAAGAAAATATGTTTGCAGAGTTTGTGGAGATAAAGCTAAAGTATCTTCAGTATCTGTAGCATATGCATTCAAACTATTATTGCAAGAAATGCAAAGTCTAAACGTTGCACCAAGATTGCTAATTAAGGAGAAACTCTAAGATGTCTATTCAAGCAATTAAAGCAATTGATGGAATTCGTTTCTCTGTTTGGTCTCCAACTGAAATTAGAAAATATTCTGTTGCTGAAATCACTGCTCCAGAAACTTATGATGAAGATGGAATGCCAGTTCAAGGAGGTCTTATGGATGGGAGACTTGGAACACTTGAACCTGGACAAAAATGTCTCACTTGTGGTAATACTGCAGCCAGATGTCCAGGACACTTTGGTCACATTGAACTTGCAGAACCAATTTTACATATTGCATTTATTGATAATATCTACAAATTACTACAATCAACATGTCGTTCTTGTGCAAGATTAAAAGTTCCACAAGAAGATCTTAATGCATTTCAAAAAATTAAAGATAAAGGAGCTGCATACACAACTGTTTCACAAAAACGAATTCCTGAACAAATCATTGAAAAAGCAAAGAAAGCAAAAGAATGCCCTCACTGTGGAAAAACACAATACGAATTAGTCTTTACAAAACCAACTATCTTTGTTGAAAAAACTGAAATTGGTGAACACAGATTATTACCAATCACAATTAGAGAAAGATTCTCCCAAATCATTGATGATGATTTATCACTTTTGTCTTATGACCCTGTAACCGCAAGACCTGAATGGTTTATTCTTCAAGCCTTGCCAGTTCCACCAGTTACTGTCAGACCTTCAATTATTCTTGAAACTGGAATTAGATCTGAAGATGATTTAACCCACAAAATGGTAGATATCATTAGAGTTAATCAGAGATTAAAGGAAAGTAAAGAAGCAGGAACTCCGCCATTAATTGTTCAAGACTTGGTTGATTTGTTACAATATCACTCAACTACATATTTTGACAATGAAGTTTCTGGAATTCCTCAAGCCCATCATCGTTCTGGACGTCCGCTCAAAACATTAACACAAAGACTCAAAGGAAAAGAGGGTAGATTCAGAGGTTCACTTTCTGGAAAGAGAGTTGACTTTTCTAGTAGAACTGTAATTTCTCCAGATCCTAATTTGGACTTGTCTGAAGTTGGTGTACCTGAAGCAGTTGCAATGAAACTAACTATTCCTGAAATTGTAACTGAATGGAACATAGAAAGAATGCGAAAATTAGTAATCAATGGACCTGAAAAATTCCCAGGAGTTAATTATATTGTAAGACCAGATGGTGTAAAAATTAGACTAGACTTTGTTGAAGATCGTTCAACAATTGCAGAAACACTTGAAATTGGATATTTGATTGAAAGACATCTTGCTGACAGAGATATTGTATTGTTTAACAGACAACCTTCACTTCACCAGATGTCTATCATGGCACACTATGTACGTGTACTTCCTGGAAAAACTTTCAGATTACACCCATCTGTTTGTCCACCATACAACGCAGACTTTGATGGTGATGAAATGAATCTTCACGTTCCACAAAGTGAAGAGGCAAGAGCAGAAGCAATTCTTTTGATGAGAGTTCAAGACCAATTAATTTCACCAAGATATGGTGGTCCAATTATTGGTGCCCTTAGAGACTTTGTAACAGGTGCATATCTATTAACCAAAGATGATACTATTTTGTCTGTTCAAGAATTTTCAAACTATGCAATGCTTGGAGGATTCACTGACGCACTTCCAAAACCATCTACTAAAGCAAAAGATGGAAGCCCTGCATACACTGGAAAACAATTATTCTCATTATTCTTGCCAAGTGACTTTAACTATACACTAACATCAAAATGGTCAAAAGGTACTGGTGGAAAAGCAAATGACGTCGTAATTAAAAACGGTGAATTAATCAGCGGTGTAATTGACAAGACATCAATTGGTGCAGAGGAACCAGAAAGTGTCTTACACAGAATTACTAAAGATTATGGTAATGCCGTCGGAAAGAACTTTTTGAATTCTATCTTAATTATGGTAAAACAATTCATCACTCACTATGGATTTAGTTATGGTTATGGTGACTTAGAAGTTCCAGCAAAGAATGAACAACAAATTCTAGATGACATTAGTGATACATATGATGTTGTAGCAGATTTGACTGACCAATATGAAAAAGGAACATTGAAACTTACAAGAGGTATGAAAGCTGAAGAAGCTTTAGAAGCTTACATTGTAAATGAATTAGGTAAAGCCAGAGTTAAAGCAGGTGATACTGCAAATGATTCACTTGATGATGGTAATGCTGGAAAAATTATGGCCACCACCGGTGCAAGAGGTTCAGCACTTAACGTAGGTCAGATGGCTGGGGCATTAGGTCAACAATCAAGAAGAGGTAACAGAATGAACGAGGGATATGCAAATCGTGCACTAACTCACTATAAAGAACATGATAGTAATCCTGATGCACACGGATTTGTAAAATCAAATTATAGAACTGGATTAACTGCACTAGAATTTTTCTTCCACGCTATGGGTGGTAGAGAAGGACTTGTAGACACTGCAGTCAGAACACAACAAAGTGGTTACATGCAACGTAGATTGATCAATGCATTAGAACACATTAGATTAGAATATGATGGTACTGTAAGAGATCCTCATGGACACATTGTTCAATTCCTTTATGGTGAAGATGGAATTGATGTACAAAAAAGTGACCATGGTGAGGCATTCAATCCAAGTAGATTAGCTGCATCACAAGCTATGGTTGATTCTGGAGCAAAAGCAACAAAAGATGAAATTGAAACATTAACTAAAAAATACACTAAAACATTTAGTCCAAGATTAACTAAACTTGTAACTGATGCATTAAACAAATCTGGTCTTAGTAAATCTGGAATTGAAGCAGTATGTAAAAAAGGTCTTTCACTTTATGATAAAGCACGCGTAGAGCCAGGGCAAGCAGTAGGAATTATTACTGCACAATCTATTGGTGAACCAGGTACGCAAATGACTTTGAGAACATTCCACTTTGCAGGAATTAAAGAAAGAAACGTTACATTAGGTCTTCCAAGATTAATTGAATTAGTTGATGCTAGAAAGAAACCTGTTACCCCAACTATGGATATTTACTTAGAAAAAGAAAATAAAGGAAATAGGGAAAAAGCAATTGAAGTTGCAAGAAATGTTTTGCAAACTAAAGTAAGTGCTTTAATTGCTGATACTGAAACTGATTATTCTACAAACATTAAATTAATTTTAAGTGAGAACAGACTCCGTGAAAGGGGTTGCTCTGTTGCAGAAGTTGAAGCAGCACTTTCTTCTAATAAAAAATTCAAGATGGAAGTAACTGGTGAATTGATAACTTTGAATTTAGTTGAAGAAGTTGATACTGCAACTGCAATTGCAATTAGAAACAAAGTACTCAATACTACTGTTAAAGGCGTTCCAGATATTGAACGTGTAACATTAGTTCAAAAAGATGACGAATGGGTTATCCAAACTACTGGTTCAAACATTGCTAAAGTCTTAGAAGTTAAAGGAATTGATAAAACTAATGTCAGAACAAACAATGTCTTTGAAATTGCAGGCACTTTGGGAATTGAAGCCGCAAGATTTGCATTAATAGATGAACTTAATCATACATTGGGAGACCAAGGATTAGAAGTTGATAGTAGATACATCATGTTAGTATCTGATTTGATGTGTTCCCGTGGTTACATGCAACAAATTGGTAGACACGGTATTGCTGGTACTAAAGACAGTGTACTTGCAAGAGCCGCATTCGAAATTACAGTGCCTACAATTGCACACGCAGCACTTGGAGGAGAAATTGAACAACTAAGAGGTATTACTGAAAATGTAATTGTTGGAAGTAACATTCCAATTGGAAGTGGTACTGTTGATTTGTACATGCAAGTGAGCAAAAAGAAATAGAATTAAGTGATAATTATGGCCGATGAAATTTCTACATTAATGACTAGTTGTCAAGGAAAAAGTGTTTTACTTCGTTTAAGAAATAACAAAACTGTTCAAGGAAACTTGATAGATTTTGATATTCACATGAATTTAACATTGGACAAAGCCGAAGACATTACTGAAGAAAAACATTTGAGTCTTGGAAAAGTTTTGTTACGAGGAGATAATATTTTAGCAATCTCTTTGCCTACCGATAAATCTTAAAATTAATTATCAAACATTAAATCTGATTTTAACTAATTTATCTCGTGTACGAATTTTTATTGGGATTTTTTCTTATTTTAGCCCCTGTTTATGCTGAATCTCTTCCTGATTATGATAAACCTTTTGCACCAATCTATACTGACAAACCTGCATATTCATGGACTGATAAAATAATAATTTCTATTAATGCCCCAAGCTGGAATACCAATTCAAATAAAATCGATTCAATTGGTGAAACTGATTCTCATCCAATAAAAATTTCATCAGGTGAAAATTTTTTAAAACCATATAGGTTGACTGAAACCTTATCGGGCTCTGGAATTTTTTCAGGCGAAATAATTCTAACAGGATTTTTGCATGATGTTGATGGTGATGGGAATTATGATACAAACCCAAAAACTTCTGGTACAGGACCAACAAATGGATTTTTAGAAGTTGACAATGATGATTCAATTACAATTTCTTTTGAATTTGCAGATGGTGTTGTATTAACTGATTCAATTCCAATAACATGGAATATGGGAGTAATTCAATTTTCAAAAGATGTTTTTCTTACAAGTGATTCAGTTGAAATTCGTGTAATTGATCACGATATGAATTTGAATCCTGAGGCAATTGATACAATTACGATAGAAGTTTTTTCAGATTCTGACAGTGGTGGCATACAAGTTGTTGCAACAGAAACATCTGAACGCTCTGGTGAGTTTATAGCAAATATTAGTTTGTCAACAAACACTTCTAGTGGAAATCGACTTTATGCAGTTCCTGGAGATAATATTTTTGCAAAATATGATGATCATACTTTACCAAAACCTTTTTCAAAATCTGATGAAATATCAATTGAAACTTCTGCTGCTGTTGATTACTCTATTTTGTCAATTAATAGAATACAAACTTCACCAATTTCTTTTTCTGATAGTTTTGGTACCCCCTTGGACTCTCTTATTTCACAAACACAAATGCAAATAGTTGGAACAATTGAAAACCAATTAAATTATGATCAAGAGTTCATCTATTTTTTCCAAATCAAAAACTCTGATAATTCTGTACTTTCTTTATCTTGGATTCAGGGAAAACTTTCTCCAAATCAAATTTTAGATATTTCTCAATCATGGATTCCTGAAAAATCTGATAATTATGTTTTAGAAACTTATGTGTGGAATTCGTTAAATGATTTCATACCTTTGAGTCCCCCTATTTCAACTTCAATAATTGTTGATTGATTTTATAAAAATCAAAAATAATTTTTAAATGATTTATTATACTTAGAAATATTTTTTCAATAAACCTATAAAGGACTCTCAAGACGATCGTGATAAGGAAACTACATGAGTAAAATACTTGAGAAATCATTGAAGGATGCCCGTAAAGAGAATAGATTAACAATGGGTAGTAAAGAAGTTTTGAACTCTGTAAATAATTCCAAGTTAATTGTATTATCTCAATCCGTAGACAAAAAAATGCTTGAGAAAATTGAATCTGATGCAAAAAAACAAAAAGTCCCCCTCGTAAACTTTCAAGGAACTTCAGTTGCACTGGGTAGATTGTGCGGCTTACAATTTAGAATTTCAACAATTTCATTTACATCAATTGACGAGGCAAATATCAAATCAATTTTAAACGATACAAAAACTGAGGAAAAAAATGACTAGTTGTTTTTTGTCTAACCTAAGTTTAAA
>CP054849.1:1012621-1054297 GCA_044358425.1 Marine Group I thaumarchaeote | reverse complement strand
TTTCACCAAATCATTATATTCTAAATTACTTGAATTTCTATCAAGTAGCCCGATAGTCTAGTGGTCAAGGATTCTGCCCTCTGGATCTCAAGAGTGGATAGGCGGAGACGGCAGTTCGAATCTGCCTCGGGCTACTGGTAATTATTTTATTCTAACTTCGTGAATGGCTGTTGCATAATCACATTTTGCTTTTAATCTCATGTACGGGATTAATTTGTAATGAATTGAATACGTATCATTTTCTCTTAGTAAAATTCCTTTTAGAACAAGAGAAACTAATCCTCTAGATGCAATTGTAATTGTTGTGTTTTTTTCCTTACAGACTCTTTCACGTTTTTCTTGAAATTGTTTTAATGAAAATGTAATATCGTTAATTTCTAAAACTAGTGGCCAAATAATTTCGGCCCACACAAATCTTCTGTTTTCTGTAGCTGCTGCATATTTTCCTTTTTCACTCAACATTAATAAGATCTGCAAAAGCGGATATAACTGAATACTTGTCTCAAAAAGAAATTCAAGAATCATTAGATTTGTTAGAAAAGGATTGGGATTTTGATCCTATCTTGAGAAAATTCGTATTAGGTCAAATTACTGATGTCTCTGACTATGCAGTAAAAGTCAAAGATGTAGTTTTTCATGTTCCATTTCTTAATTCAGAAAAAAAATATATCTTGTGGAAATGCTTTTGGCCTGATTGTCACAATTGTTGTGATAGACAAGGTAGATTGCCACTAACTTCTGATGATCTAATCACAATTGGCAAAGGTCTGAAATACAAAAACACTGCAGAATTTATCAAAAATGAGACTCTAACTGTAACTTATGATGAACCTGGTCCATCTGGTCAAATGACTACAATGACTACAATTAACCTCAAAAGAAAAACAGATGAGACTCCTGAAGAAGATGGAACTCACATTTCATGTCGATTTTTAGATGATAAGGGAGGTTGTAGTATGCATCCTGACAGACCTGGAGTTTGTTATCTTTACCCATTTGCAAGTTGGCTAGAAAATGAAGGTGGAAAGGCACGTGTTCATGCAACTTATCAATTTACAGGTGATTGCCCAGGATTTTATCTTGCAGATAATTTGGATCAAATGAAAGAAGAACTTCAAGCATATTCTACAACAATTTATGATTACAACATGGCAAGTAATAGAACAAACAGAGAAGGATTTAGTTCTGTTAGTTTCTCTTAGGCTTTAGCAACTTTTAGCAAATCTGCAATTCTGATATCCATTCCAAATCTGTCTTCGTTCTTTTTCATGTAACGGAAGATTGCTAAAAAGTCAGGCAATGCTTTCAAAAAGTTAAAGTCTTTGTGAATTTTTGCTCGGACAAAATTGAAAACTTTGGCATACACTTTGTAATGTTTTTCAACTGCTTTTTCATATGCTGCAAAGTCATGCATGTTTTCTACAAAGATATCTACACACTGCATGGATGGGATGATTCCTTCACCAAGTAGAGCATAAACTGTACCAATTGATTCGCCAACTCCTACAACTTTTCCAGAGTAGTATGGTTTGCATCTATCAGGTGTTGCAAGTCTAATTGGACGGCCTTTAGTTTTGACAACTTTGCCTCCATGTTTTTTTAGAAATGCATCTGTTGCTTTAATGTGATTTTTGTTGTAATCTCCTGCTCCAATATGTGCCCATTTTTCACCTAGTGGGAAATACCAAAAGTATCCAGACATTCCTGGAAATGGTTCAATGTAAAAGTCATCGTATGGAACTCCGTTTTCGTATTCTACTTTGTATTCATAAGTTGGTAAAAAGAAATCTTCTTTCATCTTTGGTAAGTATACTCTGTGGAATCCAGTACAATCAACTATCATGTCATATTCTTTTTCTAACTCTTCTTTTTTTGGTGGATTGCCGTAAATTATTTTTGAATCTTTCATGAAATCTTTGATTAAAGCTAATTTGTCATATGTACACATTCCATGCAATCCGATATCGAATTTAACATTGTCATTCATTTTGACATGCATACTTTTTCCGTCATGAATTAAAAAGTCATCAAAATTTCTGCCAGTTTTTTTACAAAATTCTTGTAGTACTGGTTTGATTGTTCCCCATGCACAAATTGAGTCATGTGCTTCTTCTGATCTTAATTCATATCCTGTAACTTCGTGTTCTGTGTCTTTTAGTCTGGCCATTAGGTATGATCCAGCTACACCCATTCCCATTACTGCGATTTTCAAGATACTTTGCAGTTTCTTATCTCTAATAAATAGACTATCTGAATTCTAAATTTCTGGCACTAGTTTGATCGGATTTTAGCACTAGTAGAAATTATGAGTGCTGGTTATATACCAAAATTGACTTTGTAATGTTACAAGAACAAGTCTGTCATCTACAAACAATCGTTTGAGATCTTAAGACGAACACTGTCATCAGAAAAGGGATACTTTCTGATCTTAAGTGGCATGGGCTCTCATCGAATACCTCGCGGTAATGATCTTAAGCCCAAAAACTTCTTTTTTTTCACTTTATTTTTGAAAAGGGATAATATCTATGAGTAATATGCCCTAGTAATGCGAACAATTGGAGTCGTAATTGCTGTAGTTGCTGTTGGTATATTCATTGGAATAATTGCAACTGCTGATTATGGTGATTTTGTTAAAGAAAGGGAGTTGAGAAATCTGGAACTATCATACTATGAATTACAACAAAAAATTAAACAATGTGAAGAATTATCGGGATATTCTCAAGACACATGTAAAGAAGAACTAAAAAGGTTTGAAGCATCTCATGAAAAAATGATTCAAAGATATGAGGGATTTACAGGTCTTGAAGTTTATCAAATGGCAAAGGATGGAAAAAATTCTCTCCTTCAAAGCGATGAGTTTTGGAATACATATGAACAACAACTTCAGAATTGTCGTGAAACCTGGATTGGTAATGAAGAACAACTCAATTCATGTATACAACAGGTTCATGTTGATTTAGATATAGAAAATTAATTTACTATTTTTATTGCCCTGAAATTAAATCCCATACAAATCCAATTATTTCTTTAATCATATGGTGTATTTTGCAAAAAGTAGTTAATTTCGTGGGTAAATTACGCATGACCTTGATCGAACCAGATTTTGACACATCTGGTTAACTCTAAATTTTACAATCAGTACTGTTGCGAGGGATTTGTAAGATTTGTAGAGGATTTACTATACTACAGCTAGCTAAAGTTACTATTCCTTATGATTCAGAAGTAAAGTTTGCTTATGTCTGCTCGACTTGCAAAAATCGACACTAATTATTCAATTAGTATTGCTGGTTTGAATGGTCTTGCGTGTCTGGCTTTGCCTTTAGGATCATAAATATCGCCATCAGTTGCACCAAACACTTCAATGTCTACTCCGAATTCTTTTTTACCAATACTTGATAGCTCTGCAGACAAGAATTGTTTTTCATCAAATTCTTCAGATTCTAACTTTGTTGATTTAATTTCTTCAGATTCTGAATGCAAGTCTTTGATTACTTTTTGAATAAAGTCTGGCATTTTTTTAGCATCTGTAGTTTGAGTATCTGCAATCAACTCTTTCATTACTACACCCATATTGTTTTGTCCTCCTACCATAATTCCTAAAATTTTTCTATAAACTTTAGATTTGAATTCATCAGAGTTTACATAAATTACAATTTTTTGTGGAGTAATTTTTGTAACTTTTAGGATATTTGCAATATCATCAATTGTTGATTTTAACAATTCTTCGGATTGAATTGATGTGGCATCAACATTTTCTTTTGAAAATTTAGGCCATGCTGATTTTGATGCAAGTTCTGTATATCCTAATTTTTCCCACATCTCTTCAGCTATATGTGGCGCAAATGGAGATAGCATTGCAACTCTTGCTGAATTGATTTTGTGCAATATTCCTGAAACATTGTCTCTTTCTTTAGCCTCGACTCTCTTTGAATACCAGCTCAAATCAGATTCAAATGAAAATAGTATGTCATGGAGTCCTTCTCTTAGCCTCATTTTCTCTACAGCTTCTGTAACTTGGGCAATCATGCCTTGAGTTTTCGATAAAATCCATCTATCTTCAGCCTCCAAATCCCCTACATCTGATGCTTTGAGACTGTTGCACTCCTCTAGTAGTGATTCTAGCTTGCTTTGAATGCCAGTTACACTGTCCATATTGAAATCAGCATCTTGAAGTAGCTCTGCTGATGAGATAATTGCTAATCTAATTGGGTCTGCTCCATGGTCTTTGATTGCAGTTCGTAGTGGAATGATGTTTCCCATACTTTTACTCATTTTTGCACCATCCATCATTACTGAACCATTGACAACAATTTCTTGTGGCCATAATTTTTTCTCAAATATTGCAACGTGATTTAAGACAAAAAATGACAAGTGATTTTGAACTAGGTCCCGTCCTGAATGTCTAGAGTCAACTGGATAAAAGTATTGGAATTCTTTTTTGACCATACTAATTACATCTTCAGATAATTTTGATGTATTAACAGCTAGTGAAATATCTCCTTTATCTAGTAAAATGAAATCAAAGAATTCTTTTGTAAGATTTTCAGGTTTTAGTGTTCCATCATTTACAAATCTTGACATGGTATAGTATGCCATGTAAATTACACTGTCCGATAAACTCTCAACAATCCAATCTTTATCCCAAGGTAGATTAGTTCCCAATCCTTGTTGTCTTGCACATGCTCTTTCATGCAACCAATCAATTACTTCTTTGAATTCTGTTCTAATTTTATTTGGTAAAATGTTCATCTCATCAAAACAATTTCTAGCAGTTTCTTTCCATTCTTCATCTCCATAATTCAAAAACCATTGATTGTTCAAAACTTTAACAACACATTCAGTTCCACAACGACATTTGACTGGAGCATTTTCAAGTACTGGGAATTTTTCTAGATGTTTATTTTCCATTAACCAGTCTCTGACTTTGTTTCGTCCAAACTGAACTTTCTCATTTTGGAAATCTCCACATTTGTCATTTAATTTTCCATCTGTGAATTCTTTGAGGTATAACTCATTTGTTGCCTCTTCTAATTTTTGGTCAGATTGGTCTGACACTCCCATTTTCTCACAAATCTCTTTTGCAGGAATCTCTCCATATCCTTCAGTGGAAATAATTGGAATAGGCTCAATTTTTGAGGCTAATTCATGATTTTTAGCCTTGAGATCCATTAATGCCTGGTAATCCTTTGGTGCGTGGGCTGGAACTGACATGACTAGACCTGTTCCAATTGCAGGCTCTACAAATTCTGCTTCTAAAATTGGAATCTCTTGATTGTTGTGTAATGCTGTAGCATATTTCCCAATAATTTCAGTTCCTGCAATATCTCCTTCAATTGTAATTTCTTTTCCAAAGAATTCTATCTTCTTTGCACACTCTTCTGAAACAATCCATTTTTCATCATCAGCTTTAATTTTTTTGTAAATAGTATTTGGATTAACCCAGAGATTTGTAATTCCAAAAATTGTTTCAGGACGAAGTGTTGTTACTGGAAATATGTATTCACCAAACTTGAATTTGACTAAATGGTTCTTGTCATCAATTTTTGGTTCAACATCTCCCATTGTATCGTGTTGTGATACAGGGTTTTGATCACGTGGACACCATCCTACTGGATGTGAACCTTGAATGATTTTTCCATTTTCTTTTAGTGTTGTAATCTGCCATTCAATAAATTTTTGATAACCTGGAACAATTGTAGTAAACTCTCTTCTCCAATCAATGGAATAACCCATTTCAATCATTCCAGCTTTAATTTCTTCATGGAAATAATCTGCAATCTTTATTGGTTCAACAAACGTTTTGATATCTTCTTCTGGAACATGATAGATGTTTCGTAATCCATCAAGAATTTCTTTTTCTTGAGATTGGATTCTTTTTGCCATTCCCAAAACAGGTGTGCCAGTATAATGAAATCCCATTGGGAATAATACGTTGAATCCTCTCATTCGGTAAAATCTTGCATGAACATCAGCTAGTGTGTATGTTCTTCCGTGTCCAATATGTTGTGGTGAGTTTGGATATGGATATGCAACTGTTATGAATTTTTTTGGTTTCTCATTTGGATTTGTTTCAAAGTCTTTTGACTCATCCCATTTAGCTCGCCATTTGGTTTCGATTTGGTTCCAGTTAATTTCCATTTTTCATTTATCCTAAAATCATTGATTTTGCTTTTTGTATTGCCTCGTCTTTTTTAGATGTGTCTTTACCTCCACCTTGAGCAAATTTGGCATCGCCGCCTCCAGAACCTCCTAAAATTGAGGCTATTTCCTTGGCAATTTCACCTGCATTTACGCCTGATTTTTCACCTGCAAATATCATTACTCGTATGGTTGGCCCAGCTTCAAAAATTCCACAAAATGCTGCAGTGTCGTCTTTAGCAACTAGCTTTTTGCCAAAGTTTTGATTGAAATAATCATCATAATTTTTACTTGATGTAAAGCAAAGTTTTCCTTTACTGTTGATTTCTTCAGAGTCTAATGATTCTCCTGCTAGAATTTTCTCTATGAATACTGGAATTTTCTCTCTTGCTTTGTCTTTGTTTTCTTCTCTTTGTTTTTCTAATTGTTGTTTTTCAATTGCTTGTTGTTCTTTTTTCTTTGACTCTTCTTCTTGCTCTTTGACATATTCAAATGCATTTGGTCCTGAAACAAATTCTAAACGAACAACCCCGTCTTGAATTCTCTTGGTCTTTGTAATTTTGATTAATTCTATATCTCCAGTTTTCTTTACATGGGTTCCACCACAAGCTTCAATGTCTTTATCTTCAATTGATACAATTCTTACAGATTTTACTGGAACTACTCCACCTTGATAAATTCTAAATCCGTATTGTTGTTCTGCAGTACCTCTATCAAAATATTCAATTTTTACAGGATAGTTATCTTTAATCATTTTATTTGCTGCATCTTCGATTTGTTTTACTTGTTCATCATTTAATGATGAATGATGTGTAATGTCTAATCTTGCGTGATCATCATCTTTGAATGCAGAGTGTTGCCAAACCCATGATCCTAATACACTTCGAGCTGATGTATTGATGATGTGGGTACTAGTGTGGTTTTTAGTAATGTTAGAACGTCTTGTTGCATCCACTTTACACTTAACTGTATCCCCTTCATTTGGAGTTCCACCTTTTAATTTATGAACAATAATGTCTGCATGTTTATCCACATCAACTACTTCAAATCCTGCAATACTTCCGTGGTCTGGTTCCTGACCTCCACCTCTGGCATAAAATGATGTTTTGTCTAATACCACTTGATCATCAAATACTTTGATTACTTTAGCCTCAAATTCCATGGGGTCATCTTTGTAAAATAGAGTCTCAGTTTCTGGAAGTTTCTCTAATGGTAATTCTGTAATTGCTTTTTTCTTTTCTGATTGGTGTAAATCTGATAATTTCGAGTAAAATGATGATGGAACTTCTGCAATTGCATCAACTTCTTTTAGATATTCTGGAGTAATTCCGTCTGATTCGTAAAATGTTATGAGTTCATCTACTGTTGGAGTACCTTTTT
This sequence comes from Marine Group I thaumarchaeote, assembly GCA_044358425.1. Lineage (GTDB taxonomy): Archaea > Thermoproteota > Nitrososphaeria > Nitrososphaerales > Nitrosopumilaceae > Nitrosopumilus. Next base: position 1,046,779 of record CP054849.1, on the reverse strand, counting down.
CACGAATTTTCTCTGCTTTTTTCTTCATGTGTACCTTTGATTCTTCATATCTGGCAGATTCTATCTTGAGAATTTGTTTGACATCTTCTCTTTTTTCATCTAGTTCTGGATAGGTATCTTTTAGATAATCAATATGTGTATCAATCAAGTCATCGATGTCTAGTTTGAGATTTAGTTTACTTACTGTTGCATTAATTCTTCGCAACATCATTCTGAGATTATATCCGCCTCCAACATTACTTGGAAGTGCACCATCAGTAATTGCAAAAATCAACGTACGCAGATGATCTGCAATCAGATACATTCCTTCCATTGGTGTAATCATTTTTGTTAATTGTGAATCTGTAATTCCTGCATTCTTTATTGCAAGACGTCTTACTTGATTAAGGTCATCATAGTTATCAATCTCTTTTGCAATTTCTGTAAAGTACTTTCGTAGAATTTCTGAATCTGAATCTATTCCAATTTTATTAAATAATTTCTCATTAATTGGTCCAAAACAACAATCGTAGGCTGTAGGTGTGCCCATTGTAATCCATGCAAATCTCTCTAGCCCTGCACCCATATCAATTACCCTTTGGTCTAATGTTGTATGTTGTCCTAGTTCTCCTTGGAACTCTGTAAATACTGCATTTCCTAATTCTAATCCTCTAACAAAATATTCTAGTGATGGACCAAAAGAACCGCCACCAGCCCAAACATCTTCTACAAAAACTACTTCTTCTTTTTTAATTCCAAATTGATCAGTTAGTAATCTGTAATCTAAATCAACACATTCATCTTTCCAATATCCTTGGTTGTTTGGAACACTGTGTTGTCCAATCATACAAAAGCTTGAAAAATGTCTTCCAGTTACTCCTACATTCTCCAAGTCTTTGAATCTCAAACATGTTTGTGGAACAACTAGTGGATTTGCAGGAAATTCAAAAACAACTTTTGAACCCATAATTCTTTGAAAGTCAACAATTGATGCAATTGTAAAATACAAGTCATCACGCCATCTGCATACTACAGGATATCTGCTAACTGAAGTGTGATTATTTTTTACAAAAAATTCTTCAACTTGTTTCCAAGCTTGTGTATAATCAAATCTTTTTGATGTTGGTGGTTCTCCAATGAATGAATATGTATCAGTGCCATCATCAGGACAAAGTGTTCTGTTTGAATCTAAAGTCCAAAAAAATCGTCCACATTTGGAACATGATTTTCTAACAAATCCCTGTTCTTGGAATAATTTGACATTGTAGTATTTGTCAGGATCTGAAGAGAATTCTTTTAAAATCTGATTTTTATCCAACGATGAGCATGCCTCTTTCCGATATTAAGTATTGTCGATTAATGATTACATTAAATACAATCAATCTTTTATCCTAATTATGTTTGGAAGCAAGCCTAAACTTAAAGAAGGAACTCATATTTTCTCAATTAAAAAAAATGGTGATTTTAATGACTTTATTTTTGCTGTAGTTAGCGGTGTGGATGGCCAAAAAGTAGGAGTTAATGGTGTAATTGTAAATCCGATTGGTCTCAAAAATAAGATTGCACAAGGTAAAACTGGTGAAAGATCTGAAGAAATTCTTAATCATCCAACTCCTGACAATGTTGTTTTGGCATTGGTGTATCGAGTTGAATCTGAAAATTATGCTGATGTTTTAGATCTTGATGTTGATAAATGTGATATTCTTCCTCCAAAAATTTATGCAGTTTTAGATGGTTGGATTCGTGAATCAATTCCTGAATTCATTAACACTGTTTTGTCTTTGGCTCCAGGTACTGAAAGAGATGAGGCAAAAAGAGTTTTGAGAAATAGGATGGATACTTTGACCGATCCAAACTTGAAGAGAACTTTATACGCTGTTTGTAGAAGTTTGAAAATTCTCAATTAAATTTTCAGGCGTCACTTCGCCATAGTTTTATATTATGCCCCAAGAGATTCATGGTACAATGGAATATGTTTACGCTGCTTTACTTCTTCATAAACTAGACAAAGAAGTTAACGAGGCAAACCTCAGTTCAGTTGTTAAAGCATCTGGCGCTGAAGTTAATGAAGCCCAAGTTAAATCACTAGTTGCAGCCTTAGCTGATGTTGACATCAATGAGGCAGTTAAAGCCGCACCTGTAGCAGTTGCAGCAGCCGCACCGGCAGCCGACGCAGCAGCAGATGCACCAGCAAAAGAAGAAAAGAAAGAAGAACCTAAAAACGAAGAAGCAGCCATGGAAGGACTCTCATCCTTATTCGGCTAAGCAACTTTATTCTTTCACCTTAATTTTATACTTATTTTTAATTAATCTTAATTACTCTGTTTGCCATTTTTCTATTCGTTGACAGAATTTTCTTTTAGTACTGAATTTTTTATTTATGTTTTAGATCTATTTGGTACTATAGCTTTTGCAATAACTGGTGCCTTTAAGGCAATTGAAAAAAAATTTGATTTTGTGGGAATTTTACTACTTGCAACTATTACTGGTGTGGCAGGAGGTACGATAAGAGATGTTGTCTTGGGTAGGGTTCCCAATTCTATTGTAGATCCAGCATATGTCATAGCTACTATTGCTTCAGGAATTGTTATCTTCTTTTTGTATTCTAAATTAAAAAAACACTGGAATTTATTTTTGAAATTTGATGCAATTGGTCTTGGTGTTTTTACAATTATTGGAGCAACTTTTGCTTACAATATTTTTGGATTGAATTTTTTAGCCATTTTACTGGCAGGTATTTTGACTGCTGTTGGTGGTGGTGTGTTAAGAGATGTCTTTGTCAATCAATCCCCTATTGTGTTTGTAAAAGAATTTTATCTTTCTGCTAGTTTTATTGGAATTGTAATTTTTTCAATAATTTTGTATCTTACAGAAGAAATCTATGTTGCAACAATTATTGGAATAATTCTGACTACTGCATTGAGGTTAATTGCAATAAAGTATAACTGGAATTTACCTAAAGTAAAAAACACTGATTCTTAGGCTGGTGTATAGTCTTTTGCTTGACCTGCTAATCCTTTAGCCTGTGCATCTGCTTTTTGTAAAATTTGTTCTTTTGTTTCATCAGTCATGAAACCTGATTCAATAGATACTGAACGTGCAGATTGTGCTGCTTTTGTAAGAATTTGTGTAACGTTATCTGCAGTAATGTAGCCTGCTTCAATTGATAGTGAAACTGCTTCTTGGTGGAATTGTGCAAACAAGTCTCTTGTTTTCTCAACATCGACAATCATCTCATTCTCAGTATATTTGAGACCTTCTTCAACTGCTGAATAAAGTGAAATTCCTGCCTCTACTGGTTTGATATCTAATTTACCTAAAATTGCTGCTAATTTTTCATTAATTACATCACCTTTTTTGGCTGGTGTTGTTTCTTTGGCAATCCAAATTGTTCCTTGATCAATCTTTGTTGGAATTCCTGCCTCTTTGAATTCTGTAAGCATTGGTCCTGGTGCAATTCCTGTGTTTTTCTCAGCTACTACAATATCCATACTTGCAATATCTCCAGAACGTGCACCCATCATGACTTTGTTTTTGCCTAGTAATACATTGAGTTTGAATGGTGACATGTTTGTAAATATGAACATGACTTGTCCTTTTAGTTCTGTAGAAAATTCTTTCATACCTGGAATGTCTGATACTTCAAGTGCTTTTTTTGCAACTCTATCTTTGACACAAACAAATTCTACTTCACCTTTCAAAGTTTTTCTTAATGGTAAAATTTGTGTTGAACGAACTTTATTCATTTGAATAATTGAGATTGTTTTGTATTTTTTTGGTAACTCTAGTAATTGTTGATACATTTCCGTTTTTCTTTTTGGATATGTAGTTCTATTTTCATGCATACTTTTTCTTTATCTCCTGTACTTGTTTGACTGGTTTACCCATTGTAGTTTTTATCATAACTTTTTTGATATTTTTTTCACCGTTTGGTAATTTTTTCTCAATTGTATTTAGAACTGTAAATGCATTAGTTGCTAAATCTGAATCTTCCATAGATTCATCTCCAATTTTACATGAAATTGATAATGATGCTCTTGTTCTAACTTTAATTGATGTTCTAAATCTTGCTAGAAATGCATCAATAGGTGCATCAAATGGAACTGGTGTTGGCATTTTTCCTCTTGGACCTAAAAGTTGACCAAGTGCTTTACCAACTGTTGGCATAATTTTTGTATCTGCCAAAAAGAAATCATATTTGTTAATGAATTTTCTAGATTCTCTTTTATTAGCTTCAAATTTTGCTAATTCTTCATTTCCAATTACAGAATCTGCATTTGCTGCTTTTGCTTTTTGGCTCATTTCACCAGTAGCAATTACACATACTGTTGCAGGAGAATTTGTTTTTGGAAGTTGAACTACTTCATTAATTGCAAATCCTTTCTTTACATCAATATCTTTGAAATTAATTATTAGCTCTAAGGATTGTTTAAATTTCGTTTTTTTAGTCTCTTCTTTGGCTTTTGTTACTACTTCTGCCAATTGTGCTTCTGTAATCATTACGAACAAATTCCAGAAAACCTACTTAAAATCGTTTAGAGATCGAGCTTCCTAGCTCTCAATTATTTTAAAAAATTTTCTTTTTTTATATGAAAAAATTGTAATTTCAAAGCAATTTTTGCCAAAAACTTATAGATATATTAAATGAGAAGCAATCTTTTCATCATATTGCATCGATTTGATGATCTTGATATGAAATTGCTCTATGAGTTAACTAAAGATGGATCTATTTCAGTTCCTGTCTTATCTAAAAAACTTGGAATTAACGCCTCTGTTTTGTATAGTAGAATTAAACGATTGATGAAAAAGAAATTAATCAAAAAATTCACTGTTGATATTGATCAATCTTTGTTGGGATTTGGAGTAAAGGCCTCAGTTGGAGTTAATCGTGACCCAAAATTAAAAGAAAAAATTCATGAGAAATTCATGGAGACAGTTGAAATTGTTTCTATTTCTGAAGTGACTGGTAGATTTGATATCATGATTGAAGTATATGCAAAAAATCTTGAAGCCTTACACTCTGTAGTTATTGAAAAAATTGGAAAAATAGAAGGTGTTCAAAATACTGAAACCTTTGTAGAATTACAAAAAACCGATAAAGATCCTGTTTATCTTATTGAATAATTATTGGAATTTTTCATCCCATTTGCCTTCATTGATTTCGGCAGTAATTTCTTTTGGAGTTTTTCCTTCTACTTTAACTCCTAATGCCACACATGTTCCAATGATGGATTTTGCAACTGATTTTAATGATGTTGCATAAGATTTTTCGAGTTTTGTATTTGCTACTTTAACAATTCCGTCCATTGTGACATCTCCTGCCCATTCTGTACCTGAAGTACTAGAGCCTTTTTGAATTCCTGCTTCTTTCATGATTAATGCTGCAGCAGAAGGAATGCCGATTTCAATTTCATATTTTTTTGTATCTGTATCTACTATGACAGTTACAGGAACTTTCATTCCCTCGAAATCTTTAGTTTTTTCATTAATTGCTGAGATAACTTCCATGATGTTAACTCCTAGAGGACCTAGTGCTGGACCTAATGGTGGACCTGCGGATGCTCCTCCTCCAGTTACAAGTGATGATACTTTTTGTTCTCCCATGTTAAATCAGTTTAATCCCGAAAATTTAATCCTTCCTAAGCTCCACTCGAGAGTTTAAGATAATTTGCATCTACAGTTACTGGTAATTGATAAGATGCATCAAGTAACACAACTGTTGCTTCTTCTTTATCTGCATCTATTCTAGTAATTGTTGCTTTCATTCCTTTGAATGGTCCGCCGGTAATTTCAATAATATTATCTACTTCTAATGTTGAAACTGTTGATTTCTTGACAAGATAACCTTCGATATCTTTGAATTCTAATTCTCCTCTTAATTGACCACGAATGTGTCTGACTCCTTCTACTGCCATATATGCATCACTTGGATTGATTGCTTCGATTACAACATATCCTTTAAGATTGTCAACTAGTAAAACTGATTGAATGTTAATTTGATTGGCATTTGCTTTAGCTTCTAATAATCTCATTACCACTTTTTCTTGACCTCCTGTGGTTCTAATTGCAAATAAATGTGATTTAATTTCCTCAGACAATTTTATCGACCAAATGTTACTACCGAAAACACAAATTGAATTATAAATCCAATTGTACCTACTCCGAGAATTCCTGTTAATACTAATCTGAGATGTTGTTGATATTCATCCTTATCTGGCTTTTTTGCCATTTTCATAGTATTAGACATATTTTTCAAAGTCTGTTTCGGGTTCATTGGTGGAAATTAATATGGTGTCCTTATAATCCTTATCTCATGGAACTCCTAATTGCGTATCGAGATGACCCTGCTGGTTACAATATGGCAAATTTTCTTTCACAAAAAATGACCCTAGATGGAGATATTTTTCGAGGTAAATTTTATGATTTAATCATTATTTCAACTCCTACAATTTCTGCTGATTGGCTAGAAGAAAAATATGATTATGATGGTTTTGTATTTTTATCAAAACATGCTGCAGAATCTGGAGTTTTGGCATTGACTTGTCATAGTACTGGAAACTTTTCTGAAGCAAAATTTGGTGGAAATGATAGAGAAGTTGCTATTCCTCATCCTGATCTACAAAAATATTATCTTCAAACATTACAAAAACATCAATCGGATTTCTCAGAATTTCAAATCACTATTGAAGCAACTCATCATGGTCCAACTGCATTAACTAAACCTACAATCTTCATAGAAATTGGTACTACTCAAAAACAATGGACTGATGTATCCTTATGTGAATCTGTGGCAAATTTAGTTCACCAAATTTTTCTCAACAAGTTACCTGAAAACCCTGTAGCAATTTGTTTTGGTGGAACTCACTACTCCACAAAATTTACTCATGAATTACTTGAAGGAAAATTTGCTCTTGGAACAGTAATTCCAAAACATGCTTTAGATGAACTTGATGAGGAATTATTTTCACATATAATTAAACAAAATAAAATGGCAAAATATGCTCTTTTAGATTGGCGTGGATTGGGAACAAATAAACAAAAAATTATTGAACTTCTTAAATCAACTTCACTTGAGATAATTAAATTATGAATCTTGAACAAAGAGTTTACAAAAAATTACTAGATGTTCCTAAAGGTCAAATTACAACTTATGGGGAATTGGCAAAAGCTGTTGGATTAAAAAATGGTCAAAGAGTAATTGGGAAAATTATGAATAATAATCCATATCCTGCAATAGTTCCATGTCATCGTGTAGTAATGTCTACAGGTAAAATTGGTGGTTATGCATATGGTGAACATATCAAAACTAAAATGCTTAGTGATGAGGGAGTAGAAATCAAAAATGGTAAAATCTCAAGTTTTGATAAAAAATTATTTAGATTCTAATCTTTTCTTTTAGTTTTAATTTCGTCCATCAGAGTTCTCAAGTGAGCCTTGTTTCTGACAGTATTTCCACCAACTTTTTTGTATAGTGTCCAAAATTCTGGATTTGTCAAATCTTTTCTGTCTTTTGCAATTTTTAATAATCTTCTAAGTGAACGAACTTTTGCAACATAAACTTCTTTTTTACCAACTCTTGCACCTTTTCTACCTTGTTTGGAACCTTGTGTTGTACCTCTTTTGTGTTTCTGATCCAATTTGGTTTGTGCTCTTCCTCTAGATGTTCCTGTAAATGGTTTGATTTGAATTGTATTTGCGGTGATTAAACTTCTAATGTTTTCTCTAGTAATTGCATCTGCAATATCATCTAAATGATCAGTATCAAATTTGATTCTATGAATTCCTACTCCAGTAACTCTGGATGCAAGTCGTTTTTTATCTTTAAGATTTATTGGCAATTACACTCACTCTTGCATTAAATATTTTAAATTTGTTTTCTACTGCTTTAACGACAATTTCTTTTCTCTTTTTAGTACCAACACCATGTCCTAATCTGACTCCATCCTTTTTTGGGTCTAATTTTTCTAAATCTGAAATATTGTAAACTAAATTATCTGTAAATCCTGAAGGATGTAATCCTCTTGCATCTTTAGGTCCACCATATCCAACTTTAACTAAACCTGGACGTCCTCTACTTTTTTGTTTTCTTTGATGATGATCTATTCCTTTTGGTTTTCTCCAATTAGTTTGAAGTCTAACATATCGCCAACTTTCTGGTCTGACAAAATCAGGTTTGTTTTGTTTTACTTCCTGTCTTTTCTCGATCAATTCCTTGTTGATTGGCATGGAACTAAGTCTTGAATTTTGGAATAAATACGTTCCTCGACCTCAAAAAATACTCATGGAAAAGAGATAATAAGGAAAATCTAGGCGGATCTAAATATCTTATGACCCTCGTATATGCTCAAACTCACAACATTTGGAGATTAAACTATTGACAGAATTACTTGGTAGATCCGCTTCAGAGAAATTTTTGTCTCAATTAACGAATTTTGGCATAAATCCATCTAAAGTTCATAGAAATTTACCTACTGATGAAATGGTGGCTATTTCTGTAGATAGAAAGGAAGGTGTTGTTAATTCTACTGGTTCTCTTTCAGTAAATACTGGAAAATATACTGGCAGGTCCCCTGATGACCGATTTATTGTGTATGATGACAAGACTCATGAAACGATTGATTGGGGAAAAATTAATCATCAATTTCCAAGTGGTAAATTTGAAAAACTTTTTGAAAAAATGAAGGACTTTGTTGATAACAAAGAACTTTTTGTTTTTGATGGTTTTGTTGGTGCTGATCCTGAAACTCGTTTACCAATTCGAGTAATCAATGATCATGTTTGGCAAAGTATGTTTTCAAGTAATTTGTTTATTAGACCAACAGATGAAGAATTAGAAAAACATGAACCTGAATTTACAATTTTATGTATTAATGATTTCTTAGCTGATCCTGAAATTGATGGAACTAGAACTGATGTTTTTATTTTAATTGATTTAACACGAAAAATTGTTTTGATTGGAGGAACTGAATATGCTGGTGAAATGAAAAAATCTATGTTTGGTGTAATGAATTTCTTATTGCCAGACCGAAATATTTTCCCAATGCATTGTTCTGCAAATATTGGTGATAATGGAGATACTGCATTATTCTTTGGATTATCTGGAACTGGAAAAACAACTCTTTCTGCTGACCCAAATCGAAAATTAATTGGTGATGATGAACATGGTTGGTCTGATAATGGTACCTTTAATTTTGAAGGAGGTTGTTATGCAAAATGTATCAACCTTAGTCAAGAAGCAGAACCTGAAATTTGGAATGCAATTAAACCTGGTGCTCTTTTAGAGAATGTTGTCTTAAATGATAACGTACCTGATTATGATGATAATTCTTTAACTGAAAATACTCGTGTCGGTTATCCATTAGATTTCATTCCTGGTGCAGTAATTCCAAGTGTCGGTGGTAACCCACGTGTCATAGTATTCTTGACAGCAGATGCTTTGGGTGTCTTACCTCCTGTATCTCGATTAACAAAAGAGGGTGCAATGTATCATTTCATGTCTGGTTATACTAGTAAATTGGCAGGAACTGAAAGAGGAATTAAAGAGCCCAAATCTGTATTTTCACAGTGTTTTGGAGCCCCATTCATGCCTAGACCTGCATCAGTATATGCAAAACTTCTTGGAGAAAAAATTAATCAACATAACACCGTCGTCTATCTTGTTAATACTGGATGGTCTGGTGGACCATATGGTGTTGGAAAAAGAATTAAGATCAAATATAGTCGTGCAATGGTCACTGCAGCAATTTCTGGTGCACTTGATATTGTAAAATACCGTCATGATGATTTACTCAATCTTGATATTCCAACAGAAGTTGAAGGTGTTCCATCAGAAATATTGGATCCTAAACATACTTGGGTTGACAAAGATTCCTATGATCTTTCTGCAAAAAAATTGGCTCAAATGTTTGTTGAAAACTTTAAGAAATTTGAAAATGTCTCTGATGATATAATTGCAGCAGGACCAAAATACTCTGCTTAATTTATTTTCTAATTAGTAATCCTACAATTCCTACTACTACTATAATTGAAATAATTAGTATGATTTGTTTTTCTGGAATATTTCTTAATTCAATAATTTCAGTTTTTTCAGAAATTGAATTAATATTAATAATATCAAACGCATTTGTTGTATTTCCATTTGTCAAAATATCTGCTTCAATCCAATACTCTCCATTTTCATAAATTTTTGCTGATGGTTTTTTTTCTGGAGTTGTTGTAATTGTTTCAGTATTTTCATTTTTATTGTTTGTAATTACAATTTTTGCAAAACTCCATTTATCTGGATGATTAATTTCAAAAAATAATTTTTCATTTTCTTGATAAGCTGAAACTGAACCTTCTGTATGATGAATAATTATTGGAATTGTATATCTTGTTTTTTCATGATTGATGAAGATCTTTCCCTCATATTCTCCGTATTCATTTCCTTCTAATCTAAATTCAACTTGTAAATTTTTGTCCTTCATTTTATGTTCAAATTTAATAAATTCTGGCCCCTCAAATTCAACACTAATTTCATCTATTTCATTTTGCATCCATTTTATTTCTAATTCTTTTTGTATTATTTTTTCATCAGATGAAAAATTAACTACAAAATTTGTTGGATTAATAATCAATTTTGCATTGTATGCACTTGCTATGTCTAGTCTTCCTGAACCTGATTCATGGATTGAAAATTCTTTTCCATAGGCATTAGAAACTGGTTTGGTTGTAGTTACTAACAATGACTTTAATTCATGATTTTCTAATTCAGGATTATTTTGTAGTAATAATGCTGCTGCACCACTCACATGAGGTGCTGCAAAACTAGTTCCACTTGTAAAGTTGTAACTTGCACCAATTTGTGTGGTATTGATATATGCTCCAGGTGCTACCATGTCTGGTTTCATGTAAAATGGTGAAACTGGACCCCTTGAACTAAAGTGTGCAATAAAGTCAGGGTTGTAAAATAAATGCATAATTCCTTTAGTTTCATTTTCTAATTTTTCAATAATTTCTAATCCTTCTTCTCTATCAATAGAAACTACTGGAATTTGTGGACTATAGTCTGAACCTGAAAATTCATGAATTAATTCTCCCAAAAAGATTCCTGGTTCATTATTGAATACAATTAATGCTCTAGCTCCAGCATCTGCAGCATTTTTTTCTTTAATTGAAAAAAATAATAATTCCCCTTCAACATCGCTACCTCTTTCTACAATCAGAATTGAATCTTTAACATCTAAATTTTTTAGTTCACTATTTTTCCCATAACCTCCAAAAATTATTTTTCCAGTAACTGGTTCGTCTGTTTTTGGAGCCCCAACCATTGGAATTGCAGTATATTGTTTTTCACCTATTTCTAATGTTGCAATTAAGCTAGAAGTCATGTTATTGTATGTTGCACCTACTGTTAATGATTCAACATTCCTTCCAGGACTGCCAATTGTTTTTAATCCTGGACCATCATTTCCAGCAGCTGTAACAACAAAAATTCCTTTTTCTAATGCATAATTTACTGCACTATCTATTTTGGAATTTGTTCTATTTACCCCTAAACTAATGTTAATGATGTCTGCTTCATCTTCAATTGCTTTTTCAATTGCACCTGAAATCAATTCTGATGACACTCCTTCCCCATCTTCAGAAACTTTGTAAGCTAAAATTTTTGCTTTTGGAGCAACTCCAAATATACTGCCATCTGCAGCAATGATTCCTGCAACTTTTGTTCCATGCCCGTTATTGTCCATAGGTAATTGATTTGGTTGAATGAAATTGTAGCCTCCAATTACTTTTCCATCAGACCCCCATCCCAATAAATCCGGATGATCGAAATCAACTCCTGTATCAATAACTGCAACTTTGATACCAGATCCGTCTAATCCTTCTGTTCTTGGAATTTCTGTTCCCACATATGGAACACTATTTTCAATATATGTTCTAATTTCATTTTCAGATTGAAAAAATTGTACTGTGAAAATACTTGTAATAATTACAAATGTAATGGAAAAAACTAGTAATGATCTCATGAATTTTTTAGTTTTTTAACAAGTAAAAATGAATTGTTTACTAAAGCAATAAATGGAATAGAAAATTAAATTAACTCATGGGAAAATACACACTTCCTGAAATGCCATATGCTTATGATGCATTAGAACCTCACATTGATGCAAAAACAATGGAGATTCATCACACAAAACATCATCAAACATATACCGACAAATTAAATGCAGCACTTGAAACATGTCCAACTGAAATTCAAGAAAAAGATATCTTAGATATCTTATCTGATATTAATTCAGTTCCTGAAGACAAACGAGGTGCAATTAATTTCAACGGCGGTGGTTATGATAACCACAGGTTATTTTGGAATAGCATGAAACAAAATGGAGGCGGTGAACCTGGAGGAGCAGTTGCTGATGCAATCAATGATTCCTTTGGAAGTTTTGCTGACTTTAAAGAGAAATTCTCATCTACTACTGCAGTAATTCAAGGCAGTGGTTGGGGATGGTTAGTATACAATCCTTCAACATCTAAAGTTGAATACAAATCAATGCCAAATCAAACTAGTCCAAGAACAGAGGGATTAGTTCCGTTATTGGGTTGTGATGTTTGGGAACACGCATACTATCTAAACTATCAAAACAAAAGACCAGTATACATTGAAGCATGGTGGAATGTAGTAAACTGGGATGAAGTAGAAGATAGATTCTCTAAAGCACTACAATAAAGATAGTTCTTTATTTTTTTATTTATTTTTTAATTTCTAAATTTACTTCATGAATGAATTTATAACCATCTGAGCATGATTTGTTATACATGAGTGAACAACAGGCTGAACAATTAATGCAACAGATGCAAATGCTAGAAACGTATTTCTCTGATCTATCTCAAAGAGAAGGAACTTTTGTAAGTATTTTACGAGAAGCTACTGCTGCTATTGAATCCATTAAATCTCTTGGTACTCAACCTGATTCTGATACTTTAGTTCCTCTTGGAATGGGAGCATATGTTCCAACAAAAATCTCATCTAATAACAAAATTGTTGTAAACATTGGTGCAGGTGTTGCAGTTGAAAAAGATTTTCCTGCTGCAATAAATTATTTTGAAGCTAGAATCAAAGAAATTGAAATTGCTTTACAGGATACTGCAGCCAAAAAACAAGATGCTGCAAATAGATTGGAACAAGGTCGAGCACAAATTAATCAATTAATGCAATCTCAACAACCACCAAAAATGGGATAGAATATGTTTGATAGTCTTCGTAAGGCGTTTTCCAATGCTGCTAAAAGTCTTGGAGAAAAAGAACTTAATGAAAAAGATATTGAAGATATTCTTTTTGAACTTGAAATTTCTCTTTTAGAATCTGATGTAGCTGGTGAAGTAATTGACTCGATAAAATCTGATTTAAAAGAAAAATTAATTGGTTCCAAAGTTGATAAAAATGAAATTGAAAAATTTGTTAAAGATAATTTAATTTCTATAATTTCAAGTTTATTTGATAGTGTTGGAGATATAGATATTTTTGAAAAAATTGATGAGAAAAAGAAAAAGGAACAGCCTTTTTTGATTGTGTTTGTAGGAATTAATGGAACTGGAAAAACTACTTCTTTAGCAAAATTTGCATCATTACTTCAAGAGAAAAAATATTCAGTTGTAATTGCTGCTGCTGACACCTTTAGAGCTGGTGCAATAGAGCAATTACGTGAACATACAAATCGTCTAAATCTAAAACTAGTTGCACAAAATTATGAATCTGATCCTGCAGCAGTAGCACGAGATGCTGTTTTATACGCAAAATCTCATAAAACTGATTGTGTTTTAATTGACACTGCAGGTAGAATGCAAACTAGTAAAAATTTGATGGAACAAATTGCAAAAATCACTAAAGTTGTAAATCCGGATATGACCATTTTTGTTGGTGATTCTTTAGCTGGAAATGATACTGTAAATCAAGCACGTGAATTTCATAACCATGTGAAATTTGATGGCTCTATTTTGACAAAAAGTGATGCTGATGCAAAAGGTGGTGCTGCATTATCTATTGCAAAAGTTACTTCTACACCTGTTCTTTATCTTGGGACAGGACAAGAATACTCTGATTTAAAATCCTTTGATAAAAACATCTTTTTGGAAACTGTTTTTGGTTCATTAAATGATGTAAAAATAGAACAAACAGATGTATCAAAATTAAAAGAATCTTCTGAACCAGAACCAACACCAGAACCACCACCAGAACCAACACCAGAACCAACACCTGAACCAACCCCTGAACCAGAACCCGTTTCTGATGATCCATTTTATGGAATCACAGATGATGAGATTGCAAAATATTCTGATCTATTTGACATCCCACCACCAGAATCTGATACTGAAGCTATCAAATTAGGAAATACAATTCGTAAATGGATTAAGGATGGCAAACCTAAACCTGGAGAATCAAAGGTAATTTCATCTGACAATGAAGATATACATAAACAAGATAAAGAAGAAGAACCTAAAAAGAAACGAGGATTATTTGGACGGTTTAAAAAATGAAAATTAAAACAAAAAATTTACTCACTTTAGCAGAACTAACTCCAAAAGAATTTTTGGGATTAATTGATCATTCTATTAAATTAAAAAAAGAATTGAAAAAAGGTGGAAACAAACCCGTACTAAAAAATAAAACACTAACTATGATTTTTCAAAAACCGTCAACTCGAACACGTGTAAGTTTTGAAACTGGAATGTATCAATTAGGAGGTCATGCAATTAATTTATCATCAAATGACACACAGTTATCTCGTGGTGAGTCTGTTGAAGATACTGCAAAAACTCTTTCTCGTTATACTGATTGTATAATGGCACGTGTTTATGATCACTCTTTACTTGATAAATTATCTGAACATGCAAATGTTCCTGTAATTAATGGGTTATCTGATTCATTTCATCCTTGTCAAATTTTGGCAGATTTTATGACAATTAAAGAAAAGAAAAAATCTTTCAAAGGTTTGAAAATTGCTTGGATTGGAGATGGAAATAATGTTTGTAATTCTATGATTTATGGTGCTGCTTTATCTGGAGTTAAAATGACTATTGCAACACCTAAAGGATTCCAACCAAAAAAATCAACTGTCCAAGTCTCTCAAAATTTAACTGATATTGAGTTAACAACCGATCCAAAAAAGGCTGCTGAAAATGCTGATGTTGTGGTCACTGACACATATTCTTCAATTCACAATGACGATCCAAAAAGAATCAAAAAATTCCTTCCAAAATATCAAATTAATGACAAAATCATGGCTCTAGCAAAGAAAAATGCGATCTTCTTACATTGCCTTCCTGCAAAACGTGAACAAGAAGTAACTGCATCTGTAATTGATGGACCTCAATCAGTAGTCTGGGATGAGGCAGAAAATAGACTTCATTCTCAAAAAGCACTGCTTTCAGCACTGCTTCACGCTTAACGTATATAATAGCAGTTTCAAAGTCAGATCCTGTAGATGGCCTATTCAAAAATATTGAGAAGACTTAGAGAGGAAAAGACCAATTATCGTAAACGTGGAACCATGTTGATGGGTAAACGTGATTTCATTACTGTACATATTTCAAATGAGAATACACAAGTTCAAGTCCTTAAACCTGGAATGACTGGAGATACCGTTGTTGCATCAGCACATTCTAGATATTTACTTGAAAAAGGCTGGAAAGGATCTAGAAAAAGTATCTCTGCAGCATATCTTACTGGCTATTTGGCAGGTAAGAAAGCATTAGGTAAAGGAGCAAAGGATGCAATTTTGTATACTGGTACTAAACGTTATACACAAAGAATGGCAGCAGCTTTGAAAGGAGTTATTGATGCTGGTCTTGAAGTTCCAGCTGATTCAGAAACTTTTCCTGCAGATGAAAGAATTAATGGTGAACACTTAACTGTAAAAAATGAAATTTCTAAAATTAAATCTACCATAGATAGTGAGGTCAAATAGATATGAGTCAAGCAACACAATCTAAACCTGGACAAGGTGGAAGGGGAAGAGGCCCACCAGTATATGGAAGAGGCCCACCTGGAACAGAAGCATCCAAACCTAGAAGACCAAGAAGAGAACCAGAAGAAGAAGTTTGGGTACCAAAAACTATCTTAGGACAAAAAGTTGCAGCTGGAGAAATTACTTCTGTTGAAGAAATTTTAGAAGCTGGATTAAGAATTCAAGAATCTGGAATTATTAAAAAACTATTACCTGATTTGAAAAGTGAAGTTGTCGATGTTGGAATTATTCAAAAAATGACATCTAATGGTCAATCAACAAGATTCAAAGCAATTGTTGCAGCAGGCAATGAAAATGGATACTTGGGAATTGGTCAAGGTAAATCAAAACAAATGAGAATCGCAATTGAAAAAGCAACTAGTCAAGCTTTCCTAAACATTAATCCAATTAAAATGGGATGTGGCAGTTGGGAATGTAAATGTGATCAAAAACATTCTGTTCCATTCAAAGTAAAGGGAAAAGGTGGAAGTGTAACTATTGAAATCATTCCTGCACCTCGTGGATTAGGTTTAGTTGCAGGTGGAAAAATTAAGAGATTATTAGAATTAGCAGGATTAAAGGATGCATGGACCACCGCAAAAGGTTCAACTCCTACAATGAATTCAACATCAAAAGCAGTACTGGATTGTCTAAGACAGACATTCAGTCAAGGATAATAAAATGGCAAATGCATATCTCGTTGTAAGAATCAAGGGTCAAGCAGACTGTCCTTATTGGGCCACTCATACAATGACTCTATTAAAATTAGATAAAAAATATCGTGCTACAATTTTACCTGCAAAAGACAATACATTGGGAATGTTAAGAAAGGTACAACATTATGTCTCATGGATTGAACTTGATGCTACTTTAGCTCAAGAATTAGTTGAAAAGAAAGCCAGAAAAGGTGGTTATCAAAAAATTACTGATGAAGATCTTAAGGAACTAGGATTTGCAAATGCTGCAGAACTTGGAGCCGCTTTAGCTGATGGAAAAACATCATTATCAAAATTAAAACCACTAAAACCTTGGTTTGCTTTAGCACCACCAGTTCATGGATTCAAGAAAAGTACTAAGAAATTATATGGACAAAAAGGTATTCTTGGTTCTAACAAAGAACTTGATACTATAGTTAGGAGAATGATTTAAGATGGCAACTAGATTGCGAAAAACTCGAAGACTAAGAGGTGGCAGACACATGGGATGGGGCCAAGTAGGTCAACACCGTGCAAGTGGTCATAAAGGCGGTCTTGGAGTTACCGGTTTCCAAAAACATCATTACAGCAGTTTACTAAAAGATGAACCAGATCATTATGGACATGAATCAACTAGTCCTCCTCACCCAAACATCACAAAAAAATGGGCAAGTGTTAGAGATTTAGATGATTTATTCACCAAATTTGGTAAAGAAGAAGGTGGAAAGAAAATCGTAGACCTTGAAAGTGCAGGATATGATAAACTTCTTGGTGGTGGAAACATTTCCAATGGATATTCTGTAAAAATAGAAAATTTCACTGCATCAGCTGAAGAAAAACTAAAAGCCGTTGGTGGAGAAATTGTTCAATCTTCAACAGATAAAAAACCTGAAGAGGCTTAGGTGTTAACTGAGAATGGCTGAAGGTACTCTAACTTCAATTATTAGAAAAGTAGTTTTCAAAGCAGAGCCATATTTACCTCAAGTTCCAAAACCTAAAAAGAAAATTCCATTACCAACCAGATTACTTTGGTGTGGGGTTGCATTACTTATCTACATGGTAATGGGACAAACTCCATTATTTGGAGCAACAACTCCTGAATTTGATTTTCTAGCTTTTGCTAGAGTTATTTTTGCATCCCAACAAGGTACTTTAGTTGAATTGGGAATTGGACCGATTGTAACTTCTGGACTCTTGATGCAATTGTTGAGAGGTTCTGATATCCTAAAATTTGATTTCAAAAAACCTGAAGAAAGAGGAATTTTTCAGACTGCAACAAAAATTGTAACTTACATTGTAATTGTAGTTGAATCTATTGTTTATGCTGCCGCTGTATATGGTGGTGCAGCATCTGAGCCGTATGTCCTGTATGTGATTATAGGGCAGCTGATGGCCGCGTCGATAATTATCATGTTCTTAGACGAATTAATTCAAAAGGGTTGGGGACTTGGTAGTGGAATTAGTTTATTCATTATGGCAGGTGTTGCTCAACAAATTCTTTGGAGTATGTTCAGTCCATTACCTGCGGGTGATGGTGGCATGATTGGTATTATTCCATATCTTGTAGAATCTTTAACTGGAAGTGGTGATATTGGAAATGTCTTATTCCGTTCAAATCAACTGCCTAGTATCTTTGGATTGTTCCTGACAGCAGGAATTTTGCTGATACTTGTATTTACACAAGGTATGAAAATTGAAATTCCAATCGTTTCTACCAAATATAGAGGATTTCAGGCTGTTTATCCTATCAAATTGATGTATGTTTCTAACATTCCAGTAATTTTAGCATCTGCACTAACTGCAAACGCTGTATTTGTATTCCAAATGATTTGGTCTCAATTTAATCCACGTAACAATAATTTCTTTGTAAACTTTATAGCTCAATTCGATCCTACAAGTCCTTCTACTCCTGTTGGAGGATTCATTTACTACATGACACCACCTCGTGGTTTAGATGTTGCAGCCCTTGATCCTATGAGAGCTGTAGGATATGTTTTGTTTATGATTGGAATTGTAGTTGTATTTGGTAGATTATGGGTTGAACTTGGTGGATTATCTCCAAAGAGTGCAGCTCAAAACTTACTTGATGCAGATGTACAAATTCCTGGATTTAGAAGATCAAACAAGCCTGTTGAGGCATTATTGAACAAATACATTCCATCTGTTACAATTATTGGTTCTATGATTTTAGGACTTTTGGCAGGAGTATCAGATGTCCTTGGTGTATTTGGATCTGGAATTGGAATCTTACTTATGGTAGATATTCTCATTAATTATTACACACAATTAGTTAGAGAACAAGTAGAAGTTGTTATGCCACGGTTGGGTGCTATACTTGGTAGAAAATAAAAAAATTCTCATGGTTGGAATCCCAGGTGTTGGGAAAAGTACTTTGTTAACAACAATGGTTGATATTTTAAAGGATCACAAGAAAAATGTCATTGTAATTAATTATGGTACTTTGATGTTTGACGTCGCTAAAGAAAATGGATTAGAAAATAGAGATGATTTAAGAAAATTATCTGTAATAGAACAACAACGTCTTCAAAAAATTGCTGCAGAAAAAATTGCCACACATGATGAAGAAGTCGTAATTATTGATACACACGCATTCATTAGTTCCCCTGAAGGATATTATCCTGGATTACCTGAACATGTTTTGAAAATTATTCAACCCAGTAACTTTGTTTCAGTTGCAGCAAAACCTGAAGAAATCTACAATAGAAGGATGAAAGATGACACTAGAAATCGAGATAAAATCACACTAGCTAACATTAAGAAGGAGCTTGATTATCAAACTGGTATGATTTCTGCATGTGCTGTAATTACAGGCTCCCCAGTCAGACATGTTCTTAATGGTGAGGGAAAGATTGAAGAAGCAGCTGATAAAATAATTAAGGCAATAGGACTGTAAAAACATGGATTTCAACTTTATTCTACTCTTTATCGACTCAGCATTTTTACAACTACCTGATTTCCTAGGTGGTGAAAGAATGGCTCTTGGCAGTGATGATCCAATAATCAAAGGTCTAATCATATCCATGTTTGCTGTATCTGGATTTGGTATTTTGCTAAATATTTTCAATTCTGCAGTTAGAAGAAAAATGGTTGATCAAACCAAACTAAAGAGAATTATGAAAGAAACTAGAGCATGGCAAAAAGAAAGAATGGCTGCAATGAGATCTAAAGATACTGCAAGATCCGCTGAACTAAACAAAAAATCTTCCTACATGAACAAAATGTCCATGGAGATGATGCAAATGAATATGCGACCAATGATGATTACTTTTGTTCCATTAATTCTAATTTTCTATCTTGTATTGCCACAACTATTTACATACACAGTAGCAATTTCTCCAATACCACTTAATGTGATACCTGGAGATATGTTCCAATTAACTTGTACTGCAGAACAAGCTTTGGATGCAACACACATTTGTTTTGGTAAAGAAAACCATCTAATGCTATGGGCTTGGTACTTCCTTTCTTCTATTGCATTTAGTGGAATCATTATGAGAATCACTAAAACATCAATGGATCTAGGTTGACAAAATCTATCGTAATATCTGGCCCTCCTGCAGTCGGAAAAACAACTGTTGCTAAAGGATTAGCTAAAGAATTTAATTTACAATATCTTAGTGGTGGAGATGTTCTAAAAGAAATGGCTAAAGAACAAGGATTTGATTCTGATGGCGATGATTGGTGGGATACTAAAGAAGGACTCAAATTTCTAAATCAACGTGAGCAGAATTCTGAATTTGATAAAAATTTAGATAAAAAATTGACTGATTTATTTAAACAAGGTGGAATGGTAATTACAAGTTATACGTTACCATGGCTAATTGAAGATGGAATAAAAATTTGGTTAGAGGGTTCTCACGCAAGCAGCACTAAAAGAATGCAAACAAGAGACAATATGAGCTCAGAAAATGCATATGAAATTACAAAATCTCGTTTTGATAAAAATAAAGCACTGTACAAAAAACTATATGGATTCAGCTTTGGCGATGATAAAGCTGTGTTTGATGTAATCATTAATACTGATAATTTATCTGCAAATCAAGTAATTGATGTGACTACTGAAACCGTGAGAAAATTGCTATGACTCTAAAACAACTAGAAAATTTAATTGAAATTGATCAGGATATCACTGATGAATCCTATGGAACTTATTATGATAAACGAACAATTGAGCAATTATTGGATAATGGAATTATTCTTTTAGACAAACCTCCAGGTCCGACAAGTCATGAAACAGTTGCATGGACAAAACGCATTTTGAAAATTGACAAAATAGGACATAGTGGAACACTAGACCCACAAGTTTCTGGAGTATTGCCGCTAGGATTAGGTGAAGCAACAAAGGCATTAGGAGTTTTACTTTATGGACCTAAAGAGTATCATGCATTGGGTAGAGTTCATTCATTGCCTTCTAAAGAAAAATTATCTGAAATTATTGAAATGTTTACAGGTGAAATTTTTCAAAAACCACCTCAACGTTCTGCCGTTGTTAGACAAACAAGAACTAGAACAATTTATGAATTAGAATTAATCGAACAAAAAGAAAGATTACTTTTAACTAGAATTCTATGTGAAGCAGGAACATATATTCGAAAATTATACTATGATATTGGCGAAGTTTTAGGTCCTGGAGCAACTATGATTGAATTAAGACGTAGTCGTGTAGACCAATTTCATGAAAAAGATGGATTAGTTACTTTGCATGAGCTTGCTGATGCATTTGCTATCTGGGAAGAAAAAAAAGATGATTCTAAATTAATGGAAATAATAAAACCTGTTGAACTTGCATTAAGTGAATTAAAATCTGTAGTAATTCGTGATTCAGCTGTTGATGCAATGTGTCATGGTGCTCAGCTTGCAATACCTGGAATTTTGAAAATTTCTCCACATTTGAGAGAAGGTGATATTGTTGGAATCTATACGCAAAAAGGTGAAGCAGTTGCATTAGCTGAATCAACAATGGATGAAGAACAAATTCGTGATGCAACAAAAGGCTATGCATTTGTTACTAAAAGAATTATCATGGCTCCTAACACTTATCCTAAAAAATGGAGAACCAAACCTACTGCTCCAAAAGATTAAAAAATACTGAATTTATTTTCAAAGAATTGCTAGCTAAAAGTCTTGTTGTTTTCATTGGTGTTGGCGTGATCTCTGCATTTATTTTTGGAACTTATCTAATTGATTTTAAAAATACCTCTCAATTAGAATACGTTGAAGGTTCATCTCTTTCTATTGTTACAGAAAAATTTGATTTTAAGCAAGATGAATTAATTCAAATTCGAATAGTTAATTCTGGAACTAATGAATTGACTTTCTCTGATTCGTCATACGGGTTAAAAATTACTGGATTAGCTGGAATATTGATGTATTCTCCAATGTCTGCTCAAGTAATTTCAACTCTTGAACCTAGAGGTGAAGTTACTTTTTCATGGGATCAAATAAAAAATGATGGTGACACCGCATTAGAGGGAGTCTACAAAATATCTGCTAAAGGATTGGATATAGATGGAAATATTGTAGAAAAATCAACCACCATTACAATTTGGAAGTAATTTTTTCCATTACTAATAACATAATTTATAATCACATTTTATGAAATAGAATTGTCGCAAGACTTCTGCCGAGGTCGCCTAGCCTGGTAGGGCGCGCGCCTGGAAATTGTTTAACCATAAAGCGCGTTCTCGCAAGGGAACGAGAGTTCAAATCTCTCTCTCGGCGCCATTTTATTTTTATAATTTCTCAACAATTTCATTAAATTTCCAAGGACCGCATTGTAAGTTGATATCATCATTTTCAAATAATCCTTTTTGATGTAATTGATTTATCACGTGTACTGAAAATGGTAGTGCTCCAGTAGCACCTGGAGAATTATAGTTCAAAATATGAAATGATGTGTCTTCTTCTAGTAAAATTACATCTGGAACAAATTTACCGTTTTCATCAATTACAGATGATCTAATTCCTGCAGTCCCTTTTTCCGTAATTTCTTTTGAGTTGATCTTTGGGAGGAATTTTTTAACCCTTTCAACCATTACTGATTTTGACATTGAGGATTGTATTTCACTAAAAGCTAATTCTTGAAAATCTTTATCAAAGATTACTTTTCTTGCACCTGAATTAATCATTTCCAATACTTTTGGTATGAATTCTTTGATGTTTTCTGTAGTGCCATATCCGTAAGGACTGAAAACAGGAACTGCATTTGGACCAATCTCACAACTTCCATCTACTCTAACTATCCAGTGTGGATCTAAAAATGGATAATCGGGAAATTCTGGAACTGAATAAACACTTGTTTTTGTTAAATTATGATATTTTTTTGGTGTTTTCCAATATTCGCCTCTAAAATGTACGTCTGTAAGGTTTTTTGCAATTCCTATCTTATGTGCAATATCAATTGCTTGACCTCCAGCTGCATTAATCAAAAAATCAGCATAAATTTTTTGATTACCATTTATTGTTATTTCCCATTTGTCTTTATTTTTTTTAATTTCATTTGTTTTGTTGTTAAACAAAAAATTAATTCCGTTTTTTTTACTATCTCCCATAATTGCATTTGTCAGTGTGGAATAATCTGTTGAACCATCCCTACGCGCGTATAGAGCTGCTTCACATTTAATTTCAGGTTCAATTTTTTTCAATTCTGCTTTTTCAATTAATTCAATATCTTTTTCTTGTAATCCATTTTGTTTTCCCCACTTGAGATATTTTTCAAGAACTTTGATTCCTTTTTCATCTAGTGCAACTTCGATAACTCCATCTTCTTTAAATGGTAAATTTTGTTGTTTTGAATATTCTTTCCACATTTCATATCCATGAAATGCTGCATTTGCAAATAGTTTCTTTTTTTCAGGATTGTATAGATAGGGAGCATGAACTTTTCCAGTATTTCTACCACTTGTATGATGTGCTACATTGTTTTCTTGCTCTATCACTCCAATTTTTTTTGATTTATTTAGAAATGATAAGAAATATGAAATTGAAGTTCCTAAAATACCGCCACCGATAATTACTAAATCAAAATAATCTTTCAACTTGTTTTATTCACTAATAATTGATATTAATTTACATCTATGAAGATTAATATCTAATATTCTTTTGAATTTTATTATGATGCCTGATAAATGCTCTGTTTCGGAAGAAGGAAAACAATGTGTTAACCCCCCTCAATTTATTGTATCTATTGTTGATGGAAAAGATGAATACATGTTTGGTTTAACTTGCCAAAAACATAGACACATTGTAACAGGTAAGCTTACAATTTTACAAAATGAAGGAAAAATACACAGTGGTAAAATTAGTTTCACTCCTGTTAAATCAGTAGGAACTGATTGTATACATGGTGATGCAGATGATCTTGTTCAAATTGATTTGAAAAAATCTAACTGAGATGAAAATCTTATAATAATTTGTTTGAGGTGTTTGTTTATTGCTTTTTGAACTTCTATCAGATATTGTCAAAGTTGATGATGTTTTATTAATTACAAAAAATATTGGCGCTACGTGCGAAATTCGTAGTAATTCTTTAACAATTCGACAAAAAGAGAAATGGATTACAATTGGAGACAATGATGGTCCTGCTCATATGCATATTAATTCTGAAATGATAAAATCCGCTGAATTTGTTAAAGAACAAAGACCTGATAGAATTAGTTTTAGTATTAGATTTTTTGATATAAATAATGACCGCCTTGTAGCTGCATTTTTTACAAAGATGTATGATGAATCTAAAAATTTAGTTATTGAAAGAGAAAAATTGTATAATTCCTTAAATCAAAAATATTCTTCAAAAATTAAATTTTAAAAAAAAACTTGTCTGAAAAAGAC
Organism: Marine Group I thaumarchaeote; assembly: GCA_044358425.1. Taxonomy (GTDB): domain Archaea; phylum Thermoproteota; class Nitrososphaeria; order Nitrososphaerales; family Nitrosopumilaceae; genus Nitrosopumilus. The sequence continues at coordinate 1,022,268 of CP054849.1, read as the reverse complement.
AAGTAAAAAAGTATCAATCTTGTGATTCTTTTTTCTTCTTTTCTTTTTCAGTTTGTATTTTAGCTAATTCTAATTCTTCGTTAGTATGTTTGAATTTTTTCAACTTGACTATGTTTCACAATTTCAATATAAAAACTCAACATATTTTTTGCTGTAAACTTACGCGTAATTCTCAGTATCCTACTGAATAAATTGGTTTTTTACCATTCATTCCATTAATTAGATTTTTTACAGTTAATTCTGCCATTTGAATTCTAGTTTCTTTTGTTGAACTTCCTATATGAGGTGCCATAACTAAATTTTCTAATTTTATGAATGGGTGATTTTTGTTAATTGGCTCTGTTTCAAATACATCTATTCCTGCACCTGCAATTATTTTTTGTTTTAATGCTGTAACGAGATCTTTTTCATTTACAACCTTACCTCTAGATGTATTGATGAGAAATGCAGTTTTTTTCATTTTTTTTAAAATTTTCATATCAAAAATTTGATTTGTTTCTTTTGTATGTGGAACATGAATGGAGATTACGTCACTTTGAGTAATTAATTTATCCAGTGCAACATATTTTACTCCTAACTTTCTTTCTTCCTCTTTTGAAATTTTATTTCTATTATGGTAAATTATTTTCATGTCAAATGCTTTTGCTCTTTTTGCAAGAGTTTTACCTATTCTTCCTAACCCCATAATACCTAAAGTTTTACCCTGCAAATCAAATCCTACATAATCATATGCCCCGTAGATTTGTTTCCATTTACCATTTCTAATTATTCTGTCTCCTTCTGAAATTCTTCTTAAAGAATCCAGTAATAATCCAAATGCCATATCTGCAGTTGCATCTGTTAAAACTTCTGGAGTATACCCTACTCTAATTTTATTTTCTTTAGCAAAATCTAAATCAATATGATCATATCCAACACTGAATGTACTTATTACTTTGAGTTTTTCTGCAGATTGTAATACTTCTTTGTTGATTTCATCATATGGAAAGCAGATTAGCCCATCCGAATTTTTTATTTTAGATTTCAGTATATTTTGAGCAATTGGAATTTTTCCTGTATGGATCTCTACTTCAAATTTCTTCTTTAATTCTTTTAATGCAAAATCATGTAATGTTCTTGTAAGAAATATTTTTTGTTTCATTTATGTTACGATTTATCTCAAACCATTTATACGATTTCTTTGTACCTACATTATGTCTACTAAAATTGAAGAAGAAGAATTTGCTATTTGTGTAGATTGTGGGAATTTCATTGAAAAATGTGTCTGTGTTTGCCCATACTGTGGTGAACGTGACAAATGTGAATGTGCATTATTTGATGCAGCAACAGGTGGATAATTGAAAAATTGTTTACCATTTTGTATTTATTTGAAAAAGGACTTGAAAAATTATGAATACTGATTTCACTTGGTTAATTGGAGGTCCTCAAGGGAGTGGAGTAGAATCTGGTGCTAATATTTTTTCTAAAGTTTGTGCTCAAATGGGTTATCAGGTATTTGGTAAAAGAGAATTTTATTCTAACATTAAAGGTGAACATAGTTATTTTACAGTAAGAATATCTGATCAAAAAATCCATTCTAATGTCAATGATGTAAATCTGATGGTTTCATTTGATGCTGAAACTATTTTTCGTCATTTTGATGAAATTTCTTCCGATGGTGGAATTATTTATGATTCAGAATTAGAAAATATTGATACTGATAGGGTTAGAACTTTGGATAAACCATTCAAAGATAGATTACATAAATTACTTGAATCAAACAATAAGCCGTTTACTATTGGTGGGGTTTTAGAACTTGCAAAAGAAAATGGAGTAAAACTTTATCCTGTTTCTTTCAAAACTTTACTTGAAACCCTTTCTGAAGAGGTTGATAATCCTAGATTACGTGGTTTAGTCAGAATGTATAATGTAATTGGCGTATCGTTATCTTTAGGTTTGATTAAAATGCCATCTGATTCTTTAGTTAATTCAATTGATGATATATTTTCTAAGAAACCTAAAATTGCGGAAATTAATCAACAAGCTGCAAGTTTTTCATATAATTATGCATCAAAAAACTTTGAAAATTTTAATCACAGTTTAATTGGAACAGAAAAAGAATCTGACACAATTTTAGTTCAAGGTCATTTTGGATGTTCGCTTGGTAAAATGGTATCAGGTTGTAGATTCCAATCATACTATCCAATTACTCCTGCTTCTGATGAAAGTGTTTATTTGGAATCTAACGAAATTTTAGAAATTGAAAATGATAGACCTGGATCAACAATTGTAGTTCAAACTGAAGATGAGATATCTGCTATAGGAATGATGATTGGTTCTGCTCTTACTGGAACCCGTTCATCAACCTCCACATCTGGCCCTGGATTTGCATTAATGACTGAGGCACTAGGTTGGGCTGGAATTAATGAAGTTGCTGTTGTAATTACACTGTATCAAAGAAGTGGACCTTCTACTGGCCTTCCAACTCGTCATGGCCAAGATGATTTACTTTTTACAGTATTTGCAGGATGTGGTGACTTTCCAAAAATTGTTTATGCGTCTGGTGACATTGAAGAGAGTTTCTATGATACTGGTAACTGTTTTAATTATGCCGATAAATATCAAATCCCTGTAATCCACATGATGGATAAATTCTTGTCTAGTTCTGTTGTCACTTGCAAAAAATTTAATCCAAAGAAAATTTCAATTGATCGTGGTAAATTATTGGATAAAGTTGAAGGTGAATACAAACGATTTGCATTAACTGATGATGGAATTTCACCACGTTCTAAATTAGGGATGGATAATGGTGTATTTTGGAATACTGGTGATGAATCTGATGAATATGGACATATCACAGAAGACCCTCAAGTTCGTATAGAGATGATGGATAAGAGAATGTCTAGATTAGACTTGGCATTAAAAACAATTCCAGTAGATGAACAAGCTATTCCATTTGAAGTTCATGATTACACAATAATTTCTTGGGGTTCCACAAAGGGGCCTATTCTTGATGCACAAGCAATGTTAAAAAAAGAAGGTATTGACATTGGATTTGTTCAAATAAAATTATTAAATCCATTTCCTACCGAATATGTTAAATCTTTACTCAAAGATGCTAAAGTATTGATTGATGTTGAAGCAAACCATTCTGGACAATTAGGAAAGATTTTCAAACAAAATATTACTAGAGAGATTGATTACCATATTTTGAAATATACTGGAAGGGGAATGACAAGTACTGAACTTTACGATTCATTAAAGCGGATTATTGAAAATAAAGCTGAAAAAAGGGAGATTCTTAGTCATGGCGCTTAAACTGGCTGATTACAAAACAGATGTTCACAATGATTGGTGTCCTGGATGTGGTGATTTTGGAATTGTCAATGCACTACAAATGGCATTAGCTGAAATGGGAATTGAACGTGATAAAGCAACAATTTTTTCCGGAATTGGTTGTTCTGGAAAGACATCTCATTTTATCAACACATATGGTGTTCATACGCTGCACGGTAGAGTTCTAACTTTTGCTCAAGGAGGTAAGCTAGCAAATCCTGACATGACTGTTGTAGCCGTTGGTGGTGATGGTGATGGATTAGGAATTGGTGCAGGTCACTTTGTTGCAGCTGGTAGACGTAATATCGATATGACTTACATTATTTTTGATAATGGTGTTTATGGACTAACAAAAGGACAAGCATCACCTACACTAAAACTTGGTGAACAAACAAAATCTCTTCCATCTCCAAATACTAATTCTAATGTTAATCCTATTGGATTGGCGGTAGCTAGTGGATTTACATTTGTAGCACGTGGATATTCTTATGATGTTAGACATCTCAAAGATTTAATCATTAAAGCAGTTAAACACAAAGGTCTTTCATTTCTTGATGTATTACAACCATGTCCTACATACAATGACGTTAATACAAGAGATTGGTATGCTGGAGTTGATTTGGCAAAAGAATCTATGGAAAGACATTCTAGAATTTACAAACTAGAAGATACAAACTTTGATCCAACTGTAAATTATGCTGGTGAAGTTGAGGTTAATGAGAAATTATCACAAGCTTTGGTAAAATCTCTCGAATGGGGAGATAAAATTCCTACCGGTGTTTTCTATCAAAATGAATTAGTTTCACCATTTAGTACTAGATTGACAGATAAAATTCCTAACTATCTTGAAAATCCACCAGCAAAACAGATCATATCTAATTCTGGATTACCCAATACTGATATTTCAAAAATTCTTGATTCTTTAAATGTCTAGAAATACTTACTGATCAATTTCTTTTTTAATTTCTTTCCAAATATCTCCTCTGAAAGAATATTCTTTTTCTTTTGCGATTGCTTTATCTAATCTCCATCGAACTGATTCTATATCAAATTTGTAATTGACTTCTCTAATCCCTTTTGGAATTTTTTCAGGATCAAGATGATGGGGTAAAAGTTCAATCACAAAATCCATTTTCTCTATTGCGTTGTTAAACCACTGTCTTTCTACTACATCAACAATAAATACAATTTTTGTATTTCCTTCAAAATTTATTTTAATTTTTAATGCATTACGACTTCCGCGTCTACGTTTGTATTCTTTTAAAACATCTTTTACTTTTTCCCATCGCTTAAAATCAAACCATTTGAAGAATGCTTCATTAAATTCTAAGGGAATATCGATATTTAGATAACTTACAAAATTTTCATCATTATTTTCTATTTCTTCTTGTACTATCGTAAATCTGGAATTTAGAAATCCATATAGTACTTCTATTTCCCAAGGTGAAATTCCATAGTAAGTTAATTTTGTTTTTAGCGGTTCAGACAATAATTCATTCTGTTCAAATTTGTAATTAAAGCTTCAATTTTTGTTAAATTGGCTCAAAATATTAAAATTATATAGATAAACTTGCTATGATAACCATGAAGAAAGAATTTGTCGTAAAAAGTATTGATTCTGCTCCTGATGGCGCACCATATGTAGTACTATCATTATCTTCACTCAAAGATCTTAAAGAAGGCAATCAAAACCCTCCATCGCCATTTGGTTCTCCAAAGGTTATGGGATTCTCAAACATGAATGATATGATGAAGGACTTAAACAAAATGATGTCTGGTGCTGGTGGTATGGGGATGCAATCTGGTATTACCCAATTAAAACTTGAAATGCATGAATACAAAGAGATGGGTCTTTCAGTTGGGGATAAAGTATTTCTTGAATTAACTAAAGAAGAAACACTCGGTGTTTAGATAATTTTTAATTTTTACCAAATAGTATTGAAAAATTTCCAGCCGTAAAATGCTGCAACTGTTGCAATTACAAATAGCATTGGTTTCCATGCAAATACTGGAATTCCTGGAGTTGCAAGTTTTACTTTATAGTTATCAACTACTGTTGTAATATTTTTCTTAATTTTATCATGCCAAATATTGTAATCAATTTGATATTTTTTCAAAATTTCTTCAACTTCATAAACTACTGGGGTTCTTTGTGAAAACAAATGTTGTAGATAATCTCTTGATACTTCAACTTCTGCATGAATTCCAATTTTTCCATCTTCCAAATCTACCATTCTAACATGCATTTCCCATGGTTTTTTTAATTTCAAATTTAGACCACTGCCGATTTGGTCTGGTTGTTTATGTTCTAGTTTTACTTTTGTGAATCCTTCTTCTCTGAAAATTTTAGTCAATTCTTCAAAACTTTTTTTGACAACAATGTGGAGTTGTTCCACTCCTTCTGTCTTGTCTACATGAATTTTGTGCTTTATGCCATCGATAAATGAGACTGTTTTTGGATATGTTGTCAAATATTCCATATTTTCTCTCTCTAATTCCTATATTTAAAAAAACATCTCTTATACCCTTAGTTTTTAGGTGGTTTTGAAAGGCCTCTTACATACACACATTGTTCTGGAGCAATTGCCATTTCTGAGGAATTGATTTTTCTATCTGTAAGTTTTGCACCTGAGTTTCTAACAATTGCAAATGGTTTTGATTCTCCTCCTTCCCCCATCTTATGATTTGCAATAGTTGCAAGATTGTCCACCACTGCTTGAAATGTTACTTTTAATGGATTTCCATCCAAATCTTTTTTTGATCTCATGTCTAATACTGGTTCAATTCCGGCACAAGATACTGCAACTCCTGATGTTCCAATTCTTGCTGGCATCAATCTACTGTCTACTAAAATTATTCCCACATGAATTAATAATTTTAAGAAAATTTTTCTTCTAATTTGCTCAGCAATCAAATAAGGATCCTTTGGATACAGTATTGCTTTACCTTTTTTTGCATTTGATTTATCGATTCCTGCATTTGGTGCCATTATATTATCTGCAGATGTAATGACAAATCCTCCAATTCCCCCAAAAATTTTATCTGATTCTCTAATGATGACTTCTGCAATTCCTGGTTTTAGATTAAATTCATTTGCAATTTTTTCTCCATATTCTGATGCTTTAATTTTCTCTAAATCTACAATTCTTCCTTGTGAATTTGAGATATATTTAGTAGAAATTACTATGACATCCCCCTCCTCTAATTTTGTTTTATTTTTTTCTAAAGTATTTTCTAATTCTTCAAAAACGTCAAATTCTGTTACCATTCTTTCAGCTAATAGGGGTAAAACAGTTAATTGCACATATTCTGTTAGATTCTATTTCTTTTTTATTGTTCTGAAAAGCTTTTAATCCCAAGACTGAGCTTTTTCAATCATGAATATAGTTGAGAAGATCCTTGCACGTGCTTCAGGCAAGTCATCAGTAGCACCTGATGATGTAGTATTTGCTGATGTTGATAAAGTAATGATGCATGATGTTTCTGGACCTGGTGTGCTCAAGGTATTTGATAAATTAAAGAAACAAGGAATTGCAGTCGATAAATTGTGGGATCCAACAAAAGTTTGGGTGGCTGAAGATCATTTTGTGCCATCAGCTGATAAATTGTCTGCAGAAAATATTGTAAAATTATCAAATTTCACTAAAAATTATGGTATTGAAAAACATTTCAAATATGGAATGGGCCAATATGGAATTTGTCATACACTATCACACGAACAAGCAATGGTAATGCCAGGTGATGTTTATGTTGGTGGTGATTCTCACACAAATACTACTGGAGCTTTAGGAGCATTTGCAGTTGGTTTAGGACATACTGACATCGCATATGTCTTACTACATGGAAATATTTGGTTTAAAGTTCCCGAAACTTATTACTTCAAACTAAATGGAAAATTGCCTGATCATGTAATGGCCAAAGATTTGATTCTAAAAATTATTGGTGAAATTGGCAATGATGGTGGTGCATATAGAACAATGCAATTTGGTGGAAGTGGAATTGATGATATGTCTGTTGAAAGTAGATTGACTTTATGTAATATGACTACTGAAGCAGGAGCTAAAAATGGAATTGTAGAACCTGATCAAAAAGTTGTAGATTACCTTTCTTCAAAAGGTGCAACAAATTTCAATATAGTTAATGGTGATGCTGATGCAGAATATGCTAAAGTTTTTGAGTTTGAAAGTTCTGAAATGGAACCAATAATTGCTAAACCTTTCTCACCTGATAATACATGTGTTGTTAGTGAAGCTCCTTCTGTGGAATTGGATAAATCTTACATCGGTTCTTGTACTGGTGCAAAGTATGAGGATTTGGAAGCTGCAGCAAAAGTTCTCAAAGGAAGAAAAGTAAAGATAAGAACTGAAATTTTACCCGCAGCAATCTCAATTTATCAACGTGCAATGGAAAATGGATTATTGAAAATTTTCTTAGACGCTGGTGTTACTGTTGGACCTCCAACCTGTGGTGCCTGTTGTGGTGCTCATATGGGAGTATTAGCTAAAGATGAAATTTGTATTAGTACAACTAACCGTAATTTCCCTGGTAGAATGGGACACGTTGAATCACAAACATATCTTTCATCTCCGATGGTGGCAGCAGCTTCTGCAGTTACTGGAAAAATAACTGATCCAAGGGATTTGATATGAAAGGAAACGTCATAAAATACGATCGTGATAACATCGATACTGATGTAATTATTCCAGGTCAATATCTAAAAGTCCATGATTATGCTGAACTTGCAACTCATGCTATGGAGGGATTGGATCCTGATTTTCATTCAAAAGTAAAAGAAGGTGATTTTATTTTATCTGGAAAGAATTTTGGTTCTGGTTCTTCTCGAGAACATGCTCCAATTGCATTATCTCATTCTGGAGTTAAAGCAATACTTGCTTTGTCTTTTGCAAGAATTTTTTATAGAAATTCTGTAGATGGTGCATTTTTGTTACCTATTGAAATTGGTCAAGATGCATATGATGGGATTTCTGATGGTGATGAACTTGATATTGATATTTCAACCAATGAAATAAAAAATCTAACAAAAAATGAATCATACAAAATGAAACCTTTTTCTAAAATTATTGGAAAAATAATTGAAGCAGGTGGATTATTCAAGTATAAACCCGAATTGGATTAAAATGGGAAAAACACTTTTTGAAAAAATTTGGGAATCTCATATTGTTGTAGAAAAGCAAAATGAACCTGCTCTAATTTACATTGATAGACATCTTGTTCACGAAGTAACTTCTCCTCAAGCATTTGATGGATTACGAATGAATAACAGAAAAGTTAGAAGACCTGATTTGACAATTGCAACAATGGATCATAATGTTCCTACAAATGATCGTTCTTTACCAATATTGGACCAAACTTCTGCAGTTCAAATTAAAACACTTGAGAATAATTGTAAGGATTTTGGAATAAAATTATTTGATATTAACAGCCCAAATCAAGGAATTGTACATGTAATTGGACCTCAATTAGGGATAACTTTACCTGGTTCTACTATTGTTTGTGGCGATAGTCATACTTCTACACATGGTGCTTTTGGTGCATTAGCCTTGGGAATTGGTACAAGTGAAGTGGAGCACGTTTTGGCATCTCAAACTTTGTGGTTAGAAAAACCAAAAACGTTTGAAGTTAGAGTTGAGGGAAAAAGAAAAAATCCTCATGCAGTAACTGCAAAAGATATAATTTTATCAATCATCAAAAATATTGGAACTGCTGGTGGAACTGGAACTGTGATTGAGTATCGTGGTGAAGGAATTACTGATCTTTCTATGGAGCAACGAATGACTATTTGTAATATGTCTATTGAAGGAGGAGCTCGAGCAGGATTGATTGCACCTGATCAAAAAACTTTTGATTATTTACGAAACAGAGAATATACTCCACAAAATTATGACTCTCTTGTAGATGATTGGAAAGTAAATCTTCAAACTGATTCTGATGCCACTTTTGATAAAACATTTGTTTTAGACATTAATGATATTGCACCACAAGTAAGTTGGGGCACAAATCCTGGAATGACTTGTGATGTTAGTGAATCTATTCCATCTCCTGATGAATTTTCTAATGGTGATGCTAATCAAAAGAAAGGTGCTGAAAAAGCTCTTGAGTATATGTCACTTGAATCTGGAACTTTAATTGAGGATATTGAAATTGATAGAGTGTTTATTGGTTCTTGTACGAATGCAAGACTAGAGGACCTTATTGAAGCATCAAAAGTGATTCAAGGACAAAAAGTTGCATCAAATGTTAGTGCAATGGTAGTCCCAGGCTCTCAAATGGTAAAAAAACAAGCTGAAGAGATGGGGTTGGATAAAATTTTC
>CP054849.1:979376-1012616 GCA_044358425.1 Marine Group I thaumarchaeote | reverse complement strand
AATGCAAGACTAGAGGACCTTATTGAAGCATCAAAAGTGATTCAAGGACAAAAAGTTGCATCAAATGTTAGTGCAATGGTAGTCCCAGGCTCTCAAATGGTAAAAAAACAAGCTGAAGAGATGGGGTTGGATAAAATTTTCATTGATGCAAATTTTGAATGGAGAGAGGCTGGTTGCAGTATGTGTTTAGGCATGAATCCTGATATTTTGTCTCCTGGTGAAAGATGTGCTAGTACATCAAATAGAAATTTTGAAGGCAGACAAGGCAATGGTGGTAGAACTCATTTAGTAAGTCCAGTTATGGCTGCAGCAGCCGCAATACATGGACATTTTGTTGATGTAAGGAAATTGGATTTGAATTAACATGGAACCTTTCCAAAATGTAAAAAGCATTGTTACTCCTCTTGATAAAGTCAATGTAGATACTGATCAAATTATTCCCAAACAATTTTTAAAATTAGTTCAAAAGTCTGGATTTGGTAAATTCTTATTTTTTAATTGGCGATATGATGAAAATGAAAATTTGAAATCTGATTTTGTTTTGAATAATTCTAAATATGATGACTCAAAAATTTTAGTAGCAGGAGATAATTTTGGATGTGGTTCTAGTAGAGAACATGCAGTTTGGGCTTTAGATGATTATGGTTTTTCTGTAATAATATCCTCTTCTTTTGCTGATATCTTTTTTAGCAATTGTTTCAAAAATGGAATTCTTCCTATCACATTAGATTCTACACTGGTGGAGAAACTTCAACATGAAACTAATCAAATTGAAGTAGATTTGGAAAATCAGGTGATTAAAACACCTTCAGAAAATATCTCTTTTGAAATCAATTCTCACAAGAAAAAAATTCTCTTGGAGGGATTAGATGATATTGCACAAACTCTTCAGCATGAGGAAAAAATTTCTAAATTTGAAGAGAATTCTACAATCCCATCTGTTTTATGATTTTCGTTACTAATTTCTCGTTTCTCTCTAAAATCATTGGTGATTCTGCATCAATCCATTCTCTTTGTTCTATATCGTGAGCACTAATTTTACCCTCTTTTGATAATTCTTGTAAAATATCAAATGATAAATTCACCTGTTTTTTCTTTTTCTTTTTAATTCTCTGAATAATTTCTTTTCCTAACATGTAGATTCCTAAACATTCTGATAACTGTAATTTCATAACTGGTTTTTCTTTAAACTTTGTAATTATTCCGTCATCTACCACTGCAAAACCTGTTTCTTCTTTTCTCTTTGTTCTAGTTGCAATGCATGCCAAACTGTTTTTTTCTTTGAACGTTTTTCTCATTTTTGTAATGTCTAATGCACATAGATTGTCTACAAACCACAAGAGAAATTCTGATTCATTTTTTAACTCATTTTGTATGTGGAGTAAATCTCCTCCAGTTCCACTTTGTGAATCTTGAATGAATTTAATATTTTTTTGTTCTCCATAATAATTTTTGATCTGACCTCCTAAACCCGTATAATCTGAAATGATGATGATTTCATTAATGAATTTGAATGATTTTAGATATCTGACAACATAATCAATCAAAGGTTTTCCATTAATTGGTGTCATTGCTTTTGGAAAATATTCTGTATATGGTTTTCCGCGGGTGCCTTTGCCACCAGCTAAAATTACAGCTTTCACAGTCTAACGGTATGATTTCTGTTTTCTTCTTCTTGCACCAGGTCCGCCAAATTTCTTTGGTTCTTTTTGTCTGGCGTCTCCACTAACTAGATACTTGTCAAAATCAGTAATTCTTTTTCTGAGGTCTTCTCTAGTTGATTTTGGGAAAGGATGATCTTTTGGCTCTTTTTTAGATTTTGTCCAGCCTACTAATGCTCTGGTAATTGCAGTTGCTACTGCACTTGCTTGTCCCATGAATCCTCCACCTCTAACTCTTACAGAAATATCTATTTTATCTCTCAAATCTCCTGTAATTTCAAGTGGTGCTAAAATGACTTCACGGGCTGTTTCTTGTGGAATCATTTCTACTGGAACGTTGTTAATTCTAACTTTGCCTACGCCTTTTGTAATGTATACGTGAGCACTAGCTGTTTTTCTAGTTGCAAAATAAATTTCAGTTTTTGGAATCATCTTATTCTGTCCATCCTATTACTCTACATATTTCTGCTAATGTTGTATAATTAGAAGCTGCTCTTTTGATTAATGCTTTTTCAAATTGTGTTTTCTCTAATGGTTTTGTATCATTAGGTGCACCGATGTATGTTCTTAATCTTTGGAATGCTAATTTACCTGATGGTTTTCTATCAAATGGTAACATTTGACGAATCATTTTTGCAATGATTGTATCTGGTCTTCTATAGTGTACCGGTCCGTGTTTGTAATTGATAATGCTGTTAATTTCTAAAAATTCTCTATATTCTTGAATTTGATTTGATCTTGTTCCACTCATCATAATTTTTTCACAATTGATTACTGTGACTCTTTGACCTTGTAATAGTAATTTAGCAACATTTGATGCTAATCTACCTGCAATGTGATTTGTTCCATCAACGACAATTGGTCTATCTGTTCTAATAACAACCTCTTGTTTGGAAGTATTTGAATTTCTTCCAGCAGGTCTGTTTAATCTTCCATTAGCCAAGTAGTACTACTCCTTTACCTGTTGGATTTTGTTTGATTAAATCTGCATGTGAGATTAATTTTCCACCATTTTCTAAAACTTTGGCTGCTGCAGAATTTGAAATTGAAAATGAACATAATGTGATTTTGTGAGAAATATTTCCTGTTCCTAAAACTTTGCCTGGAAAAACTACTGTATCATTATCTTTGGTTAATTGACTAATTCTATTGAGATTGATATCTCTTCTAGCAATTGATGGTTTTAGAGCGTATTCTGCTAATTTGCCCCAAATTGGAGCATCGTTTTTGGTTGATGCTTTCTTCAGATCGCTAGCCATACGAATTACAACTTGATTAGTCATGTGAATAATCCGGCTTAAAACCCAAATATAATGTCTATGCTTCTACTATTCTTCGATATTGTTGATCATATCTTTGAATTCAACAACTCTTCTACTAACTTCTTCTACTCCTTCTAGAACAATTTGTTCTGGATTTAATGCTCCTGTAGACTCTATGGTGAGTATTTTCTCATCATCTTTGTCAGTATCTGTGAGCATAGCAACGTTGGAAGCATTCCACTTTGCATGTTCTGTACCACGTCCTAGTCTTGCATAACATTCGACTTTAATTTTTTGACCTGGGGCTAATTGAACAATTGGGACTTTTTCAGATACTGGTTTAATACTCTCATCTTCAGAAGATAATTCTCCTGATAATACAGTTCTAGTTTCTTCAGATATTCCTGAATCTAACACTAGTAGGATTTTATCTGATTCGTTATATTTACTCAAATCTGTTTTTAATGGAATTAAACCCAATCTGTGAGCTAAACCCTCATCAGGTAAAACAGATGTGTTTTCAATAATATCTACTGTATCAATTGCAAAAACTGGAACTCCGTTTAAACAAACACGTCTTAAAGCATTTGCATATTGTAATGGAACACCTTTTAGCTTTAAGGCTATCTTTTCAGAATCTTTCGTAATAACGTCTAATGATGACAAATCTTGTTGAAAATCGTCAAAGTGCACATAAAAATCTAGCTAGCTTTACGTATAGATAAATACCAAATTACAATAGTACTAAGATATGGCAGACGTTACAGTAGTTAGATTCTCTTTTGAAGGTGAAAAATTCGAAATATTGGTAAAGCCAGATCCTGCTTTAGATTACAAATTAGGTAAGAAAAAGGATATTTCTTCGGTTTTAGTTTCTGAAGAAATCTATACTGATTCTGGGAAAGGAACTAAGCCCTCTACTGAAAAATTACTCGCTGCATTCAAAACTGAAGATAAAACTGAGATTGCTCAAATAATGTTTGAAAAAGGAGATCTAAATCTTACTACTGATCAAAGACGAAAAATGGTTGATCAGAAAAGAAAACAAATTGTTGAATATATTGCCAAAACTTTTGTTGATCCAAAAACTCACTTGCCTCATCCTCCGTTACGCATTGAACAAGCAATGAAAGATGGTCGTGTATCCATTGAACCTCAAAAAAGCGTTGAAGAACAAGTTAAAGACATTGTTGAAAAATTACGTTCAATTATTGCATTAAAATCTGAAAATCTCCAATTGGAGATCACTATTCCTGCACAATATTCCTCTCAATCTTACTCAGTTTTGAAATCTGTTGGTTCGCTAAAAAAAGAAGAATGGCAAAATAATGGTTCACTAAAAGCAATACTTGAAATACCCGCAGCAGCAAGGCCAAACGTGATTGACAGATTAGGTTCTATTACAAAGGGCTCTGCCACTGTAGAGGTAATGAAATAATGGCCGATAAAAGAAAATACGTCATTCCTGGTGATGTAATTACTAGCGGACCTTTTAGACCTGAACAAAATGTAGTTTTAGAAGGAAATAACATAATTGCTACAACTGTTGGTATATCTGAAATTTATGACGATTCTGTTAAAGTCATTCCTTTAACCGGAAAATATATTCCTAAAATTAATGATCTTGTAATTGGTAAAGTTATTTCTCATACATCCTTGTCTTGGGAATTAGATGTAAATTCCTGCTACGTTGGATTTTTACCTGCTCAGGATGTTTTTGGAAGAGACTTTTCAACTCATGCTGATGAACTTTCAAGTAAATTAAAAACTGGTGACTTGGTAGCTGCAAGAATTGCAAATTTTGACAGAACTAGAGATCCTCTTATCACAATATCTGACAGAGATTTAGGTAAAATCGATGATGGAGTTTTAGTAAAAATTTCTCCAAGTAAAGTTCCACGGTTAATTGGCAAAAAAGGAAGTATGATACAAATGATTGAAATGGCCACAAATGCTGCCATTACAATTGGTCAAAATGGATGGGTTGTTATTTCATGTGAGACTGAAGAAGGGCTCTTAAAATCTAAAAAGGCAGTTGAAATGGTTAATGAAAAAGCACATATTGCTAATTTAACTGATTTAATTAAAGAAATGTTAGATGGAAAGGATGAATCATAATGGGTGGACGAGATGCAACCATGGTCTTATTGGACGAAAATGGCATTCGCTGTGATGGACGTAAAATAGACGAACCACGTAGAATTATGATTAAAGCTGGCGGATTAAAAAACGCTGATGGCTCTGCTTACATTGAATTTGGCGATAACAAAATTTTAGTTGGTGTATTTGGACCAAGAGATGTTCATCCAAAACACATGTCAGATACTGATACTGGAATTTTAAGAGTTAGATATCACATGGAACCATTTTCTGTTGGTGAAAGAAAAAGACCAGCACCTTCAAGAAGAGAAATTGAAATATCTAAAGTAATCAAAGAAGCATTAGAACCTGCAGTAATGTTGGAGAAATTCCCAAGAACTGCAGTTGATGTATTTATTGAAGTTTTACAGGCTGATGGTGGAACTAGATGTGCTGCCCTTACTGCAGCATCTGTTGCATTAGCTGATGCTGGTATCCCGATGAGAGATATGGTTGCAGCAATTGCTTCAGGTAAAGTTGCAGATACAATTATTCTTGATGTTAACAATGAAGAGGATCAAGCAGGTCAAGCCGATATGCCAATTGGATATATGCCAAGTATGAAAAAAATTACTTTATTACAATTAGACGGTGTCTTAACTCCAGAAGAATACAAAAAATGTGTTGATGTTGGAGTCAAAGGATGTGAGGTTGTTTATGAACTTCAAAAGAAAGCACTACATGACAAGTACTTTGGAAACAGGGGAGATTAGATATGACAAGCGTTTCAGTTATTGATGAACTAAAAAGAGCACAAATTCTAGAATTATTAGAACAAGGAAAAAGGGTTGATGGAAGAGCACTAGATGAACCAAGAAAAATATGCATTGAAATTGACGCAATTCCTAAAGCAAACGGTTCTGCAAGAGTTTATCTTGGTGATACTCAAGTTTTGTGTGGTGTAAAAATCCAACCAGACAAACCTTTCCCAGATGTAGGTGACAAGGGTATGTTTATGTGCACTGCTGAATTATTGCCTCTTTCACATCCTACTGTTGAAACTGGACCTCCACAAGCACCTGTCATTGAATTGGCAAGAGTTGTTGATAGAGGAATTCGAGAAAGTCATATGGTTGATGTTTCTGATTTAGTAATTGAAAAAGACAAATCCGTAGTTGGTGTGTTTGCAGATGTTGTGGCAATTGATTATGATGGAAATCTTTTTGATGCATGCTCTTATGCTGCAACTGCTGCTTTACTTACATCAAAAACTCCAACATGGGAGATGGTTGATGACCAACCTACAATTGTTGAGGGTGCAGACAAACCGTTACCTATAACCACAATTCCTGTATCTGTAACTATGGGAAAAATTGGAAATTACATTGTTGTTGATCCTAATGGCGATGAATGGGAAAGTATGGATTCAAGAATTACTATAACTACAGATTCTGATGGAAATATTGTTGCACTTCAAAAAGGTGGCAGCGATGGATTTACACAAGAAGAAATCAATCAATGTGGCGATTTATCAATTAAAGTGGGCGCAAAAATAAGAGAACAGTTAAAATCATCAAAACAGGAGGGTCAATAATATGGCAAAAGCAAAGAAATCACTTAAAGGCTTAGGTGCACGTTATGGAATTAAACTTAGAAAACAATACACAAAAGTTCATCTTCAATTAAAACAAAAAAGAAGTTGTCCTGAATGTGGTTCCCAAACATTTGGCAGAGATGCTGTTGGAATTTGGTCTTGTAAGAAATGTAACTATAAAGTTGCTGGAACTGCATATGACATTAAACTATAGTGCAAAAATCACTGTAGATGCTAAAGATAAAAACAATGCAATTTTTGATTCTGTAAACACAGATAATGAGTTTTATCCTGAAAATCCTGTTAAAACTAAAATCAAATTAGATGAAAAATTAGTAATTTCCGCTGAAACTGATCAAATTGCACATCTTAGAGCAAATCTAAATTCAACACTCCGATTAATTCAAGCTAGCTACGATACAATTGAATCGGTAAAGATATAATCAGATTAGTTTCACAAATATTCATGTCTGCTGGACAAATGCCTCCATGGCTTCAAGAACAAATTGGAAAATTACAACAATCTCAACAAAATTTACAATCTATAATGACTCAAAGACAACATCTTGAAATGGAAAAAGCAGAAACAGAAAAAGCTATTGATGAATTAAAGAAAGTTGCTGATGGTGATTCTGTCTTTAAACAAGCTGGAACTGTATTAATTAAATCTGATAAAAAAACACTAGTTGATGAACTTGAGGAAAAAATAGAATTAGCAAAAACTAGATCAACTGTTCTTGAAAAACAAGAAGTTCGTGTAAAAGAAACTCTCAAAGAACAAGAAGCAAAAATCACTGAAATGATGAAAAGTGGTAATGCTCCTCCACCTCCAGCAGCAGATGACAACCCTAGAAAATAATTTTAGTCTATTTCAAATAAGATATTAACAATTCATTATAACTGATATTTGTGAAATTAGAAAATCTTCGAATAATTGTTGATGAACGAGAAACCAAAAGTGGAATTCCAAAATTACTCAAAGCAATTGGCATGAATGTGGAAATGAAAACACTTCCAATTGGTGATTATATTGTTGCACCTGAAACTATTGTTGAAAGAAAAAGTATCAAGGATTTGATGGCCTCTGTTTTTGATGGAAGATTATATGACCAATGCAGTAGACTCAAAGAGCATTTTGCAAATCCTATAGTTTTACTAGAAGGAAATGTTGATGAAATTGAAGAAATTGCTGACAATCCCTTGGTTTTCTATGGTGCTATTTCTCGAGTTGTTTTGGAATTTAAAATTCCTATAATCCCTACCCCTAGTGCATCTCATACTGCAAAATTATTAGTTTCAATGTGTTCTAAAAAAGATGGGCCAACAGGTCCTTACTTGAAAAAAATTAAAAAATCATCGAATTTAGAAACTCAGCAATTATCCACACTTTGTAGTTTGCCTGGAATTGGTGAAAAATTTGCAGTTCGAATGCTTGAAAAATTTGGTACTCCATCAAAAGTTTTTAGCGCAACTACTTCTGAATTGGCCAAAGTTGAGGGATTGGGTGAAGCTCGTGCAAAAAAAATCAAAAACATGTTAACAACTAAAAATAAACTTCAAAAGGAAAGTTCCCAAAAGACATTGACATAACTATTGCTATCCTTTTATTTCGTCGATTTTTATATGATATAATTTTAGAAATTCTATGGACAATCGTGTGAATATTGCAGTTGTAGTTGGTGTAATCTTTGTTTTAGCTTTTGCTGTAACTTTAACTCAAAGCGATAAACAAGTTGAATCTCAAGTAATTGGAGATGATATTCCTGAAGAATTAATTTATGAGTGGTTGAAAAAATATGATCCTTCTGAACAAACCATATCTGTTTCTGGTAGCGCAACTGTCTCTTCAAATCCTGATTCATTAGTAATTGTACTTGGAGTCGAATCTGAAGCCAAAACTGCTAATGATTCCTTATCTCAAAATTCTGACTCTCTGAATTCTGTAATTTCTGCATTAACTAATTCTGGAATTTCTGAAGATGAGATTCAAACATCAAATTTTTCAATTTATCCAATATATGATAGCATAAAAGATCTTAGTGGAAACTGGAAACAAATTCTAAATGGATATCGTGTGTCAAATATTTTATTAATTCAAACTGACAAAATCAATTCTGCTGGAGACATTATTGATGCAGCAGTTTCTTCAGGAGCTAATCGTGTTGACAACATTTCATTTCAATTATCTGATGATAAATTACAAAAAATTAGTGATGACTTAATTTCTGATGCTATTAATGATGCAACCCAAAAAGCAGAAAAAGCACTAGTTCCGTTAAAACAAAAAATTGTTGGAGTAAAATCTGTAGTTATTCATGATAATGTAGTTCCATACTATGACAGTCCAATGCGTGCATCTTTTGATGGTTTTGCTGAATCATCAATGAAATCTGCACCAATCATGTCTGGTGATGAAGAAATTACTACAAATGTCAGTGTTGTATTTTATATTTCGCAGCAATAATTATTCTGAAAAAATTATTTGATTAATTTTCTTTTCAATGCTGTTCCGCAATTTGAGCATTCTTTTCCCCCTTTGAAACTAGTTTTACAACCCGGACAATAATGAATCCATTTTCCAACATCTTTAATTCCCTTTGTCATAATTGGTGCAATGTTTAATCCCATGTTTTTTGCAACATTTGAAATCGCAAAGTCATCTGTGATGATTTGTCCTTTTGTTTCAATTCCTAATGCAATAATAGAAACATCTTGTTTTGATAATTGAGGAAAATCTCCTGTTTCTTTTGCTGCTTTAATTGCAGCCTGAGTTGATTGTTTGTCAGGCTCCCTAATTTTCAGTCGATTTGTTTCGAGAAGAGTTCCTAAAACATCCTGATTTTTTTTGATATGTTGAATTTCATCATAAACTAGAGATGTTGTGTAGCAATCTTCAGATGATCTAAATGGAACTCCTGCATAAAATGCACTAGCATCTAAAATTCTAAAATCCAAGTTTGCTCATTTGTCTTAAACCTCTTTTTTTCAATCTAATGAAAACTGCTGGGCTTTTGTATTTTTTAATAATTATTGATTCTTCATATCCTGCAGATTTTACAACTTGTGCATCTATTGCAATATTGCAATCGTGTGAAGAAATAATTTCAATTTTTTCATCAGGTACAACTAATGATGCTAATCTGTATACTGGTGCAACTGGTGTGATGATCAAGACATCTAAACTTTCGTGTAATATTGGACCTCCTAATGAAAATGAATGACCTGTTGAACCACTAGGTGTTGCAATAATCACTCCGTCCATCTTTTGTTTTACTGTATCATTTTGAAATTTAATTTCAATTTCTGCAGTTTTAGTCAAGTTTGCTCTGCTAATGTAAATTTCATTTAGTGCTGGTGGAAATTCTACTCCGCCACATACTGCAGTAACTCTAGTTCTTTTATCTAAAAAGAAGTTGTCATTTAAAATTTCATTTAATGCCTCATCAATCTCGTCAATTGTAATTTCTGCTAAAATTCCTCTATTTCCACCAACATTGATTGTTAGGATTGGTGTCTCATTTTCTAAATTTCGAAAAACACGAAGCGTTGTTCCATCTCCTCCTAATGTTACTACGAGATCTAACTTTACATTCTGAATTTCTTCTAGTTCTTCCATCTGTTTTGCTCCTTCAACACTAACTGGTGAAATTGTATACACGGTTGCTTTTTTTGATAATAATTTTTTAGCAACATCTACTGCAGCATTTTCTGAATCTTTGTTTCCTACTTTACTTACAACGGCAACATTTTCTAGTTTCAAGTAAGTTCCTTTGAATTGTATTTACATAAAAATGATATTTTTACGCACAATTGTAAAAACAATTAAGTATGAATGTGGATTCATGAAATTATGAGCTACGCACATCCTGAAGTATTAGTTGACACTGAATGGTTATCACAAAACCCTCCAAATGAAAATAGAAAATTAGTTGAAGTTGATTATGATCCTGTAAACGGATATCAAAAAGGTCACATTGAAGGTGCAAGTCTCATATGGTGGAAACGTGATATCAATGACCCTGTGACCCGTGACATAATTAGCAAAAAAGAATTTGAAGCATTAATGTCTAAAAATGGAATCACTGCTGACACTGAAGTTATTCTTTATGGTGATTTCAATAATTGGTTTGCAGCTTTTGTTTTTTGGGTTTTCAAAATTTATGGACATGAAAATCTAAAGATAATGAATGGCGGTAGAAAAAAATGGGAATTAGAAAATCGTGATTACACTACTGATGAGCCACAAATTACTTCATCACAATACGTTGCACAACCACCTGATGAGGGCTTACGTGCATATCTATTTGATGTTAGTAGAGGAATTGGAAAAGAAGACACTGTGATGGTTGATGTGCGCTCACCTGCAGAATTTTCAGGTCAAATAACAGCTCCGCCAGAATATCCTATGGAACATGCACAAAGAGGTGGACATATTCCTGAAGCAAATAATATTCCATGGGCAACTGCTGTAAATGATGCTGATGGAACATTCAAAGGAGTTGAAGAACTAAGACAAAACTATGAACCAAAAGGTGTAACCCCTGACAAAGATGTAATTTGTTATTGTCGAATTGGTGAACGTTCATCGCATAGCTGGTTTGTTTTAAAATATTTACTTGGATATCCAAAGGTAAGAAACTATGATGGCTCCTGGACTGAATGGGGTAACATGATAGGAAATCCTGTGGAAAAATAAATTGCTTTTAGATTTACCCGTTCTTGAAAAAGGAACTTTTTATTTTATAAAAGATGGAAATTCAGCAATAATTTTAGAAGATAAAACCAAACGAGGCTTGGAAATTAAAGAAACTTCTATTGATGAAACTCTCAAAGTTAAGGCTGATAAGGGAATGATTCATGATATGGATGGAATTGGACACTGGGTTCCAATTAGATGGTATTTTTCTAAAGATTCCTATGATCTATCTGATGTTCAACTTCATGCAAATGCCATGGAGAAAAAATATACTGAATTAAGGGAATTAACCTGCCCTCAAGATGATGACTGATAACGTTTTTAACTAAATTCTACTAACAAAAAACAGATGTCATTACTTTTAAAAGATCGGGTCTGGTCAATGGAAGCCCCAACTGCAAAGCGTGGAGTATACCCATTACATGGATTCAAACTTGGTTTATACCGATTACCTATAGTGCTTGAGGAACCAAATGAAATTAAATCTGTTCACGATGGTTTGAAAAAAGCATTTGAAATGGATATGTATGCAGATAGAATTTACGCTACGTATCGTTGGAAAGAACAAAACATGGAAGATCCTGATGAGAAAGGATACGAAGAAGTTGATTTATCTGTAACAGTAGAAATTGTCACTGGAGAAGTTGTTGATATAATTTATCAGGTATTTCCAATTGAGAAATTTGGAGATCCTAATTGGGTTAAAGATTATAGAAAGAAAGCAGACCATTTTGCAAAAATGGTAATTGATACTATTTTGAGAAATACAATTTTGGCAGATAAGATGATTTCTTATTTGGCAAAAAGTGAAAAGATTCCCGAACTAAATGCAATTCAAAGATTAGAGGAACTAACTCCTTTGGCAAAAATTGTTCTTGGTGCAAAACCAAAACCAATTGAAGCAACAGATGAGGAAGAAGAAGAAGACGATGCATCTATTGAAATTCCAGATGGTGCAAAACCTGGACCAATTGATGTTGAGTACAAATCAAAAATGAAACCTTCTGCTGTTTATGAAGCTGCAGAACATACTATCAAAACTTGGGGTCGTAAAGGTACCAGTAATGGAATTATGGGTATTTGGGGAGAATTTGTCTCAGTAGATTATGATATTTGTGTTGCAGATGGTGGATGTATAGAAGCCTGTCCCGTTGGAGTTTACGAATGGTTTGATTCTCCAGGAAATCCTGCATCTGATAAAAAACCATTGATGTCAAAAGAACCTGATTGTATTTTCTGTCTTGCATGCGAAGGTGTATGTCCTCCACAAGCAATCAAAATCTATGAACAAAAATAATTGCATTTATTGCAACTATAAATAGCGATAACTACTTTTGAGCAGCTAAAGATGGCTGGAAATCCTTTCATTGCATTAGTATTTGATTTGTTTATTATTTCTGCTATTTTGATTACTGCATATACTTGTAATTTTTACTATCTTGTTTTTCTTGCAAACAAACGAAATAAATCAATTGAAACTGTTGATTTGGGAACCCCTTCTGTAACAATTCAACTTCCAATTTACAATGAAAAGTATGTTGCCAAAAGACTTGTAGATGCAGTATGTAATTTGGACTACCCAAAAAATCAAATGAATATTATGGTTTTAGATGATTCTGATGATGACACTGTTGATTTACTTGAAAAAACTGTGAACTATTACAAAACACAGGGATTCCAAATTGAACATATTAGACGTGGAACAAGAAAGGGATACAAAGCAGGTGCTCTCAAATATGCAATGCAAATTACTGATACGGAGCTTGTAGCAATATTTGATGCAGATTTTATTCCTCCAACATGGTTTCTTAAAAAAGCAATTCCTCATTTTTCAAAATCAAATATTGGTTTGATTCAATGTCGTTGGGGTCATGTAAATGAAAATTATTCCACCATCACAAAAGTGCAAGCTCTTAGTCTTGATTTTCATTTTCTAATTGAGCAAAAGGCAAAAAGTGATTCCAATTTGTTTATGAACTTTAATGGTACTGCTGGAATTTGGAAACGTGATTGTATTGAGGATGCAGGTGGTTGGCATACTGCAACTTTAGTTGAAGATCTTGATTTGAGTTATAGAGCCCAGATGAAAGGATGGAAATGTGTGTTTTTGCCTGATATTGTAGTTGATGCAGAACTTCCTGCTCAAATGAATGCTGCAAAAAGACAACAATTTCGATGGGCAAAAGGCTCAATTCAATGTGCTACAAAGTTGCTTTATGACATCACTGCAAAACGTAAAATTTCTGTTGAAACTAAAGTACAAGCATTTGTTCAATTAACTCGTCATATTGTTTATCCATTAATGTTAATTCAATTTTTGGCATTACCAATTCTTTTAGCAGGTCAAGTTAATCTTTATGTTGTAAGTTTTCTACCTATCATTACCTTTGCAACTTATCTTGCAATGGGTCCTGGTGCATATATTTTGATTATTCAAAATATGTATGGGAAGTCGTGGAAATCTAAAGCAAAGTTACTTCCTGCATTATTGGTTTACAATGCTGGTATGTCTGTCAATAACACTGTTGCAGTTTTTGATGCTGTCTTTGGTAGAAAAAATGAATTTCTTCGAACTCCAAAATATGGTATAATCAAAAAAGAAGATGACTGGAAAGGAAAGGCATACAATTTACCTTTTACACAAACAACTCTTTTGGAAATATTTTTTGGTGTTTATGGTATACTTGCAATTTTTATCTCAATCTTTTCAAATAATCCTGTATTTGTTCCGATTATTGCAATTCAAACTATTGGATTTTTCTTTATTGCTTACATGAGTCTCTCTCATACTCGATTTAAAAGAAATAAATCAAGTGAACAACGTAAAATGACGAAGAAAGAGAAAATGGCAAATACTGTTTACAAACTATCCATGGTTGGAATTTTAGGATTGATAATTTTTGGTGGATTTATGGCAATTAATGGATATAATTCAGATATCTATCCTCTAGATAGAATTAGAGGTCATTTTGACGGGATAATAGGTTCATCTGACCCAGAAGTTATTCGTGCACATCTAATTGCAATTCAATTAGATATGGCGCCTCTATTAGAAAAATTACCTGAAACTACTGATACACAAAGCCAAATTATTTCAAAGAATCCTGTATGGATTTTTGCAACTGAATCAACCAACTTCATCAGAATTCAAAATAATGTGGATGCCATGCTTGTAAGTGTTAATGAGATTTCTGCAATTCCACCAAATAATTCAGCATATCACACAGGGATGATGGATATTAACAACAGAGCTGATTTACTCCGACAAAATATTATGGATGCAACACCATACATGTATGTCAGTATTGCAAATGTTTTTTCTAGTATTATTTGGATTGCAGTGATAATTGGAATATTTTCTGCATTAAAACGAAAGAGAACACAACTTAAAGAATCTGATTCAATCGGTGTCTAAGAAATATTTAGATCATTTCTAATTTCATCTACTGCTCTAATTCCGTAGATATCTCTTACTTGTTGAATTCTAATTGATTCTTTTAACATATCTCTGCCAATAGCATTTGTTAAAATTGAATAGACGTCACTAAATCTTATCTCCCATTTATCTGCACAATCTAGCATTTTACTGACTGCCCATTGTCTTACCTCGTGTGGTAAGGGTATTTTTTCACCTGATTCAATTGAAATTTTATCAAACAAATTTACAATTTCAGTTGTAAGTTTTGCCATTTTTTCAATATCTTTTGCATCACCGTATTTTGATTCTGTATTCATCCTAATGTTTGATTGATACTCTGATAGTTTCAGTAGGGCCATAATTTCTTTTGAAGAATCACTGGAAGCCTTGTTTGTAACATTTCTAACTGATTGTATTTCTTCAAAGAGTTTTTCTGATTTTTTATGGAATTCTTCAGTTGATGCTTCCTGTCTCTTTAGTGTGTCAGATACTGAAACAATTTTTTGTTCAATATTGTTTGTTTTATCATAAACATTAGATTTGAAATTTGAGAAATCTTCTTGAACTACTTTTAGATTTTCACCCACAAATGCAGTAGAATCAGCCCTTTTTGCTAGTGAACTAATCTCAGTTTCAATTTTATCAATTTTGCCACCTAATTCTCTAACTGATTCTAAGCTTATTGCATCACTAGAGCTTACCGTTGATGCGACTGTTTCAAATTGTTGCTTGAGTCCCTCTATCACACCTCCCAACGAATCAATTTTTGAGGCTTTTGATGATATTGCATCAATTGAAATTTTGATTGCTTCTAATTCTGCATTTACCGTTGATGCGTCTGTTATTCCTTCGATTATTTTCTCAAATTCTTGTTTTAGACTTTCAACCACCTGATTACTTGCATTGATGTTTTCTGTTTTTCCAGAAATTTCTTCAATATTTTCTTTGAGTTTATTCATCTCTGAGCTAATTTCTAAAAATGAATTTGTTTTTCCAGAGACTTCTCTCAAGTCATCTCTAACCTCGTCAATTCTTTGTGCAATTTTTATGATCATTTGTGAATTATTTGAAATTGAATTCATACTGTCTTCAACTTTTTGAGATATTTCTTGAGGTTTTGATTTCTTTTGTATTTCTGAAATTCTACTTAATTCATTTTCTAATTTTTCAGTTTGATTGTTTATTTTACTTATTAAATTAGATTGTGTTCTAACTTGATTTAATCCTGCATACAATTTTTGAGTATCGTCTTCTATAATGTTGATTTGTTTAGATTGTTTTTGAATATGTTCTAATGTTGATGTTAATGTGTCAATCATTCCTTTCATAGAAACTAGGACTTTTTGATTTTCCCCAAATATCTTTGACATAACTTTAATTTCCTTCTGTAATGCTTTGTTAGAGTCTGAAACTGATGAAACTTTTTTTAATACTGCTGCAGGACTTGGTTGTTTTTTGACTGTTTTTACAACTTTTTTCTTACTTGTCTTAGAAACCATATATGATGAATTAAGAAACTAAGAATAAAAAATTTAGGTTTAAAATAAAAAATGTAAAGAGTCACTTGTTTACAACTTCTGGTTCATGAAGTAATTCATGAAATGTCTTCTCAGCAAGACCATTAGTTGTCTCAATGAATCCTCTTGCACAATATTCGCATTGAATCATATAGTACAGTACGGTACCGTACTATTAATAATTGGGTTATGCCAATGTAACCATAATTGCAGTCAGTTACCCCAGGTCATATCTCTTCATCTTAATCCTAATCTGCTGACCTACTCATCACTCTGCAGTTTTACTAAAATAACTAGGCATAAAGAAGTTTCAAATTGCTAATCTTTTGATAATCATTTTTTTGATTTTTTGATAATTATTATTCTAAATTTTAACCACGTAATCACTTTTTAATGAAATTTGTTCAGTGATAATATGCAAAATATTTTATTACAATTGGATTCTAGTACAATTCAAAATTCTCTAAATTCTACTGTTAACACTTTGATTGAACAAGTTACCCCTGAATTACCCCATACAAGTTTTGTAACTGATTTAGCATTTATCATGATTATCGGTTCTATTGTTACACTTGCATTTTTCAAAATTAGACAACCTTTGATAATTGGATATCTGTTTGCAGGAATGCTTCTTGGTCCATTGTCTCCTCTTTGGACTTGGCTTTTGCCTGAAAATAATTCCCCGTCTGAAATGTTAGATGGTGTTGGAATTTTATCAGATATTTCTGCATTGCATTTGTTTTCAGAAATTGGTGTAATTTTATTACTATTTGTTATCGGAATTGAATTCCCATATGCAAAGATCAAGTCAATTGGAAAAGTATCTGTTGGTGTAGGTACACTGGGACTATTTTCTACATTAGGTGTTTTATTTTATGCTTCAACTGCACTTGGTTTACAATTTATGGATGCGTTGTTTATTTCAGCAGCTTTATCGATTTCTAGTACTGCCATTATTGTTAAAATTTTAGAAGAGATGGGAAAAATCAAAAAAGAATCATCTATTCTTGTTTTAGGTATTTTGATTGTCGAAGACGTAATTGCTGTGATTTTAATTTCTACTCTACAATCTGTTGCTTTAGTTGGATCTGTATCTATAGAATCCATCATAGTTGTTGTATTAGTTGCAATTGGGCTTATTGTTGGAACCTTTACTATTGGAACTAGAATAGTTCCTGGTTTAATTGATAGAGTTGCAGCTGCTGAAAATCGTGAAATCTTACTCCTTAGTGTTCTTGGTGTGTGCTTTGGCTATGCCTTATTGGCAAATATTGTAGGATTGTCTGTTGCAATTGGTGCCTTTTTAGCTGGCGTATTGGTAGCTGAATCAAAATCTGCTGAAGTTGCAAAATTACTTTCCAGTCCAATCAAAGACATGTTTGTGGCCATATTTTTCATATCTGTAGGCGCTTTGATGGATGTTTCACAACTTGAAAATTATATTTTCATTGCAATTGCTCTGATTGCTGTTGCTACTGGTATGAAATTTGGTGGAAACATGTTGGGTAATTTTATCTTCAGACAAAAACGTGGAAAAGCACTCCGTTCAGCATTTACATTAGCAGCTCCTCGTGGTGAATTCTCAATTGTAATTGTAAAAGTTGGAGTTGATATTGGTGCAGTATCTGCATTCTTGTTCCCTCTAGTTGGTATTATATCGATAATTACTGCATTCATTTCCCCGTTCTTAGTTAAAGCAAGTGACAGAATTGTTCCTGCATTGGAGGAAAAAGAGGATGTCTGATGAATTACAAAAAATGTTAGATAGTGTCCATGATGGTATTACTACTTTTGATTTTGAGGGAAAAGAAACTCCTTGTATTGTAATTGATGAAGAAAAATATGGTTTGATTCGTGCAAAAATTGAGGGTCAACCTTTTTCTGTTAATACTGATCTAAACATTTTACAAGATGGATTGGGAAATGCATTTGTAGAAATTGTTTTGACTTTTTCAGTAGGTAATATTTCAGAAAAGTTTCTTGTTAATGGAAAAACTGATTTGAACTTTTTTGAAGTTTTAGCAAATACTTCTATGCTTGTACTTAATTCACCAGAATCCCGATACGGTCAAGACAATGTAATTGCAATTCAATTACCTAGACCTGAAAAGGCTCATGATGCACTTGAAATCATAAAAAATGCATTAATTCCTAAAAATCAATAGATGGTGCAGTTACCGGGATTTGAACCCGGGTCACGTACTTGGCAAGCACGAGTACTAACCAGACTGTACTATAACTGCAACAATTCAAAGGGTTGAATTTGCAGATTTAAGCGTTTTTAAGCTTTCATTGCTTTAGTAGTATATGGATGAAGTTCTTTTAAACAAAATTGAACAAAAAATACATGATAGCATTTCAAATCAAAATGACATTAAAGAATTGATAAAATCTCTTTCTACAATTGATGATTCCAAATCCTTTGCATTAGGGATTATAGTTGGTAGACTATACAATACTTTTTTCTACCAAACTAAAAGAATTCTCAAACGTGATCCTACAAAACAAGAATTTGAAGATTTTTTAAAATTTATTGAAAATAAGAAATCTGATTTAGAAAGTCTATGGTGATGGTTTGTTCCATTCAATCACTTTGATTGTTGGGGTTCCTGGTAGTTTTACGCATGCTCCGTGAAGTGCTTTCTTTGCTGCGTTTAGGTGTGTTTCTCCATTAACGTATAATTCCATGATGCATTGTCCTTGTCTTACTCTTGCCCCTAAACTGGTTGCTTTGCCCCATGATCTTCTCATACCTTCTGAAACTCTGTCTGCACCAGCAGTGGCAATTTGTTTATTTTCTCTTAAGAGATTATGTGGATAAATTCTTAATCTTGAATAGTAACCTGATTCACCAGTTGTTTTTTCTAGTGTTTTGTTAGCTGCCAATCTAGTTGATTCAATAGCCATATGTCTAATTTGAAGACGTTCATTCATCAATAATTGAACACAATATTCGTATGTGTTTCTTTTACCACCTTGGAATTTTGCAATTTTAATTTGAGGTTTTCCTTTGATGTATTCCTTTCTTGTGAATACTTGACCTGTTCCGTCTCTATAGTTTGCACCATGCATGATAATCTCAACCATGAACGCCCATATTTTAACGATAGGTAGCAATTTACTCATATTTCCAATGCTTATATGGAAATCTTCCATTTTTCACAATAATATGGATGAGACCATTGAAGTTAGAGGAGACTTGATTTTAGATCAAGCCTGTATTTCTGAAAATAAGATGATCCATGATCTTGAGCAAAAGGGATTTGGTGAAATTGATCAAGGGAAATTATTTCTCAAGTCTTTTGAAACATTGTATTTGTTATACACTCGGAAATTATTTCTAAAGAAAAATAAAAAACAAATTGATTTTGATACTTTTATGAATATTTGTCAAAAAACAAATCCTGAGATTCTAACGAAATTTTTGATATTTAGAGATCTAAAGACTAGAGGATATGTTGTTAAAGACGGATTTGGATTTGGTTCTGATTTCCGAGTTTATGAAAGGGGCCATTACGGTGAGAAGGGTGCCAAATTCTTGATTTTTGGTCTTAATGAAGGGCAACAAGAGAAGATGGGCGCATTACAAAAAAAGATTGATGAGATTACTCAAATGGGAAAAGAGCCTATAATTGCAGTAATTGAAAGACGTGGTGAAGTAATTTATTATAAAATCAATAAAATGAACTTCCTAGAAAATAAAAGCCGTTTAGACGGGAATTTTGAATTTTAGATTTCTGTAACCCACTTTGTTGAATATTTCAAAAGATTATTTTCCTCAGCATACATAAAATCACACACTTCTACGTATTTTGTTTTATTTTGCCATAGGTCTTCAAAATCTTTTCTTTTTCTTTCAACTCTTGTTTTATCATTCCATGATGTAAAAACATCCACTGATTCAAAATCCCTTGTTTGTGTTGAAAATGATTCTTTTGATGTTCCTGTAAATGCTACTTGCTCATCTTCCTCATCTATGAAAATTCCAATTCTCTCAGAAAATGCGTCTGCAATTCTCTCTGAATTTGGAATGGCAATTTTTAATTCAATTTGTCCATTATTTACAATGTTTTGTAATTTCTGAATTTTACTATTTTTGATAAATTTTCCTTCAAATGATTTTGTAAATTTTTCAGAAAATAATTTTGCAAATAAATTCAAATCGTCTGTTTTGAATCTGTGCCCTGTGATCATTCTTAATTTTGATTTACCTGAACTGAAATTATCAAATGCCATTGATATTGTAGCTAATGCCTGAATTGATAGATAATTTACACATCTGTCATATTCGATGCAATTACTCAAGCATGGGAAAAAGAATTCTGCAACAATATCATCCACATCAGAACGATATTCTTCTTTTAAGTTGATATTTTTTAAACCCATGAAATATGATTTGTGATTTTGTTATTTAAGCCAATAACCAGAATTATTCAAGTGCTCCCATCGGGATTTGAACCCGAGTCTTTGGCTTGAGAAGCCAAAATGCTTAACCGGACTACACTATAGGAGCTTGTTCAAAAACTACCTCATCATAATTTAAAGGAAATGTTTTGAGTTTGAATAAAGTTGTAAAACTTTGTAACTTGATTCCTTTATACAAAAAATACTGTGTGAGAATATATGGATTTAAAAAAATTTATTGAAAATCAGGGATTAGATAATTTTCCTATTGGATTAGGGGGATGTCGAAATTTAGATTATTTTTTTGATTCCTGTGATTACGATCTAATGGTTTTTGATGAAAATCCCTCAAATAATCAGATCATTTCATTTGAGAATGATATCATTACAATCCATCACTCATCTTTATCTGAAACAAATACAAAAAAACTTCTTCAATATGATAAATTAAAAATTATTCAAGATGAATCATGGAATTTGAAAATATTTCTTTCTAAAATTTCTGAAAAACGCGATTCTTTATTTTCTGATTTTGCAAAAAATTCTTTAATTGAATCTATGTTTTGTTGTCAAAAAACTAAAGATGCAATTCAAAATGAGGATCCTTTTGCCGCATGTTGGCAAAAATGTGCTTGCTACTATTTGGCTGATGCCATATCTTCTTTGAATCACAATTCTTCCAGCCCTTCACATATGCTTGATTCACTTCGGAAATTTCCAAAAAATTCTGTCAATAATCATATTTCTAATATTCTTCAAACTATTGGTATTGAAAGAGCAACCCCTACATTGTTAGAACGTATGCTGAAATCTTCAATTGGGTTTTCTGATATGATTGAACAAAATAATCATTCTGAATTGATTCAAAAAAAATATGATTATTTCATTGAAAATTCAATGCTTTCTGACTGTTATTTTTATTTGGGATATATCAATAAAGAAAATTTTATTTCAATAAAAGATGAATTGAATAAAAGAGAGGATCTTATACATTTACTAAAAATTGCTTTTGACATTGAATCTGAAACTAATCTGCTTTTACATCATGCAGAAACTATCCAAATTAGCTGTAGTCAAATCCTTGAGACTTTTTCTCAAAGCTAATTTGATTTTTTTATTTTTTTCAAAATTTCTATCATGAATATTTTTTATTATCTTCAACTTTAATTTCTAATAATTTAAAATAATTTTCCCGTGACTTTTTCTATTTTTGTTATTATCTTTACGTTAAAATTTTAATAATCTCTTACTTTGTACTAACCTTTTAAAACAAGTTCAATGATGTCTTATCATGGTAGATCAAGCATGTGGATGCGAAGCTGATAGCGGAGATCCAGATTACTCATGTGATTGTGCAATGCAAGGAGCCTGTATATGCAGTGCAGATTGCAAATGCAACACTGATGTTTGTAAAGAAGCTGTTTCACAAATGAGTTAAACAACTATTTACAATCTAATTTTTTATTTTTATTTAATCTTCTTCTTGCTCAAAGCCCCAAGACTTTACTAGTTCTTTTTGGAACTTGTCGGCTTGTTTCTCATCTAATCCAAAACCGCAATTTTTGTGAGTAGGAACTACTGTCATTCCATCTAATTTGAACTCAACTTCAAACAAGTGTACTTTGGAACATTCACACATTTCTATTTTTTTTTGAATATTCCTCTATATTTGCCTATTTACACTGAAATTTATGATATATTTTGGCATTTATTGGGAATTTGAATAACGTTTAACTATCCGTTTGGACAATTTTTTTTAGACTTGAAACATTCGCCTCTAATTATAGGATTAATGACGATTTTGGTAGTAACCTCATTTTTGCCTACATCTGCATTTGCACAATTCCAATCTGGAGGTGTTAGTTCTGATGAATATCCTCCAGGAACTACTTGGTATGCTGGTGAAGGTCTCAAAAAAGGTGACTTTTTCTCATATGCAATGTGTCATGTAGATTACAAGGAATGTGCAAAGTTTGAACTCGATATGTGGATTAAAGGTGACATCACTGTTGGTACTGAAACAAAATGGTTAGCTGAAGTTGCTGTCTTTGATGGTAACAAAGTATTAGTTGGAACTATGGAGTTAGGAAAAATTGCTCCAGAACCAACTGGTGGAAGTGAAGATTTAGGAATTTACCGTGGTGCATTCAAATCTTCTGTTGCATGGTTATCTGCTTTTGCAACATCTGATGGAAGTTCAGGTGGTAAAGGTCCTAAAGCATTTGATGCAAAATCTTGGGGAAAGATTGGAAACATTGGTGGTGAACAAGTTGTACCAATGGCAATTGAAAGTTTGACAATAAAATCTGGAACTTGGGATACAATTATTGTAGGCTGGAAAACAGGTGGTGCAGTAAGTCAAGTTTGGATAGTTGATGATTTCCCGTTCCCTGTGAAAGGTGCAACATATACGCACGTTTCTGAAGGAATACCTCCACCAGAATATAGATTTGAATTATTAAAATACGAAGAAAATATGACTTCAAGTCCATTTGATGGAATTATTCCAACTGAGGACACTTTTGCAGCACAAGGTTGTGATACTAATTATGAAAAAGAAGTTTCTATCAAAAAACCAACTACTAATTTTGATTATCAAATACATGCATTTTACGGACCTGAAGATCCTGTTCAAGGATGTGAGATGTCTTGGATTATTAAATTCATCAGTAAATATGATGATACAGAATTTTTGAACCAGGTTCAATTTGATTTCTTTACTGTTGATGATAACATGAAACCGTTACGTTCACTTGCTCAAGATGATGGTAGACCTTTCTTGTATTCTCCATCTGGTGTTTATGTAATGGATATGATTGTTAAAGAAGATCCTGGAACTGCAAAATATGTAATCTGGGTTTATGGTTTATCACCTGAAGGAATTGCACCATCATCTGCATCTGATTATTTAGAAATTGAAGTTCCAATTTTTGCATCTGATGGAAGTAAGCCTGTTGAAAAAATCCCATCCTGGATTAAAAACAATGCTGGATGGTGGGCTGACGGAACAATTGATGACAATTCATTTGTTCAAGGAATTCAATTTTTGATCAAAGAGAAAATTATGAAAATACCAAAAACTACTCAGGGAACTGGTGTAGGTTCTGACGAAATCCCATCTTGGATTAAAAATAATGCTGGATGGTGGGCTGACGGAACAATTGATGATAATTCTTTCATTCAAGGAATTCAATTCTTGATCAAAGAAGGAATTATGAAAGTACCACAACCTCGTCAAAGTAATACTTCTTCTGGCGCAGAACCTGAAGCTTGGTATAATTAGAGAATAACTGATGGCTGGCTTATTCAAGCAACCAAAGCGCAAATTAAAGAAATTAGTTAAAGATGGGGAATATGATGATGCAATAGCATTTGGTAAAAGTCTCGAACCTGATTATTCTGAAGACTCTGATTTTATGTTCATTATGGGAAGTATCTACTTTATTGTCGATGATGCAAAAAAAGCATTGCCTTATTTTGAAAAATCTTTTCAATTAAATTCTGATGACATTGAAATGCTAACTCTCAAAACCAATGTTCATTTGGCATTGCAACAAAAAGATGAAGCAATAGATTGCTGTAAAAGAATTTTAAAACTGAATCCAAAAAATTCTGAAGCTGAATCCTTACTTGAACAATTAGAAAATCTATAAAATAATTATTTTTTCTTCATTTCATATGCATTTTCCATTAACCAATTACAAAATGCTGTTACGTTCTCATCAAAATCAGTCCAAATATGTACTGAATGTGGTAAGATATCTATTTTCCAATCGTCTGTGAACACTCTGACTCCCTCTTTATTTTCATACATGTATGCATCCTCTGTTTTAACATCTCCTAACATCTCAATTGCTTTTTGTTTTATTATTTCTCTATCCATTGGAAATCTTTTTCGATCATAATCTACAATTAAACTAAGATCTCTTTTTCCATACATTTCATATTCTTCAATTCTTCCTTCTTTTGGAAAATTCACAATTAGTTTGATGTTGTATTTCTTACCTACTTCTTTTCCAATTTCTACTATTCTGTTGTAGCCTAAACCTGGATTTTTTTTAATTAAAAATCTAATTTGTGCTAATTCTCTTTTTAAGTCATTTTGTAAATCTGTAATTAATTCTGTAAATATCATTAATTTTATCTGAACAATTCCTATTATAATCATTAATACACAAAATAACATGAAAGACGATAAAATGAAAATAATGTGTAAGTGGTGTAATGTGGCCATAAATTGTCACATTGTTAGTGAGGAAATATCAGAACATCACGGAGCCTATGGGATTGACAGTGTCAAGATGGCCAAAATTAAAATTCACAAGCATTTCAAAGGAAAAAATTATTGTAAAGGATCAGATAGAACTATCACTACACCAAAAGACAAGATCAATGACAGCAAAGTGCATTATCACTAAAAAAAGAGTATATAGCCTCCGTTACGGATAGAGAAAAGCCATTTTTTAAAAAAGAAATTATTTAATCAAACTCCGAATGTTTGAGATTTGTCCTCACATTTTGGACATTTTAATCCATTAGTCTTAGAACCGCATTTTTTGCATTGTAATTCCACTCCCATAACATCACGAGAAGGTGTCTTTACAGCTTTAACAATCAGTATTGTTGTAATTATAACCCCAACTGCAATTCCTATCCAAAGAAGCACCATCTACTATTCAGTATATCGTGATACTTGAAAAACCCTCTAGTATGTACTGGAAAATATTGATTAATCATTATTTTTTATCAAGATTGGTTTTTTTACAACTATAATTGATTTAGTGTATGGCAATGCCTGAAGGTTATGATGGATTGAGAACAGGTGATGAGTCTGAAAGAACTGATGATCCTAATGAGTACAAGCGTACATGTATTGATTTCATTGAAGATATCTCTCATGATTATGAGGCTTGGGTTGATTATTACAAATTACCAGAAGATGAAGATAAACGAAGACGTGCAGGAATTCAAGCAACTATCGCTAGAACAAATGAATGGTTAGCAAAAGTCGCACAATCCATCAAAGCAGTAGATGTAATTATGAATGATGGAATTCAAAAAATGGCAGAATCCACTGCAGGTAAGCCTCTGGAAATTGGAGTTTTTATAAATCAAAAATCTGGATACACTGAAACAAAACCTGGTGTAATTGATGTTGTAGTCAAAGGACATCCTAGAAAAAATAGAAAATTAAAACTTGGTTACCATTTTAAGGATGATAGATTTAGAATTGAATCCACATGTGGTGCATATTTGGAAGAAACTGATTTACCAACTGGTGAATTTGATGAATTAGATATCCATCTAAAACTCCATGCAGAAAATGCAAAACCTAGAGATGTTATTTCATTTACTGTTACACTAGGTGAATTTGAAAATGATGTGGAGATTGACAAACGTGGAATTTCTACTGTAGTACATTTAGTTTAATTTTTTTATTTTTAATTTAGATGTAATCTGCAAACAAGTATAATCCAATTAGAGACATTCCTAAAGCTGCAAAACTTAATTTCACTAAAAATACTTTTGATTTACTTAATTGTGGTATGATTTTTTCTGCTTTCATTTTAAATCAATTAAAATTCTTTTTGTTCCTCTATTTATGGTGATGTAAGCTTGTTTTGGTTTGGGAATCATTTCTTCAGCTTTTTCTAAATACTTTGTTTGTGTTCCTCTTGCTGATGAGATGATTGTTTTTTTTCTTTTTTTGAAAAAAATATGCTCTTTTGTTTTTTCTTGAAATTCTTTAAATTTGTCTCCTGCCCAATTATAATCGACATCTTCACTTACTAGTTTTTTACCAGTCCCTCTTTTTGTAATTAATAATAAACTCATTTCAATTACCTTATCCCATTGTCCAATATGTCATTAAAACTGGTGGAATTGCAATAATTCCTGCTATAATTGGGATTTTTAGGTAGTCTTTTTTTGTTAATTTGGAAGATTTAATTTTCTCAAATGATAATTTCATTCTAGATTACCTCTTCACCTTCATTTCCTGTTTTAATGTCAATTGCACGTAATATTTGTGAAATGAATATTTTACCTTCTCTAGAGTTTTTCTTAATTATCTCTACAGTTTTTTCTTCTTTTGATTCTGGTATTACTACCATTAATCGATATTTGTCTGCAAAATGAGGAACAAAGACTTCCATTCCTTTTGATGTATGGATTTCGGCTGCAATTTTTGCACCTCTTCCTCTGACTTTCATAACTGTTAGTCCACCAATTCCTATTTCTTTTAATCCCTCACTGATGTTCATTACATCATTTTCTGCAAGTATGATTTCAAGTTTTAACATAATTATTTTTCATTGTTAAAGTAAATAATAATTTAGAAATTGTATATCTTTTGATTATCAATGTAAATCAAATTAGAAAACTGTTAAATGCAAAAACTCGATTTCATTATAATTATGATAGATACTGGAGATACAGCATGGATGCTAATTGCTGGATGTTTAGTATTGTTAATGATCCCTGCATTGGGATTGTTTGAATCTGGTTTATTGAGAAAGAAAAATGTAGTTTCAATTTTTATGCAAATATTTTTCGGAATGTCATTACTTAGTGTAATGTGGTTTGTTTTTGGTTTTAGTTTATCCTTTGGTCCTTCTACTACTGGTGTGATAGGTAATCTTGATTGGTCCTTTTTGAAAGGAATTCCTTGGGATGCACCTTTAGAACAATATGCTCCTAGTATACCTGGAGTGCTCTTTGTTAAATTCCAGTTGATGTTTGCATGTATTACCCCATTATTACTAACAGGAACTATTGCTGAAAGAATGAAATTCAGTTCTTTCATTATATTCATATCTGCATGGTCAATGCTAATCTACTACCCAATCGTTCACATGGTTTGGGGTGGTGGCTGGTTAGCACAACTAGGTGTTGTTGACTTTGCTGGTGGTATTGTAATTCACACTACTGTTGGAATGGCTGCACTTGCCGCAGCACTGGTACTTGGAAAAAGACGTGGTTTCGGTCCAGCAATCAATATTCCGCACAGTATACCTCTAGCTGTTTTAGGCTCTTCTTTATTGTGGTTAGGTTGGTTTGGATTTAATGCCGGTAGTGCATTGGCTTCAGGTGGTGTAGCCGGAAATACTGTAATTGTAACTCACTTAGCTTCTTCTGTTTCTGCTTTAATTTGGGCAGGATTGTCATGGATGCGAACTGGTAAACCATCAATTGTTGCAACTATTAACGGTGCAATTGCTGGACTTGCTGGAATCACTCCTGCATCTGGATACATTAGTGTTGAACATTCATTTGTTCTTGCTATTGCAATTGGTGTGCTATCCTATGGTGGAGTTGTACTCATTAGAGACAGACTAAAGATTGATGATGCCCTTGATGTAAGTTCTGTACACGGTATTGCAGGAATTGTTGGTGCACTTGGAATTGGAATATTTGCAAGTACTTTGATTAACCCATCTGGTGTTGATGGATTACTCTATGGTAATTATGATCAAATTTGGATTCAAGCAGTAGGTATTGCAGTAGCAGCTGTAATGGGATTTGGTGGAACTTGGGTATTATTACAATTAATTAAACATCTTATTGGAATTCGTGTTGGACCTGAAGAGGAAGACATTGGATTAGATATCAGTGAACATGCTGAAGAGGCTTACTCTGAGGAGGAGGAGTTTAAGTTTACTCCAAATGACTACATGCAATCATCTAACAAAGACAAATCAAATAATTCTTGATGTTAGATGGATGATGACAAAGATTATGAAGAGAGACCTGAATGGGAATGGCTGAAGAAATAATCACTGAACCAAATTATGAAAAACTTTGTTCCAAAATAATAGATTCTGATAATCAAATTCGTTTTGCAGCATTTGTTAATGATAAATCCAAAATACTACACAGTGCACAAAGAGATAATCTTGATTCTCTTTTAGCTGATCATGAAGTTGGAATGTCTATTCATTATACATTAGAGAGGTGGAGAAAAGCACAAAATTTTACATTCCGTTTAGGTAAGGAGAGATTAACTTTTACTGAATATGATCATGTAACTTTGGTCACTATTCCGTTTAAAGGAAAATTATTACTTGTAAGTACTGAACCTAGAATATCTTATGATCCAATAATAGAAAAAGTCCATTCTATCTTGACAGATTGGGAGAAACCATAGCGTGGAAAATGGTACCATTACCTACACTCAGTTATTGAGAGAGGATTTAGGAATTTTTCGTGTAACTCCTGATGAAGAATTTCCTGATTTTAAAGCAGGTCAATTTCTAACCCTTGGATTGCCTTTGGATAGTAAAATTGTGAATCGTGCATATTCTATAACATCTTCCCCTCAAAACAAAAATTTCTTTGAATTTGTAATTAGATGGGTTAGACGACCGCTTCCTGGAAGACTAACTAGTTTACTATTTAATGCAAAAGAAGGTGATAAAATCAGTTGGGCAAAACCAGCTGGTAATTTAACAATTAATGACACACTGCCAAACGGTGAAAAAGACACAAGAAGAATTGTATGCATTGGTGGTGGAACTGGATTGGCACCATTTGTCAGTTTTGCACAGCATCTTCATGACACCAACGACAAAAGAGAGATCGTTGTTTTGCATGGCGCAAGTTATGTTGATGAATTAAGTTACAAACAACTTTTGACTGATTTAGAAAATGAAAGTCTTGATAGGGGTAAAGATAAGTGGAATTTCAAATATAGAGCTGCAATCAGTAGACCACAAGAGTGGACTAATCGTTCATGGATTGGCCATAAAGGTAGAATTGAACAATATTTGAGACCTACTGATAGTGGTAAATCTGCTCTTGAAGAATTAGTTGGTGAAAAAATTACCAAAGAAAATACAATTTTCTATGTTTGTGGTTGGCAAGGAACAATTGATGGAACAATGGATTATTTGAGTAACAAAAATTTTGTCACTGAAAAAAATAAACGTGAAGATGGCAGTTTTGAAGTTAAATTCGAATCTTACGGTTAGATTTTTTCTAACTAAATGATTATCAAATGATTATCATCTGATAATCAATTATTGTGGTTGTGAAAAAATGATTATGTTTAAAGCCATCTAAAATTATACAAATTATTGAAAAAAATTGAAGCTGTCATCAATCGAAAAAACTATCCAACAATCCGTGAAAAATTAGATGCTTTAGGCATAGATATTATCGATAAACGAAATTTAGAAGATAGTAAATTTGTAAGTCAATCAAAAGGTTCCAGAGTGGGAGGTTCTACTCTTAGATCCACAATGCTTGCAAAAATTGAATTGGCAATGTCTGATAAACAGGCACGAAAAGTAGTAGATATTATTTCCAAAAACTCAGGACTTCCTAAATCTGCACCAAGTAAAATTTTTGTTTTTGAAATGCAAGAATCCATTGAACTCAATTCCCTTCAGGGTGAATCTGAAACTGAATCAAATACTGATCCTGGGGAAGAATTTTCTGTTGCCCCCAAGTTTGTGACTAAACGTAATAGATTGGTGCCACTTCAAAAAAGAACTCTATACAAATTAGAACAATATTATGACAAACACAGTGATGTCTTAGAATCTGATTACAGAATTCGTTCCTTTAGTGATTTTGTTAATTATTGTATAATGAAATATTTGCCTACCTTAGATAAACAACTAAAGAATCAAACAATTCTTTATGAAGATGTATTGTAAGTAAAATCAATTTTTTGTTTTTACAATTTTTATTTTATACTGTCATCTAATGTAATTTCAATTGCTACTCTTTTTTCATTAGCTCTTTCTTCTCCTGGATATTTTAATTGAGAAATCTTTTCATTTAGTTTTTCATCTGTTACAGGTAAAGCTTTTCCAGAAAATTCCATGTTATTGTATTGTATTTTGACTTCTGGATTTGCTATTGAATTTTGATACCAATCCCCATCTGGACGATGTCTTGAAAAATATATTTTTTCATTATACTTTACAGCCCTTAACCACACTGAATGTGGTTTTCCTGTTTTTCTTCCCTTTGTAACTAAGATTGGTCGAAATCTTTCTTCCTTAATTTCCATGTCTATCATACTCTGTCAAGTAATTTAACCCCATTGATAGAAATTTCTGATATTTGATATGATAAGGTAATTTAGCAATAATGAGACATGTCAGTGAAATTAGAAGGAATGCCTGAAAACATAGCCACTGCTGATACCTTTACTGGAAAAAAAGTAATTGATAGAGAAGGAATTCAATATGGAAAGGTCAAACACATACACATTCACCAAGATTCCCTTTCTGTATCTGGTGTAACCATCCATCAAGGATTCAACAAAGATTACTTCCTATCCCATGATTACATCGACAAATTTTCTGATGAGCAACTACTTCTTAGTAGACCTCCTGTCAGAACTGGAATTCCGGTAGTAGATATTGATAGTCATAAAATTGGTAAAGTCAAAAGATTACACAAACATCCAGACACCAATGAATTGGAATCAATTGAGGTAAGCCATGGCTTGATGCATTCAAAAATTTTATCCAAATCAGAAATTTGGGGAATAGGTGAAAAAATCATCTTAAGAATGACTAAAGATGAATTCAAAAATATTGAATGATTCTTTAAAATTCTTTTTTATTATTTTTTACTTTTTTGCACACTTCTCACAAACAGGACTTCCATTCTCTAATGTAATTTCTACATTTGATGAGTGACATTTTTGACATAATCCTTTCATAAATCATCTCTTTAAGATACTCTTTTTAAATTTTGTATGATCGTATCTGATCGAATACTTAGCAATTTATAATTCCCACCGCAGTTGAAGTTATTGTATTCTATCGAAACAAAATCTCTAACAAAGTCATTTGGAGATTTAGTTGCAGTAAATAATATTTCTTTTTCAGTTGAAAAAGGAGAAATTTTTGGATTCTTGGGACCTAATGGAGCTGGTAAAAGTACTACCATGATGATTTTCACTACTTTGCTAAAACCGACAAATGGAAATGCCCTTGTTGGAGGCTTTGATGTATTAAAAAATCCAAAACAAGTTCGAGAAAGTATTGGATTTGTACAACAAGAAACTACTGTTGATGAATATCTATCTGGGCGTGAAAATCTCTTATTACAAGCAAAATTAAACCATATCCCAAAAAATGAAATCAATCAGAGAATTGATGAAGTTTTAGACTTAATTGAACTTTCAGATAAACAAGATGAAGCTGTAGTTACATATTCTGGAGGAATGAGAAAGAGATTAGATATTGCTGGAGGTCTTTTACATCATCCAAGAGTTTTGTTTTTAGATGAACCTACAGTTGGATTAGATATTCAAACTAGAAGAAAAATTTGGCAATACATTAAAAAAATTCATACACAATTTGACATGACAATTTTTCTTACAACTCACTATATGGAAGAAGCAGATAGTCTATGTGATAGGATTGGAATTATAGATCATGGAAAAATTCAAGTAATTGATACTCCTAAAAATATGA
This sequence comes from Marine Group I thaumarchaeote, assembly GCA_044358425.1. GTDB lineage: Archaea > Thermoproteota > Nitrososphaeria > Nitrososphaerales > Nitrosopumilaceae > Nitrosopumilus. The sequence continues at coordinate 980,547 of CP054849.1, read as the reverse complement.
AAAATGATCTAGGCAATGAAATAATCTCATTAGTCATTGAAAGTAATAGTAATTATGATTCCTTTTTGCTAGAACTTAAAAAAATTGAATTTATTAAAAAAATTAATGAAGATGATTCAAAATTAACTCTTTTTACTTCAAATGGCACTGAAGTAATTCCTAAAATTTTCCAAATATCTTCAGACCTTGGAATCAAAATTAAATCTATTTCTTTAACTCAACCAACACTTGATGATGTCTTTATCTCCTATACTGGTCATGAAATTCGAGATGATGATTCCAAATTTAACAGAAGACGTGAACATGCAAAAATGAAGAGATTACGACAATGAATACGATAGCCTATGATGCATACACTATTTTTTGGAGAGAGTTAAAGAGATACAAAAAATCTCGAAGTGGGGTTTTAATTCGATTAATCCAACCTGCAATTTGGATTATAGTTGTAGGAAATATTTTTTCAGAAACTCAGCCTTTAATTCAGTCCGTGGGATTCGAAGGTGAATATATTGAATTCATGGCTCCAGGTGTCATAATTTTAACTGCAATTTTTACTAGTATTTTTGGTGGTGTTAACACACTATGGGATAGGAGGTATGGTTTTATGAATAAGGCATTGACTTCACCAATTTCACGTTCAGCAATTGCGATTGGAAAAATGTCTGCAATTTCTTTAATTGCTGCTTTACAAGCAAGTTTGATTATTGGAATTGCTTTGGCAATTGGTGTTACGTTTCCAAATCCTCTGATGATAATTCCTATTATGGGAATTGTAATTTTATTCTCATTAGGATTTTCGGGAATTTCTGTTACTTTAGCTGCTACTGCAAAATCTCAAGAAACGTTTTGGGGAATGATCAATTTACTTGGAATGCCATTATTCATGTTGAGTCCTGCATTATTCCCATTGGAATTATTACCTGATTGGCTTGCAGTGGTAGCAAAACTGAATCCTGTTACTTACACCATTTTGCTAGTTAGAGAATTGATGACAGGAGTTTCTGAAGGTGGTGTTCCTATACTGATTAGTGTTGCAGTAATTTTTGCATTTGTTATTGCAATGGTTGGTATTGCAAGTTATGTTTTCACCCGAGAAGTCAATAAACCATTTTAAAAAATCAAGCATATGTCTTGAAAATATTTTGGCGATCAATTGAAATTTTATCGATCC
>CP054849.1:974099-977468 GCA_044358425.1 Marine Group I thaumarchaeote | reverse complement strand
ATTGAGATGCGCAATACTGGATTTGAAAATATGCTTGTACCAATGTTTGTAGCAATTGGACTTTCTTTATTGTTTACACTGAATCATTATCAAATTTTACGAAGATTAGGTAAATTCAATCTCTTTGATTCGTATGCACTAGCATCAACTTACGGTGCAGTTGGTGCAGTACATTTCTCTGTAGGTTTGTCCTTTTTGAAAAATCAGGGCGTAACTTCTGAAGGATATATTGCCGCAATTCTTGCAGTTCTTGAACCTCTTGCTTTCATTTTGGCAATATTCATGACAAATATGGCAGTATCAAAACAGATCAGAGCAAAAAGAAAATCAGTTGGAGATGATGCTTCAACTGACATTGATGTTGGCTTAAATGAAACAAAAACAAAACTTTCTAAAGTATTACATGAGTCTATTACAGGTAAAGCAATTGTAATTCTTCTTGGTAGTATTGTAATTGGTTACATTATTGGTGAGGAAGGTTTTGAACCAATTAAAATTGTATTTGATGAAATGTTTACTGGTGCAATTGTAATATTTATGATTGAAATGGGTATCATTGCTGGTCAGAGATTAGGTGATATCAAAAAAGTAGGAGTCTTTCTTACTGCTTTTGCAATTCTAATACCTACATTCAATGGAGTAATTGGTGTTTTAGTTTCAACTGCTATAGGTTTGAGCCTAGGTGGTTCTGTAATGTTTGGTTTACTTCTTGCTAGTGCATCTTTTATTGCAGCTCCCGCAGTTTTACGTCAGGCAATTCCTCAGGCAAAGCCCAGTCTATACATTACATCTGCTTTAGGGATAACTTTCCCGTATAACATCATCGTTACCTTGCCTTTGTTATTTGCATTATCTACAATTCTTCATTCAGGTGAAACGATAGACTTATTCAATTTCATTACTGGAGGATTGATATGAAACTATACAATGTGAAATTATTGACCATCACTTGTGAGATATTGGCACAAGAGAATATTCTTGAAATTTTAAAGAAACATGAAATTACAGGTTATACAAAATATGAAGTTGATGGAAATGGTGCACGTGGATTGCGTGGACAAGGATTCAAAAATGAAAAAAATATAAAAATTGAAGTAATTATGAGGGAAGAGAAATTACAAGATGTAGCTGAAGAAATATCTAGAACCCAATTTGCAAATTTTGCAATAGTTTTGTATGTTAGTGACGTTGGAGTTTTACGTCCTGAAAAATTTTAACAACATTTTTCATCTAGACATAGATTTGGAATTTCTTTTGATGTCTTTGTAACATTTGTAATTAATTTTGAAAGTTGTTCGTTGGTTATAGTATACATTGCTTTTTTCCCTTCGTCTCTTGATTTTACAATTCCGCATTTTTTCAATGTTTTAAGATGATGCGACACAAGTGGTTGATCTTTTTTTAACTCATTCACAAAATCATTTACACATAGTTCATGATTTTTTTGTAATAATTCTAAAATTTCAAATCTTGTTTCATCACATATGCATTTTAGAAGACTAATTCCATTCATATCAATTTAAATTTATATAAACTGATATTTATGTTATTTTATGGATATTTCTAAAAATATTCTATTTGTGTGCGTAGAAAATGCTGGGAGAAGTCAAATGGCTGAAGCATTTTTTAAAAAATTTGCTAAAAATCGATTCAATGTAATTAGTGCTGGAACCTCGCCATCATCTGCCATTAATCCGATGGTTGTTTCAGTAATGGCTGAAATTGGAATAGATTTGAAAAATCAACAACCCCAGTTATTATCTTCATCCATGATTGAAAATTCCAAAAAAACTATCAACATGGGATGTGTGGATAAAGAATCATGTCCATCATTGTTTGTTAAATCTGTTGATGATTGGAATGTTGAGGATCCTAAGGGAAAATCCATTGATGATGTAAGAAAAATTCGAGATCAAATTAAAAATGATGTTTTGAATTTATTAGATTCACTTGAAAATGATGTTTGATGACTTATTCTAATTTACAAATTTTTACTGTGGAATTAATTGGAACTTTTATTCTTGTAGTTTTTGCTACAGGTTCAATTGTATATGATGTTGAATTTTTTGACGGAAGTTTGGGAATTCCTTTTGCAGCTGTTGCACCATTTATTGCATTGTTAATTGGAGTTTATTCATTTGGAAAAATTTCTTTGGCGCATTTTAATCCTGCCGTAACTATTGGATACTATATTACAGGACACATAACAAAGATTCAAGTTTTGTATTATTTAATTGCAGAAATTATTGGTGCCTTGTTGGGTTCTCTTTTTGTATTAAGCTTTATTGGAGAAAAACCAAACCTTGGTGCTAATGCCCCGAATTATGATTTTTCAATCTTTTTGATATTTCCTGTGGAAGTTTTAGCATCTTTGATGTTAATGGCTGTAATTTTCTATGTTGTATACACTAAAGGTTTGAGAGGATTTAGTGGAGTTGCAATTGGTGGAATTGTTGCATTGGATATTTTATTTTTGGCTTTTATTTCTGGTGCATCCATGAATCCTGCTAGGGCCCTTGCCCCTGCATTGTTGTCTGGAACATTTGATGATCTGTGGCTGTATTGGACTGCTCCTTTTGTTGGAACTATAATTGCGGCATTTGTATTTCGAGGCAAATTCCAAGCCCAAAGAGCACAAATTAGGAATAATAATGACCATGTTGTAGATTGAATATGTCCAAATCTCGAAAATTATTTACTGATTCCAAAAAAGTTACTCCGTCAGGCGTAAATAGCCCTGTTAGATATTTTGATCCTTATCCATTTTTTACAAAAAAGGCTAATGGTGCATACATTTGGGATGAAGATAATACTCGCTACATTGATTTTTGTAACGCATATGGCGCGTTACTATTAGGACATCGTAGAAAAGAGATTCTGGATTCTGTCACTAAACAACTTTCAAAGGGAACACTGTATTGCACTCCTACTGCATCTGAAATCGAATTATCCAAATTGATTCTTGGTAATTTCCCTTCAATGGATAAAGTGAGATTAATGAATACTGGTGGTGAAGCTACAATGACTGCAATTAGATTAGCACGCGGTTACACAAAAAAGAAAAAAATTATTAAATTTGAAGGATGTTATCATGGTGCACATGATTCTGTATTAGTTAAGGCGGGCTCTGGTTCTGCACATAATGGAATTTCTGTTTCTGATGGTGGATTGGATGAAGTTTCAAAGAATACTCTAGTTGTTGAGTATAACAATATTGAATCGCTAGAAAAAACAATTTCTAAAAATAAAGATATTGCTGGAGTGATTGTCGAACCAATTTTAGCTAACATGGGATTAATTTTACCTGAAAAAAATTTCCTTTCAGATTTGAGAAAAATCACTAAAGAAAATAATATTCCATTAATTTTT
>CP054849.1:959297-974088 GCA_044358425.1 Marine Group I thaumarchaeote | reverse complement strand
TATAACATCATCGTTACCTTGCCTTTGTTATTTGCATTATCTACAATTCTTCATTCAGGTGAAACGATAGACTTATTCAATTTCATTACTGGAGGATTGATATGAAACTATACAATGTGAAATTACTTACCATCACTTGTGAGATATTGGCACAAGAAAATATTCTTGAAATTTTAAAGAAACATGAAATTACAGGTTATACAAAATATGAAGTTGATGGAAATGGTGCCCGTGGATTGCGTGGACAAGGATTCAAAAATGAAAAAAATATAAAAATTGAAGTAATTATGAGAGAGGAGAAATTACAAGACGTAGCTGAAGAAATATCTAGAACCCAATTTGCAAATTTTGCAATAGTCTTGTATGTTAGTGACGTTGGAGTTTTACGTCCTGAAAAATTTTAACAGCATTCTTCATCTAAACAAAGATCTGGAATTTCTTTTGATGTTTTTGTAACATTTGTAATTAATTCTGAAAGTTGTTCGTTAGATATTGTGTATATTGCTTTTTTCCCTTCATCTCTGGATTTTACAATTCCACATTTTTTTAATATTTTAAGATGATGCGACACTAGTGGCTGATCTTTTTTTAATTCATTAACAAAATCATTTACACACAGTTCATGATTTTTTTGTAATAATCCTAAAATTTCAAATCTTGTTTCATCACATATGCATTTTAGAAGACTGATTCCATTCATATCAATTTAAATTTATATAAACTGATATTTATGTTATTTTATGGATATTCCTAAAAATATTCTATTTGTGTGCGTAGAAAATGCTGGCAGAAGTCAAATGGCTGAGGCATTTTTTAAAAAATTTGCTAAAAATCAATTTAATGTAATTAGTGCTGGAACCTCCCCATCATCTACTCTTAATCCAGTAGTTATTTCCGTAATGGCTGAAATTGGAATTGATTTGAAAAATCAACAACCTCAGTTATTATCATCATCAATGATTAAAAATTCCAATAAAACTATCAACATGGGATGTATGGATAAAGTATCATGTCCATCATTGTTTGTTAAAGACGTTGATGATTGGAATGTTGAGGATCCTAAAGGAAAATCAATTGATGATGTAAGAAAAATTCGAGATCAAATTAAAAATGATGTTTTGACTTTATTGGATTCACTTGAAAATGATGTTTGATGACTTATTCTAATTTACAAATTTTTACTGTGGAGTTAATTGGAACTTTTATTCTTGTAGTTTTTGCTACAGGTTCAATTGTATATGATGTTGAATTTTTTGACGGAAGTTTGGGAATTCCTTTTGCAGCTGTTGCACCATTTATTGCATTATTAATTGGAGTTTATTCATTTGGAAAAATTTCTTTGGCGCATTTTAATCCTGCTGTAACTATTGGATACTATATTACAGGACATATAACAAAGATTCAAGTTTTGTATTATTTAATTGCAGAAATTATTGGCGCCTTATTGGGTTCCCTTTTTGTATTAAGCTTTATTGGAGAAAAACCAAACCTTGGTGCTAATGCTCCTAATTATGATTTTTCAATCTTTTTGATATTTCCTGTGGAGGTTTTAGCTTCTTTGATGTTAATGGCTGTTATTTTCTATGTTGTATACACAAAAGGTTTGAAAGGATTTAGCGGAGTTGCAATTGGTGGGATTGTTGCATTGGATATTTTGTTTTTGGCTTTTATTTCTGGTGCATCCATGAATCCTGCTAGAGCCCTTGCCCCTGCATTGTTATCTGGAACATTTGATGATCTGTGGCTGTATTGGACTGCTCCTTTTGTTGGAACTATAATTGCAGCATTTGTATTTCGAGGCAAATTCCAAGCCCAAAGAGCACAAATTAGGAATAATAATGACCATGTTGTAGATTGAATATGTCCAAATCCAGAAAATTATTTTCTGATTCCAAAAAAGTTACTCCGTCAGGCGTAAATAGCCCTGTTAGATATTTTGATCCTTATCCATTTTTTACAAAAAAGGCTAATGGCGCATACATTTGGGATGAGGATAATACTCGCTACATTGATTTTTGTAATGCATATGGTGCTTTGCTATTGGGACATCGTAGAAAAGAAATTCTAGATTCTGTCACTAAACAACTTTCAAAGGGAACGCTGTATTGTACTCCCACTGCATCTGAAATCGAATTATCCAAATTAATTCTTGGTAATTTCCCTTCAATGGATAAAGTGAGATTAATGAATACTGGTGGTGAAGCTACAATGACTGCAATTAGATTAGCACGTGGTTATACAAAAAAGAAAAAAATTATTAAATTTGAAGGATGTTATCATGGTGCACATGATTCTGTTTTAGTTAAAGCAGGTTCTGGTTCTGCACATAACGGAATTTCTGTTTCTGATGGTGGATTAGATGAAGTTTCAAAGAATACTCTAGTTGTTGAGTATAATAATATTGAATCCCTACAAAAAACAATTTCTAAAAATAAAGATATTGCTGGAGTGATTGTTGAACCAATTTTAGCTAACATGGGATTGATTTTACCTGAAAAAAATTTCCTTTCAGATTTGAGAAAAATCACTAAAGAAAATAATATTCCATTAATTCTTGATGAAGTGGTTACCGGTTTTAGAGTCTCTCCTGGTGGAGCACAGGAACATTTTGGTATCAAACCTGATATCACTACTTTAGCTAAAGCTCTGAGTAATGGATTTACAATTTCAGCTGTCGGTGGTAAAAAAGAAATAATGAATTTATTATCTCCTGGTGGAAAAGTTTATCAGGCAAGTACTTTTGCTGGAAATCCAATTTCTGTTAGTGCTGCAATTAGTTCTATTAAGACAATTAACAAAATGAAAAATAAACTCTATTCAAAACTTGAAAGATTCAATTTACTATTTTCAACTGCCCTGGATGACATGGCTACTGATATGAAAATTCCTCACCAAATCAATTTTACAGCTTCAATGTTTCAAATTTTCTTTACAAACAAGCCTGTAATTGACTCTAAAACATCTAAAAAAGCAGATGGTAAAAAATTCCAGAAATTATTCCGAACTCTATTGAAAGAAGGTGTCTTTATTCCACCATCTCAATTTGAAGTTGTTTTCTTATCTGATGCTCATACTGAAAATGATCTAAACAAAACATTAGATGCATATCATAGTGCATTAAAGTCGGTGAAGAATTGAAATATGTAGTTGGTGCCCGAGGCAGTAAATTATCTATGGCCCAAACAAATTGGGTTATTTCAGAATTAAAAAAAGTAAATTCTGATTGTGAATATGAAATTAAACCAATTACTACTAAAGGTGATACTGATACAAGACCTCTATTTACAATTGAACAAAAAGGGATTTTTGAAAAAGAAATTGACAAGGCAGTTGCAGCAAAAGAAATTGATTTTGCAGTGCATAGTCTCAAAGACGTTCCTTCTGAATTAGCTGATAATTTAATAATTGCATCCATTCCAAAACGTGAAAAAGTTAATGACGTTTTTATTTCATCTGATGATTCATCTTTAGATAAAATAAAACCTGGTTCTGTAATTGGTACAAGTTCATTGCGTAGAGCTGTTCAGGTTTCGCGACAAAGATCTGATGTAACTGTTAAACCAATTAGAGGAAATATTGAGACTCGAATCAATAAAGCATCTGGAGAAAATTATGATGCTATTGTACTTGCACAAGCAGGAATTTCTAGATTAGGAGTTGATGTCAATTTCACTCCTCTATCCGTAGATGATTTTTCACCTTCTCCTGGTCAAGGTGCTATTGCAATAGTTGCAAGAACTGATGATACTCAAACAATTGAAATGCTTAAAAAAATTGAAGATGCTGATTCCCGATTGGAAATTGAGGCTGAACGTGCACTATCTGATTACATTGATTCTGGATGTAGATTTCCTTTAGGTGCTTATGCAAAATCTGATGGTAATGAGATGAAACTTACCGTATATGCTTTCTCAGTTGATGGTAAACAATCTCTACAAGTAACAAAATCTGGAGATAAAAATAATCCTAAATTATTGGGTAAACAGGTAGGAGAAGAATTGCGTAGTAAGGGAATCAATGATCTTGCATTAAATTGGAGGGAAAAAGTGGAGGAATGGAATAAGACATGACTGGAAAAGTGTATCTTGTTGGAGCCGGACCTGGAGATAGTAAATTAATTACTATGAGGGCCGTTGAATTAATCCAAAAGGCTGATGTGGTTTTGTATGATAGATTAGTCAGCAAGAAAATTGTTTCTATGATTCCTAAAACTGCAAAAAAAGTCTATGTTGGTCGTTCAGTAGGTGATGATACAAGTCATCAAAATGGTACTAATGATTTAATGGTTGAATATGCAAAATCTACAAAACATGTTGTTAGACTAAAGGGTGGTGACCCAATTATTTTTGGACGTGGTGGAGAAGAAGCTGAATTTTTAAAAGAACATAAAGTAAAATATGAAATTGTACCTGGAATTACATCTGGAATTGGTTCTGCAACATATGCTGGAATTCCTTTAACTCATAGAAAATATGCTTCATCAGTTGTTTTTGTGACAGGTCATGAGGATCCTGAAAAGAAACAAGAAATTGTAAAATGGAAAAATCTAGCCAAATCTGTTGATACAATTGTAATTATGATGGGATTGTCTAGAATTGATGTTATTTGCAAGCAGTTGATAGCAGGTGGAATGGATAAAAAAACACCAGTTGCTGTAATTCAAAATGGAACAACTCCTCAACAAAAAATGATTAAAGGAAATGTAACCAATATTGCAAAAAAAGTTAAAGAAAATAAGATAATCCCACCTACAAATATCATTATTGGGAATGTAGTTGATTTGTCTGATGTTATTGGGTGGAAATAATGCTTAGTGGTAAAACTATTGCAATTACACGTTCACAAGATGACGCTTCTGAATTTATTTCACTTGCACAAGAGAATGATGCAACTCCTATTGCATTACCCACTATTGAATTAGTTAGTAAAGGTGAGAAAATTGTTGATGAATTTTTAGAATCTGTTGAAAAATACAATCCTGATTATTCTGTTTTTATGAGTTCAAAAGCTGTTAAACTGCTATTTGACACTGCAAAACAACTAGGTAAACTTGAAAAATTACAATTAGCAGTTGCAAATACTATAGTAATGTCTGTAGGACCTAAAACTTCCCTTACTTTGGAGGCTGAAGGAATCAAAGTTAATCACCAGCCAACAACTTATTCTTCAGTTGGTGTTGGAGAGGAATTTACTAAACTTAATGCAGTCGGAAAAAAAGTAATTGTTCCACGTAGCGGTGCTTCTACTCCTTTTCTAAAAGAATTACTTTCCAAAATTGGAATTGATGTTTTAGAAATTCATTTGTATGATGTTTGTGCGTTTAGAGATACAACTCAATGGAATGGATTTAGAGAATTATTTTCTCAAAATAAAGTTGATGGTGTTGTATTCACTAGTGCATCATCTGTTAGAGGTTTCTTTGAAATTATGTCTAAAGATTATTCTGAAAATATACTTCTTGAAAACCTTGAAAAATTGTCTGTGGTTTCTATTGGACCATTCACTTCTGATGAATTAAAAAAATTTAAAGTCAAAAATTCTGTTGCAGAAGTTCATACTGTTGCAGGTGCATTTGACGAGATGAAAATTACTCTTTCAACTTAAAAATTACTTGAATTTTTTCTTAGCAAATTTTGAAAGACCTTCAGTTTTTAATTTCTCTGATTCTTTCATAACTGAATTATGTTGATCTAGTTTATGTTGTTTTAATTTCTTTTTCAAATCTGCAAATTCGTTTGCAAGTATTTTCATTGCATATATTCCTGCATTTCCTGCTTTGTTTACTCCAACTGCTACAACTGGCGAACCTGATGGCATTTCAGTAATTGATAACAGTGAATCTAATCCCCCAAATGCCGAAAATTTAGCTGTATCTGTTTTTTTTGGATGTTTGTCATTGTACACTAGAATTGGAACTCCAATAACTGGAATTGTTGTATGTGATGCAATCATTCCTGGTAGATGGGCAGCTCCTCCTGCACCTGCAATTATAATTTTTAATCCTATTTTTTCAGCATGTTTTGCATATTCTTCTAATCGTGCAGGTGTTCTATGTGCTGAAACAATTTGGTCTTCATGTTTGATTTTATATCCATCTAGAACTTCAGCAGCTGCTTGCATAATTCTGCTATCTGAACTAGAACCCATAATTATTCCAACTAGGGGCTTTTCAGAATATTTCATATTACTACAAAAAACTAGAGAGTAATTAAGAATTACATTTTTTGATCTGATTTCTTATCTCTAGAAATTTTTTCTTTATCTCTAACATCTTCTACCTATTTTTACTACTCTTATAGATCTCTTTTACTAAAATGAATTTAAGATTGAAATTTAGCTATAGCTATTTAGCTTTGCCTATTTTTCCTCATGTATTTATAATATAACGGGGTTATCTCAATCATGGCAACAGAAAATATTGACATTGATTATACAAAATATGACTTTAAAGATTCTACAGAAATGTATGTCCACCTAAGTAAAAAAGGACTTTCTAAAGAAACTGTAATTGAAATTAGTAAAATGAAAAATGAGCCACAATGGATGCTTGACTTTCGAATTAGATCTTATGAAGTCTTTATGGAAAAACCAATGCCAACTTGGGGTGGAGATCTTAGTGTTATCGATTTCCAAAATATTTACTATTATGCTAAAGCATCAGATAAAACTGAAAAAAATTGGGATGATGTTCCAGACAATGTTAAAAAAACTTTTGATAAACTTGGAATTCCAGAAGCTGAAAAGAAATTTTTGGCAGGTGTTGGTGCACAATATGAATCTGAGGTTGTTTACCATAGTCTAAGAGAAGATTTAGCAAAACAAGGTGTTTTGTTTCTAGATACTGATCAAGCATTAATTGATCATCCTGAAATTTTTAAAAAATACTTTGGTAAAATTATTCCTCCAGAGGATAACAAATTTGCAGCACTAAACAGTGCAGTTTGGAGTGGTGGTTCATTCATCTATGTTCCACCAGGCGTTCATATTGACATGCCTTTACAAGCATACTTTAGAATTAATGCAGAAAATATTGGTCAATTTGAAAGAACTTTGATCATTGTTGATGAGGGTGCAGAAGTACACTACATTGAGGGTTGTACTGCTCCAGTTTATTCGTCAGAGTCTCTTCACTCTGCTGTTGTTGAACTAGTTGCACACAAAGATGCAAAATTAAGATATACTACAATTCAAAATTGGAGTTCTGATGTTTACAATCTTGTAACAAAACGTGCTTATGCATATGAGGGAGCTACTGTTGAATGGATTGATGGAAACATTGGAAGTAAATTGACAATGAAATATCCTGGTGTTTATTTGATGGGTGAGAGAGCATATGGTGAGACATTGTCTATTGCATTTGCAGGTAAAGGACAACATCAAGACACTGGAGCTAAAATGGTACACCTTGCACCAAATACTACTTCAAAAGTTACCTCTAAATCTGTAAGTAGAATGGATGGCCGTTCAACTTACAGAGGAATGTTAAATGTTGCAAAAGGTGCTACTAACGTGAAATCAACTGTTAGATGTGATGCTTTACTATTAGACGATACTTCAAAAACTGATACATACCCATACATGGTCATTGATCAAGAGGATGCAACAATCACTCACGAAGCAACAGTTGGAAAAATTGGTGATGATCAAATTTTCTATCTTATGTCTAGAGGATTTAGTGAGGAAGATGCATTGTCTTTAATTGTTAATGGATTTATGGAACCATTTACCAAAGAGTTACCTATGGAATATGCAGTTGAACTAAACAGACTCATTAAATTAGAAATGGATGATTCTGTAGGATAAAATCTAAATTCACATAATGGTAAATCATGTCTCAAGAAATCCTTTCAAAATTAAATACTACTCATATTGAAGAAATTTCTTCATCTAGAAATGAACCTGATTGGTTAAAGGATTACAGAAAAAATTCATTATCTGTTTATGATAATTTGCCTATTGAGACATCTCCACTATACAACAAATACACTGATGCTAAAAAAATGGATCCTGATAAAGTATCTCTTTCTACTACCACTACCGAAACGATTCCATCTTTTCTTGAAAAAAGATTGGGAGAGTTAGAAAAAGAAATTTGTATTATTCAAATTGGAACAAATATCCATAAAATCAATTTACCTGACGAATTAAAATCAAAAGGATTAGTGATTTCTTCAATTTCTGATGCAATCCAAAACAATTCTGAATTGGTAAAAAAAGCATTAGAGGCCTCTAGTTCTGAAGAAGATAGATTTACAGCTTTGAATAATGCAGCATTTAATTCAGGAATTTTTATTCATATTCCTAGAAACTTTATCTTGGAAAAACCCATTTACTTTTTGACTTGTTTATCTGAAGATGGACATTCTACAATTTCTAGAAATGTTATTTTTGCTGATGAAAGTAGTAAGGCTACAATTGTTCAGGAACTGTATTCTCCAAAAATTGAAACACAACAGGCATACCTTGAATTAATGAATACTAATGTTGGTGATAATGCTCAATTGGATGTCACCACTTTACAAATGTTAGATCAAAACGCTGTTACATTTTCTACTAAACGAACTGATTTAGGTCAAGATGCAAAAGTAAACTGGTATTCTGGATTATTTGGTTCTATGTTGTCTAGATACAAAATTGAGTATTTCCTTAATGGAACTGGTGCATCATCTAATGATTCTGAAGTTATTTTTGGAAATAACGAACAATCATTTGATATTCAAACTAATGTAAACCATGAAAGTCCTGCTACTGAAGGGAGAGTAGTTGAAAAATCTATTCTTCGAAATAAATCTAAATCTCTTTTCAAAGGAATGATTCGGATTAAAGAAAATGCTTCTAAATCTAATTCTTTCTTGTCAGGTCGTTCAATTTTACTTGATGAGGATGCAAAATCAGATGCCATTCCTGGATTGGAAATTTTTACTAATGATGTTAAAGCAACTCACTCTGCATCTGTTGCACAAATAGATGAAGAGCAAATTTTCTATCTGAAAACTAGATGTCTTAGTCATGAGGAAGCTGAAAGAACTATTGTTGAAGGCTTTTTAGAACCATTGTCTAGAAAAATGTCTTTTCAAGTTAGAGCATGGATTGCATATCTTATCGAATCAAAATGGGATAATCGTGAACTCAGTATAAATACTGATGAGGAACTAGCTAAGTTTGTTGAAATTGAAGAGACGAGATATGATGAAAATTCTGAAATTGAGCAACATTACAAGTACAGGTGATAATTTTGTCTGAATGGATTAAAGCATGTAGTTTAGATCAAGTAAAGAAAGGTGAACTTTTTGGATTTGTTCAAGATGGTAGGAAATTATTGATAGCTAATCTTGATGGTACCATTCATGCAACTGATTTAATTTGTACTCATGCAGATGCAGATCTTTCTACAGGATTTCTTAGTAAAGAGGGTGTAAGATGTCCATTACATCTTTCTGTTTTTAATTTAGTTAATGGAAAACCCAATAATCTTCCTGCTGAAACTGCACTTAAAGTATATCCTGTAAAAGTCGATAACAATGAAATTTTTGTGGAGGTATGAGAATTGCAAAGTACTGAATCCTCTTTTGAAAATATACGAAAAGATTTTCCTATTTTAAAAAGAACTGTTAGAGATAACAAGCCTTTAGTTTATCTTGATAATGCATCTACAACACAAAAACCAAATCAAGTAATTGATGCTATTACTGATTATTATCAAAATCATAATGCAAATATTCACCGTGCAGTTTATGCTCTTGCTGAAGAATCTACTGAAGCATATGAAACTGCAAGAGATAAAATTGCAAATTTTGTAAATGTTAAAAATCGTCAAGAAATAATTTTTGTTAGAGGTACTACTGAAGCAATCAATTTAGTTGCATATGCCTGGGGAAGATCTCATGTCAATGAGGGTGACATAATTGTAACTACTGAATATGAGCATCATAGTAATATTGTACCGTGGCAATTACTCACACAAGAAAAACGTGCAAAATTAGAGTACATTGGAATGGATGATGATGGGGAATTAAATTTAGATGATTTGGATAAATATCTTGCAACTGGAAAAGTTAAACTTGTTACATTTAGTTTGATGTCTAATGTTCTTGGAACAATTACTGATGCTAAAAAAATTATAGAAAAATGTAAAGCTGCTGGAGTTCTTACTTTGATAGATGGTGCACAAGCAGTACCTCACATGAAAGTTGATCTTGACACCCTTGGATGTGATTTCTTTGCATTTTCTGGTCATAAGATGTTGGCTCCAACTGGAGTTGGTATCTTATGGGTAAGAAAATCTGTACTACAAACAATGAATCCATTTCATGGTGGAGGAGATATGATTCGTGAAGTTCACAAATATGAAACAACTTGGAATGAATTACCTTACAAGTTTGAAGCAGGCACTCCAAATATTGCTGATGTAATTGGTTTTGGTGCAGCAATCGATTATCTTACAAAGATTGGAATGGATAATGTTAGACAACATGAAATTGAATTAACTACATATGCTCTAGAGAAATTTGCAAAAATTCCTGGACTTCAAATTTACGGTACTAAAGATATTGCAAAACGTGGTGGTGTGATTTCATTTAATTTTGCAGATGTACACCCTCATGATGTTGCTGACATTATTGATAAAGAAGGAATTTCATTGCGTTCAGGTCATCATTGTGCTCAAGTTCTAATGGAACGGCTAAATGTTGCAGCTACTTCTAGAGCTAGTTTCTATATTTATAATACAAAAGAAGATGTTGATGCTTTAATCGATTCATTAAATATAGTGGCAAAGGTGTTTAAGTTATGAGCAGTGGAACTGACATTTATCATGAAATGATAGTTGATTATTCTAGAAATCCCATTAATTATGGTGAAATTGAAGATCATGATGTTACATTTCATGATTCCAATCCTTTATGTGGAGATAGTATTGATATTGATATGAAAATTGATGATCAGAAAGTTTCTGATATTAAATTTCACGGAAAGGGATGTGCAATTTGTATGGCTTGTACTTCTGTTTTAACTGAGATTACTAAGGGAAAATCTCTTGATGAAGTTAGGAAAATTGAAAAAAATGATGTCTTAAGTGAATTAGGTCTTGAACATTTACAGGCTGTCAGAATAAAATGTGCTTTGTTATCTCTTAAGGTTTTGAAATCTGCATTGTATACCTATCTTGGCTCCCATCTTGAAAATACTGAGGGAATAGATAAGCTAAAAGCCGAGGCCGAGAATCTGTACTAGTATGAGTGATTTTACCCCTTCAACGCCTTTAGAATTACAAATTAGAAAAATAATATTTGAAAAATTTAATGATGTAGATAAAAAATTTACCAATGATGAAGTTTTTGAAATTCTAAAATCTAATGGTGATATTGATCCCTCTTGGATTATTGATGATACCGAGTCATTATTCAATAATATGTGTGATTCTGGTTTGGTCCGAAATATTGCACAAAATTTTACTACTATCTTTTTAAAATTATTTGACCCTGTTGAGAAATTTCAATGCAATTCCTGTAATCACGATATTTTTCTTGGGACATCTGAAGAAAGGATTTGTCCAAACTCTACTTGTAAATCTACTATTTAGATCTGTGTTTTATTGCAGCATCCTCTAATGATTTAATCATTGGAAGTTTCTCTCCAGTTAGATAAAGAACTAGTGCTCCACCTGCTGTACTAATATGATTAATTTTATCTGCTAATCCTTGTTGTTTTAATGCTGTTGTTAAGTGACCCCCACTAACAATTGTTGTTGCCATTGAATTTGCAACTGCATTAAGCATTTCTGATGTTCCGTATTTGAAATTCTCTTTTTCAAAAAATCCTGCAGGACCACTTATGAAAACAGTACCTGCACCTGAAATTAATTTTGAATAATACTCTACTGTCTTGGGACCTAAATCGAAAATTTTATCCCCTTTACCGATTTCTCTGACATCCATTTCTACTCTTTCTCCATCTTTGTCAATTGCAATATCTACTGGAGTTGCAAAAACATCTGGATAATCTCCAATTAATGAATGTGCTTTAGCTACTACTTCATCCTCATTTTTGATTCCTAAAGGTGATTTGATTCTGGCTTGTGCTCGCATAAACACATTTCCGATTAACCCTGTTAGTAAAACATGATCTGCACGACCATTTTGAATTAATAATTTGATAGCCTCTAGTCTATCTGGTACTTTAGAACCTCCTAAAATAATCACATGTGGTGCTTTAGCAACTGTCATCATTTCATCAAGGTTTCTTACTTCTCTTTCCACAATTCTTCCTGCACAAGATGGTAATACTTGTGCAAATCCTACAATTGATGGGTGTGATCTATGTGCACTTGGAAATGAATCTAATACACAAAGATCAAATAATTTAGATAATCTTGAGACCATTATTGTTTTTGCTGCATTTTCTGGTGTAAATTCATAATTTTCTTCAGCACATAGTCTAAGATTGTCTAAAAGTAATATCTCCCCTTTTTCTAAATTTTTAATTGCATTTTGTGCTGATTCTCCAATGGTATCCTCAACATATTTAATTTCTCTACCCATTAATTTTTCAAGAACTTCTGCATGCTTGTGCATCCCTGTATACTCATTATTTCCAACTCTTCCTTGATGTGATGCTATCACTACTTTTGCATCTTTTAATGATTCAAGTGTTACGATGGCTTCTTCTA
Source organism: Marine Group I thaumarchaeote (assembly GCA_044358425.1). Lineage (GTDB taxonomy): Archaea > Thermoproteota > Nitrososphaeria > Nitrososphaerales > Nitrosopumilaceae > Nitrosopumilus. Next base: position 961,421 of record CP054849.1, on the reverse strand, counting down.
TTCTTTTAGTACCTAAAATTTCTCCTGTTTCTGGATCTATTGGACAATTCATATCCATTCTTAGAAATACTGTTTTACTATCTAGATCAAAGTCATCTAATGTGAGAACTTTCACGCCTTTTCTATTATGCACTTGGTTAAAATCTTTAAGCCGATCAAAATTATTTGTAAAAAATTATTTGTTTGATATGAGTTATTTTTTTGAAGGCTATGTATTAATAAAAATTAAAAGATGTATAGTTGAGGTTTAATTAATTGCAAAACTGGCTATTTGACATACGTTCCCGTTCTTTTGTCTTATTGACGGCATTGTTCCTCATTTTAACAGCTTTTGTACTTTCTGAATTAACTAATGATTTTGATCAAAATATAATTCTCTTTATTTCTGAAAATGTTGGTAATCCTACTCTTGATATTTTCATGCAGTACGTGACTGAAAGTGGAGATGTTTTTAACATGATGATATTTGCGATTATTGTACTATTAATTCCAAAAACTAGAAGAGTTGGAATTACTTTATTGATTTTAATTGTAATTGCTACTCTACTTACTGGTTACATCAAATGTGGTGTTGATAGAGATCGGCCTGACTATCAATACATTGGAGTTGAATTCCCTGTTCAAATCAGTCATGATACTTTTGCCTTATTTTGTGAAGGTGGATATGATGCATCATATCCGTCTGGACATGCAGCTAGATCTATGATTTTTGCAATCATTTTGGGATATGCCCTATCTGAAAGATTCCCTCGTGGTGCCTATTTGATTTTCATATATCCTGCAATGATTTCTATTAGCAGATTGTATGTTTTACAGCATTTCCCAATGGATGTAATTGGTGGAACTGTAATTGGTGTAATGTTGGCAGGAGTGATGGCAAATAGAACAAAATTATACCAGATTTTTGATAAATCAAAAACCTAATTCTTCTAAAACTGAATTATCGATGAGAACAATTGCAAAATGCTCATCATCATGATGGTATGTCCAATATTTTACATCCCTGGTCTCGTTTTTCTCTCTTAATCCTTTTGTAATTCCTGTAGTAACTGTGTATCCGATTCTTTTTGCAATTTTGGTTTCTTTTGGCATTAACACTTTGTAGCCTTCTTTTTTTTCTTTGAATCCTAAAAGTACCATGTCTTCAATGGCTTTTACTGCATCTTCTTCATTTTTTAGATCATATGTTTTTGAAATTGGTAAATCTTTTGGATGAAATTCCATAGTTTGTATAAAATTTCATCACTAATATTTTTTAAAATCATCCATTTGCGATCAATATTGGTTAATTTTCTTAACAGAAAAGTCAAATCATGATCATATTAACAACTTAATCCACTCTTTATTTTTAGGAATTCATTGGCATCATTAGAAAAAACAGTAATGGAATTACGTAAAAAGAAAAAAGAAGCAACCAAACTAAAACTTAAAGCTGAAGAAGAACTTAAACAACTTCAATCTGCAGAAAAACGTTCTGCAACAGGTTTACAAAAAATGATTAAAAAAATTGAATCTGAAAAAGAGGATGTTTCAGATGTTTCAGAAAATCTCACAAGAAAAAATGCTCAGGTGGAAAGTATCGAACGATTAGTGGCAAATGCTGAAGAAAGAGTAAATGCTGAAAAAGAAGCAGTTGAGAGAACTGAACAAGAGGTAGAATTTGCTGATACTCCTGAAGAAAAACAAAATGCTGAGGCTAGATTACGCTCATTAAATGATCATATTCAAGAATTAGTTTCAGAAATAAAAAGCAGACAAAAAACACTGAAAAAAATTACTGATGAAGTTACAAATTTTGATGATATTAAATCTAAAATCACCACACAAATAAAAAAACAAACTAAATCAAAACCCTCTCTTCGTAGTACAATTTCCTCAAGTCACAAGAATGCTTCAAAAGTTGTAAAAGAAATTGAAAAACGAACAAAATCTGAAGAAAGAATTACTAAGGCTTTGGATAATGCATCAAAAAAATTAAAAGAATATCTTGCAAAGAAAACAGCAGCTAAAAGAAAACCTGCAAAGAAAACAGCAGCTAAAAGAAAACCTGCAAAGAAAACAGCAGCTAAAAGAAAACCTGCAAAGAAAACAGCAGCTAAAAGAAAACCTGCAAAGAAAACAGCA
>CP054849.1:914809-959290 GCA_044358425.1 Marine Group I thaumarchaeote | reverse complement strand
AAACCTGCAAAGAAAAAAGCAGCTAAAAGAAAACCTGAAAAGAAAACAGCAGCTAAAAGAAAACCTGCAAAGAAAACAGCAGCTAAAAGAAAACCTGCAAAGAAAACAGCAGCTAAAAGAAAACCTGCAAAGAAAACACGTCGTTAAGTCTTTTTCAATTTTTTAATGAGTTACCAATGTTTCTGATATTTAATTTTTAAAATGAATAAACGAGGACCTTTAATTTCATTTGCTGGTTCATTTTTAATTATGCTTTCTTTAGTTGTAGCTGTATCTGCAGTTCCTACTGAAGTTCCACAATCTGAATCTTTATTGATCTCTTCTCTCTTTGAAGGGATGTTTGATGATGTCTCTGAACCCTTTCAAATTATGCCTGGAAATATGGTTTATACTTCTTTTAGTACTTTCATTTCTGATGTTCCTGTACTTTGGGGTATCCAAATTCTGGATTATCAAAATGGTGATAAATTATCTATAACAATCTCAAATATTTTTGGTGACTCTTATGGTGAATATGTTCAATCTGATTCAGTTTATTTTGAAACAATTTTTGTTGAGCAATCTGATACATTGAATTTTGAAATTGAAAATATCGGTACTACTGATATAGAATTTGTAATAATGTTTGCCGAAGATCCTGAAAATTCTGAATCTTTTACAAATCCTAATTCACCTATTGCTGAAATGGTTGTTCCGCTAATTGTTTCTGGTCTATTGCTAATTGTTGGAATTGTTACTATGATAATAGGGATTATAGTGATCTTGATTGATTTAAAAAATAATTTTGAAAATAAAAAAAACTTCTAAGGATTTACAGTCATCTTGCCAAATTTTCCTTTGGTTAAAGATACTTCTCCTCTAAACTCATTTGTGTATCCGTTTTCAATGACAACTTTGTCACCGACATTAACTGCTTTAATGTCGTCACCCCACAATGTAAGTTTCATTTGATTTTCTTCAGTTCCGTCTCCGTTGGCTATTGTTGCATCACAGACATCTACTGTTCCGTTTCCTGATTTGAGGTTCACAGTTCTTGGATCTCCTTTGCCAATAACTTCGGCTTCAACATTAACTCCACTTCGCATTTTTTTTGCTTCGGAAATTGGTATTGATTCTGACATGTGATTTTCAATAACCTTTTCGATTATAAGCTTTGTTAAAAAATCTCTAAAATCATGGATCAATTTATCAAATAGTAATTGAGAAATATTGGAAAAATATAGTATTGTTGCAGAGGTATCGAAGCCCGGTCAACCGAGAGGGACTCAAGATCTCTATAATATAGGAAATCCCTTCTCTTAGGAGTTCGTGGGTTCAAATCCCACCCTCTGCACTATAATTATACTAAAATTTCAAAAATCATGCAACAATTGTTTTGGTTTTGCTGACTGAATGGTTTGATATGCTTTTATGCATTTCTGCAAGTTGATCATCTTTGAAAGTAAGATTACATCTATAGCACTTCCAAACAGTATCTGACATACCTAATAAACCCACAAATTGCTTATAAGGATATTGCATGATTGATCCTATTTGTTGTAAAACATGATCATTGTTTGTAAAAACATGAAATTTTTTGATAATTTCTAAAAATTATCATATTATCTACTGACTAAATATGGATCCAAGGGTTTAGAAACAAAATACGTGTACAATTATTGAAGAAAATTGGATATTTTTGAATTATTTGGAGAGTTTTCATATTTTGGAATTTTCCTGGTGTTGATTGGTGTTAATGCTTCGCCGATTTTAATGCCTCCAAGTTGGATTGTTTTGACATCTTTCTATCTCCTTGATCCTACTTTGAATATTGTACTTCTTGCAGCAGTTGGTGCAACTGGAGCTACTATTGGTAGGTTTTTTTTAAAAAAAATAAGTGGATTGTTTCGAAAATTTGTTGGTGAAGAACAAAAATCAAATCTTGATATTATTGGAGATTATTTGAATAAGAAAAAATATGGATATTTACTGGCATCATTTTTGTTTGGAGCAACACCTCTTCCAAGTAATATTTTATTCATTACCTATGGATTAATGCGAGCAAAGAGTGTTGGAATTTATGTTGGATTTTGGTTTGGTAGAACTATTTCCTATATTATAATGATATATTTTGGTAATGCTGTTTTAACACCCTTTTTAGAAATCTTTGAGGACCGTCTTACTGGTATATTGTTGATTGATGGAGTTGGAATTGGCCTAATTGTTTTATTTGCATGCATTAATTGGACTGTATTGATTACTCAAAGAAAAATAAAATTTGTTAAACCAAAAATTTGGAGATTATAAATGAAAGAATTAGATTCTATAAAAAAAGAAGTAATAAAAATAATGAATAATGATCCTGCACACGATTTTGAACACGTAATGAGAGTTTATCATAATGCAGAAAAAATTACAAAAAAAGAAAAGGCAAATCAAAAATTAGTTCTTATTGCAGCACTACTACATGATATAGTTTCATATCCCAAATCAAGTAAACGATCTAAACTTTCTTCTGTTGAAAGTGCAAAAAAATCGAAATCTATTTTAAAAAAATATAATTTTTCAAATGAGGAAATTATTATAATTTGTGATGCTATTGAAGATCATAGTTTTTCTCAAAATAGAATTCCTAGAACTATTGAGGGAAAAATATTGCAAGATGCTGATAGACTTGATGCATTAGGTGCAATAGGCATTGCAAGAGTTTTTGCTACTAGTGGTTCATTGAATAGACCTTTTTACAAAATTGATGATCCTTTTTGTAATGGACGAAAACCTGATGACAATCGCTGGGCCATTGATCATTTTTTTAATAAATTATTAAAATTACAATCTTTGATGAATACAAAATCTGGTAAAATAGAAGCTAAAAAAAGAACTAAGGTCTTGAAAATATTTTTAAAACAATTTAAAAGTGAAATTTAGCCATAATCGACATATCTATCATATCTTTTTTCGATTTCCTTATTCTCTCCAGAAATAATTTTTTCATATTCTTGCTTTTTTCTAGAATCTATGTACTTGTTGATTGCATCAAATTCTTCATTTTTTGGAAATGATTCAAAGACTGGTTCAATCATTTTTAGATATTCTAAAGTTTTTTCCCTGAATTCTTCTACTGTTGGTTTTCTTATTCCTTGCATTCTAAACCAAACTGCTGTCCAACTTGCCCCTACAACATGTGGCAATAAATCAAAGGCCCTTTCTATTTCAAAACGTTCATCATTTCTCATGATTCTTGAAGAAATCTTGAGGCTGATTTTGCAAAATATGTGACTATCATATCTGCTCCTGCTCTTTTAATGGAATGAAGAATTTCTAATGTGATGTCTTTTTCATTCACATATCCTAATTGTGATGCTGCTTTAACCAATGCATATTCTCCCGATACGCTATAAGCTGATACTGGGACATTGTACTTTCGTCTAGTTTCTGCAATTAAATCCAAATATGATAATGCTGGTTTAATCATCACCATGTCTACTCCTTCATCAATGTCTGTTTCTACTTCCATCATTGCTTCCCTTGCATTTGTAAAAGGAACTTGGTATGTTTTTCTATCTCCAAATTTTGGTGCACATTCTGCAGCATCTCTAAAAGGTGAATAAAAGTTTGAACGATGTTTTGCTGAATGTGACATTATGGATACATCTGTAAATCCTTTTTCATCTAATGCTTTTCTGATTGCAGCAACTTGACCGTCCATCATTGCTGATGGTGAAACTGTATCTACTCCTGCTTTAGCTTGACTAACAGCAATTTTTGCAAGTGTATCTAAACTGGTATCGTTATCTATTTTATCTCCTTGAATAATTCCACAATGACCTGTAGATGTAAATTGACACAAACAGACATCTGCCATAATTACTATTTTATCTCCAAATTCTTTTCTAATTTGTGTAATTGCTTTTTGAACAATTCCTTCATCATCAAAAGCTGAACTGCCTGCTTCATCTTTTTGTGTAGGAATTCCAAATAACATTATTGCTGGAATTCCTAAATCTATAATTTCTTTAACTTCTTGATTTACTTCTTCTAATGGTAATCTCTCAATTTCTGACATTGATTCTACTTTGATTCTAGTTTTAAGATCTTCTTGAACAAATACTGGACAAATGAAATCTTTTGGAGTTAATGTTGTTTCTTGAACTAACTCTCTCATTTTTTCTGAAATTCTTAATCTTCTAAGACGTTTAGTTGGAAATGACATATCTGAATTTATTCTGGCTAAAATATAATCCTAGTCAGCCTGATTTTGTTTTTTATAGTCAAAAAGTCTAGTTGCTAATTCTAATACATCTGGCTGGCCTTGTTCTGATGCTTTTCTGATGTTGTTCATTGGAGTTGATACTATGCTTTCTACCACTGCTTTTGTTAATTCCTCGATAATTTTGACTTTCTTCTCATCTTTTTCATCTAACATTTGCAATGCTTTTTGTAATTCCTTTTCTCTGAGATTCTCTATGCTTTTGAATACATCTGTTACAAGTGGTTCTGCAGCTAGTCTTTTCATTGAAGCCTCTAATACTGAGATTTCTTCTCTAATTATATTTTCAACGGTTTTCACCTTGTTTAATCTAGCATTCATGTTCTTTTCGACCATTTCTGCAATTTGATCTAAATTCATTAATTTGACTCCTTTGATGGTAGCTACTTTTTCATCAACTGTTCTTGGATTTGATAAATCTAATATCATCATTCCATTACTTTTATTTTTCATTGCATTTGTAATTCTATCTTGAGTGACAAGAAAATATGGTGCTGTTGTTGCAACAAATATTATATCATATTTGTCAAATCCTGAAAGTATTTCTTCAAATTTAATTGGATTGCCTCCCATAGTTTCACAAAATGTTTCTGACCTACCTATTGTTCTACTTGTAACTTTAAACGCATACCCTCTTCTTTGTAATGATTTTGCAACAAGAGTGGAAACTTCTCCTGTTCCAATTAATAAGATCTCTTTTGTTTTTAATTCATCAATATTTTCCTCTGCAAGTTTTACTGCCATTGAACCAACTGATATTCCGCCTTTTCCAATTCCACTAGAGTTTCTAATCCTTGTTCCCATTCTGATTGCTTTGTCAAATAATGTGTTTAGATGTTGACCAGATGCTTTTGATTCTCTTGCAGATGTAATTGAATTTTTTATTTGGCCTAAAATTTGCTCTTCGCCTAATACCATTGAATCTAAGCCTGATGTTAGTTTTAACAGATGATGAAGAGCATCATGATTCTCTACAAATTCTATATTTTCTTCAAATGTTTCTTCGTCTAATCCTGCAATACTTGCCCATGTTTTTTTGATCTTATCTACATTATCCGTTTTTGATTTACCAAATAATTCGATTCTGTTACACGTTTGAATAATTACACATTCATCCAATTCTGAATGTTTCTTAAATTGTTGATATGCATTATCTATGTCTTTTATTGTAAATTTTTCTAAAATATGGATTGGTGAATTACGAAATGTTACACGTGCATTGATGATATTTTGATTCATTTCCATTTTTTAATTATCTCTATTGCTCGCTTTTCTGCCTTTTTTACCTGACCGTCTTTTATTAACTGATCAATATGGTTGTCATTCATGATGTTATTCAAGCACTGTTTTCGTTCGAATTGAGTGGGAATGATCTCTTTGGCAAGTTTTCGTGATATTTTTTGAATCTTAATTTGATCAATATCTTCTTTCAAAATTACTTTTTTTAGTGCTTTTTCAGATTTTGATTTAATCTTTTTGGACATTGCTGGACTTTTACCGCCAGTAAAAATTGCAATTTGTATTATTTTTTCAAAATCTATTATTGCTGCATTTGAAAAATCACTGTCATCTGGATTGTCTGAACTATATGCTATGATTTTTCTCTTTTTTGCAGATGTGATTATCTTTTGATTAATTTTTTTATCATTTGTGGTTGTAATTATTAAATCTGGTTTTAATTCTGTAATAAATTTTAAATTTTCAATTTTCTGTTTTTTTAATTTAATTTTTTTTATTTTAACCCAATTTTTAATTTGTTTGTTTATTGAATCACTAATTACTAAAATTTCACATTTTTCATTTAATATTGATTTAATTCTTTTTTCTGCTTCGTTTCCTCCGCCTACTATAATGATTTTTTTACCTTCTAGATTTAGATTAATTATCATCGATCCAACACCCCTCAGTTTCTATTTATGTATTAAAACCAATTTTTCAAATACTAGCTACATTTTTAATTGAATTGCCAGGTAATTCACGTATTGTCTTCTTTAGGCGAATCTGATAAGGAACTTCTAAATGAAATTCAATGGACTTTCCCTTTAGTTACTAGGCCATTTGATGCTATTGCTAAAAAATTTGATACTACTCCTGAAGTTATTAAAGAAAAATTAAACCATTTGAAAGAAATTGGTGTTTTACGACAACTAAGTGCAATATTTGATACACGAAAACTAGGTTATACTAGTTCATTAGTTGCGATGGAGATTGAACATGATAAATTAGATTATGTAGCTTCACAAATTAATCGTCATCCTGGAGTTAGTCATAACTATGAGCGTGATCATCAATTCAATCTTTGGTTCACTCTAGCAGTTCCTCCAGGAGCTGATTTGAAAATAGAACTTGAAAAATTCAATGTATTGAAAGGAATTAAAAAAGTTAGGATGCTTCCAACATTACAATTATTCAAAATTGGTGTTAAACTTGACATGGTTGATGACAAAAAACATGATGTTGCACCAACTGAAGAAAAAAAAGAAATTAAAAATGTTAAATTTGAACCCACTGAACAAGATAAAGATTTTATCCGTGAATTACAAAAGGATATGGAAATAATTGATGAACCATTTGTAAAAGCAGCAAATAATCTTGGAATGACTGAAGATGAGTTATTTGCAAAAATGAAACACTATGAGGGTATTGGTGTTTTACGAAGATTTGCAGCTATTCTTAGACATCGTCAAGTTGGATTTACTGCAAATGGTATGATAGTTTGGAAGGTTCCTGAAGATAGAATTACTTCAGTTGGTGAGACATTGGGTTCATTTCCTCAAGTTAGTCATTGTTATGAGCGTCCTACTTATGATGATTGGCCATATAATGTATTTTCAATGATTCATTGTAAAACACAAGATGAGGCAAATGATGTTGCTAAAACAATTCAAAATCAAATTAATGTTGATGAATTTAGAATTTTATTTAGTTCACGTGAATTCAAAAAAACTCGTGTTGAATATTTTGTAGAAAATTCTTTTAGTTTAGAAGACGCAGCAACTTCTTAAACTTCATTTTTATCGTGCCCTACAACATGTATGTTGCAAAAATATTGATCATTCATGTTACAGTAGTATAGCGAATCTTCTCCACATTCTTTACACGGAGGTTTTTTGTCTTCTTTTGATAATTTTGTATGGTAAATTTTTGTTCTACTTGTAACTGATGAGTCTTTGTAAATTCGTGTTAAATTTGAATAATATTCTAATTCCTCTGCATTCAGACCTTGTTTTTTATTAATTTTTTTAATAATTGTCTCCCATTTTTTATAATCGCCAATTTTGGCTAGTTTCATTCTTTCAATAATTTCAAGAGTTTTTTCTATGTTAATTGGTTTTTTCATTTAATATTTAGCTTGTTTGTGGAGTTGCTTTTAATTCATAAGATGGCCATGTATTGTATAGTTCTTCAATTTCTTTCATATCTGATGCTGAGATATATCCACCTTTAGTCATCTCAACATAATTTACAATCTCTTCTTCACTTACTACTGTTGGAAACACTGATGCAAATCCTTTCTTTGACATAATGAATTTCATTGATAGTTCTGTAATTGTTAAATCATTTCTTTCTGCAATTGGTTTTAATTTTTCGACTTTTTCTAATGATGCTTTAATCCATTCTCCTTTTCGCACTGATCTATGATCTTTTTCATCAATTTTAGTTTCTGCATTTACTTTTCCTGTAAGTATTCCTGATGCTTCTGGAACTCTGACAAGAATTCCTACATCTTTTTCTTGTGCTTTTGTCATTAATTCATTTCCTGGAGTTTGTTCTAAAATATTGTAAACTGTTTGAACTGCGCTAACGTTCGGTCTATCCATTGCTTCTAAGCCCTCTTGTGTCCATCCAATTGCAGGACCTAAAGCTACTTGATATGTGCTAATTGATTTATCTTCGACAAAACTATCTAGCAAATTGAAAATAGAATCATCTCTAATGTGGTTTAATTTTGGATTATGTAGTCCATACATGTCTAAATGATCAGTTTGTAATCTTTCTAAACTATTTCTTAATGCCTTTCTAGTAAAATCTTCATCAAATTTTTGAGGTAATTCTGCATGCCCAATTTGTTCAACTTCTGAGAAATCATAACCGTACTTTGTAGATAGTACAACTTCATCTCTCATATCTTTGAAAACTTCGCCAATCAGTCTTTCACTTTTTCCTTTTCCATACATATCTCCAGTCTCAAAAAAGTTGATTCCTAAATCATATGCTTTTTTTAACATTCTTTTTGCTTCATCTTCTTCAATTTTCTTACCCCACCAATCTAGTGCAATTGACCATGCGCCAAATCCTAATTCTGATACTTTGATGTCTGTTTTTCCAAGTTTATTGTAATTCAATTTTATCTCCTTTTAATTTCATTTTTTATTTGAAAATTCATCATTTATGTTTATCCGAGATTTGTGACTCTGTTATTTTGTTTTAATGCTTAGCCCAAACTAGTAATTAGCGGGATAATGTCTTTTTTTACACACACAATCATTGGAATATCATTTTTTACATATGTTGAAACTTGTGTTTCTCTTAAATCCATGATTAAATCTTGGAAATCTCTGATTTCATCTACTTCGAAGGCTAGCATGAAATCTTCGTCATGTATTCCAAATGAATAAGTTGTGTTGAGTACTATTTGTGGATATTTTTTACTTACTTCAATATGTTCATCCATTATTTCTTGACGTTTCTCTTTTGGTAATAGATACCATTCTCTTGTTTTTGTAAATGGATATACAATGACGTGTTTTTTTGGATTATTTCCTGTCATGAAACCTAATGCTTTTTGATCTTTTACATAAAGTGATGGTCTAGTACATGACAAATATGTCATTGATGCAATAATGTATTTTCCAAATACTGTCTTGTATAATTTTTCAATCACAATTTGAATTTCTTCTACTGTTTTAGCTGCAAACCAAAATAAAAAATCTGCATCATCTCTTAATCCTAAATTTGAATATGATCTAAACATTATACCTGAATTGCTAATGATATTTTCTACTTCTTTTGCTGATTCTTCTTTTGCTAAATCTGCCATCCATCTCCATTTAGGATCAACTTTGAAAAATGAAAAATTGAAAAAGTATTGTTCACTATTTTCTGACATGATTTTAAATTCTAATTATGCTGCTTTTTCTAAAGCCCATTCATAACCTTCGGCTTCTAGTTTGTCTGCAAGAGATGCATCGCCTGTTTCAAGTACTTTGCCTTGGGCAAATACGTGAACATAATCTAATTTATCTAAGAATTTTAAAATTCTAGCATAGTGTGTGATAATTATTACTGTTGCATCTTTTGTTGAAACTTTACTGATTGCTTGAGCTACTGATTGAACTGCATCTATATCTAATCCAGAATCTGGTTCGTCTAGAATTGAAATTTTAGGTTTTAAGACTGCCATCTGTAAAACTTCTGCACGTTTTTTCTCCCCACCTGAAAATCCCTCATTAAGATATCTGGAAAGAAATTCTTCTCTTAATCCAACTTTTTCTAAATTTTCTTTTAGATATTTTTGGAATTCTCTTACTGTGATGAATACTTCTCTATCGTCCCCTTCCATTGCTTTACTGAGAGAATTATATGCTGTTCTTAAGAAATGTGAGAATCCTACTCCTGAAACTTCAGTTGGATATTGAAATGCTAAAAATAATCCTTTTTTAGCTCTTTCATCTGCTGTTAAATCTAAAATGCTTTCTCCATCTAATAGAATATCTCCTTTTGTAACTTCGTATTTTGGATGTGCTAATAATGTATAAGATAATGTACTTTTTCCTGAACCATTTGGTCCCATAATTGCATGTACTTCGCCAGGACCTGTTTTTAGGTTGACTCCTTTTAGAATTTCTTTACCTTCTCTAGATACGTGTAGATCTTTGATTTCTAATACTACCATATTCCAAAGAATTTTGATTCTCTATATAATACCGACGAAATTTAGCTAATCCTAACGGCTTTTTTAATAAAATGAAAAGGGGGGGGGGTGTTAATATTTGGCCAGAGAAGGTCTCAAAGTAATTTTGAGTTTATGATTTGTTAGAATCTCTTTACATCTATTTCTGATAGTGACTTCTGTTACACCTGCAATACTTGAAACGTCTCTTTGTAGTACATTTTGTCCAAGTAGTACTGATGAGACATAAAGATATGCTGCAGCAATTCCGTTTGGAGATTTTCCATCTGAAATACTGTTATCTTTTGTCTTTTCTGCAATTTCTAAGGCTAGTCTTTCTACTCTAACCTCTGTTTGTGTCATGTTTGCTATCTTTGAGATGTATTTGTCCATAGTAAGTACTGGAGCTTTAATTGCGCCCATTTCCATTACCATGGTTCTGTAATATCTTGCTGCAAGTTTTGTTTTTGATTTAACATCTTTTGCTGGAACAATTTCTCGGCAAATTTCTTCTAATGATCTTACCACATCACATTGTTTGCATGCCATGTAGATTGTTGCTGCTGTAATACAAACAACTGATTTTCCTTTGACATCCATATGTCCGTCTAAATTTCTATAAATCATTGAAGTTGTTTCCAACACATTTTTCGAAAGATTAAGTGATTCACATGTTTCACCCATTTTTGCTAAAACATTTGCGAGTCGTCTTTCTTTTGGTGTTGATACTCTTACTCTTTGTTGCCATTTTCTGAGATGATTCATTTGGTTTGCAACTTCGTGATTGATTCTTTTTCCACTGAAGTCTTTTGCACTAATTGAAATCTCAGTTGTTATTCCCAAATCATGTTGAGAATAGGTTGTTTGTCCTGTTGCTCTTGCAAGCTTCATTTTGTCTTCGAGATTCGAACTTATTGTTTCTGGACCACTATCTGTAATCTGATCATCGACAACTACTCCACAACCAGAACAGATTATTTCGCCATTTTGCATATCATCAATCAATGATGATTTGCATTCTGGGCAGTTTTCGGTTTGTAATATGTTCATCTTCTTTTTCTCCTAAATTTTTTTGGTTTATTTGCAGTAGTTTGGTCAAAAATGAAAACTTGTTTTCCAACAAATTTGTTTATACTATTTGTTAAAGGCGTTGCTGATGCAAACGGCCTTTTTATTGGACCAATTAGTTCCATTACTTTTGCAACTCTAGTTCCTTTGTTGTCACAGAGTATCTGTCCTTCAACTAATTCTTTTGAAAGTTGAACGATTACCCTGCCACTACCGGCTAGGTGCATTATTTCGCCTACCTCCTGCAATTAACAATACTAGATATGCTGACACTATCATAGACTTCTGTCAACTTTACTTTAGCTAACAGCTAGAATTCATTTTATTTTGTTTGCTTGGCTCTTTTTGAAACAAGTTTTTGTGAAATTTTGTTAAGAATTATTGTCTTAGAGGATCCTTTTGGCAACACAACATACCCTGACCTTACAAACGGTCTTCTTGGAAATCTTACCTTCTCTTCTGATTCTGCAATTTCATAACCAGCTGATTTTGTAGCATCGATTAGTTCTTTTAGAGAAGGATCAAAAATACATTTTTCTAATCCTAATCTTCTACCTTTTGATTTTTTTAAATTTTTATTAAAATAATCCAACCAGATTACGACGTGCTCGTAATCCTTCATTTTATTCCTTAAGTAAAATTGCGTTAGCTATTCCAGTTTGTCCTGGTTTGGAAACAACTTTGCATTTGCCTTCTTTTGTTTCAAGAATTGCACCCTTGCTAATTATTCCTCTTCTTCTGTAATCATTGTTTGTAGCATTATCTAAAACTTTGATAATTTTTGATTTAATTACTTTGGAGTCACCTGTTGCTAAATTAACAAAATCAATTGATTTTAGTGCAACTTTGTTGTTACTTCCGCGAACACGTCTTGTTACTGTTACTTGAGCTCCATTAACTGCTTCATTTGGATATCTATCAGTTTCATATTTTCTTCTAATTCTAAGTGGACTTCTTCGTCCTCCAGTAATTTTACTGGTTGCTAGATTCTCTACTGATTTTCTCACAAAAAATTAGTTGAATTACTCTAATTTATACAAAACGCCATAAATTAGCCTTAAATCAAAATTTCTCTATTTACTTTCTGCTGTGATTTGCGGTGAGCTGTTTGTTTGACCTTTACTTGCAGTTTTTCTTACTTTTGAAAATAATCTTGATTTAAGATCTTCAACATCTCCTTTAATTCCAAAATATTTTTGGAATTTTTCAGTAGTTGTATAAATTTTCAATCTACCTACATTTTGATGAGTGATGTAATCTAATTGTCTTAGTTCTTTAAGATGTGCATAAACCCCTGAACCTCTTGTTTCTACAAGTTGTTTTGATGCGATTGGTTGCATGTATGCAATATATGATAATGTCTTTAATGTTGCATTTGGTAAAACTGGTTTTGATGCATATCTTTTAACTGTGGAACTGTATTCTGGTTTTAATTGCATTACATATGTTCCATCTGGTAAAATAACAATTTCTAATGCTTTGAATGCTGTTTTTGTTTTTTTCATAATAGTTTCAAGTAAATCTAATGTCTTTGTTCTAGATTCTGTGCCTGACGCTCTAACAATGTCTTCTATTCTAAGTGGCCTTCCAGCTGAATATAGGGCTGCCTCAATTCTTGCAGTTGCTTCAGTTATATCTTCAACTCTTACCATCTTGATTTATTCTCCTTTTGATTTCTGTTAAACATTTTCTACTTCTGGCTGATTATCCATGAGTATGATTTTGATATCATCGTTTTGTTGCTCCAAATCTACTTTTTGGTCTCTTGCTAAAAATAATGCTGCAAAGAAACACCTTATAGAATCCACTTGATCTAAATCAGCAATAATTTCTTGTAGTAATCCGAATTTCTTACTTGCAATTTTTTTCATAATCAATTCTTCATATTTTCCAATAATGCTTTCTAATGAAATAAAGTATTCTTGAAAATCAGGTGCTTCAATTGGTTCAATATCTAATTTTTTGTTTCTTCGTGATTGTGGATTTGCAATTGTTCCAATGAGGTTTTGCAATAGTCCTAACAAATCATCTAATGAAACTGGATATGTTGATTCATGTCTATAAGGAATATCGATTAGTTCAATGTCTACGTCAGTTCTTTGTGTGGTTGGTTTTTTCTCCATTGCTGCCCTTTGTAATGCAAAAATACTTTCTACTTTCATTCTGTAAATTAATGATGATGACAGTGCTGCCATTCCTGCAACTTTAAGATCTTTTTTTCCAGTTTTTTCAAGAATTTTAATTAATAAATTCAAAATCTGAATTAAATCTATTTCCCAAACATCTTTTTTAATTACTGATGAGGGACTGAATAGGATATTTACTGGTTCTTGAGAAATACTGTTTGGTGTTTGTGGATCACTCACAGATTGACTATTTTATTATTCCATAATATCTAATTACTCTACTTTTTTCTTACTTCCAGTCAACTCTTATATTGCAAAATAACAAATTCCTTTTGTGAAAGCAGCACGAATAATTGAACCTGATAAACCACTTGAACTACATCAAGTTGAAATTACCGATCCTACAGGAACTGAAGTATTACTCAAAGTTGTCTCTACAGGAGTCTGTCATAGTGATCTTCATCTTTGGGAAGGTGGATATGATACAGGTGATGGATTCATGAAAGTTACAGATAGAGGTGTAAAATTCCCTGTTACTCCTGGTCATGAAGTTGTTGGTAATGTTGAAAAAATTGGTGACTCTGTAACTGATGTGAAAATTGGTGATACTGTCTTAGTTTACCCTTGGATTGGATGTGCAAAATGTCCAACTTGTGAAAAAGGAGATACAAATTTGTGTGAATCTCCTAAATCATTAGGTGTTTTCCAAGATGGAGGATATGCTGAAAAAGTTATTGTTCCTGATTACAAATTTTTAGCAAATATTGGTAATGTGGATCCTGATTCTGCATCCTCATTAGCATGCTCTGGATTAACTGCTTACACAGCAATCAAAAAAGCTTTAGTAAATAATCCTGAATCAATTTTAATTGTTGGTGCAGGTGGTCTGGGTTTGATGGGTGTTCAGATAGCAAACCATATGGCAAAATGTAAAATTATTTGTGCTGATATTGATGATGAGAAATTAAAAACTGCAAAAGAATTGGGTGCAACTGATGTAATTAATACGAAAGAAAGTGATGCATCACAAAAAATAATGTCTATTTGTAATGAAAAAGGTGTTGATAGCATAGTTGACTTTGTCAATGCACCTCCAACTGTAAAACTTGATTTATCCGTAGTTAGAAAACGTGGAAATATTATCTTAGTTGGTTTGTTTGGTGGTTCTGTAGATTTACCTTTAGTATCTGTGCCATTAAAGGCAATAACAATCCAAGGTGCTTATACTGGAAACTACAAAGATATGGTTGAATTAATTGAACTTGCAAAACAAGGTGTTATCAACCCAATTGTATCTAAACATTATACTTTAGATGAAGCAACTGGTGCTTTAGATGATCTAAAGAATAGAAAAATTTTAGGACGCGCAGTAATTAATCCTTAATCTAAATCCCTTCTTCTAAAATCCAACCTGTCTTGATTATTTCTTTATCTTCTCTTTCACCAATTCCCGTTGCATATCTCCAAATGTGATTTGCATTTGTCTGCATATTTTCTTTAATTTTTAATAATGATTCTGTCTCAAACTCTAGATTTTGATTTGCAGTTCCACATTCTTTACAAAATTTGCATTTCTCGTCAAGTGTTATTGGATTTGATTCAATTAATGGATAAGCACTACATGCAAGTGGTTTACTCTTGTATATTTTGCATGGATATCCTCCGTGAGTTGATTTTTGCCCACTTTCAGTATCTAAAAAAGGACAGGTGTTTCCATTTTCTTCAATTCCCATTAATTGATAAGCTAAAATTTTTGTAGGAATTTGGTTTGGATTTTCTGAAACTCCTATTCTGGGCAAAATTTTAATTTCAATTTTATTGTCATTAGCAAATTTCTCAATTTTTTCTTTTTCGTTTGGTAAAATTAGTACTCCTATTTTTCCAAATTGTTTTGTTGGATAATATTCTCGCTGAACACAACAATCTGAACATTCTTCAACACATCTAAACTCCATGTCTTGTTTATTGTTAAAATAGATAAATTTCCTTCTGATCTTTGTTTTACTTTTTTTAAAACCTCATCAGTTATATGGTAACTAGATCTAGACTTTTTGTGGGTAAGCGTCAAGTAAAAAATGAGAGTGCACTAAAAGAGATTCGTCTTCCTGAAGAGGGTGAACTGTTTGGCAGAGTATTGAAAATGATGGGTGGAGAAAATGTCATGATTAAATGTGATGATAATATTACTAGAAGAGGTAGAATTCGTGGAAAATTAAAGAGACGTGTATGGATTCGAGATAATGATATTGTAATAATTGCTCCTTGGGATTTCAATGACAACGAACGTGGCGATATTGTTTGGAGATTTACTTTACCACAAGTAGAATGGCTAAAAGATAATGGCCATATTGCAAAAGATTTCTAGAATCAAAATATACCTTAGTTAATATAGTGATTACGTTGTTTCAGAATTTATGGAACAAGGTACCGTAAAATGGTTCAACCGTACTAAGGGCTTTGGTTTTATCGAAAGAGAAGGTGGCGACGATATGTTCGTACACAAATCTGACGTTGATGGATTCATCAATGAAGGCGATAAAGTCGAGTTTGAAATCGGAGAAGGCCAAAAAGGCCCAGCAGCACAAAAAGTCAAAAAATTAGAGTAGACAATTGAATTTTTAAATTAAGATTTCATCTATGTTTTCTTAAACAGTCTATTTTTTTATTATTTTTAATTAAATGAATAAATTATATTTTCTTTTGAAATTTTTACATCTTTTTGTTCGATTATCGTGAGGTATTCTTAAATTCACAATCATCACTAGTGATCATTGGTCGTAGGGTCCTTAGTGACATACGCAACTGTAAAGGCATATAGTCTAAAGGGCAAACTACTTTCTAAAAAAACATTTCAAACATTGGCAGAATCTAGAAATCTTGATCAATTTGCTAGTCGATTAAACAGTACTTTGTACTCTGATTATATTCGAAAAATTCCAAAACCATACACATCAAATAAAATTGAAATTAGTTTTAGGGGAAAACAAGCTGAACTGTATTATATGATGATGAATTCTGTCGGTGGTTCAAATTTACTTATGGCATATTATTACAAATTTATTTTTAAAAATTTAAAAAATATTCTTAAGGGAAAAATTCTGGGAAAGACTCAATCTCAAATAGAGTCTACTATCGGATTAAGGGCAGAGGAATTAATTCAACGAAGAGATGTGACACTCAAAGCTTTACCTTCAAAAAATATTGAAGAAGTAATTAGTAATTTTAAATCATACAATTTTGGAAATGATGTTGAAAAAGCAATTATGCTTTACAATGATTTAGGCGAAATTGGTGTAATTGATACGTATCTTGATAAAATTTTATACCAAAATCTAGCTGATAGTATTAAAAGTAAGGCTGATCTAAATTTATTAAAATTATTTGGTACTGAATTAGATTTGTATAACATCACAAACATTGTACGTGGAAAATTTTGGAATTTAGATGAACAATCAATTAGTGATCTATTGGTTTCTCATACTTCCAGTACTAGTGATGAATTATTGTCTAAGATGATTTCTGCTGAAAATCTTAAAAGCAGTTTTATGGAATTATCCAAGACAAAATTTTCTGAAATAATTCCTTCTGAGGCAGATGACATTGTGATGATAAATGAATTTGAACAAAAATTTGATCTGTTTTTGTATGATTCATTGCTAAAAGAATTTGCAAATATGTTCAAATTATCCACTGTAGTTTCTGTTGTGAGATTATACGACTATGAAATTAGAAATTTATCTTCTATCTCGTATGCTGTAGAAAATAACATTCCCAGTGATCTTGTAATGTCAAAAGTTATTGCTTCTCCATAATGATTTGTTTAATCGTCGTATCAATTTTTTGAAATTTTGTGGTCCCGCGGGCATGAATTGAACATGCGACAACCCGGTTTCTGTATGCCTGATATGCTGTTTTTCGGTCAGCCATCTTAAGCCAACAACTACAGCCGGAAGCTCTACCAGGCTGAGCTACCACGGGACAAAAATTATGTATATTGAGTTATTAAAAAACCATCGTGCTTTTTTATTTACTCTGATATATGGATAAATACTCTTAAAAATTCACATTATTGTGTCTGAATTAAAATTATCTTATCCCGGATATGTATGTGCACCATATTTACACAATCGAGATTCACTTGAATTAAAAGAATCTTGGTCAAATTCCAAAAATATTGAAAAATTATTTTTTGTAACTGGTACTTTTTCGAGAGATAGCCAACCATATTTTTCAACATCTGCAAATCATTATTTGTTGGCGAAATTCAAGGATAGTTCAATTGTAGAAAAAGAATTGTCCAAACATATTCAAGAAAAAACATCATTTGTTTTCAATATCCATGATGATCTCTTTGAAAGAGAAGTTTTAGGCGAAACAAATTTCATTTCAATATATTATTTAGAATATGGAGAAGATATGGATGATTTAGTTGAAATTGCAGGTTTACTGTTAAAGCGAGAAAAAATTGAAGTAGCTGGAATTGGAAATATGACTACTAGTTGTTCCACACCTTCAAAATTTACTTTCCCTTATTCTGAAAATATGATTGTAATTGAAGTTGCTAGTGAGAAAAGTCATCAAAGTGTCAAAAAATATTGTGATCAAACACAACGAGATGTTACTAGAAAAGGCTTTACTTTATCTAATCTCTTGAGTCTTTCTATTCTTGATCAACTAAAGTAGAAGTTAAATATTCGAGCAAAAACTGTTTTTTATGAGTAAACCCTCTGATTTAGGTTCATTAAAAATTGGATCATACATTTTACTTCCACATACGGATCAGCCTAGTGGTGAAGCTTGTAGAATTATTGAATATGATACATCAAAACCTGGTAAACACGGTGCAGCAAAAGCTCGAATAGTTGGCCAAGGTATCTTTGATGGTAAAAACAGACCTCATGTTGGACCTGTCAGTATGCAAATCCATGTTCCAATGATCAACAAAAAAGTTGGCCAAATCATCTCAATTAATGGCGATACTGTACAAGTTATGGACAATGAATCTTTTGAAACCATAGATGTTGGTATGGTTGATGAATCCGTTGCAGGCAAATTAGAAAATGGACAAAATGTTGAATATTGGGTTGTTATGGAACACACCAAAATTATGGCTATAAAAAATAGTTAGAGTGGATATTTTCTAGTATTTTTAAAATTATTTACTTAAAAATTATTAATTGATTTTTTAATCACAGCACTAAAATTCTATGATTACTAAATTTTCATAGATGCTGATGATTATCGGAAAAGCCGTCTGATTTGTGATGACGATTATGAGTATTGAAGCATCTTTTAAAATATTTTAGAATTTTATTGAGGTGATTATTTTTATTGATTGATGAAATTAGCTTGTCTTTTTTCAGGTGGAAAGGATAGTACCTATGCAATTCATCTTGTAAAAAAACAGGGTCATGAAGTTACTTGTCTGTTGAGTGTTTTTCCAAAATCTGATGAAAGTCATCTTTTGCACCATCCGAATTTAAAATGGACAAAATTACAATCTGAATCAATGAAAATTCCTCAACTAATCATTGATTCATCTTCAGATGAGACAAATGATGAATTAATTGTTTTAGAGAAACTATTGAAAAATGCAATTGATGAATTTAAAATTGAAGGATTAGTTCATGGTGGAATAAAAAGTAAATTTCAAAAAGAAAAATTTGAAATTTTATGTGAGAAATTAAATTTAATTCTTGTTTCCCCATTGTGGGAAAGTGAACCTAAAAAATACATGAATGATTTACTTGAATCAGACTTTCATTTTATGATGACTACTGTATCATCAGATGGTTTAGACGATCAATGGTTAGGCAAATTGATTTCAAAATCTGATGTGAACACTTTGGAAACATTATCTGATAAATTTGGATTTAATCTGAATTTTGAGGGTGGTGAGGCTGAAACTTTTGTTACTGACTGCCCACTATTTTTTAGTTCAATTAAAATTAATAAATTCACAAAAAATTGGGATGGTTATAGAGGAAGGTTTGAAATAGTGGATGCGGAGTTAAATTACAATGCTTGATGGATTAAAAAGTAGTTTAGGCGATGCAATTAAAAAAATTGTTAAATCTTCAGGCATTGATGAAGAATTAATTAAAGATCTCTGTAAGGACGTTCAACGGGCTTTATTGACTTCTGATGTTAATGTCCGATTAGTACTTGAAATTACTAAACGATTGGAAGAACGCTCATTAAATGAAACCCCTCCTCCTGGATTATCCCGTAAAGATCATATTGTAAAAATTCTATATGATGAATTATCAAAATTATTGGGTAATGAATCTAATTTTGATTTTAAACCTGGAAAACAAAATAAAATTATCTTATTAGGAATTCAGGGAAGTGGTAAAACCACAGTTGCATCAAAACTTGCTAAATTTTTGACTGGAGAAGGTCATAAAGTTGGTGTTGTTGGTGCTGATACATATCGACCGGGAGCATTGGTTCAATTAAAAATGATGTGTGAAAAATCAAATGTTGAAGTTTATGGAGAAGAAAATAATAAAGATTCTCCAAACATTGTTCAAAATGGTTTAAAGCATTTTGCAGGTCAACCCCTTGATGTAATTATTATTGATACTGCTGGTCGTCACAAAGAAGAACAAGATTTACTTGAAGAAATGGGTAGAATAAACAAAGTTGCAGAACCTGATTTAGCTTTACTTGTAATTGATGGTACCATTGGACAACAGTGTTTCAATCAGGCAGAAGCATTTCATAAAACAATTCCTGTTGGTGGTGTTATAATTTCAAAATTAGATAGTTCTGCAAAAGGAGGTGGTGCATTAGCAGCATCTGCTGCAACTGGTGCACAAATTATGTACATTGGTACTGGTGAAAGAATAGATGATTTAGAAAAATTCTCTCCAACTCGGTTTGTTGGAAGATTACTTGGAATGGGCGATATTCAGGCTGTCTTAGATTTAGCAAAAAGATTAGAAAATGAGGGTGATGATGTTAGGATGAAGCGTATATCTAGTGGAAAAATGAACATGGATGATTTCTTTTATCAATTGGAGGAGGTTACAAAAGTTGGTTCTCTTAAAGGACTCCTTGACAGTATGCCTGGAATGTCTGGTATGGTTAAAGAGGATCAAGTTGATCAAATGGAAGATAGAGTATCCAAATGGAGATACATTATTCAAAGTATGAATAAAGATGAAAAAGCAGATCCTGATTTACTTAATTCATCAAGAATCAAAAGAATTGCTAGAGGTTCTGGATGGCCTGAAGGTGAAGTAAAAGAATTAATGAAAAATTATAAAAATTCTAAGAATTTGATGAAAGCTTCTAAAGGTCGTCAAATGCAAGGTACCCTTAGAAAAATGGGTTTGGGATAACTGAATTAATCTCAAATCAAAAATGTCTAATTATTCTACTGTTCTTTCCACTTCCAATAAAATTATTAAAAAATACCCCTTGTGTGATTATTGTTTGGGTAGATTATTTACAAAACATCTTCACTTATCTTCAAATAAACTACTTGGAAAAAAATTAAAGAATGGATATGAATCAAAGCACTCATGTTACATTTGTAAAAATCTCTTTGACAATTTAGATCATTTTTCAAAATTAATGCTTGACTCTTCATTTGATTATGAATTTAGGACTTTTAGTATTGGAACAATAATCAAACCTTCCATTGTTGATAGAGATGATGCCTTAAAATCTGAATTTAAGTTAAGGGGGATTGATGGTATCAAATCTAATATTACAAAAGAATTAGGAAAACTTTTTTCAAAAAAGACAAAAAAAATTCTAAATTATGATGATCCTGAAATTATTTTTACTGTAAATCTTAAAGAACATTCTTGTAATTTACGTTCAAAACCGATTATTATTTCTGGTCGATATACTAAATCTAAACGAGGGTATTCTCAAAAACAAAAATCTTGTGAGAATTGTTCAGGTAAAGGATGTAGAACTTGCAACTTTCATGGAATTTCTGAATTTAATAGTGTTGAAGGTGTTATCTCAAAATTAATTTTTGAAAAATTTGGTGGAACAACTACAAAATTTACTTGGATAGGTGGTGAGGATAAATCTAGCTTGGTGTTGGGCTCTGGTAGACCTTTTATTGTAAAACTACAAAATCCATTAAAAAGAAACACAAAACTCTCTGATTGTATTTCTGATTTTATTTCTATTTTTAATCTGAAGATAGTTGGTGATTCTCCTAAAACTCCATTGAAATTTTCCTCTTTGGTTACAATAAAAATTTCAACTGATTCTAAATTTGATTCTAAATGTTTGAAAAAATTAAAAAATCTTAAAAATTACCCCGTAATTGTTTCTGAAAAATCTGGAAGATCTTATGAAAAAAAAATTTTTGATATAAATTACAAAAAAACTTCTGATCAAATTATTTTGGTAAAAATAAGGGTTGAAGGTGGGTTGCCAATTAAACGATTTGTGATTGGAACTGATGTTACTCCTAGTGTTTCTGACACTATTGGAACTAATTGTATTGCTGATGAATTTGATTTCTTAGAGATTATTATCAATGATAACAATTAACTAGCAGTAAATATTGTGATTAATCATGCCAATGAGAAAAAAAGGTAAACATCAAAGACATGCTGATCAAAGAGCAAATACTCGTCGAGTAAAAAAAGCAAAGTGTGGAAAACCTAGATCATAAGAAAATCAACATTTTTACATTAAAATTTTTAATAATTAACGTTGGATCCTTTAGTACGTTTTAGAGATGCATATTCCAAGGGTCTTATCCCTCAGGACGTATATGACTTGACTTTGAAACGTTTTCCAATAACTGTTGCTGGAATTAATCGAATTGAAAAAGCATCTGGAATTCAATATCCTGTGGCATATGTGGAACCCTCTCTAGTACTTTCTGCATCTGATTCAAATTCATATGAATATGGAATTTTATTTGCTAGAACAATTCCTGTAATGTTTGAAGAAAAATTTCAGGTGGTTATTCAAATTTCTGCCCCTTTGATTGCTTATGGGTTAAAGGGTACGATACATGCAATTTTGGCTCATGAGTTTTTACATTTTTTAGAATTAATTAGAAAAATCTCCAAAATGGAATTAATTTCTGATGAATTATCTGGTAATTTATTTGAAAATGTGTATAGTGATGAGACTCGTTTGTTTGAACCCCGAGCTGTTTTTAATGATAAGACTTTACTAAATCATATTACTAAAAAATTTCCTTCAGGTTTTCGTGATTACAAACTTGAAGACAAAGTAATAAAATTTTGGTCTGACAGAAATTTACCAAAATCTAATGTTTCCTTGGATGCTAATAATGTGAAATTATCTGCTGAATCTTTATCAAACATTAAGCTTGACCCTAAATTTGTCATAAAAATTACTGAGCTAGAAGAAAAAAGTTCAAAAATTCATAAAAAAAGATTGTACTGATATAATTTATTTTAAAAAATTATTTCTATTGTTTAAATTCTGTTAAGCCACATTTTCCACAGGTGTTTCTGTCTTTGTGTTCAGACATGTATACTCCTTTTCCGCATCTTGAACAATTTTTTTTAGTTCTTGTTGCTTTGTCTCCATCAATTTTGAAATATCCGTAAACTTTTGGACTGGAACCTTTGTTACCTTTTTTCTCTACAGGCATTATTCTGTTTTCTCCTCTTCAGCTGGTGCTTCTGCTGCTGCATCCTCAGCTGGTGCTTCTGCTGCTGCATCCTCAGCTGCTTTTTCTGCTTCAGCTATTTTTGCTTTAGTTTTTTCTAATCTTGAAAAGATTGTTGGATTGATGTGTTTTTTTGCTAAACCTTCATCTTCATAAACATAGAATGTTCCAGTAACTTTTGACATTCCTACATGAGTTTTTAATCTCATTGGTATCACTACTTTGCCATCTAGTTTGAATTCTTTTGTAACCATGTCTACTGCTTCCATACTCTTCAATTTTCCACTTGAACCTGGAAAATCACAAGTTAATTCTCTTCTAGATAAGAAGGTATTATTCACATCTGAAAGTGTCTCAATAGTTGACATGTATCAAAAATCCTTTGGATATTTCATATAAACCTAGTTGAACTTACATAAGAAATTTAAGAAAATGGAATGAATCACTGATATGGAGCGATATTTGATTCATTTAAAAAATGAGAAATTTATTCCTGTAAATTCTCGTGAAATTCTTTATCGGGCAAGGGATCTGATTGTTGGAACAGATGCTCATATTCGACTTTGCAGAATTGCTACTACGTTTATTGAATTTGATGTAGCTATTGAAACAAAAGATGTGGATGAATTAGTTGATAAATTATCCCCAATTGGAGATTTAGATAATATTAGACATGTTGTTGAGGAAGAAATTGAAATAGATCAAGGAATTAAAGATGGAATATTTTATTTTAACAGTGAAAGATTTTGGGAATGTCATGAGGCATTTGAAGGTGTTTGGAAACAATGTTTTGGCCGTGAAAAAGAATTAGTTCAGGGAATTATTCTTGTAGCAGTTGCATATGCTCATGCCCAAGAAAATGAATTGAGTATTGGAGTTGCTATGCTGACAAGAGCTTTAGAAAAATTAGGAACTTCTCC
This sequence comes from Marine Group I thaumarchaeote, assembly GCA_044358425.1. GTDB lineage: Archaea > Thermoproteota > Nitrososphaeria > Nitrososphaerales > Nitrosopumilaceae > Nitrosopumilus. The sequence goes on along the minus strand of CP054849.1, from coordinate 935,409 downwards.
TTCAATGTATCATTCCATAGATGTTGAAAGAATAAGGTCAAAATCTATTGAAATGCAGAAAATTAATGATTTGGTTTTATTTGAGATCTAATTAGTTCTAGTGATTTTGTAACAACCTCTGCACCTTGTAATAATCCAATACTTCCTTTTTTTGCTTGTTCTTCAGTCATTCTTGTTGTACCATCATTTTTGATAAAATCTGCTGATACAACTACTGGTACTGGATCATCGCTATGTCCTTTGTTGATGCATGGAGTTGAATGATCTGCCGAAATAATTATTGCGACATTACTTGAATCTATATTTTCTACTAGTGTTTTGAAAAATCTTTGATCAATTTCTTCTATATTTTTCATTTTGCCAATTGCATCTCCATCGTGACCAAATTCATCAGGTCCTTTGAGGTGAACATAGATTGCGTTATGTGTTTCCATTGCTTTTGCAGCAACTTTTGCTTTTTCCTCATAATCTGTTAGACCTCCTGCTTCAAATGCCTTCATTTTTAGAACTTCTGAAATTCCTAATTCAACTGGCATGTCTACTATACATGAAAATTTCATTTCATGTTTTTCATTAATTGGTGGAACATCTGGATATTTGTTACCTGCATCGCGAAGCAGAATACAACTTAATTGTTTTTTGTTTTGTTCCTTTCGTTTTTTATTGATGTCGCTATCTTTCATAATTTTAATTGATTGTTCTGAAAATTCATTTACTAAGTTAGATGTGATTTTTGCATCTTCTATGTCCTCTAATGGCAAACATTTTTCGACTTTCAAAAAGTCACCTACTGCTTTTGCTACTCCCATTCCGCCAATGTTGCTGTATGCTGGATCAGTGTTTGTAATTCTTGATGATAATTTTTTAGATGGTGCTCTAATTCTAACTGTTACTCTGTGTCCTATTGTTGGTGCAACAACAATTTTTGTGTCTGGTATTGAGAATTGAATTTTTTCCTCTAATTCTTTTGCTATGCCGTCTGCATCCTCTTTTTCTATGTGTCTTCCAGCTCTTCTATCTGTGATTATTTCGTTCTCATCTAATGTTGAATAATTTCCTCTTAATGCTAAATCTCCATCTTTAAAATCAATTCCAACTCCTATTGCCTCAATGACGCCTCTTCCAGCATAATCTGCATGATCAAATTTGTATCCTAACATATTGAAAACAGCAATATCTGATTCTGGGGCAATTCCCTTTCCCACTGAAATTACTTCTCCAATGGTTCCATTACTTGCAATTTTGTCTAAAGTAGGCGTATTTGCTGCTTCTAAAGGTGTTTTTCCATCTAAATCTGGATGTGGTAGATCTCCAACACCATCTAAAAGAACATAGATCATGTGTATGTTAGAATTATCCATTTGAACCCTGTTTACCCAACCCTTTGATCTCTGTTTTAAATCTTGCAATGATTTTGCGATCAAAAAATTTCAAATCTTTTCAATAAACAATTATTGTAAAATGAAAAATATATTTTTAATTTTTGAATTATTTTCATTTTAATTTTTAGTAAACATTTTAACATACAATTACTTTCAGTAACCATTATGGGTGATATGCGAAAAGATTATGTTTCTGAAAGATTCATGATTGTTTCGAAAAATAAAAAATCTGTAGACGGTAAAAAAAATCCATTTGCACCTGGAAATGAATCTCTTACTAATCCTTCTGTTTTATCACTTGTTGAAAAAGATGGTATGTTACAACGTCTTCAAGACAGTGAAGATGATTTTGTTGAAGGTTGGTCTATACGTGTTTTTGAAAGTAAAAATCCTGTAGTTACTGTTGAAACAGAAAACTCTTACAGTGAAAAACCATTTTACAGTGAACCAAATTATGGATATCATTATGTCATTGTAGCTTCTCCAAACACTAAAGATACGTTCTCAACTATTAGTCCAGAGCAATGGTCAAATGTTTTAGTTGTTGTTCAAGATAGATTACGATGGCTTTATACTCAAAAGGGTGTTACTTACGTTTCAATTTATGGTGATAATGGTGAATTGGCAGGTAGTACTAACCCTCATCCTCACTTGAACATTCTAACTCTTTCTACTATTCCTCCTGTAATTGATGCAGAGGCTGAAGCTTCTCATAAAATCTTGAATGAAAAAGGAGTATGTCATATGTGTCAAACCATTAATGAGGAGTTGAGTGGACCAAGACAAATACTTCAAACTGATGGATTCATTGCTTTTTCTCCTTGGGCTCCATCATATCCATATGAATTCTGGATTGCCCCTAAAAAACACACAACTAGTTTCTCAAAAATCACTCAAAAAGAAATTAATGATTTATCCCTAATTTTGAGGGCTACTTTAGGTGGTTTAACAAAAACTATCAAAAATGTTTCATATAATCTGGTTTTTCACCTTTCACCTGAAAAGAAAAATACTAGACAAATTCATTGGCACATTGAAATTTATCCAATAACTAAACCTTGGTCTGGTTTAGAACGTGGCTATGGGATATTTTTGAATGATGTGTCTCCTGAAGATGCTGCTGAAAAACTTGGAATAGCTTGTAGGAAAGAACTAGCTAATCTTGTTGGAATCCTTTAGTTTCTGAATGGTTTATTTATCAACTCTATTTACTTCTGTTAATGGGAAATGTTGAAAAATGGCTTGCAGTAATTAGTGTCGCTCTTTTTGCAATGTTTGCTGGTGAAATGATTTCTGTTTATTATTTTATGTTAACTGTTCCTGAAGATGCTGTTGTTGCACAAGGATTTACACCTGATCCAAAACTAATTCAATTTGTTTCCATTGGTGTTGCACCAGCTGGAATTTTAGCTGCAGTTGCTTACATTATGTCAAGGAATTATGGTTCGAAACAAATTGGTGGTTTAATTATTGTTGGCGGTGTTATTTTACTTGCCGGTAATCTTGTAGTTTATTCTTGGGTTGACTCTGTTCCAGAAAATTATCAAACAGATGCAGTTCAATATCTGCCAATCTTATTCATAATATTATCTGCTCCTGTAATGTTTGTTGGATCAAGATTAATCTTAAAACGAAAAAAACGTCCTACAAAAGAATATTTTTAGTTGTGATCAAATCTAAATTCGTTTGAATGATATTTGAAACCCATTTTTTCATAAAATTGTTTAACGTCATCTGAACAATCTAAAATTGTTTTATAGCAATTATGTTTTTCAGCAACTTTTAAAACATATTTGATAATTTTTTCACCTATTTTTTGACCTTGGAACTCTTTGCTGACCACTACGTCTTCTATGTGCCCTACAAATCCTCCTTTATGAATAAATTTAGGCTCAATTAGAAGAGTTGTTGCCCCGATAATTTTATCATTCATTTCAGCAACAATGATGATGTGATTTGGATTTGATTTTATATTCTTCAAAATTTCTGATGCTTTTTCTTTACTGATATTACTTGCTTCTCTTAATGTATCCAATGTGTTTAGAAAACCTTTTTGAAAATCACCTTCTTCTATTTCTCTTATTGTGGGTTCATTCATTTTAATTTCTCTAACCTTTTTTCATATTCGTCACATGCTTGCTTGTATGATTCTTTATTTCCGATATCTGTAAAGCCCTTTTTTGTAATAAAACTATTCACTGCCTGTTTGTTCTTCATTGCTTTTTTTATTACATCATCCATTCCGTATGCCTTGTTTTTTGGAATTAAATCAAAAATATTTGGATTCATTACATAACATCCCATGTTTACATTTGCTTTTATTTCTGGTTTTTCATTCCAACTTACTATTTTTCCATTTTTAGAAGTTTCAATTACCCCGTATGGTAAATTTGTTTTAAATTCATTTAAGCTCATTGTAACAAATGATTTCTGCATAACATGTTGTTTTATCATACTTCTTAAACTAAAATTAAATATTGAGTCCCCATACATACATACAAAATCATCATCGATAAATTCTTCTGCTGTTTTTAGTTGTCCTGCTGTAGCTAATGGTTTGTTTGAAATTGCATATTCGATTTTAACTCCAAATTTACTTCCATCTTCAAAATAATCTTCAATTGATTTTCTGAGATAACTTACGCAAATAACTATCGATTTTACTCCTCCTTTTTTTGTCCATTCTATAAGATGTTCTAAAATTGGTTTTTCTCCTACTGGCAACATGGGTTTGGGCTTACTGTTGGTTAATGGTCTTAATCTTGTTCCTAGGCCTCCTGCAAGAATTACTGCTTTCACAAACGTTATTTCAAATTTGAGTATTTATGTTCAAGGATAAATTTATCTTTCTTTGAATAATTTCTGTATTTTTTTTATTACTATTTCTGGAGATTCTCCAAATAATATTATCATTGGTTCTTTTCCAAAATCTCCTTTATGAAAAATTACATCAGGGGTTTTTTTTGAATTTTTAATTGCGTTTGTAATTCCCCATGCTATGGTTGAACCTTTTATTTTGATGTTTTCTGGTTCTTCATTTCGATCATAATCAAATGTATTCCATTTCATTTTTTTAATTTTAGAAATCGTTGATTCCCTATATTTCAAATTTATTGCAGATTGAATGTTTGAATATTTTTTATTTACAGATAATAGTGCTGTTGCTACATGCTTTGAACCCCCATATTCTAAATCTCCTGCAACTATGATTCTCTCACCTGCTTTCACTATTCTTCCTGAAATTCCTAGTATTTCTTTAATGGATTTTGGTTTATTTTCTGAAAATACGAAATTAGTTTGGCATTCTGGAATATTTTCAAAAATATTTTTAATTTTTGTGAATTCATTAATTGCTTTTGCAAGTTTTACCTTTTTAGTATCTAATTCGTCAAAATTTGTAATTTCAAAACCTTTACCAATTTTTTTCGAATTTTTTATTGAATTAAGAGTAATTTGTTTTGCAAACTCTAATGATTTTTTAATTTTTTTATATTTTACAATTCCATATAGTGCTACAGATGAATGAATATTTCCGCTACCACGATTAATTTTTGGAATTTTTTTATCAACAAGAAAATATTTTTTATCTGATTCCAAAACAAAATCTGATATTTTATTATTTTTATTTTCAACTCCTGTAATTATCACATTTTTTGCTCCCATCTTTTGAATTATTTTAGCAATTTTTTCAGGTGTATTTTTAGAATTAATTTTTGTTTTTGCTAAAATTTCAGCTTCAAATTTGTTTGGTGTAATAATCGTTGCAAGAGGAACGATGAATTTTTTAAAATCTACTATGGCTGTTTTTTCTATCAACATTGCTCCTGTAGTTGATTTTACTACTGGATCTACGACAATTGGAATATCTAATTTTTTTAGATATTGATAAATTGTTTTTATTATTTCTGAATTATACACCATTCCAATTTTTATTCCATCAATCTTGAAATCTGTAATTACTGATTCTAATTGATTTTCTAAAATTTTCTTTGATATTGGTTCTATCATTCCAAAATTTGATGTATTTTGTCCTGTAATTGCTGTAATTACTGTTAATCCGTGTACATTCAATGTTGAGAATGTCTTAATGTCACTTTGAATACCTGCACCTGATGATGGATCTGAACCTCCAATTGATAATAAATTCACATCATTTACTAATTTTTAACACTAATCTATTTTTCCATATTTGATAATTTCCATTTAAAATTATATCATCTATTTTATACTTGAATGATTTTTTTATAATGTGAGTAAAATTCCTATGATTGATGATGGTATTCCTGATCAATTACAATGCACTAATTGTTTACTTCCAATGCAATATCAAGAAAAAAAGGATGGAAAATTTCTTTGGCAGTGTTTTAAATGTGGAAAAAAATATTTTGTTTCTCAAAACACTGATGATGATATGGAAGAAAGTTGGAGTCCTCCCAGATAATGGACTCTAAAACTGATCTTCAAAAATCCACCCTTGAACAATTTGATAATTATAAACATTTGATTTCTGCTGAAATTGAATTAATCCAAAGGATTCTTGAAATACGACAAAATTTTTCTGGCTCTGATGATTTGGACAGACTTATCGAGCCTATTATGAGGAGAATTACTCAAATTAGGTCTGAGAAGAGAGAAGTAGAAAAAAATCTTTTTTTATTCTAAGATGTAGATTGAGTAACACAATCAAATGAGCAAAATTCGTCTCTCATGCTTTGAAATTCTTTTCCACAATGCATGCATTCTCTAATTATTTTCATACAGTAAAGTGAGTTTTTTTGAATTTAAACATAAAATTTTTCTTAATATAGTGCTAACTTAAAATGCGATCAAAACAATCATTTTTTCTCACGATTGTTTAAATCAGGTAAAAACTAGATTGATACATGGCTACTCAAATGACTTCTGCTCGTCGTGGAATTGCAACTGATGAAATGAAACAAGTTGCAAAAGATGAGGACGTTTCCCTTAACTGGTTAATTCCAAAAATTGCTAGAGGTTCAATCATTATTCCTAGTAACAATGTTAGACCTCAAAAAATTCACAATGTTGGAATTGGTAAGGGATTAAAAACTAAAGTCAATGTCAATATTGGAACTTCCACTCTTAATGTAAATTTGAATGAAGAAATTGAAAAAGCTAAAGTTGCAATAAAATATCATGCTGACACAATGATGGATCTTAGTGATGGTGGTGATGTTAAAAAAATTCGTCAAACCCTGATGGATAACGCACCAATTACTTTTGGAACTGTTCCTATTTACGAAGCTTACAACTACGGTGTTGAAGTTCACAAAAATCCTCTGAATTTAACTGAAGATGATTATATCAAAGCATTTGAAAATAATGCAAAAGATGGGGTTGACTATACTACTGTTCATTGTGGAATTACTAAAGATATTGCAAAAAGAATTCTTAAAGTTCAAAGATATGGTGGTGTTGTTAGTAAAGGTGGAACAATAACTGCTGCTTGGATGTTAAAACATGATAAAGAAAATCCTTACATTACTCATTATGATTACATGATGGAAATTGCTAAAAAATATGATGTTACATTTAGTCTTGGTGATGCATTGAGACCTGGTTCCATTTTAGATTCCCATGATGAATTACAGGTACAGGAAATGATCAATATCTCTCAATTAACCAAGCGAGCTCATGAAAATGATGTTCAGGTTATGGTTGAGGGTCCCGGTCATGTTCCATTAAATGAAGTTGCTGCAAATGTTCGATTAGCTAAATCTCTAATTGGTGATGTTCCATACTATGTTCTTGGTCCTTTAGTAACTGATATTGCATCTGGACATGATCATATTGCAAGTGCAATTGGTGCTGCAGTTTCTGCAAGCGAAGGTGTAGACCTTTTATGTTATCTTACACCTTCTGAACATTTGGCATTACCTAATGCTGAAGAAGTCAAAGCTGGATTAATTGCATATAGAATTGCAGCTCATGCTGGTGATCTTGTAAAAATGCGTGATAAGGCAATCAAATGGGATATGGAGATGACTGAAGCTAGACGAACATTGGATTGGGAAAAGCAACTTGCTTTATCTATTGATCCAGAAGCAGCAGCAAAAATTCATTCTAGAACTGGCCAACATCCTGGAAATAATGTTCCTTGTACTATGTGTGGTGGTGCATGTGTTTACATGATGTTGCCTCAACAAAAAAAATATGATAAAGAAAATGAAAACTTACAACAAATTGAGTAGTATTTTTTCAAGACTAGGAACTGTTTGATAATTCTTTAATTCTTTAGGCAGAATCCATTTAAATTCTGAATTTTCCCAATTCAATTCAATATTTCTGTTTTTAGTTTCAAATAAAAATGGAAAAATTTCCCATTCGTGATTTTTATATTGTTGTGAAGATATTTTCATTTTTTCTAATTTCTTAAGCAATCTAATTTCTTTCTCTCTAATTCCTATTTCTTCAAAAATTTCAATTTTTGCTCTGTCTATTGGATTTTCATTATTTTCAATTATTCCACTAACTCCTGACCATAACCCTTTCATTGATCTTACTTTTTCACTTCTTTTTAGAATTAAAATTTGATCATTAAATTTAATAAAAGATGTAACTATTCTTGTTGAACGCATTCTTTATTTTTCAACTGATTTGACCATCTTTGAGAGTTTTTTGTATGACTCATCAAGGTCGGTGTGTTTTGAAAGTCTCTCTTGACAATTTTTGATATATTCTATAACTTCTTCTGTTTTTGATTCTTGCACTGATGTAAGTAATCTTCCTATATCTTTCCATAATTCTTCTGCTACTCTTCTAATTTCTGGATTTGCAATTATTGTTTCAATTAATTCTGGTGTTTCTGTCATGATGCTCTCTGCTAATGTTTTTTGCACTCTGAATGTAGTACCAGACATTTTCTCTGTCAATAACATTTTCTCATCTTTGGAAATTATGTTTGCAAAAACTAAATTCATTAAATGAGTTAAACCTAAAATTACTGCAATTTTTTTATCATGTTCAATTGCATCTATTGTAACAAAGTTAGCTCCTTCAAATAGGGTTTTAGCTACTGTTAATTCTTTTTTTGCATCTTTAATTGGTACAGAAATTATGTTCTGATTTTTTATTGTTTTTATACCTGGACCAAACATTGGATGAATGCAAATTGGATTTATTTTATCTGGCATTTTTGACAATGATGATACGACTTTAGATTTTTCTGAAGAAATTTCAATTAGATACGTTCCTTTTTTCATTTCCTTTGCAATTAATCTGATAATTTCTGGTGTTCGTCTTGTTGGTGTACAAAGTACTACGTAATCTGCTTTTAGAATTGCACCCACTAATGATTCTGATACTAGTATATCCTTGCCAAAACTTTTCGTTTCAGTGTCATATCCTGTAACTTCAAAATCTGAACCTGCAAAATACTTTGTGAACCATTGACCCATCTGTCCACCTGCACCAATTACTGTTAGTTTTTTCACTGTATATCCCTCATAATGTTGCCTAGTATATGCATTCCTTCCATTAGTGTTTTCTCATCTTGACATGCAGATATTCTGATGAAATTCTTATAATTTCCAAAGCCTTCTCCTGGGGCTATTGCTATGCCTTTTTCTAATGATTTATTGGCAAATTCAACCCCATCAAAGTCTTTTTGATTAATTTTTGCAAAAATATACATTGCTCCATCTGGAATCATAAATTCTAATCCCATTTCATTAGCTTTTTCTGTTAACATGTTTAATCTATTTTGAATTAATTTTGAATTACTTGATGTATCTGATTCTAATGCTTTCATAGCCACGTATTGAATTGGTTCGGATACATTTGTTAAACAGAGTGCTTCTAATTTGACCATTTTTTCTATAATTTTCTTCGATGTTATTGCATAACCTACTCTGAAACCTGTCATTGCATGTGATTTGGAAAATGATTGTGTGACTATACTTTTTTCATAATTATAACTTAGAATACTTTTCCAATTTGTTTTTGCATATTGTGAATAAATTTCATCACTTAACACATAGAGATCATTTTCTTTTGCTAAATTTATGATGCCATCTTGCAATTTTTCTGGTAATATTTTTCCCGTTGGATTATTTGGATAGTTTAAAACAATCATTTTTGTATTAGAATTAATTGCATTTTTAATTTCTTCAACAGATGGCTCCCATTTTTTTTCTAATGTTGTATTTATTGTTCTAACTTTTATCCCTGAATTTAATGCACAATCTTTGTATGCTGGCCATGATGGTTCAATCACAATCATTTCATCGCCTGGATTAAGTAATGTGCTAATTGCTGAAAAAATTGAAAATCTTGCACCTGGACTAACAATGATATTTTCTTGCGTAATTTTTGTGTTGAATTTTTGTGAAACATATTTTGCAAGTGCTTCTCTAAATTTTGGCATTCCTCTTGCTTGCCCGTATTTCATAAACCCTTCATCAAAAACTTCTGATAATGATTTTTTAACAATTTCTGGTGGTAAGAAATCTGGTTCTCCTACTTCCATATGTATGATTTTTTTGCCCTCTTGTTCTAGTGATTTTGCTTTTAGAAATATTGACAGATGTGTTTGTTTATTATCTGATTGAACTTTGATTGATTCATTTAATAAAAAATTCAAAAATTTTGATGCCAATGTTTCATCTAATCCTATTTCTTGAGTCACTTTCATGATTTTTCTACGTAAATTCTCTTCACGCTCTTCATCTGTAACTCCTTTTCCAATACTTTTTTTGACTTCTCCAATTTGTTTTGCAATGTCTGTTCGAGTTTTGAGTAACTTGATCATTTCTAATGTTACTGCATCCATTTCATTACGAAGTTCATTAATGTCTGACATTTTTTTATAAACTTGGTTTAATTGTACCTGTGATCAGTGCATGATCTGCAATGGTTAGAGCTACTAATGAATCGACTACTGGTGTAGCTCTTGGTACTACACATGGATCATGTCTGCCTTTAACTTGTAAAATTGCATCTCTTTTATTTTTAATATCTACAGTATTTTGTCTTTGAGCAATTGATGATGCTGGTTTAAACGCAATTCTCATTGTAATTGGCATTCCATTAGAAATCCCTCCTAAAATTCCTCCTGAGTTGTTTGTTTTTGTAACTATCTTTCCTCTCTTCATTGTATACAAATCATTATTTTCAGAGCCAAATAATTCTGAACCTCTAAACCCTGAACCAAACTCTACTCCTTTTACTGATGGAATTGAAAAAATTGCTTTACTCAAGTCAGATTCTAGTGAACTAAATATTGGTTCTCCTAATCCTACTGGCACGTTTGTTGTAATTGATTCAATGATTCCTCCTAACGAATCTCCTTTTTTCTTTGCATTTAGAATTGATTCTCTCATTTTCTTTGCTGTCTTTTCTTCGGGACATCTTACTTCATTTTTATAAATTAATTTTGACATTTTTTCATTGAATTCTTTTTCCATCTTTATTTTTCCAATTTGTGCAGTGAATGAATTAATTTTAATTCCTAACGTGACTTTGAGTAATTTTCTTGCAATTGCTCCGCCCATTACATGTGTTGCAGTCAATCTCCCTGAAAATCTACCTCCTCCTCTATGATCATTAAACTGATTATATTTCATCATGGCAGGATAATCTGAATGACCTGGTCTTAATTTTGTTTTCAAATTTTCATAATCTTTTGATTTTTGATCTGCATTCCAAATTAACATGGTAATTGGGGCACCTGTTGTAAAACCTCTGAATACTCCTGATACAATTTCTACAACATCTCCTTCTTTTCTTTGTGTTGAAATAATGTTTTGACCTGGTTTTCTTAAATTTAGCATATCTTGAATTTCTTTTTCGTCAATTTCTAATCCTGCAGGACATCCATCTAAAACTGCACCAATTGATCTACCATGACTTTCACCAAAACTTGTCAAAACAAGACGCTGACCAATAGAACTTCCCGGCAACATATTATCTAGTTAAGTGATGTTTATAATTCCTCGTGGTTTTACGTGAACGCATCATTGACTAATCTATCATAATTAGTAAAAATTATCCTTTTTTGCTTGTCTGATTGATTTACTTGGATTGTTATTTTTTTGATTTGAGTCTATATTTTCTCAATTTTTGCGCCTAATCTATTCATTTCTTCTATGAAATTTGGATATGATACTTGAACTGATTTTGAATCAGTCACTGTACAATTTCCGATATATGTTCCTGCAATACAAAATGCCATGAATAATCTATGATCGTTTTCTGAATCTAATTTTGCTCCTGTTAGAATATCTGATGGTTTCAAAATTAAACCATCTTCTCTTTCTTCAACCATAATTCCAATTTTTGGTAATTCTCTTGCAAGTATGGAAATTCGATCTGTTTCTTTTAATCTAGCATGTTTCACATTTACAATTTCTATAGGTTCTGACGAAATTAATGATAGAATTGCTAGTGGTGGAAGAAGATCTGGGGAATTTCTTAAATCAAAAATCCCCCCTGTTAATTTTTCAGGCGATTTAATTTTAATCTCATTATCATTAATTATTACTGAAACTCCTAATTGTTCCAAAAAGTCAATGAATGCTTCATCTCCTTGAGGTAAATTTCCCATACTTCCTTTAATTGTTACATTTTCTCCATTAAGTACAGTAAAAGAAAGAAGTAATGCCAAACTTGAAAAATCTATTGGAACATTGAATGTTGTATTTTTATAAATTTGTGGTGATATGTTGTATTTTTTATACGGAATTAATGTTTGGACTGAAACTCCAAATTTTCTCATTGTTGTGATTGTTGCATCTAAATATGGTTTTGAAACTAAGTCTCCTTCAATAGTTAAATTAATTCCATTTTTTGTTAATGGTGCAGAAATTAATAGTGATGAAATAAATTGACTTGATAAATTTCCTGGAATTTTTATGTCTCCTCCTAAAATATTCCCTTTAATTTTTACTGGAGGTTTTCCATCTGTTGAACTACATTCTGCACCAATACTTGCTAATGCATCTAACAATGGTTGCATGGGTCGTTTTTGAATACTGTCATCGCCTGTCAAAGTAATTTCTTCAGAAAATAGACTTGCAATTCCAATTGCAATTCTAATGGTTGTTCCGGAATTCTCCGTGTTTATTTCTGGAACCTTTGACCCTATTTTGATTGATTCCTTCACGATTACTGTTGAATCAATTAATTCTATGACTGCTCCAAATTTTTTACATGCTTCAATGGTTGCTTTAGTATCTGCTGAAATGAGAATATTTTCTACTCTGCTGTTGTTGCCTGCAAGTGATGCTAGAAAAATTCCTCTATGTGTATAACTTTTGTTTGGAGGGCAGTGAATGACTCCGCTTATTTTTGATTTTTCTACTTTACAGTTCATGTACTTCTGCCTTTTTGTTATTTATTTTTGAAACAATTATGCTGCCTTCTAAATTTGAAAATATTTTTTTAACATTGGAAATATTTTCTTTTTTTACAATTGCTGCAATTGATGGACCATTTCCTGAGACTGAGGCTCCTAATGCGCCTTTGTCAATCAAGTCCACTATGATTTTAGGATCTGAATTTAGAATAGAGGATGTGGCTAAACCGTTTATTGTCATTGCTTCCCAATATTTTTTCTCATTTGCTAACTCCCATGCATTGTTAAAAATTGATGAGAGAATTTTTAATTTCTTTAAGTTTCCTCTTTTTCTATTTCTTGGAATAAAAATAACTGCACTCAAATTTGGTGGGATTTTCTCAAAATTTATTCTATTTCTTTTTCCGTTATCTGTTACGTTGAATCCTCCATAATAGCAAGAACATGCATCATCATATGCTCCTGTAATACTTACTTTGGTTTCAATGGATGCATCCACTCCAGCTAAAAGAATTTGTTTATCTGTTAATTTTGGTTTGAATATTTTTGCACATGCTAATGCAACTACTGATGATATTGCACTGGAACTTTTTAATCCATACCCTGTTGGAATTTCTGAAGTTAATGTAATTGTAATTTTATTTTTTTCTAAATCTTTTTTTGATACAATTTTTTCAATTGTTTTATTAATTAATCTGGAACTGAGACTCTTGTTTTCTGATTGAATTATGATTCCTTTTCCTATTGATGTTTCAACTGTTGCTTCAACTTTTAGTGATATTCCTAATGTTGCTCCTTTTTTACTTGCTATGGCACTAACTATTGAAACTGCACCATGCACAGTAGCTTTTACTTTTGCCATCAAAATCCTCCTAACAATGCTTTTTTCATTGCATTATAAGGCGCTTTCATTCCATGCCAAATTTCAAATGCTCTGGTAGCCTGACCTAAAAGCATTTCATATCCGTAAATAACTTCTAACTTTTTGTCTTTTGCTTTTTTAATAAAATCTGTATTCATTGGAGAATATACAATATCATAAATCACTGAATCTTGATTTATTTGCTCAAATGAAATTGGACTTAATTCATTTTTTAATCCTAATGATGTTGAATTAATTATAATGTCATAGTTTTGTAAATTTTTAATTTCTTCTATTTTTTTTACATTTGTAGGCAATTCAATTCTTGTGGCAAATTCTGATAATTTCTCTGCATTTTTGGTTGTTCTGTTTGCAATGTCTACTCTTTCAGCTTTTTCTTTAGACATTCCTGCAATAATGGCTCTTGCAGCACCTCCTGCTCCAATTAACAGTATTTTTTTATCTTGAATTGAAATATTTCTTTTTTTCAGTGGCTCTAAAAATCCATCCATATCTGTATTGTATCCTTTTAGAACTCCTTCATTATTCACAACTGTATTAACTGCACCAATAATGCTGCATGACTCATCCATTTTATCCAAATATTTCATCATTTCAACTTTGTGAGGAATTGTAACATTAAATCCACTAATCTTAATTTTTTTAAGTCCTTCGACCCCACTTTCTAATTCTCCTTTTGGAATTCTGTATCCGATATATGAAGAATCTAAATTTAATTCTCTAAACGCTGCACTGTGTATGTTTGGAGATAATGAATGATTGATAGGATCTCCAATTACTGCAAAACTTTTTCCCATATGACTTTTTGAGAAATAGATTGATTTAAACTCTCAATTTTTTATTTGCTACTTTTTAGATTGATTATTTTGTTTACTTCGTCTACACTAAACTGCCCTGGTGCCACTGCTTTTCCTAATGATACATACGTGTATGGACTACCCAAATATAGGCACAAAATTCTTGAAATTTTACCCGCATCACCCATTGCAAATGAAATTAAATTATTTTTTCCTTTTTTATCATACAATTCTAACATTCTGGTTGCATCGTCTACTGATTTTGCTGTACTGACAATTTTTACATTGTTTGAAAATTTACTCATTTTTTTAATTTTGTTCCTTAATTCTGCTGTCTTAGGAGTTTTTTGAAAATCATGCCATGATACTAATAATTTTGTTTTGGTACTTTTGAGATATTTTGATAATTCCTTATTTTTATTTAATGTGTTAAATTCAACATCTAACAAAAATGGATTATATTCTGCAATTAATTTCAATATTGCAATTCTTTCTTTTTCAGAACCTGTGAATTTCCCACCTTCATTTTTTGGTCTTAAAGTACAAACAATTTTTTTTAAATCTGTTTTAATTATTTCTAATGTATCTGGAATTTCTTTTGCTTTTAAAAAATCTAATCTTACTTCTACATAATCTGATTTTTTTAATGAATCTTTTAATTTATTTTTAATTTTCTTTGGAGACTTTTCTCCAATTGATATACATGTTTTGTATTTCATTTTATTTTTCTAATATGTATTCATCTGAAACTTCCATTCCAAAATGTCTCCCTGTTGCAGGTTTTGCATGTGCCATCACTATGTCTCCTTTCTTTAGATGTGTTACTGATACTAATTGGCCGTTAGGTTTGACGAATCTGATTGTTTCTGCGTCTTGTGCAATAATTCCTCCAATTTCATTTCCTACTGATGCTTTAATCATTAACATAGGTCTTCGTTCAATTTTTGATCTTCCAACTGTTGCCCTACGTGCTTTGCCTTTGGAATTTAGAATTAATACTTCTGAACCTGTTTCTACTTCTGATAAATAATTTGTTGTACCATCTGGAGATAAAGTGTAACAATGAACTGCACCTGCATTTACTCTAAATGGTCGTGGTGATGTAAACGATGAGCCTACTGATTCATTGTGTACAAGAAATAAGAAATTTGATCTACTTCCAATTAACATTCCTTCCCCTTTATGTAACATTGATGCTGTATCTACACAAACTCTTTCTCCATCCCCTACTTCTTTAATTTCAAGAATTTTTGCTGGTTTCATGTCGAAACTTCTTGTACCTAGATACACCATTGCTTCTCTTACTTCGTTGATTGATGATGTACTGAATATTACTCCGTCTACTCCTACTTCTAAAATTGAAAACATTTTTCTTACTTCTTCCGGTGTCCTGGCAATTGCAAAAATCTTTGTGTGTATTTTATGTAATTTTGCAATAATGTTTTCAAGAGGAATAATTTTCCAGTCTTTCACTTCTATGATGACAAAATCCAATCCTTTTTTTGAAATTGATAATACATTGTCAATATCTGCATTAGATAGAACTTCAAATTTAATTCCAATTTTTTTCCCTTTTGGTTTGGTTGAATTTTCTTTTTCTAAGACAACATAGTTTGAAGAATTTGATGTAGATATTGTTTTTAATTTTGTTTTTTTCTTACCTAATTTTTTTGGATCTAAAAATATTGTTTTAATTCCTTCTTCCTCTAGTTGAGGCAAAAATTTTGTTAATTGTGCCTGATTTACTTTTGGTAAAATTATTAATTCTCTTGTTTTACTCAATTCTTTTCATTGCTTCCTTTGCAGTACCTTTTTTGAAAATTATTTCTGATAGTGCTTGAACCATTTTTTCTGGTCTTTTATGTGCAAAAATATTTCTTCCATATGTTACTCCTTTAGCTCCTGCTGTAATTGCATCCTCAGTCATTTGGAGTATATCTAAATCTGTTTTAGCTTTAGGTCCTCCTGCAATTACAATTGGAACTGGTGTACTTTTAACAATTTTTGAAAATGAATCTATATCTCCTGTGTATAATGTTTTTACAATGTCTGCTCCACACTCTGCACCAATTCTTGCAACATGTCCTACAATTTCTGGATCATGTGGGTTAGGAATATTTTCACCTCTTGGATACATCATTGCTAAAAGTGGCATTCCCCATCTGTGACATTGATCTGCTGTTAAACCGAGTTGTTCTAGCATTTCTGGTTCTTCTTTTCCTCCGATGTTGATGTGTAGTGAAACACCATCTGCTCCTAATGCTACAGCTTCTTTGACTGTACCTGTAAGCATCTTTCGATTTGGTGCTAATGATAATGCTGTACTGCTTGAAAAATGAACTAAAGTTCCAATTTTTGGTGGTTTTGGTAATGATTTGAGAATTCCTTTGTTGATGATGACACTAGTCAATCCATGTCCTTCACATTTGTAAATTGTATCAGCTGGATTTTCAAGTCCTTCAATAGGTCCATTTGAAATTCCATGGTCCATTGGAATACAAAGCATTCTGCCTTTTCTCATAATTCTGTTTAATCTAATTTCATTTGCTGATACCATGTTTTGTTTTGTTCTTTCAGCCCTACTTAAAAATAACGTGCGTCTGCATGCTCAAAAATATTTTAAATTTAGTGTATTCTTCATTAATTTTTAAGATTTATTCTATCAAGGAATAAATAGAAATTCTAAAGGATTAATGGTAATTGAGTCAGACTACTGAGCAGATACAAAAAAGCGATATTAAAGATATTTTAGAAAATTCTCTTAACGGTGTTAGACCTGGACCGGAGGATATTTTGAGACTTCTGGAATCTGACGATGTTCATTTAATGGGATTAGTTTCTGGTTATTTATCCAAAAAACAATTTGGCAACAAAGCGTCATTTGTCAATAATATTATCTTGAATTATACTAATGTCTGTATCACTGATTGTAAATTCTGTGCATTTTATAGATCACCTGGTGCTGAAGACTCTTACACTTTATCTCTTGATGAAATTGAAACTCGTGTAAAGACTTCTTATGAAATGTTTAAGATTCGTCAGGTTTTGATCCAAGGTGGACACAATCCAAGTTTAAAAATTGAATATTATGAAGATGCGTTCAAAATGATTCGTGAAAAATTTCCGACTGTTGGTGTACATGGATTATCTACATCTGAAATTGACATGATTGCTCGAGTTGAAAAATCATCCACAAAAGAAATTCTATCTAGATTAAAAGATGCAGGTTTACAATCTATACCTGGTGCAGGTGCTGAAATTTTAACTGACTCTGTTAAAGAAATTATTAGTCCTAAGAAAATTTCTAGTGCTGATTGGATTAGAATAATGGATGAAGCACATTCTTTAGGTATTCCTGGTTCTGCTACAATGATGTATGGTAGTGTTGAAAATAATAATGATATTGTGGAGCACTTTTCAAAAATTGTAAAATTACAAGAAAAGACTAATGGGTTTATGGCTTTCATCCCTTGGAACTTTGAACCAAATAATACTTTGATGCAAGATGAGGGTATTGTTGATTATGGTACTGGAGGAATTCAACTTTTGAAAATGATTGCAATTTCTAGATTGGTTTTAGATGGACTAATACCTCACATTCAATCTTCGTGGTTAACTAATGGGGTTGGTATGGCACAACTTGCTTTACAATATGGTGCTGATGATTTTGGCGGCACTCTTATTGGTGAAGAAGTCGTATCTTGTACTGGTGCTCGTTCCACTGAATTGACTGATAAAATTATCGTTGATGCCATTCATCAAATTGGTTATCAAGTTGAAGAAAGAGATAATTTCTATAATCCTATTCGTACATTATAGTCCATACTCAGACCATTTTGAATCTACTAGATTCTTTGTTTTCTCATCAACTTTTACTTGTTGTTGAATTTCTCGCATGTATCCTTCTTCTTTTGTTTTCTGTGTTGCATCAATTCCCATTTTAGAACCAAAATTGACTAATGGTGATGCTGGATCTAATGTATCTGTTGGAGTGTTGTTGATAATTGTTGTATCTCTTGCAGCATCAGCTCTTGTTGTGATTGCCCAAATAACATCATCCATATCATGTACATTGATATCTTCATCCACAACAACAAACATTTTGGTTAGTGATAATTGTCCCATTCCCCATAAACCCATCATGACTTTTTTTGCTTGACCTGGATATCTTTTTTTAATTGATATTACTGCAAAACCTTGAAACCATCCTGCTGCTGGCATGCTGAAATCTACTACTTCTGGATGGAACATTTGAACAAGTGGTAAAAATGAACGTTCAATAACTTTTCCAATATATGCATCTTCTAAAATCGGTTTTCCGACAACTGTTGTTACATAAACTGGATTTTTTCTTCTCATAATCCCTGTTAATGTAAATGTTGGATATGGTTCAACAGGTGTGTAATATCCTGTATGATCTCCAAATGGTCCTTCATCTCTGATGTCTTCTGGATCTACATATCCTTCCAAAACAATTTCTGCATTTGCTGGAACATCCAAGTCTATTGTCTTACATTTTACTGTCTTGATTCCTTCTTTTCTTGTAATTCCTGCAAATAGATATTTGTCTAATCCTTCAGGAACTGGTGCAATTGATGAAAAAACTGTTGCAGGTTCCCCTCCGAAAATTATTGCTGTTGGAATTTTCTCTCCTCTGTCTTTTGAAATATCTCCGTGATTTGCACCTCTCTTGTGTTTTTGCCAATGCATTGATGCATGTGTTTTATCTATGATTTGCATTCTGTATACTCCTAAATTTCGAACTCCTGTTTCAGGATGTTTTGTTGCAATTAATCCTAATGTTATGAATCGTCCTGCATCGTTAGGCCATGATTTTATAATTGGTAAATCGTCAAAAGATGCATCTGTTGATGTAATTTCTGTAACTAATCCACTGGACTCTGATTTTGGAAATGATGCTGTCATTTTTGAAAGTTCTGGTAATTTTTTAATCTTATTTAGAATTCCTGATGGCATGTCCATTTTTGTCATGTCTGTAATGCGGTGGCCTATTTCTGTAAAATCTGTCATCTCAAGTCCTATCTCAAGTCTTCTCATTGAACCAAATGCATTACCTAAAACTGGCATGCTGTGCCCCTTTACATTTTCAAAAAGAACAGCTGGACCGTTGGAATACATTTCTCTTCTTAAAATTTCTGCAATTTCTAAATCTGGATCTACTTCTGTTTTGACCCTTTTTAGCTCACCTTGTTTTTCAAGTTCTTTGATGAATTCTTGAGTATCTTGAATTGGCACAAACAAGCTCTTCATAAATCAGGTATAAGCTTAACTGGATTTTTTACACTTTGTTACTATTTACATTGGTGGTAGTTCTGTTTTTTTGTCATGACCACCAGAACCAAATTTGCAGTAAAAACATAATTCTGATTCCATGTATTTTAACTGTTCAATTTGAATTGCACCTAATTTTAGTGCAATTTTTGTTAATATTCGATATTTCAATGGCATTGCTGGGATTACTTCATCTAGATATACTCTGTAGTGATCTGGACAAAACTTTAGTGTAACTTTGGAAGGCTCTTTACCCTTTTCATTAACTTGTTTTGTGAAATTGATTTGTTCTCTAATGTATTCGTGTTTTGGACATGGACAATTTCTTCCACCTGGATGTTTGTATGCAGGTGTATTTTTCCAATCAAAATCTGGATATTCTTTTTCAAAGTCGTCCATACGAAAGAACATCAGATTAAACATATAAAATTGATCATATTTGTACACCTAGTTCAAACCAAATGTACATAAACCCCGAATTAGGCATCAAAATTAATGGCAGCTGCTAAAAAGCAAACAAAAAAAGATCTTGAAGACAAGATTGCCGAATTAGAAGCAAAATTAAATCAATTATCTGATCAGCTTACCGCAAAACCAGCAGAAACTAAACCTGCTGAGGTAAAACCAGCTGAGACAGCTAAGCCAAAACCTACACTTCCAAAAGGTTCTACACCAAAACCAAAGGAAGCTCCAAAACCAGCTGAGAGACCTGCAGCAACAACAAAACCTAAAGGTACATTGCCAAAAGGATTTGAGAAACCTGCAGAAACTGTAAAAGACGCTCCAAAACCAGCTGAAAAAGCATCTGCTCCAGCAACTGTACAAGATGCATTAGAAAATGCATACATGAATGCAGCAATGACTGATTTCCATCAGTACAGAGCAAAAGTCACTGGATATACACCAGCACCTAACAGATACTTTGTTAGAGG
>CP054849.1:893666-914798 GCA_044358425.1 Marine Group I thaumarchaeote | reverse complement strand
AGCTGAAAAAGCATCTGCTCCAGCAACTGTACAAGATGCATTAGAAAATGCATACATGAATGCAGCAATGACTGATTTCCATCAGTACAGAGCAAAAGTCACTGGATATACACCAGCACCTAACAGATACTTTGTTAGAGGATATGCTCCAGTAGGTAAAATTCCAACTAAAAATTGGAATGATCAAAAAGCCACAGTAACTGGTTATACACAACCATCAAACCAATACTTTGCAACAAGACCTAGACTTGCATATCATCCACCAACAAAAAGATTTGGAAGTTTCAGTGGTGTCAATATGACTGTTGACGGCGTTACTGCACAAGCAAAACAAGCACCAGAAACACCAGCACCAGAACCACCAAAGCCTGCAAAAGACACACTACCAAAAGGAATGGAGCAAGCACAAACCTCTCAACAAACACAACAAACAACTAATGTTGATTCTGGAAAATCTAAATCAGATCAATTAGCTGATTATGAAGCTGATTATTTGAAAAGATTGGAACAGCAAAAAATTGATGATGCAAAAGCCGCAGCTGAAACTGCAGCAGCAGAAGCCGCAGCAAAAGTATCTGCTAATAAGAAAGGTGGTGCATTACCAAAAGGATTTGAAGCAAAGGCTGAACCAGAACCAGCAAAATCTTCTAGAGGCACACTTCCAAAAGGTTTCTAACCTTTTCTTTATTTTTATTCTTTAAAATCTTCTAAAACTAACAGGGCATGTCCTTTAGGTTTCACCTTTGGATATGTTTTGAAAATTTTTCCTTTTTCATTAACTAAAAATGAACTTCGGGTAACTCCCATGTATTCTCGTCCCATAAATTTTTTCATTCCCCAAACACCAAATAGTTTAGAAACTTCTTTTTCTGAATCTGATAATAATACGTATTTGATTCCCATTTTAACACAGAATTTTTTATGGGAATCTATGTCATCTGGACTAATTCCAATAATTTCAATATCTTCCTTTTGAAATTTTTTGTATTCTGTTGAAAATTCATCTGCTTGTGTTGAACATCCTGGAGTGAAGTCTTTTGGATAAAAGTAAATGACATGTTTTTTTCCTTTGAAATCTGTTGATTTTATTTTATTTCCTTCTGAATCATTGAGAGTAAATTTTGGAACTGAATCTCCTACTTCTAGCATGTTCATAAAAATGAAAATCTCTATTTATAGAATCACCTAATTTTCATCATAGTGCTAGTTGTTTTATGATCGAATCTCAATCCAATTGTTTATATTGAAATCTCTAGGGGATTGCTTGATGGTTAACACTCGCGCATGGCTTGCTGAAGCAATTGCAACGTTTGGACTTGTATTCTTTGGTCCATTATCTGTAATTTTAGCTGCAGCATACTTTGGTGAAGGGTTATCCACAGAAGCCGTAATTTTCATTTCATTAGGTCACGGTGGTGCAATTGCATTAATGGTATATGCATTTGGTCACGTTTCAGGGGCTCACATTAACCCAGCAGTCACAATTCCTATGATGATTACTAAAAAAATAGGTGTCAAAGATGGAATTGGATATATTCTATTTCAAATAATTGGTGCAGTTATTGCAACTGCCACATTGGCTGTAATATTTCCAGAAATTGGAAAACAAGTACTATGGGGTGCTCATGGTGGTCCAAGTGAAATCATTAATGGTAGTTTAATTTCTGCTGTTGTTTTAGAGGCAATTTTCACATTCTTCTTAGTAGTTGTAATTTTTATGACTGCTGTTCACAAAAAAGCACCAAAGAGTGTTTATGGTGCAGCAATCGGTGGTATGGTTTTCTTGTTACACTTAGTCGGCGTACCATTAACTGGTGCATCTATGAATCCTGCAAGATCCTTTTCTCCTGCATTGATTTCAGGTGATGCTGGATTATGGGAAGTTCAATGGATTTATTGGGTTGGTCCAATCATCGGTGGTATAATTGGTGGTGCTTTGATGACTTTCATTTACGTTAACAGAGCAGAAAAAGAAGATTAATTTTTTAAATCCCAACATTTTTAAAAATTTAAAATTATTTTTTGATAATGTCTTCAAATGATCTGATTGAATTATTTTTCATTGAATTTGAAAAATTAGAAAATTTGTCAAATCAAATAAATTCTGGGAATGAATTCTCTGTAAATCAAATTGTTGAGATTTACTATCAAATCACTAATGTCTCATCCATGATTGAGGTGATGAAACAACAAATTGATAAATCTGATTTGAGCTCCCTTGAAAAAATTTCAAATGCCGAAAATTTTATTTCTGAAAAATTTAATTCTACTATTCATCCTAAAATTATGACTAATATTGAAAATTCTATTTCTGAAATTACTAAGAATTTACAATCTTTAGACTCTGATCAAAAATCAAAGGAAACTATTGAAAATGAGGCTAAATTATATGAAAAATTACGCGAAATAATGAGTACAAAAGAATTTGTAAAACAATATGATGCAGGTTTATCTAATGATTGAAAAACTTGCTGAAAATTTAGTTAATTTAAAAAAAGAATTTGCCTCTGATTATGATGGTTCTAGTCAAATTCAAGAATTTCTCCCACTTTCTAACTCTGATTTATTTCCCATTGATAAAGAAGAACTAAAATTACTTCATGAATTTGCAGAAAAAAATCCTATCTACTATAATTCATTTGAAAAAACACTCGGTGGAATTCCTTGTATTGTATATGAAGGAGATATTAACAAATACTGGTTAAACAGTATTCAACATAATTCAAGTCATGCCCCTTTTTCTCCTACTTGGATTATGTCTGCATATGTTATGACATTATTTGCAAAAGAAAATGGTTATTCTCAAATAATTGATATTGGATCTGGTGATGGAAGAATTGCATATTGTGGTAAAGTGATAGGTATTGAGTCATACAGTATTGAACTTGATGATCAATTATCTGATCTTCAAAAATCCCTTAGTACAAATATTAATTTTAATCCATATTGTTTTGATGCAACCCAATTTGATTATTCTTCATTAAATTTAACTAAACCATTATTCTTTATCGGTGGACTTGCTCAAATGGGCGGTATTGAATTAGCAACAGGTGTTTTGAAAAAAATTGAATTTGAATTTAATTTGTTACATAATTCTGGTTGGATTTTTGCAGGTACTGTGTCAAAAAAATATCGTGCAGATCCAAAAAATATGTCTGGTTGGGGAAGTTTCATTGAAAGCAATTCTTTAAAATTAATACAAAGTGTTTCTTTACCTACAGCTTGGTCGTTTAAAGAATTGGATGAAACCCAATATGTTTTTTCAAAATTTCATAGTAATAGCAATCCAAATTAAGTGTACAAATCTCAATGTTCTTGGACGTATAGCTCAGCTTGGATAGAGCGATAGATTGCGGATCTATAGGTCGTGGGTTCGAATCCCATTGCGCCCTGTTTATTCTTAAATATGATAATTTCTCAATAGATTAGTGAGCCGCCAAGATTTTGAATCTTCATTGATTTTAGTTAAAGATATTATGACTAAAGCAATAATTTCTGTGCCTGGACAAACCACTGTTTTTCAAGTAGCAAAAATGATGGAGCAAGGTGGAATTGGTGCGGTTCTTGTGAAGAATGATGATAAACTACATGGAATAATCACTGATAGAGATTATGCTACAAAGATTGTATGTAATAATCTCCCTTCTGACACACCTGTTGAAAAAGTAATGTCTTCCCCATTAATCACAATTAATTATGATGAAACTATTTCTGCAGCAGCAAAAAGAATGACTGATAAAAAAATTAGAAAACTTGGAGTTACTGACAATGGAAAAATAATTGGCTTAATCACATCAACTGATTTGGTTACTCAACTTACTAAATGATTAAAACGTTTTAGTTTTTCTAAGAAAAACCGTAACTGATATCATATAGCATGTTGTTGCAATAACCTCTGAAATTATTGATGCAAGATAAGGTTCAATACCTATTTCTAAAAAATAATACAAACTTGGCCATCTGATTCCTAAGTATATTATTTCACCCACACCAAATGAAGAAATTAATTTTAATAGTTCTTTTTTGATTAATTTTGATTCCATAGTTCTGTATCTTTTTCTGTTATCTATGTAAAACAAAGTAGAGAATAATCCAAAGTAAATTACATATCCGATAATTATTGTTATGGTTGTTGTTTGATAATTTTCATAATCTGCCAATAATTGAGCTGCAACAGCTGATAATGATGCAGAAGCAATAAAACAAATTATGAAATTTCTATTAATTTGTAATAACTGCTTATTTATCTTCATAATTAATTGATTTTTTTAGAATTAATATTCTGTATCAATTATGGGGAATTATGAAAAAAAGATGTGAATGGGCTAAAAATGAGCCTAATTTAACGTATCATGAT
Source organism: Marine Group I thaumarchaeote (assembly GCA_044358425.1). Classification (GTDB taxonomy): domain Archaea; phylum Thermoproteota; class Nitrososphaeria; order Nitrososphaerales; family Nitrosopumilaceae; genus Nitrosopumilus. The sequence goes on along the minus strand of CP054849.1, from coordinate 910,441 downwards.
GTTGAATGGGGTATTCCTCAACATGATGATCAAAAATTATTTGAATTTTTAATTTTAGAAGGTGCTCAAGCTGGATTATCTTGGAGTACTATTCTTAATAGACGAAATGGATATCGTGAAGCTTTTTGCAATTTTGATGTCAATCTTGTTTCAAAACTCAATGAAAAAGATATTGAAAAATTAATACAAAATCCATCAATTATTAGAAATAAACTCAAAATTAATTCTACAATCAATAATGCTAAACAGTTTATTAAAATTCAAAAGCAATTTGGAACTTTTGATAAATATTTGTGGGGATTTGTAAATTACAAACCTATTAAAAATAAATTCAAAACATATTCTGATCTACCTGCATATACTGAACTTTCTGAAAAACTTAGTGCTGATCTTAAAAAACATGGATTCACTTTTGTTGGACCTACAATCTGTTATGCATTTATGCAGGCCACAGGAATGGTTAATGATCATACTGCTAATTGCTTTAAATATTTGAAATAATTATCGGGTATGATACATTAATTTTTAAAAAGATCATAGATAAATTTAAGAAAATCATTAGGGATCAGTGACAAAATTAGATCCAATTGTTGAAAAATTAATTAGAGAAGCGTCAAATAAATTGGAAAAAAGAAATTTGTCTCTTCAAAACTCTATTGATGATTTTGAAAAAGAACTTCCAAAACATGAGTCCTTTCCAACATCTAAAGATATGCTTACTTCCTATATTGGAATTTACCAAAATGAAATTGCTGTAAATACCAGTATCTTGGGATTATTGAGCAAGGCTGATGAAATCTTGCTAAGATATGATGTAGAAAATTAATTTTTTACTATTTCTCATTGTTCCTAAAATTTAATATTTGGAATAATTTTGAGTAATATTGAATATCTTGGCTGACAAATCTTTTGCAACATCATTATCTTGTATGGATGGGAGAGTTCAAATTCCTATGAATGATTGGATTAAGGCAAAATATGCTGTAGATTTTGTAGACACTATCACTGCTCCTGGCATTGACAAAGTAATGTTTGACGGTAATGTTGAATCACTTAAAAAAAGTGTCCTGATTTCTGTAACTAATCATAAATCCAACCATATTGTGGTTTCCGGTCATTTTGGATGCGCAGGTAATCCTGTTTCTGATGAGGAACATTTTACTCATATTAAAAAAAGTGTAGAAATAATTTCTTCTTGGAATCTAGATGCAGATGTAGTTGGTGTGTGGATAGATGAAAATTTTGTTCCTCATTTAGTCGAATAATTTGTTAATCTAACCGTAAATCATACAATGTTCGCATTCACAAACATCTTGTTCTTTTGATTTTTTTAGACATTTTTTATGTTGACCAGCTTGGCATTGAACACAAACTTCCTCAATATTTTCAACTTCGGTATATTTTTTCGATTGATCAAAACCAAATCCTCCATCTTGTGGTCCTACCATATTTTTTCTATGATTTCTCTAGTATTTTTAGTTCACTAATTTAGTGAATTTTTAATAGTTTCTTGAAGTTGTATTTTATTTTCTTCAATAATCCCTCTTATTTCAAAAGTATCTACATATCCTCCTGCTGATGCACGTGTTGCTTTGAGTAAATAGTGTAAACTTCCCTCTTCAATTTTTCCAACATAATACCCATATAGAAAATCTAACTCATCATTACATTTCCAAATTTTTTTAATGTTTGGAAAAGTTTGTTCAATTTCAGTTGGTATTTCTTTTATTCGTCTTTTGATATACTCATCCAATGATTTTCTAATAGTTGAGTTTTGAAGCACTATCTTGTGCTTTCTATCTTTCACTTTTTAGTATTTTTATTCCCTGAATCTTTTCCTTCATCATCTACATTATCCCACATATGCATAGTGCCTCTAATCATAAAAGAACCAACAATTATTGTTCCTAATCCTACTACTACAAAAACGAATAATTTGCCTATGTCTTTGATACTTGCCAACTCTACTTCTTTATTGTAATTGTAATTATAATTGTCTTTAATTTGACAAATAGTTGTGAGTTAATTATTTCAGATAATTCTCCTGGGTTCGATAAAGAGATATTTTCTTAAAATATACGCCAAAATGACGCAATGACTTTTTTTAGTGTAAAATTTAGTAGTTAATCAAGGGATAATGGCAAGACCAATTACTTGTAAAGAATCTGAGAGAGATTGTACATGGTCATTTAATGACGAGAGTGTGGAAGAAGTATGGTCGAAACTAAAAGAACACATTTTATCACAACATAAAGAAATTGAATTGAACCCTGAAAATATTGAAATCATCAAATCCATTATCACTTCTAAAGTTTACAAAGATGGTGAACGAATTGAATCAGGAAGATTTTGGTGGTGGGGAGAGAAGATGGAAAAAGTAACCCGACTAATTGCTGATCAACAATAACTTTATTGTTTTTATGAATTATCGATTTAGAAAAAGGTTACTTGTCTTAAGTTTTCAATTAGATTCAATAATGAGTATGTTTTTTTTATTTTATGAATAAAAAGCAACAAGTTATTGCATGGATTGCAATGATTGGGGGAGGAATTGGGTTCTTCTTTTTCTCAATAGAAATGGCTGAATTCATGCGATAACATCGTAAAAGTGATGAGTTTATGAGCAAACTTGCTGTAAATGGAATAGCCGGGTTTCTTTTAATTGGAATTTCTGTGTTGATTGGATATTTTGCATTTCCATCATTAGATTATTTGTTGCCTATTGGAAGTATTTTGATAATTATTGGGTTGGTTACGATTTTTCATCTAAAGCTAGCTAATAAATTATAAAAATTTGATAATTTCTATTATGGCTGGTTCAAAAAAGAAAATAGATAAAAGAAAACGTAAAGGCCAAAAGGAGGCTGAACAAAAACAGCGTATTAGAAATTACAAAAAGAAACAACAAGAAAATACAAGGAAAAAGAAACCAAAAAAATATTAGCAAATGGTTTTCTCAATGGTGTTATTTGAAAAATAACTGATTCATACTATATTCGATAATTCTTAAAATTAATTATGTTCAATAAATTACAATTAGTATGTCTGTTATATCTTCAGAAATCAAGAGTTTTTTAAATTCTCAAAAATTAGGCTATGTTGCAACTGTTTCGTCTGATGGAAAACCTAACATTTCTCCAAAGGGAACTATAATTTCTTGGACTTCTGAACTTCTTGCATTTGCAAATATTCGCTCACCCGATACTATGAATAATTTAAGAAAAAATCCTTCTGTGGAAATTAATGTAATTGATCCCTTATCTCGCAAGGGATATTTGTTTATTGGAACTGGAAAAATTATTAGAGATTCCCCTTTGTTTGATGAAATTGTCGATTATTATAGAAACAACGGAATTCAAAGTCCAATTAACTCTGTTGTGTTAGTAACTGTTTCGTCTATTTCTGAAGTAACTTCTCCTCTCTATGATTTGGGTAGATCTGAGACTGAAATAAAATTAAGATGGAAGAAATATTTTAATGATTTATGATTACTTTAATTTTTTTCAGATTTAATTTTCATTAATTCTTGTCTTGTTTTTTTATGTGCTTCTCTTTCTTCTTCTAAAACCCCTTGAATTTGTTCTAATTCTTTTTGTGCCGTGTTTAGTTTTGATTTTAATGATCCGACAACTATACTAGCTGCTTCAATTACTCCTGCATTAGCTTTTTCAGTAGGTGAATTATTTTTAATTTCTTTTTTCTCCTTTGATGTTAAGATACTAGTATCTTGAAATTGGTCTTTTTTATCTAATTCCTCTTTTGCATTGTATAATCTTGAATTTGCTTCATCTAATTCTTTACCTACTTCAACTTGTTGCTTTCTTAATCCATGTATTATTGATTGTCCTTTTGTAATTTCATCCTTTATTTGTTTTTGTTCTTTTATCATTTGATCTAATTCATCTTTAATTTTTTTGAATTCTTTTTCAGTTTTATTGAACTCATTAATTGATTTTGTATCTTTAATTTGTTGAGCATTTTTTATTTTTTCTCTAATTTCTCTATATTCTCTTTGAACAATATCTAATTCCATTTTTTTCTGATTGAATTCTTTTTTTACTAACATTAGATTACTTACTGTAGTATCGTATTCTTCTTTTACAGTTTGAATCTTTTCTGAAACTTTGACTATTTCTTCTTGTTTTGTTCTAAATTCTGTTTGAAGCTTTTCAACTTCAGTTTCTAACTCTTCTTTTAAAATTGATTCATCTTCATTATCATTTTTAATTTCTTTTTTTTTGCTAAAAAATTTCATTTTCTTATCACATATGTCCCAAAAGATGAATATTTCTTTATTGCCGTTTGACTCTATTTCTCACGAATTTTAGATAAAACCCTATACTGCCAATAGCTATGCCTCCAATCCATACAATTACGCTCAAACTTTTTGGAACTATTGCTTCTTGAGGACCTACAATCAACATTAATGCTCCTAAAATAATTAGTGCGAATCCTCCACTGTTTCTACTTTTATTATGTTCTCCGTGAACCATTGTTAAACATACTCTGATAGTGTTTTGGCAACTTGTTTTCTTCCAATATCTGTGATAAATGGTCCTATCTTTGGTCCTCTTGAAGTTCCCAAAATTATTTGATATAGTATTCTAAAGAAGTCTTTTGGTTGTACATCATTTCCTTTAGCAATTTGATATATTGTATTTTGAATATCTTCCGGATCTTCTTCTTTTTCCAATTCTGTAATGAGTAATGATATTGCTTTTTTAGCAGTATTATCAAGTTCCACTTCTATTTTTTCTTGTTCGTCAAATTCATCAGAATAATTCCCTGCTATTTCTATCAGTTTTTTTATTTCTTGACTCCCTTCTTCTTTTATCACTCCATAATCGATGAGTTTTTTCATAACTCTCTCGTTTCTATTTTCTTTGAAAATTTTTGTTAATTCAATTAATAATCTGTAATTTACATGAATGCTGGGTTGTTTTGGCGGATTAAGTAAATTCACATATTCATAAAGTCCTTTCAATTTAGTTAGTTTTGCTTGATTGTCTACTTTGATTCTGCCAAAATATGTGTCTTCAAGCTCATTGTATTCATTCATTAAACCTGGGATGTCGTCAAATCCTAATTCTCTAGCTCCTGTAATTCTTTTGTACAGTAGAAGTAAAATTGATTTTGAATTTCCAAATTCTAACCATTTTTGTGCAGTAATCACATTTCCTAATGATTTTGAAATTTTCTTTCCTCCTTTATCCAAAAACATCTCATATTTTACATGATGTGGGTGTGGGAATTCTAAAATATCATTTGCTACCCAATCATTAACTTTGACTGAATCCATGATGTCTTTTCCATATGCTTCAAATCTAATGTCAAATGCTGACCATCTTGCAGCAAATTCTACTTTCCAAGCTAATTTTCCTAAATCTTTTGTAATATCTGCTTCTCCCTGATGACCACACCCTTTGATCATTTTTGAACCTATTTCTGTATCATGACAATTGTATTTGACAATTTTTTTATCTGATATGTATTCTGTAGCTTCTGCTGTGTAAAGTCGATTACATTCCTTACACACTGGAAAATATGGTAAATATTTTTGATATTTTTCTTGTCCAACTAATTCTGAAATTTTATCTCCAATCTTTGTACTGTTTTCTAATATCGTATGTATTTGATTTTTTAATAGTCCTTGATTGTATGTCTCTTTAGCTCTTCTAAATTCATACTCTATCCCAACTTTGTCTAATCCATCCAATAGAATACTGCTCATGTGCATTCCGTAAGAATCGTGACATCCATAAGGATCTGGAATTAATGAAACTGGTTTTCCTAAATGCTCATCTAAACCAAATTCTTGCATCCCTTCTGGAATTTTTCTTAATCCGTCTAGGTCATCTGAATATGCAATTAATTCTGATTTGTATCCTAAATTTTCTAATGCTATCTTTACTCCATATGCTCTAACTGCATCTCCTAAACTTCCAATATGTGGAATTCCTGATGCACCCAATCCGCTTTCTACATTTATCAGATCTAAATTTCTCCCAAGTTCTTTTTCACGTTCAAGTAATTCTGATGCTAGTTTGTCTATCCATGTTCCTTTACCAATAATTTTTTCTTCAGACATATCTTCTCCTTAATTCAATATTTTGGACATGTATGGCCCATATAACGAATACCCTAATTTTTGATAATATTCTCTAGTACCTACAGCACTAATCACTAGTATTTTTTTTGCATCAAATTCTTCTTTTGATATTTTTTCAGCTTCTTTCATCAAATTTTTTCCTAACCCTGAATGTTGAATTTCATCAGTTTCTTTTTCTCCTAATTTCAATGATTTTCCATACACGTGAATTTCTCTAACTATGCATGTATTTTCATCAATTTCATCTCTATGAGCTTCAAAACTTGGTTTTCTTAATCTCAAAAATCCATAGATTGATTCATTCTTGTCCTCATATGATAAGAAAATTTCTTTTCCATCTGAAGAGTCATAATCTATTCTTTTCAATTCTATGTCTTCATTTGTTGTTTTTTTATCTGCTAATCCTGCTTCTCTACATCTAATACATTTACATGATAATCCTTGTTTGGCAAGATTTTGATGTACAATCTGTCTGAGGTTACCTGATTTTGGACCTGCTATGATTTCTTTTGGCGATATTTCTCTTTGCACTCTCATAATTCTTACCCATTTTGGAACATTCTTTTTTGCTTCTGTTAATACTTTGATCATATCATCATCAGAATATGGTGTGTATTTTCCTTCTTTGTATTCTTCATAGAGTGGTGTATTTTCAATAACTAGCGATGGATAAATTTTCAACATATCTGGACGTAATTGAGGATCTGAAAATAATTTTTTAAAATCTGCAATATCTCCTTCTGGAGTCATTGTGGGTAATCCTGGCATCATGTGTGCAACAATTTTGTAACCTGCATCTTTTGAAATTTGAAAAGATTCTGTTACATCATTATAATTGTGTCCTCTATTGATAATTTTGTAAACTCTTTCTTGTAATGATTGAACTCCGATCTCTACTCTTGTTACTCCGTAACTTAACATTAAATCAACATGTTCTTTTTTACAATAATCTGGTTTAGTTTCAATTGTAAATCCTACGTTTCTTATTTCTGCATGTTCATTGTTTGATTTAGCTTCTTCCAAGTTTTTTGAATCTATTCCATTTTGTGCATCATAACATGATTTTATGAAATCTTTTTGATAATCTTTTGGCATGAATAGGAATGTTCCTCCTACAATTACAATTTCCATTTTTGATGGATCATGTCCAAATGCAATTAATTTTTCAATTTTTGATGTAATTTGTAATTTCGGATCAAATTCATTTTCAATTGCATTTAATGATGATGGTTCTTTTCCTGTATAGCTGTTTGGAGAATTAAACTCAATTCCTCCAGGACAATATGTACATCTTCCATGAGGACATGCATATGGTTTTGGCATTAATGCTACTACTGATACTCCTGATGCTGTTTTTGCTGGTTTTCTTATCAATACTTTTTTTAATTTATCAAAATCCGAGTTGTTCACCACTGATAATATTTCATAATTTTTTGGAATTCGTTCTAATGCGTATTTTGTACAAATTTTAATAATTTCTTCTTTAACTTGTTTTTTAGTTGGTTCATTTATTGTCAGTAGATTTTTTGTAATTTCAGTACATGCTTTGGATAGTGCTGGATCTAACTTGTTCATATTTTCTCTATGTTTTTCACTGTTAAAATTTATTCTGATTTTTGTTCTACTGTTTTATTTGATTCGTTATTGTCATTTTTTTGTTCTTTTCTATACTCCATTTTCAACCAAATTGGTGTGATAATTGTTGTTACTGCTACCATGATTACTATTGTTGAGTATACTTCTGATGTAAGAATTCCTGCTGTAACCCCTACTCCTGCAACAATTAATCCTACTTCCCCTCTTGAAATCATACCTATGCCTACTCTCATTCCTTGTGCCTTACTTTTCAAAAAGAACATTGCCGGTAATCCACAACCGCCTAATTTTGTTACAACTGCAATTATGATAACTACGGCACTTATCATCAAAATCTCTAAATTAACTGCTCTCAAGTCTACTTGTGCTCCAATGATTGCAAAGAATAATGGTGCAAAAATCAATCCTATTTTTCCAATATAGTTTTCAATTTTCTCAAATACTTTTGTGGTTGATAATGCCATTCCTACCGCAAACGCTCCTACTATCGGTGATAGTCCAATGGATCCTGCAAGTGCTGCTGCACCAAAGAAAGACGCTGTTGCAATTCCTTCCACACTGCCTTTTGCTTTCCATAATCTTGGTGTAATTATTTTTGGTATTACTACAACTGCAACTACTAACATTATTACAAAGAATCCTAATACTTTCAAAATTGTAATTGTGACTTCTGTGATGTCTATGTTGTCTACTCCGCCATCTGATCCTGCAATTGATGATACCACTGATAATACTGCAATTGCTAAAATATCGTCTACTACTGCAGCACCTATGATTAATCTAGCTTCGGGTGTTTTGATTTTTCCAAATTCACTCAATACTTGAATTGAAATTGCAATACTTGTCGCTGTAAGCGCTGTTGCAATTAACATTGATTGTAATGCATCAAATCCAAACATTTGGAAAACTGCTAATCCTGCAAAAAATGGAACAACCACACCTAACGTTCCTACTGTAAAAGATGCTTTTCCTCCTTTAAGGAATTCTTTTGGTGTCATTTCCAATCCTGCCATAAACAGAATTACAATTGCACCCATTTCTCCTAGTATTCTTATTTCATCGTTTATCTGAAGTAATTGCTTTCCATCAATTACAAAAAACGCCCCTAAAGCAAATGGACCGACAATCATTCCTGCTAATAATTCTCCTAACACAATTGGGAGCTTTAATCTGAGGAAAAGCTCTGCCATTAGTTTTGCTGCAAATAGAAGTATTCCTACTCCAATTATTGTCTCTATAAAATGGGCTTCACTCATTACTATCTAGTAAAATCACAGAAATCTGTAATATAAGATGATACCAAGCTAAAAATTATTTTATTGTTGTTAAATTAAGCAATTTTTATTGAGTTTACTGAAACTCCTTTTTTAGAAATTACTTGACCTATTTGCTGGGTTTTGATCTTATGTTTTTTAAATATTGATTCAATTTTACTTACCTGCTCTTTTGGTGCCATTATGCAGAATCCTACTCCCATGTTGAAAGTTTTGTACATTTCTTCTGGTTTTACTCCTTGTTCCTCTATTAATCCCATTATTGGAGGTATTTTTGGAAGTGAATCTATCTCATAACCTATGTTTTTGAGGCGTAGTAGTTTGGTAAATGATCCTCCTGTGATATGTGCTAGTCCATTTATCTTACATTTTTGATTAATTTCAAGAACTGGGTTTGTATAAATTTCTGTGGGTTTTAGTAGTGCATCTCCTATAGTTCCAACTCCTTTCACTTTATCTTTAATTGAATATTTTGTTAGCAAAGCTTTTCTTGCAAGTGAATATCCATTTGAATGAATTCCTGAACTATTTACTCCGATAATTGCATCACCTGCTTTAATTTTATTTCCTAAAATCATATCTTTTTTATCTAATAGACCTACAACCATTCCTGCTAAATCAAATGCAAATCCTTTTCCTTCAATTACATCTGGCATAATTGCAGTTTCTCCACCAACAATTGGCATTGAAGATTTTTTTGCACCTGTGACTAACCCTTCTACAATTTTTTTAAATATTGGTACGTCATTTTTATTTGCAGCAATATAATCTACAAATGATATTGGTGTTGCACCAATACAAATAATGTCATTTACATTCATTGCAACACAATCAATTCCTATTGTGTTGTATTTTTTCATCATATTTGCAATTACTACTTTAGTTCCTACACCATCTGTATGTGTCGCTAATAATTTTCCTCCAGGAATTTCTACAATTCCTGCATAATGCCCAAAACCATGAGCTATCTTTGCTTTTTTCTGAAGTTTGTGAGTTGATGTAATTAGTTTACCAATTGCCTTTTGACTTTGTTTAATTTTTGAAATATCTACTCCTGCTTTTTTGTATGTTAAAGTCATAATTTGTTCCGCATTTGTTGTGAATAAAAGAATTTGCCTGTTATTTCGATCACATGTACATTCCAGATATCTCTTCTCTATGTTCCACATATTTTTGAGATAATTCGCTAAATTCTGAATGGATTCTTTCTTTCTCCTCTTGTAAATCTGATGTGTCTATTTCCATCTCATAAAATCTGTTTAATGCCTCAATTAGAGTTGCAGCTGCGCCTGAATCTGGCTCTATTTTGTTTGCTTTTGCCAATAATGTCAATCCTTGAATTTCTCTAACTAGACACTCATTTAGAATGCCTCCTGGAATCCCTGTGATGAATCCCTGTGGAATTAAACTAATGTCTTTGTCTGCCATGGTTCTGATTAAATCTTCTTCTGCTGCACAATATGCTTTGTCGTCGTGCTCTGTACTTGCAACCCCATCTAAAATCACTATTTCTTTTGATCCATTTTTTTCAGCCCAATCTAAAATTGATGATACTAGTGAATACAATCCGTCCATCCTTAATGTAATTTCACAAATTATTGCACAAATTGTTCCATTTTCATTTGCATAGAATCTAAATGGGTGACGTAATCTACCTCTCATGAAAACTGTTGATGGTGGAAGATATTTTGATCTCATCACTGCAATTTCTGTCATTTTCAATTCTGTAATTATATGGTTGATTGCCAACGGTCCTACAAGACCTGCACCTACAAATCCTGCAAAAATTATTGGGTTCTTTAGCTCTGTTTTTTTAATTTCAAATATTTCAGCTTCTGGAAATCCTTTTTGCACAATTTCAACGCTATACTCTATCTAATTACTTTTTTGCATGAACAGATTTAACATCATTCTTCCTTTATCTGTAATTGTATAGATTACATTTGGTCCAACTGTTTCTTTTTCTATAAAGCTGTAGTTCACACAAAGGTGTAAGTAATTCAAAAATGATTTTTTCATTCTAATTTTTGATTTTGAATATAGATGTGAAAATGTCATTGGATTTCCTTTGAGTTGATATAACAACTTTAACAAAGATAACGTGCTGAAATCTTTGGTTCTTGCTTTTACTGCATCTAGAATTTGCTCTTCTCTTTCTATGATGAAGTCTTCGAATTGATCTGCCACTTCTAGTGGGACATAAGTTAGTCTTGCTTTCATTATACTGTATGGTACGGTACATTACCTTATTAGTCTTTGACTTGTCTATTTTTTATCTATATGGGTAGTTTTTTTACACCTGTTTTGGTTATTTTTGGGATTTTAATTCCTAAAATTGAGTATGTTTTTGCAAAAATATGTTATTTTTTGAACTTAACTTGAATTGTTACATTTGTGAAAATATAGTGAATCATCTCCTTTAAACAACCATACTGTGAAATTTCGTTGTGGAAGTCATACTAAGTGCTGCATTACTTGTTATTGGATTGGTGATGTTGTGTTTTGGTGGGAATTGGCTAGTTAGTGGTGGAGTTGGAATTGCTAAAAAGTTTCGTATCAGTAATCTTGTAATCGGTATGACTATTGTTGCATATGGAACATCTACTCCCGAACTTGCAGCAAGTATTGCAGCAGCTGGTGATCACGGTGCAATAATTTTGGGAAATATTGTTGGAAGTAATATTGCAAATGTTGGTATGGTGATTGGAGTATCTGCAATTTTGATTCCTGTTGCAATTCAAAAATCTGTATTAAGAAAAGAAATCCCGATAATGTTGGGTGTTTCTTTATTGCTTGTCTTGCTTTCTATTGATGGTGAACTTTCTATGCACGATGGTGGATTACTTCTTGTTGGACTTGGAGTCTTTGCATTTTTCACATTTAGAGATGCATTAAAACAAAGAACAAAAGTCACTGATGATTCTGAAAATACTAAAAATAATATTTATCTAAAATCTTTTGGATTAATTGCAATTGGAATTGTTGTATTGTATATTGGTGCTATACTCACAGTTGATAATGCTGTAATTATTGCATCTGAATTTGGTTTATCTGAAAAAATTATTGGATTAACTGTAATTGCAATTGGAACCTCTCTTCCTGAATTAATCACTTCCATTATTGCAATTCGTAAAGGACACAGTGACATTGGAATTGGAAATATTATTGGAAGCAATATTTACAATGTCTTGATGATCATGGGTGTAGGTGCTGCCCTTGGTGGTGTTTTGATAACTTCAGATGTTTATGTGGATTATGCAATAATGATTATCTTTAGTCTTTCATTATTGATTGGATTGAAAACTAAAATCATTAACAGAACTATGGGTATTATTTTGGCAACAGGATATATTTTGTATTTGGTAACTACGTTTTTTAAATAATATGTGCCTAAATTTTATGCCTAAATTGAATTAACTGCAATATTTTCAACTTTGATTGATGGGGTAATTGATGGTAATGATGCCCATTGAATTACTTGACGTTGATCATTTCCAATATCTGATATGTTGTTTAATAATTTTGGAAGATTATGTACTATTCTTACTGATTTTCCAGGTCCTATGATTTCCCCATTTTTTATAATTTGTATTCCGCTTCTTGCAGTACATGAGAAATCTCCTTTAATTGGATTAACTGCATATGTGTACCATAATCTTCCTATTAGGATACCTTGTTTGGTGTCTTTGATCATGTCTTCTTGTTTACTATTTCCTGGTGTGACTATCAAATTATGTGGGGCTGAAATTGGAATTGGTTCTGCACTGTTTCCTATAGGTGACCCTACTCTTATTGCATTTCCTGATGATTTTTTTTCCCCTTCTTTGTAACTGTCATATAGATTAGAAAAAACATTTGTAAAAATTCCATTTTCAATCAATTTGTTCTTCTCAGTTTTTACTCCTTCACTGTCTATTGACTTTGTTCCTATTCCTTCTGGGATATGTGGATTATCTGTTAAATTGAATTCTTCCATTGAAATTTTCTCTTTATATTTATTGTAGAAGCAACTTTTTTTTTCTTTGAATGTTTTAAAATTAAAATTTGATGCTATTACAAATGATAACATTTCTCCCACTGAGTATGGTTCAAAAATTATGGAATATGTGTCTGAATCAATTTTTTTTGGATTAATTGAATTTGTACACATATTTTTTGCATCAATTCCTATTTGTTCTGATGAGAATTCTGACAATGTTCTACCACATGCATGTCCAATTCCTGAAACTGGTACAATGCTTTCTTCTGATTCTGCATTAATAATTCCTGAAATGTATGTTGATTCATTATTGAAATCTAGTCCATTAGAATTACTTAATTCAAAATTTTCATAAACTAAATTCAAAGATCCTGTAATTGTATTAATTTTAATATTCTCAGATGAATTAATCATATTTTGAGCGATATCCGTAGCTTTTGAGCCTGAAATATATTTAATTTTTTTATCAAATACCCCTTCTAGTTGTTGGGATTCTTTTTTTATTGGTAATCCTCTCCAGAATTCTCTTGGTTTTAGATTTTCAATTGATTTGATTCCTTTTGCTATTGAACCTGGTATATTTTCTTCATTAGTTGTTTGTATCGATGCAATTTTTTTATTATGTATTAATCTAATCCCAAAATTTTCATCAAAATTTTGTTTAATTTCTACTATTTCTGAATCTGTAATTCTTACTGTAGTAATATTTTTTTTAACAGAAACAATTTCACATTCATCTATTCCTGCTTTTTTTGAATATGTAATTGCCTTTTCTAAGGCTGACAATTATTCTTCTCTGGGGTTTTTGTATCTGAATTTATTAATTTTAATTAATTCTTTATATGATCCAAACTGTGAGTTATTTGTTATTTTATCTAACCCTTCGTCTACTTCATTTTCTGTTTCAAACTTTTTTATCATTTTATATTGTGTATTTCTTTCCGCTGGAATTCTTCCAATCTCTCTAACCATCCGTCTAATTTCTTTTGGTCTTAACAATTGTCCGTACTCTGAACCTGCTGATGTGGATATACTTTCATTGATTAGTGTTCCTCCAAAATCATTTGCTCCCCACATCAATAACAGCTGTGACATTTTTTGACCTTCTTTAACCCATGACATCTGAATATTGTCTATTGTGTTATTGAACATAATTCTTGCAATTGCATGTGTAAGTAATACGTCGTTTCCACTTCCGCCTTGTTGTATTCCTTCATGTAGTTGATGTTTGTACATAGGTGCTTCTGAATGGACAAAATTTAATGGAACAAATTCTGTAAATCCTGTTGTCTCTTTTTGTATTTCTCTTAATTTAACAATATGTTCAATTCTATGTTCTAGACTTTCTAAATGACCAAACATCATAGTAGATGTGGTGTTTATTCCAATTTTGTGGGCTGTTTTTATCACTTCTTCCCATTGTTCTACTGTTATTCTTCCTGGAGAAATTTTATCCCTTAATTTTTGATCTAATATTTCTGCAGATGTTCCTGGTAATGTGTCGACTCCTGCTTCTTTCATTCTCTTTAGAAATTCTTCAATTTTGATATTTGATCTGGTTGCTCCGTATAGAATCTCTTCTGGTGAAAATCCATGAATATGTATGTCTGGAATCTCTTTTTTGATTTCTCTGCATATGTTTTCATACAAATTTCCATCCATGTCTGGAGGCAATCCTGCTTGAATACAGACTTCTGTTGCACCTAGACTGTGTGCTTCTTTTGCTCTGCGTACAATTTCTTCTGTAGGTAGGAAATATCCTTCTTCTTCTCTAAAATCTCTGCTAAATGCACAAAAACCACATTGTTTTATACACACATTTGTGAAATTGATATTTCGATTTACCACATAAGATACAATATTGCCAACTCTTCTTTTTCGTAATTCATCTGCAACTAGCCCTACTAAGTGAAAATCAATTCCTTTTGTTTTGTATAGTTCTAAACCTTCTTTTGCTGAAACCTCTTTTTCAGATAGGGCCTTGTTTAAAATTTCAGATATAACTGGATCTGCATTTCTAAACAGTGAATCTACGTTAATTGTCATTTCCAATACTCTTCCTTTACGTACCCATCTTCATTTTGAATCACTGCTATTTTATCCCTTAACCTATTACTAATAAAAGAAAAGAATTCGGGATAAATTGGAAACCTGCATTTTAAGTCATATCCTGCTTTCTTTGAATAATCTTCAACTTTATTGATTTCTGGCCAAGAAAATTCTGGATTAACGAAATCTGGTGTCAGTGGTGAAATTCCTCCCCAATCATTTATTCCTACTTTTAAGAAACTTTGATATGATTTTGGAGACAAATTAGGTGGAATTTGTATATTCATTTCTGGCATTACAATTCTTGTTAATGCTACAATTTTTTTGAAATATTCTTCATTTGCTGATGGTGAATCTTTCATTATTGTATCTGGCTTTGGTTGGAAATTTTGTAAAATTACTTCTTGAATATTTCCATATTTTTTATGAAGATCTTTTATTGCCAATAATGAATCGATAATTTCTTCAATCGTCTCTCCAATTCCTACCAAAATACCTGTAGTCATCGGAATTTGTAATTTCCCTGAGTTTTCTAAAATTTTTAATCGTGTTTTTGGTTTTTTACTGGCTGCTAAATAATGCGGCATTCCTTTTTTTGTTAATCTCTCACTAATGTTTTCTAACATTATTCCCATCGAAACATTCGTTTTTTTGAGCTCTTTCATTTCATCATAATTCAAATTTCCTGCATTTGTATGTGGAAATAATCCTAATTCTAATGCCTCTTCAGATGAATGAATTAGATATTCTGCAGTTGATTTGAATCCATTTTCTTTTAACCAATTTTTTGCTTCAGGATATTTTTTTTCTGGTTGTTCTCCTGTCACAAATAATGCTTCTACACATGTGTATTTTTTTGCTAATTGTAATAATTCTTTAATTTGTTGTTTAGACATTAAAGAAATTTTTTTTTCTCCGGGTTCTGCTTTGTATGTGCAATATGAGCATGTATCTTTACACAGATTAATTATATTGAAAAATGCTTTTTTGGAAAAGGTTACTGAATTATTTTTATTTCTAATTCGAAGTTTTTGTGCGGTTGCAAATAATTCATTTGAATTACTAATTGATTTTTGATAAATATCTATTATTTCATGACGATCAATTTCTTTATTCTCTAATACATTATTTAGTATCTCAGATTCTAAAATCAAATTAGTCATTAGAAGATTTTTTTAGTGGATGTATTTATGCTTGTATCCATTTATTTTCAATTTGGTCTTTCTTGAAGAATAATTGTAACGTTTGTAGTCCTACCATCTCGCAAAATTTCTAGATTCATCTCATCTCCAACTGTTTTAACTCTCTGAAGATGTATCAAAATGTCATCAATTTTTCTAACATCCATTCCATCTACTGCCATAATGATATCTCCGCCAACTGGATATTCCATTCCATCTACTTTTATCATTTTATCAGAACCAACAAGTCCTGCATCTGATGCTGGACTATTTTCTACTACTGTTATGATTAGAAATCCTAATGCATCTTTTAATCCTAATACGTTTGCTGTATCTGGATCAATATCTCTGCCTGAAATTCCAATCCATGGATGTTTGTATTCTCCATCACTGATTAATGTTGGAACAATTTTTGCAACCGTTTGGGATGGAACTGCAAATCCTACTCCAGTAAATTCCCCTGTTGTAGATTGTATTGCAGTATTAATCCCCACTATGTTTCCTCTCATGTTTAATAGGGGTCCTCCTGAATTTCCTGGATTAATAGCTGCATCAGTTTGAATAACATCTGGAATTGAATAACCTGA
>CP054849.1:890294-893661 GCA_044358425.1 Marine Group I thaumarchaeote | reverse complement strand
CCAGTAAATTCCCCTGTTGTAGATTGTATTGCAGTATTAATCCCCACTATGTTTCCTCTCATGTTTAATAGGGGTCCTCCTGAATTTCCTGGATTAATAGCTGCATCAGTTTGAATAACATCTGGAATTGAATAACCTGAACCTGATGGTAGTAATCTACCCATTTGACTAACAATTCCTGATGTCATTGAACCTGATAATCCAAATGGATTGCCTATTGCAGCAATTGGTTCTCCGACATTGAGATTAGATGAATCCCCTAATGATAGCGGATTTAATAATTTTAAATCTGCATTAACTTTGATTACTCCTATGTCTGTATATTCATCCATGCCGATTATTTCTGCATTATATGATCTACCATCTAAAAATGTGACAACTGTTTTTGTTGAACCCTCTATGACATGTGCATTTGTAATGATATGTCCCATTTTATCAAAAACAAATCCAGAACCTACTCCTCCTATATCGCTAGTTTGATTTCTAATCGTATTGACTCTAACTACACCTGGTTCTGCTTTTTCAAAAATTTCCATTAATGATAATGTTTTTGATTCATCTAAAATCAAATTATTGATTTCATCTATTTGGTTTTGAACTTGTAATTCATTTTGGTCTATTTGATTTTGCATTTGAATTGTTGTCTCATCTGATCCTGCTGGTATGATGAAAATTATTGAAAATATGATAAATACACTGATACTACCTACAGTAGCACCAACAAATATTCCTGATTTGTCCATGAGAATAATTTTTTCTCATTTGTATGTAAAAGTATTCTTTTTTATATGCTAAGTGAACTTTGAGCATGATCTTTCATTGAATAACTTCTACCTCTCCATGAAACTGATGATGAACCTTTTGCTTGAATTAATCCTGTGAGGAATCCTAAAGTGACTACTAATCCTCCTAACGGTGCAAATAAGGCATGAATTAATCTTAATTTTAATCCCATTTTCACTTCAATTACTGCACCAATGTAAATCAGCGTAGATGCAATTGCAGCAGAATAATACAGTATTTTTGTAGATAATGATTCTATTGGAATAAAGTTAGTTATGGCAAATATTGGAAACGGAATAAATAGTAAAAATAATACTGCAAAAAAACTTCCAATTGCAATTTTTTCACTTTGCAAATAAAGTGGAATCATTAATCTCTTTAAAGCATGCCAAAGTGTTTTTGAGTCTCTGGCCCAAACTGCATCAATTAGATCATCTCCTCTAACTATTCTCATTTTATATCCTAATTCTTTCACTTTTTTACCCAGTGCTCCATCTTCAACAATCTCGTGCTTTACTCCTTCATGCATTCCTACTTCTTCATATGTTTTTTTTGTAATGATGAAGAAACTACCAAAAAAATATGCTGCCTTTTTCTTTGGATTATTTACATTGATTGCTGAAAATCTTGTATGCAAAAATGTTGATATCATTGGTAGTGATATTTTGGTAAAGAAATCAAAAGTTAACAATCTTGGAATTGCAGATAATGCATCTAATTGTAAACTTAACAAATGTGAAACTGATAATGATATGACTTGTCTAGAATGTTTTGTATCTGCATCTGTAAACAATAGAAGTTCCCCTTTTGCATGCCTGTATCCTTCCATACATGCCCAATTTTTCCCCATCCATCCTTCTGGTTTTGAATTTGCTGAAACATGAATAATTTTATTATTTTTTTTTGCGTAATCTGAAATTATTTTTCCTGTAGAATCTTCTGATGAATCATCAATTACTACGATTTCATAATTTTCATAATCTTGATCAATCAATGAGTCTAAACACTTTGCAAGATATTTTTCTTCATTTCTTGCTGGAAGAATTATTGATACTTTTGGCGTTGAATTATTTGTATTTTCAAATTTATCTAAATACGGTGTTTTTGTAAATGATTCAATCATAGACTTGATTAAGTATATCCAAGCTCCACAAATTCCAATTAATATTGATGCAATGATATATGTGAAAATCTCAATTACTACTTCCAATATTATCCCTCGATTTCTCTTTTGATACTTTGCATTGCTTGTTCAGTCCCACTTTTGATATGATTCTTAATTACTCCTGTAAACATGTTCATCATTCCTGATAATTTTATTTCCCAAGATGTTTTCATGATGATCTTTCCATTATTTGGTGTTAATGTAATAATTTTTGTTCCATTAAGAATGCCTTTCGTAAATTTTGCTTTGATTTCATTTTTTGGGTTTATCTGAACTTCTTGTAAGCATTTTTGATCTCTAAATGCTATTGTGATTTCTCTTTTTATTATGTCTCCTTCTGTAGATAATGTCTTTACTTCTTTTGTCCCTTTCCAAAATTTTGGTTCATTATCTATATCTGAAATAATTTCCCATGCCTTATCTAGGCTAGAATTAATTTCTGTTTGAACCACAATTGTTGCCATTCTTGTTTGAAATGATTTTTGCATCAAATATATTAGATTCCACTTTGTACTGAAACAGACTGTGATGGGCCAATGCCTAAAATCCAGAACACTAACTCCGGTTCTAATGGCCTTGACCATTCTTCCGTCACAGTCCATTAAAATTTAAAAGAACATGGAATTTACTTGCTATATGGCAAAAATTGGTACTTTTGATGCAGGAACTTTTTGGAAAAATGCATATGCTCATCAACGTGGAAAATTGTTAAAGAAAGTTAATGTCCCTGATGATCAAATTATTGAATTGGTAAATAAAAAATATCTTGAATTACCTGCTGCTTTAAAATATGAGATTGAAACTAGTGGAATTACCAAAAAAGAGTTACAATAATGCAAATTCATTTTAAGCGGAAAATTGTAGATATTTTATGACCACTGTCTCGTATGATGATTTTGCAAAACTAGACCTTAGAGTTGCTAAAATTATTTCTACTGAACCAATTGAAGGAAAATCTCGAATAATTAAAGGTAAAATTGATTTAGGTGGTGATGATCAAAGAGATGTAATTATTGGAGGAGCTCAATATTTCCAACCTGCTGAAATTGTTGGAAAAACTGTAATTGTTCTTGCAAACTTAGAACCTAAAACAATGGCTGGTGTTGAATCTAATGCAATGTTGTTGGCAGCTGATGTTGATGATAAACCATATTGGCTTACTGTAACTGAAGATGTTGCATTGGGCAGTCCTATAAAATAAATAATTTTTAATTAATCGTAAACCATCAAGTCTTTTTCTTCCAATAATGAATGGACATTGTTTACTGATCTGTAGACTTCTTTCTCAAGTTTAGCTCCAACACAAACAAGTTTTCCTGATGCAAAAATCAAGATGACTGTCTTTGGGTCAAGCATTCTGTGAATAAGACCTGGGAACTGTTCAGGTTCGTACATACTTCTTGGTAAAGTTCTTGCTGC
>CP054849.1:879449-883535 GCA_044358425.1 Marine Group I thaumarchaeote | reverse complement strand
CAAAAAGACGATGAGGTATCTAGATTCTACTATAAAGTCACTTACAAAACTGTACAGTAAATTCCAAATACTCACAATTTGATTACCTATTGAATTGAAATTACAAGTTTTGATGTTCTATCAAGATGATCCAAAGAAATGTACTGCTGCAAAAATGGTGAAATTTGGCCTTGCTCAAAATATTAAAAAAATTGGTTCTAAAGGACTAGTTTTAGATCCATTTGCTGAAAAAACTTTACTTCCTAAGGATGCTTCTGTGATCCATTCTATTGTTGGTATTGATTGCTCATGGAATCTTGCAAATCATGCTTTTTCTCAAAAATTCAATGGAATTAAAAGAAAATTGCCTCCTTTGCTTGCTGGAAATCCTGTAAATTATTCAAAATTAAATAAATTAACTACTGCTGAAGCTTTATCTGGTTCATTATACATTCTTGGCTTTAAAGAACAAAGTTTAGAATTATTAAACAAATTCAAGTGGGGACATACATTTTATGAGTTGAATCAAAATTTACTAAATGATTATTCTGAATCTACAACTGAAGAAGACATTCAGAATATTGTTACCGATTATGGATTGATTTAGGATCTCTTTTTTAGAAATATTATAATTCCAATCATTATTACTGCTATTGTAATTGCAATTATTTCAATTTCATAATTGATTTCCTTTTCAATATTTTGGAAATTGATTTCATTTTTTGGAATTTCTGATTTTTCTTTAGTTATTATGAAATTTGTTTCATAAATGTCTGGTTTTAAAACTGAATTTGAGATTCCAAATATCTTAATTTGGTTAGTTCCTGCTTGCAATTTTTTCGTAATGTCTGATGTGAGTTTGATATTTAATTTATTTTCATCAATTTCTGATTCTTCTGATATCTGAATTCGTCCTTCACTGTCTAATATGAAATACAGTAATGATGTAACTCCCTCGGTTTCTATGTCAATTTGAGTAGGTTCTCCTTGCTGAATTATTTTCTCCATGTTGATTTTTTTGATACTTGGAAATTGCATATTTTCAAATTTTGACCATGTTCCAATTTCAAATGGATATGACTTATCCTCAAATGCTTTTACTAAAATTGTTCTTGATTCTGGTGAGTATGTCTCTAAATAAAATGGCCCATTACTAATTACTGCATGATTCTTTTTTTCAATCCATTTTATTGATGAATCAAATCTGTCATCAAAATATTGTTGTTGTTTCTGACTTTGTTTTAATGAATTTGGAATTAACTTGTTTTCTCTAAATTCTTTCAAATACTCTTTGATAATTTGTGCATCATTTGGAACAATTAATGATAACCAATTCACACTCTTACTTGTAGCACCTGATCTTGAAAATGATACTTTTCCATCTATCACTGCTTTTTCCATAGCTGCAGTTAATTCCCACGGAACTGGACTCCACATGGCAGCCCATTCAGCAATTTCATTTTTATTAAAATGCCAATAATTAACATATACTTCTACTGTGTCTTCGTCAATTTCGTTAATTGCAACTATTGTTTGAATGCTTTGAGCCGCTCTTGGCGTGAATTCTGTATCAAACGTTTTATCCTTTTCATCTGTTTGGGTACCCCACTCTATTGTAAAATACAATGAATGTAAAATATCATTCATATCCATTACTTCCCCGTTATGCCAATTACTGAACTTAAAGTCAAATGTAACTTTGCTTGTTGCAAATGTTTCAGTTGACACATTTTCCCACTTCTGTACTGTTGGATTCCACATTTTTGCTTCTGTAGGAACATTGATTTTTTTATCTAATCCTGATGTTTCTACTTCCCACTGTGCTCGAACTGGAAATGTTTCACCTGTAAATGGATGCTTAAATGTAATGGGGTCTGAAATAATTCCCCAAATCTGTCTACTGTATGTATCTGTTAAACCCATTATTGGATTCCATGCCCCTTGATAGATTTGTTTAACTCCGATGGTTAATTCTTCGTCATTTGTTTTTGCATTAATTGGCGTAAATCGACTTGGTATTCCTGCTCCTAAATCATTAATCACGCCTTCTACACTTTGATTTACAACGTATTGATCAACTTTACTTGCCAAAAAAATTCTCACTGATTCATTAATTCCTTCTATTATTGCTTCTTGAATTAATTCAGTTCTTTTTTCTGATGATTCAAAATCACCTTTGTAAATTTTTTGAGTTAATTCATCTAATTTTTCATTTTCATAATTCCAATATGTTGGATCATTAAAACCTGGCATGTTTGAAAACCAAGGTGAATACATTTGACCTAATCCAATTGAATCATATTTTACAAATGCAGAACGACCCCATCCTTCGGTGTATAAGTTCCAACTCATATCTGCTGGATTTGAACCATAGACTATAACAAATGCTTTATTCAAATCCCCATAGTCTTTTTTAATTTTAAATCCCATATCGTTTAGCTCTTTAGATAGTATTTCTCCAATAGATTTTCTAACTGGATCATCACTTCTAATGAAAATACTAATTTCTACTTCCTCGTTATTTTTTACCCATTTTCCACTAATCTTTTCTGCTCCTCTTTCCATCATTGACTCTGAGATTATTTTATTTGCCAATGTCGGATTATATTTAAAATTAAATGATTCTAATTCTTTGATTATTGTAAGATATTCTGGATCTGTTGGTCCATAATATGATATGATTTGAGAACCATATCCGCCCATCAATTCATTTACAATTAGTTTCCTATCTACTAGGTAATTTAATGCAAATCTTGCATCTTTTTCTGAAAATGGATTAAACTTGTCAGATTCTGCTGGATTGATTAGTAAGCTATATGATCCTCCTGTTGAATCATAAATTTTTAATCCTTCCACACTTTGTTTATTTTCTAATCTATCTGGTGAAATTCTGTAATAATATAAATCCAAATTTCCATTTTTTACTTCCTCTAATGCTGTATTCTCGTCTAAATATTGAATAAATTTTATTGAATTTACATGGGTACTTTTTTCTGCAAATGATTCATTGTATGTTGTTGCTATAACTAAAAGCGCTAGTAATATCACTAGCATTTTTTTCATAGTTTTATTTTCCTATGCTTGTAATAAAACCTATGTTGAATTTTTATTTTTTAAATCTCTAGTTGCTACTGTGCTAAAATTTACATGTAAAAAACCAAAATGTGTAATAGATATAATAGAATCGCCCATTTAGACAAATCTAGGAATATTTGATATGACACAAGAAGATGATTTGGAAAAAATTGAAGAACTAGTTAACAAGGGTATTTCATTACAAAGGGAAGGAAAACATCAGGATGCAATACTTCACTTTGATGAAGCAATTAATATTGATAAAAGTCTGGGGGGCGAATCTGATCCGAATTTATTACTTCTTAAAAATAATTCATTAATGAAATTATGATTGAAAACAAATGTCTTTGTTGTGGAAGAGTTTTTCAAATTAAATCTAATGACTGTTGCAAAGAAACTTGTAATCAATGTCACACCAATCCCACTATGAATTGTCCAAATGCTTAATTTTCGAGAATTTATGCCTAATTTAATAGCAAATCAATCTTAATTGTACATCTTTTGTGATACCAATGACTATTTCGTATTTGAGGTTTTAATCTGATTTCTTTGTTGCATAAAGTACAATAAATCTTCAAGACTCTTAGACTATCTCAAATCTCCTTAAGAGGGATGGGTTATTGTGAAAACTAATCTGGTTTGTTATCTTGAAATGCACACTCATTATCTGAATCATACTTTTTTCTGTCATTTCTTTCTTTTTTAATAATCCAAATCCCTCCAACAATTGTTGTACCTGATAGAATTAGCCAAAAAATCCCAAACGTTTGCATAAATAACATCACTAATGTGATTCCAATTGAAAGTAATCCGTATCCTATGATTATCTGACCATAGTTTTTACTAAATTCCATAATATTTTTTGTACATTGTACTACAAAAAGACATTCTATCTTAACCTAAAACCTATATCCTGTATCTTATTCAAAATTGGTTATTGAAAACTCATCCTAAAATGATTCAAGGTCTGAATGGAATAATTTCTGGTGGTGTATCTGTAAAGGATTTCTCTGCTGTCACTCAGATTAGTCC
>CP054849.1:824991-877076 GCA_044358425.1 Marine Group I thaumarchaeote | reverse complement strand
GTTTCATCCTCGAAGAATCTCATAAGACCTCCACTTGATGCTGGAAGTGGAGCTGATTTATCTGCCATTATGATTCAGAAAAACGGATTTTACCATAAAAACTTTCTTATTTTTCTTTAATTTTGTCTATTGTCTCCATTATTGAATTAATAGATTTGAGAATAGATTGTTGTTTTTCGTGATCCTCTTCCTGTTCAAGTTCTTTAGATAACACTTCTAACTTTTTTTCAAGTGTATTTTTAAGCGGATTTTCCTTTTTCTCATGCTTATTCTCTTTTGGAATTTCTCTTTTTTCTGGTTCTTTGCCACATTTGATACATAATGCCTGACCTCCTTTCATCACTCTTACTCCTTTACAATATGGGCATGGTTCACTTAGTAATGTTGCACCATTAAGCAGCATTTCTGCTGCTCGTTTTTGAAGATCTTTTGACATCGTTTTCCATTGTTTTTGGATTTAAAAAATCTGAGTATTTTCACTTTATTCCTCAAACAAGGCTTAATAGTGCGTATCATTGAAATCAATTCGAACGTATGGCAGTAATTTGTAATACTTGTGGTCTACCTGAAGATTTGTGTGCATGTGGAGAACTTGCAAAAGATAGTACTAAAATAATAATCCGATTAGAAACTAGGAGATTTAAGAAAAAAGGAACTATGATTGAAGGTCTTGATCCAAAATTAAATAATTTAGAAACTGTTGCTAAAGATCTTAAAAATAAGTACGCTTGTGGCGGAACTGCAAAAGAAGGCTACATTTTCTTACAAGGTGACCATAGGGATACTATTAAGGATACTTTAGTTAATTTGGGATTTGCAGAAGATACTATTGAACTTCATTAGAAAAATTGCAAAATCCAAATAAGATTCTTCAACTACTTGGAATTCCTTTCACTGCAGTTTTATCAATTCTTTTTGGATTACTTGTAATTTCATTTCCTATTGGAATCTATATTGTATTTGAAACAGACATAGGTGAATCAATTAATTATGATTATCCTATTAGTCATTTAGATATTTTTCAAAATTCTTCTTTTTACCAATCTAATGTTGATCTAAGTGTTGGTGATGCCTTTGTAGTTTTATGGTTGTTTTATCTTTTTGTCTTCGTAATTTCAATTTTAGGTCCTAAACAGAATTTTCTACAATCTATTTCTTCATTAATTTCATTAGGCAAATATGATGTTAAATTAAATTACATGTTTGCCATTACAAAATGGCTATCTGTTCTAGTTTTAGTTTCAGCAATAATTAATGTGATTCAAGAATCTTTTGGAATTGTAACTGTTCCTCCATTGGGTGATAATAATTTAATCCAATTTTTTTATGTCTCTCTTGCACCACTATTTGAAGAATTTATTTTTAGAATAATTTTACTCGGAATTCCTTTATTTGCATTATATTCTAGTCGTGCTTCGATTCGTTATTTTCTGAAATGTCTTTGGACTCCTTCGTCCTTAGACATACTTGACTCTAAAAAAGCAATTTTTGTAATTGTTTTTGTGGGTATGTTATTTGGATTTGCTCACATTGCTTTTAGTGATTCTTGGAGTGAAGGAAAATTTGCTCAAGCCACTGCTGGCGGCATAATTCTGGGCTGGGTATATCTTCGATATGGTTTTGTTGCTTCCTTGTTGATTCATTGGGCTACAAATTATTTTATTTTTGCATATGCTCATTTTATTTCTCAAATTAATTACGTACCTTTAGAATTGGCTTTTTCCAATCCTTTGATGTTTACTTTAGAATTGTTATTTTTATTTGCTGGAATTTTGGCAATCTGTATTTTACTTTTAAATAAATTTTATTTAAAAAATAATTAATTTAGAATTTTTTTAATTTTTTCTACTAATTTCGGTTTTTCATTTTGCTCTAATAATGCATTCAAGTCTTCTTGATCATCTACATCTAACATTACTCTTTTTACAAAAACCATTGCAACATTTAGTGTGTGTTCCTTTGCTGTTTTCATGTGATTTCTGTAACTGTCATCATCATAATGTGTTTTCATGATATTGATTGGCATTCTTACAAGTGCATTTGTTCCATCAAATTTTCTTGAAGGTACAATAATTACAAAATTTGGATGTAGTTGATGTTTTAATATGAAATCAATATCTTGAGTTTTGATAAATGGTATGTCTTGAGGGAACACAATTGATGCATTATAGTCATTTTCCAGTAAATATTTGTCTGCAAGAGAGACTGCTTCATTTACACTTTTTTCTTTCTCATCAATTATTGTAACTGTTTTGAATTTTTTACCTAATTCAATAGCTTTTTCTTCTTTTGTAATGAGTATGATTTTATCAATTTTGGGAGATATAGACAATGTTTGTAAAATTTCTTCTAACATCACTTTGCATAATTCTTCAATTTTTTCTGATGGTAGTTTTAAGCGGGTTTTTGCGTTTGAAAAAGTCTTTACTGGAATAATTGCTGCAATTTTCAAATTAAACGTGCACTTGTTTTAAGATGAAATTTGCTAATGCTTCTTCTGCTAATTTATTTTTCATAGTAATTTTTGTTTCATATGCCTTCATATCTAATCCTTGAATCTTTTTGACAAGTGCTTTATCTTTTGTATCTACTATGACATTTGAACAAACATCTGAATACATTTTAGCTAATCCATATGCATTTGATTCAATTCCTGCAGCTTGCATGTATTTTGCTGCTGGGCCGCTAATTGATTTATCTCCGATTAACGGACTAACTGCAATTACTTTTTTCTTCATTTTTGATAATTCTTTTCTAATTCCTTTTAGTTGTAACATTGGACCAATTGATGTTAGTGGGTTGCCTGGAGCTAAAATTACCATATCTGAATCATGAATTGCATTTATTGCTTCAGGATTAGGTCTAGCTTTGTCTGCTCCAATGTATTGAATTCCTTCTACTGGATCTAACCCTCTATGTTTTACCCAGTATTCTTGTAAATGTAATTCTCCTTTGTTTGTAGTAATTCTTGTTTCAACTGTATTGTCGGTAACTGGAATAATGTTTGCTGTAACTGCAAATTTTTCACACATCCATTTTGTAATGTCACTAAGATTTCTTCCATTTTTCAACATGTTGGTTCTGATCAAATGTGTAGCTGCATCTCTGTCTCCAACTCCAAACCATGTCTCTTCTCCAAACACTTCCATTTGGCGCAAAAAGTTGAATGTGTCTTTTTTAATTCCCCAACCTTTTTCTTGATCTAAAAGATCTGCTAATCCATAAATTATGGTATCAATATCTGGACATACATACAATCCATACAGCCAATAATTATCTCCTACATTACTAATTACGTTAACTTTTTTTTCTTGTGCAACTAATCCTCTAACTAATTTGACGGAACCTGTTCCCCCTGCTAAAACTGTGATCATATCATATACCTCTAAAACGATTTTTCTAAAGTGTCACTACATATTACTTTTTAGAAGATCCTATGATCGCTAAGTTAGCATTCGTTCTAAAATTTTTGGATAAGTTTATTACGGCTTTATATTGATTTTTAGTCGTGACTAAAGCAGTATTAATGACCATTTTACTGGCAGGACTTATTGTTATTAGTACGAGCGGACCTGCATGGGCTGCCCAATTAGATACTACACTTAATCCAAATAATGCTGAATCTCCATTTAAAATGAGTTATCTAAAAACTATCTTTATTGAATATCCAAATGGCGGTGATTTGTTTGACACCTTAGGTGGAACTCAATGGAAAACTTCTGGAACTGCTGATGCAACTAATCCTGGAGTTCAAGAATTAATGATGGCACTTAACGACGGTATTCAACAAGATGGAAGTCAAGCAAGAGTTTCTGACTTGAACGTATTATATGAATTTCAATTAACTGGTAGAAATTTACAAACTTCTATTGATTACCGTGTAATTTTAGAGGGAACTATTACTGATTATATTATTACTGAAGATTCTCAAAAAAAATTAGTTGATTTAGGATGGAGAGGTTTAACCACTACATCTTCTATTGTCATTGATGGTGTTGAAATCAATATTCCTTTAGAGACTTTGAAAACTGAAGAACCAATTCTTTACAATACTTTTGTTGATACTGAAGCTGAAAGTGTTTTGAATAGAGAACTAATCAATGCTCATTTTATTGTAGAACAACCATTAACAAATTGGCATTTCTTATTTGATCCTACTGGAATCAATGCTGACGCAAATACATTTGGATTAGATGACTCAATTCAAGGCTTTGTTGTTTCAAGTTGGACAATGGGTGAAAGTAGTATTCGAGAAGGTAGACAAGTTGAACGCGTCTTTGAAGCAGAAGTAATGGCTGATGAACTATACATTGTAAGAAGTGTTCAATCTACTGATACTGCTAACTTATCTTCAATAGGATTTGGTGCTTTAGATATTTTAGATGGTGTTGAAATTATTGGTGTCACTCCAACTCCTCCTGAGGATTACATGACAACATCTACTGGTGGTTTCCCTGTAATGATTATTTATGGAATGGCTGGATTGGCAGCAGCAGCAGGTATTGGATTTTTCTTTATCAGTAGTAGATCTATGAAGAACCAAAAAGTTGGACAACAAGGAATTGATCCTAGCAATCTTGTTGGATATCAGACCAGTGCATCTTCTGGTGGTTATCAAACTAATAGAGGTGAAGCACAATTGAAATCTGACACTGATTACGCACAAACCAGAAGTGTTTATGAGGAATCTGCAGAAGTTACTCCTCAAGAGACAACTCCTCAAGAAACTGTTCCTGAACAAACAATGCCTTCTGGTGGTGATGAAGCCGCATGTGGATGTGCTGCATCTGCAGAAATTGGTACAGAATGTGATTGTGAAATGCATGGTTCTTGCTTATGTGATGCAACATGTCGTTGTAATGCTGATATTTGTAAAGAACAAGTTAACGAAATGAGTTAATATTAAAAAAATTAAATTTTTAAAATAAAATAATGTGTGCTGGGAGTAACCCTCCTTCTGTTTTCACGATATTTCGCTTTGCAGCCTACCTGAACCTGGTACAGGAACCTATGGTTCTGTTTGGCTTTGCTCCATGTGGGTCGTCTTTTTCATTCCTTTTATGGAAATCTCAGGTTTTCACCATCACAGTGCGCCATATTGGATTTTTTTCTGCATCGTTGCCAACCATCTCTGATTATCTATCTCCAGATCACATTTCCTGTATGGAGGGAGGAGTTTCCTCTGCCGTAGCAGCGTTTCGTGCTCCAGCTCACATCAGAGTATTTTTTTAATATGATTTGAATATTACTTTGGAGGTTTTGTGCCTGTGACGAACAATGTACCAATTTCTCTTTTCCATTTTTCATTACCTTTTGAATCTTTGATTTGTTTTGTTTGAACTGAAAATCCAGCATTTCTAAAGAATTCTTTCCACTCTTTTTTTGAATGTAAATGCATTTGAATTTTCATCATATTTGCCCACTTTGTTGTATCTTGATTTTCTGTATAGAAATCGGTTCCGCAGAAAAATTGTCCTCCTGGTTTTAATAATTTGTAAATTTTTTTAATTGCTTCTTCCATTGAATTTGAATAATAAATTGATTCCATTGCAAAAACAAAATCAAATTTTCCAGTATATTTCCATGACTCTACATCTGTATGAATAAAACTCTCTTTATTGGTTTTAATTTTTTTATTTGCTTGTATGATCATTTTTTTACTTTTATCAATTCCTACAGCTTTTTTACATGTTGGAATTTCTGTAACGTGTCTGATTACCCATCCGTTTCCACATCCTACATCCAAAAAAGTAAACGGTTGATCAAATGAAATATTTTTCAAGAATTTTAAAACATTTTCTCCATGTCCTTTTTCCATAGATTCTGCTTTTCCATTAATTGCCCATTCGTCAAATTTTTTACTAATCTCATCCATGATTGATTTACTTTTTTTATTCAATTATAACTTTCTTCGTACTGATGATTTATTCGAATAAATCCTACGTCCTCTTTATAACTAATTTTTAATAAATAATTTTGAAAAGAAATTGCCTGATGAATCATGTAGAAATTGTGGAGGAAATTTGATTGAAGCAAAAAAATGCTCACACTGTTTCAAAACTGTAGTAATGATTTGCAAACATTGCTCTACAATGACTACTGAGCAATTTCATTCGTTATGTATGTCCAAGCCAACTGACCATACCGTATCTGTGCCTAAAATCATGCCTAGCATCTACTTTCCATTAGTTGCTACGGCATGATTTTTTCTATTGTTTTGATTTAACTAAATTGAATAATTGCCTGACTGCCAATTTGGGATGACTCATAGCCAATTTTAGCATGTTTGATAATCCAAAATCTGCTTTAATGAAATCCAAAAACTCTTCGGTTTTTAGCTCTTTAATTATGTCTAACTCTTTATCCCATTCTTCATCTGATAATTTAATCCATCTATCTTGAACTTTACCTGCTGAATTAATTTTTGATTCAATGGCGTTTCTCCAATTTTCTTCATATGGATAAAGTGCGCTCTCATCTGTTTTTTTATTTTTAATTGCTTTTGCTGCAACTTCTCCTGCAACTCTTCCAAATTTTATTGCATATCTGATTCCTTCTAAAACTAATGGGTTAGCTTGACCTGCAGTATCTCCCACTAATATCAAATTATTATAAACTGTCTTTCTAGATAACCCATCATTTGGAATTAACCCGTAGTGAAATTCTATTGGAGTAATTTTTCCTAGTTTTTTTATTGGTCCTAATTTTTTTTCTATTATTTCTTTTAGTCTTTGAGTTGGATCTATGTCTGATTCTGGTTTTCCTACACCTACTCCAATTCTAACAATATTATTTCCAAGTGGGAAAATCCATGCATAGCCTGCAGGTGTGTACTCTTGTCCTACCATTAACCACCATGTATCTGGGTCTACTTTTTCGACTTCAGCTTCGTATTCTGCTCCTGCTCCAAACCTTTCCCATTGTGTTACATAACCCATTGTTTTTGAAATAGTTGATGTAAATCCTGTAGCATCAATTACAACTTTGGAATTAAATGTAATTTTTTCCTCTGCTCTTGTTCCTTTTACTCCTATGATGTTTTGTTCTTCATCCTTGATTACATCATTAATGTTAGTTTTTACAAAAATATCTACTCCTAATTTTTTTGCTTCTTCAGATAACCATCGATAAGTTTTTCTTACATCTAAGACTGCTGCTGTAGCAATTGAATCACTAATGGTAACTTCATTATTTGGTGATGCAAAGGAGAAGTTTTTGATTGGATGATAACAATTTTCAGGGATTCCAAATTCTTCAATGCTTTTAATCCATGTGACCCCGCTTGTTCTAACTGTCTCAGCAATTGAATTTTCTTTTTCAATCAATGCTACTTTAATTCCATTTTTTGCTGCAGCAAATGCTGCTGATGAACCTGCAGGCCCACCTCCAACTACAACTAAATCATAATTGTATACTTGAGTCAATTAAAATTCATGATAATTATCTAGGATATATTTTTGAGGTTATTGAATTTCTATTTTTTTAATACAGGTTCGCCTGTTGTATCGTTTTCTCTTTCTATATCAAATGTTTCCATATGTGCTGGATCTCTGTGCATGTAACTGTGAGTTTCTCCTTTTATGTTTCTACAAAATTTTGAATGAATGGTTTTTTGTACTTCTAATGTGGTTTCATTCTCATGAAATAGACGTTTTCCACAATCTTCACATCTAAATTCAGGCATAAAACATCTCAATCGCAAATCTATTTAGATGTTTCAATATTTTTTCTAATTTATGTCCGAATTTGATCTGACTTCTTTTATAATGTGGAGTGGACTAACTGGAATTACAATGTTGGTTTTTGGTTTTTCTTATAGGAAATATCTCAAAAAAAATAATTTACCTGCTTAATTTTGGGAACTATTGATTTTTTTAATATATTGTATAATTCCTGTATAATCATAATCTCCAAATCCTTCTTTAATCGCATTTTTGTATACCTCTTCAGCTTTCACTATCATTGGTAAATCTACTCCCAATTTTCTAGATGTGTTGATCATTGTTGTGATGTCTTTTTTCAAATTTGATAATGTAAAAGTCGCATCATAATTTCCTTCAATCATTTTGAATGCTTTGTTTTCACTCATACCCGTTTTGAAATATGTTGAATTTAAAACTTCTAAAAAGATCTTTGGATCGACTTTTGATTTTTCAACTAATGTTATTCCTTCTGATAGTGATAATGCTAACATTGTAATTTGTAAATTCATGGCTAATTTGATTGAATTTGCTGTACCTTGTTCTCCTAGAAAAAATACTTTGTTAGCAATTTTTTCAAAAATTGATTTACATTGTTCAAAACTATTTTTTGGACCTGATACCATCATCACTAATTGACCTGTAATTGCAACATTTGGTCCACCCATTACTGGAATTTCTAATTTCTGAATTTGTTTTTGTTTAAAATTATCTGCAATTTCCTTTGATTCTGTTGGCTCAATTGTACTCATATCTGCAACAATGAATTTTTTATTTTCAGATTCTGTAATTCCTTCTTTCCCAAATGAGATTTCTTTTACTGCATTTGCATCTTTTACAATGATGATGATTAATTCAGAATTATCTGCTACTAATTTTGGTGAATTCATTACTTTTGCACCATTTTTTTCAACTTTTGATACTTTTTCTTTAGTTCTATTGTATACTGATACTTCAAAACCCAAATTCAATAGATTTAGTGCAACTGCTTCTCCCAACATTCCTATTCCTATTATGCCAATTTTCATTTTACACTCCTCAAATTTCTATTAATGTCGTTCTTCATTTTGAATTTCCCATTCTGCATTTCCAAATCGTGATACTGCAAATTCTAATTGACCTACTGTTTTGTCTCCTTTTTTGACTTTGGCAAAATCAAATTTTTTCATTTTAAACACTTTTTCTTTTGGCTTATACCCTCCTTCAATTATTTTGATTTTGAATTTTTTACTAGCTTTGATGATAAGTTTTCTAGCAATTTGTACATCTCCGACCCACGAAAACATTTCAAATTCCCCAAAATTTTTTGTTGTCACTGTATATCCATATAATCTAGCTTCAAGTTTACCTTTGTGTGTTTTTGATTGCTCATTTAACCAATGAATAATTTCCTCTCCATGGCCTTTTTGAACTCCAAATGTTTCAGAATTTCCCATACTCTAATTTCTTAATATAATGCATTAATATTATTTTCATACCACTGTTAAACTAAAATATTCATTAATCTCTGGAATTTCATGCTTACAGTTGATTGTGCTGATGTTACTTCAATTCAAAATGAATTAGTTGTTTATGTTGCAGATAAGGTTGAAGCTATTCCAACTTTAAAAAATCATCAATTTACATTGTCTACTTTGGATGATGAAATAATTGATGTTGAATTAGTAATTTCTGCTATAAAGGAATATTTTGATTTTATTGAAGAAAGTTCAAATTTTGCTGTAATTTCTAATAAAGAAATAATTCACATCAAATCTGTAAATGGTAAGGTATTGCAACGTGAATCTAAATCTACACAATCTCAACTCTTTTCATGTACTCATTGTGGCTTTGTTACTCAATACCAAGTTGAACTTAATGTTCATATGAGAATGCATTATCTCTAATTTTTTGTTGATTTTTAACATGATCTTTATAAGCAATTATTTTAGCTATTCATTGTGAAAAAATCCTCAAATTCTAATACTACAAAAGTATACTGTGAAAAATGTGATTTGGTATTAAATTCACGTGAAAAATTTCTTAAACATCTAGAAACTCATTCATCAACAATTCCTTGTGATGTTTGTCCTATTGACACTGTAATTGAGA
This sequence comes from Marine Group I thaumarchaeote, assembly GCA_044358425.1. Classification (GTDB taxonomy): domain Archaea; phylum Thermoproteota; class Nitrososphaeria; order Nitrososphaerales; family Nitrosopumilaceae; genus Nitrosopumilus. Next base: position 867,285 of record CP054849.1, on the reverse strand, counting down.
AATTTGTAAATTTACTTAAAAGAAAATCTTCTCAAAATCTCAAATAGGTTTTTTTAACTCATTGGAATTTCAATAATTGATGAAGAAAAAAGGTCCTATTTTAGGAATAATTATTATTTCTATAATTGCTGGAATTGCTGCATTAGCATCTTCATCTGATAATGAATCAAAATCATTTGAGCAATATGATGTTGATATGAGTAGAACTCATGGTAGTATTTCCACAGCTTTAGGCTCCCCAGTATTGGGTAATCCTGATGCTCCTATCACAATAGTTGAATTTGGTGATTATCAATGTCATCAATGTTACAATTGGTTTCATGACACTAAACCTATGATCATGAGAGATTATATTGAAACTGGAAAAGCAAATTTAGTTTTTGTTGATTTTGCATTCTTAGGTAAGGATTCACCAAAAGCAGCTCAGGCAACTTATTGTGCTGATGATCAAAATATGTATTGGGAATACCATGGTACTTTGTATACTTCACAAGAATCTAAAATTGATAATGGTTGGGCAAATACTGAAAGATTGAAGGCTTTTGCTTTTAGCTTGAATCTTGATATGGAATTATTTAATGAATGTCTTGATTCTGATAAATATTCAAAACGTGTACAATACAATTCACAACAAGCAAGAGATAACGGTGTTAACGGAACACCTGGATTTTTTATAGTAGGTCCTGATTATAATCAAAAAACAATTGGTGGTGCTCAACCCTTTTCTGTATTCAAATCAGTTTTGGATTCTATGGTATAAATGATAAATATTTTAAAATTAGTTTTTTCAAACTTTCAATTTATTTTACTAGCATTGATAATTTTTTCATCTATGATGACTGTTTTGTTATTTGTTTCTGAATTTATTTTCTTTGAACCTTTTTTTGTATCTCACATGCCTTCTGGAAGTGAACTTGGATTTAGTTTAATTGTAATTCTTTCTATATTATCTGCAATTGTAATTCCAATGAATCTTTTTAGAATAACTCATCTAAAAAATTCTAAACAAAAAATGAGTGGTGGTATTTTGGGTTCAACTGTAGGATCTATTGCAGGTGCATGTAGCTGTGGGCCTATTGGATTTGCTGTAATTTCGACTTTTGGTTCAATTGGTGCTACTGCTACTGCATTTCTTACAAATTATGAAATTCCAATAAGAATAATTGCAATTGGAATACTTGTTATCACGTATTTCACTACGATCAAATCTCTAAAAACTGAATGTAATGTGAATTTTTAATTCCGATGGATTGAAAATTACCAATTAGACAAATTTTTGCAACCCTAGATTGTATCATCTAGTCTAATTATTCATTATTGTGACAATAATTTATGTTCCAATACGACCAAGCAGAAGAGACTCCGATCTCGATGAAATAGAAGATTCTGAAGACTGATTTTCTATCCCTACTTTATCTACAAATTGACTTTGTTTGTTGTCTAGTTCAGATTTTTATTTGCCGTTTTTAGCTTCACTATATGCAAAATTGGAATCTTTTTGTTGGTATATTTCTAATTTCTAGCCCAATTTTATTTGCAATGATCGCATTTCCTGATTCAATTGCTTGGAGTTGGAATGAAGGGAGAGGTGGATACTTTTTTGCTTTAGTTTTTGTAATTGCTGAATTAATTGGTTTGAAAATAATTATTTCCAAAAAAAGATTACTTTCACTCACTCCTATTGCATTACTTACGATATTTTATTTAATTTCTTTAGAATATGGTTTAAGAGAATTTCTGATTGAATCTGCAACACAATTTAATGTTCAATTAATTTATTCTTGGACTTGGATGTGGGATTTCATTGTAATGGCAATTTTTATTGTTATTGGGTTGACTATCTTCTTTGGTAAACGCTGGATTAGAATTGCACCTGCTGCCCCAATTTTTCTTAGTGGAACTGCAATAATTCTTTCATTAGATGCATTCTTTCCATATGATACACTTGGTCCATTACAATACATTGTTCCTTATTTTGTTCAAGCTAATGTTTGGGTAATTACTGCACTTGATCTTGGAACTGCAATAGCACGTGATAACATAATGTTCTTACGTGGTGATCATGGTTCAATGGCATTACAAGTTTTTTGGCCTTCTGCAGGTGTTCATAGTATTATTATTTTTTCACTGGTAATTGGTGCATTTATGCTAAAAATGAATATTATGAAAAGTCGTAAAATTGTATATTTCATTATAGGAATCATAGGAACGATTATTGTTAATTTAATTCGCATTTTTTCATTATCTTGGTATGCTCTTAAAGTTACAACTGATCCTGTTGCATGGGAGGAATATCATAAAATTGCTGGTGAAATAATGTTCTTGCCGTGGTTATTTGCTTTTATTTTAGTTGTAATCGTGATAGAATCTAGACGTCTCAAAAAATCTGAATCTGAAAATCTTAAAAAAAATTAGTTATGTCACTTTGACCTTTAATTTCACTCAAATCTGAAACTTTTACTCCTACCCTCCTAATTGTCATAGTTTGATCTTCTAATGCATCTGTCAACAATTGTTCCACATTCTTCTCTAATTCTTCAAGATTATTAGTTGAATTACGTAACATTTTTGATTTTGATTTGTTACTTAGATCTGACTGTACAAAATGTATTCCAATTGATTTAAACATTTTATTATTTTTTTTAACTATATTTTGAATTTGTTTACATAATTCATACAAATTTTCTAAAAGAAATTCATATTCTTTAGAGTCTTTTTTTAAAGTGATGATTTTACTATACTGAATACTTTCTTCTTTTTCTTTTACTGGTTCATCATTTATTCCTCTGATTGCATTGTAAATGTATGTCCCACTCTTTCTTCCAAATTCTTTATTCAAAGTAAACACATCTATTTTCTTTATTTCTTCTATTGTTTCTAATTTCATTTCTTTAAATCTCTGTTCAGTTTTTTTACCTATCCCTGGAATGACTCGAATATTTAGTTGTGCTAGAAATTGTTCAACTTTATCATGTTGAACTATCGTTAAACCATCTGGTTTTTGATAGTCTGAAGCTATTTTTGAAATTAATTTATTTGATGAAACCCCTATTGAGCAACTTAATTTTAATTCTGTTCTAATCAAATTTTTTATTTGTTGTGCAAGATGACTTGCTTTAGTAAAATCTTCTTCAACTCTTTTTGTAACGTCTAAGTATGCTTCATCTCTTCCCACATATTCAAAAATATCTGCATTATCTTTCATTATTTTCATTGCTTTTTCAGTAATTTTTTCATAATATTCAAAATCTACTGGTAAAAATACTGCATCTTTTCTTTGTTCTAATCTCTTTTTTGCAAATGTAATTGGTATGCCTGATTTTACTCCAAATTGTCTGGCTGTATAGTTTGCAGTTGCAATTGCTCCGCTATCTCCACCTCTATCAGAAAAAACACAAACACATACTGGTTTTGTTTTTAATTCTGGTTTTCTTACTTCTTCACATTGAGCATAAAAATAATCAAAATCTATGTGGAAAACTACTCTTCCCAATATCCTTTCTAATTATTTTGATTATTATTATATTTTGAATGTCGTGCAGTTTTTCCTTATTAACTTCTATACTGTTTTTGAAATTACTTTTGATATTGGAATTATTTTTTTGCAATAACTATGTCCACTTTGTAGTTTAAACTTGCTCTGTCGTATAGTTTTAGATTCCATGGTGTAAATGATGGTTTTTTTGTATTGTTAATTATTTTAAATTTGAATTCTACTAATTTTTCCCGTAAAATATTTTCATTCATAGGCTGTTTTACTGAATTGATTCCACGATCATAATCATATGGATCTGAAATTATTAAATGCCCATTTGATATTTGGTTAGACATCATTTTAAGCAGAATTTTTGGCTCCATTAATTCAAGTACATTTAAGCCAATTATCAAATCAAATTTTTTATTTCCAAAAGGATGTGATGCAAAATCAGAAACAATATAATCTGAATTATTATTTTGATTTTTTTTTGCATATTGAATTGCACTAAATGATTTATCTATTCCAAAAACATTTTCACTTATATTTGAAATATGATTGCTAATTATTCCAATTGAAGACCCATACTCTAGAACCAATTTGCTTTTTGGAATTTTTTCTATATGTGATTTTATTATTTTATAGAATTTATTATTTTTATTATTATTGTAAATTTGTGACCATCTTTCCTCGATTCCTGATTTGTCATTATTTTCCCAAATAATGTCCTCTAATGTTGATTTGAGAAATTTTTTTACTTCTTTACTTGAGGCTAATTTGTATAATTTTCCACTTAAAATTCGATGTTCAGAAATATATTTTTTAAAATCAGTTAACATTATTGGAATCTTATCGATAATTGGAAATATCAATTCACATTTATGACATTTTAACATTCCTTCAATAATTTCTTTTTTATTTTCATAAACTTCTAAATCAATAATTCCATTACATTTTGGGCATTTGATAAATTTAAGAGTTGATTCGTTCATTTGATATTTTTATTCTATTTGAAATTAATAATTTTTGTATTTATTGTTTTTATGATTTGTTAGTGAATTACTATAAAATTATAGTTAAAATCTAAATATTGATGTCACTTATGGTTCTTATGGCATATCCTGTATCTGTTGATGAAAATGGTGTAAACTTTAATCCTGATAATATGGAAAAGGAAAAACTGTACCATTGCATTTTTAAAAATAAAGCCATGCTGATATTCAAAGATTCTCAAGATATGATGAATTGTTATGAAATTGAGGAACCTGATTTGGTTGAGCAAATTAAGAATTGTGAATCTGATAATGATCTAGAAAAATTATTTGAAGACTATCTCCAAGGCAAGCACCTGAATAATTAAATAAAAGATAAAGTCAATTTGTTACTATAGGAATTCAAATTGAGTTTTAACAACAAATCTAATGATGCAGAAGATATTTTATCTGAATTTGATTCTAGAACTAAACCTGAACCAGAACCTGAACCTGAACCTGAACCAACACCTGAACCAACACCTGAACCTGAACCAGAACCTGAACCAACACCTGAACCAACACCTGAACCTGAACCAACACCTGAACCAACACCTGAACCAACACCTGAACCAACACCTGAACCAACACCTGAACCAACACCTGAACCAACACCTGAACCAACACCTGAACCAACACCTGAACCTTCAAACACATCTGAAAATTCTACAAAATCAAATGCTACTGAAGAACGAAATATAATTTTCATCGGAACTAAACCTATAATGAGTTATGTTTCTGCAACCTTGACTCAACTTTCCACTAGACCTAGTATTACAATTAAAGCTCGAGGAAAAAGAATTACTCAGGCAGTAGATGTATCTCAAATGATTGTTAAAAGAATGGATACTGTTGGTTATGTAATTAGTGACGTTCGAATTTCTTCTGATTCACTTACTTCCCAAGATGGAAAGCAGCGAAACGTTTCTAACATGGAAATTGATATTACAAAAGAATAACTTTAGGAATATTTTTTTTATTATTTTAATAATTGCTGTTGTTGTATTTTTTTTCACAAATGAAAAATCATGTGGTATAGATCATATGTATATTTTAAATGAGATAAAAATTTATGAAAAATCTCTTAATCCTGAATTCTGTGAAGAAATACTTGAAAAAATAATTGTTTATAATGATAGTTGTACCCCTGTAATTGAAATTTTAGATTGTGGCTAATTAATCACATCTGTCAAAAATGCAATTCCAAAATAAATCAATATTGCACTTAGCGCCAACATTATTATTTTATAATTTGTATTTGAAATGATTTTTTTACTTTTTGATATTAAAAATGCAGTAGTTCCTAGCCATACAAAATCCATCCACACATGCAATACAAATATAATTAAAATTCCTACAAATGCCCATATTGCCATTGCGTCTGAAATTAATTTTAAACCAATTGTTAACCACCAAATTATAAAAAATGGGTTTAATGCACTTAGTAAAACTCCTGTAATGATTGGCCCTTGCTTCAGTTTTGTTTCAGATTTTTCATTTTTCTTTAATGTTGATTTAATTTGCATAAATGCAAATACAAAAAGTGTAATTGCACCTAAGATTGAAATAATTATTTTAAATTCTGGAAAAATTTCTAGCGAAAAAATTCCAATTCCTAATAAAATTATTAATGGTAATTCTACAAGTGAATGCCCTATTGCAATTTTTATTCCTGCTTTAGTTCCATACTTTAATCCATATGTGATATTTGCTGCAAATAATGGACCTGGTGACATTACTCCTGACGCTGAAATTATTATGACGATAATTGCAAATTCAATGATATTGCTCATAATTCTTTCATATGTTTCCCATTAGAATAGAATTATCTGTACATTGAATCTTTAAGGTGAGTTGATTCTTCTTGTGTTTCTTTAATTGTTGTTTCAGCTTTTTCAGCTTCTTTTTGTAAGGATGGAATGTCACATGAGGCTCCTGGAATTAGTTTTGACATTGACATACACAAATCTGCACTAGATTTGAAATCTGGACCGTCTCCTAATGTATTGAAAATTATTACAATGACGTCTTGATTTGTTATGCTTCCTTCATTTAGTAACATCCCAGGAATTCCTGGAATTGTTCCATGATCTAAAATTTTTAATCCTGCTTCCTCTATTTTCTTTCTGGCTGAATCTGTACTTCCTACGCCCATCATTTCAGAATTTTCTTTATCTGATTTTATTGCAACACTGCTAACAATTAATTTAATTTTGTGTGTTTTTGCCCACTGTAACATTAAATCTGAAACTTGTCTATGCAATGATTGATCTAAATTTAGATATGATGAAAATACTCCTACTTTCAAATCTTTATTAACGAAAATTCTTGATGGATAATTTGGTTTTCCATTTTTAATTACGCTGATTGGTGGGAATATTTCTGAGTCAATAATTCCTCCTAATTCAAATTGTGATGTATTAATCATTGATTCTGTAGCAATTGCACTACTAAATCCTACTGAAGGAAATCCATCAATCAAATAACCTCCTTCTAAATTAATTTTTTTAAATTCTTTAATGTTGATCTCATCAGACGTCATGATTATTCTGTAATTTTATTAAATAATAGGCTTTTCTGGATACCTGTTCAAGAAAAATTTTTACTTTGGTTTGAAATCTAGTTGATTAAGTAAACTTTAAACCGTCTTATTGTATTAGAATTCCTATGGCAGGTAGAATTAAAGTTGCTTTAGTTGGTGTTGGCAATTGTTTTTCAGGATTAATTCAAGGAATTGAATATTATCGACAAAACCCTTCCCAAGAGGTAATTGGAATTATTCACGATAAATTAGCAGGATATGGCATTCATGATATTGACTTTGTGTGTGGATTTGATGTTGGTGAAAACAAAGTAGGCCAACCACTCAATGAAGCAATTTATGCATACCCAAACATGGTTGATTGGATACCAAAAGATACTATGCCTAAAACTGAGGCAAAAGTGTATCAAAGTCCATTATTAGATGGTGTTGGAATTTGGGTTCAAAATCGTGTAAAACCTGTTGAAACAAAATTAACTGATGCTGAACTTGCAGAAAATGCAAAAAAAATTCTTAAAGAAACCGGTGCTGAAATCCTTGTCTCCTATTTGCCAGTTGGTTCAGATAAAGTAACAGAGTTTTGGGCTCAAGTATGTCTGGACACTAATACTGCTTTTGTTAATTGTATTCCTTCATTCATTGCATCTGATGAAACTTGGGCAAAAAAATTCCAAGAAAAAAATATTCCATGTATTGGTGATGATATTAAAGGTCAAGTAGGTGCAACTATAGTTCATAGAACATTGGCAAAATTATGTAATGATCGAGGAACAAAAATTGAAAAAACTTACCAAATCAATGTTGGTGGTAATACTGATTTTCTTAATATGAAAGATCAGGATCGATTAGTTTCTAAAAAAATATCCAAAACTGAGAGTGTTCAAAGTCAACTTGACGAACGATTAGATGATGACCAAATTTATGTTGGTCCTTCTGATTTCATTCCTTTCTTAGGTAATACTAAACTAATGTTTATGCGAATTGAAGGAAGACAATGGGCAAATATTCCTTACAATATGGAAGTTCGCTTAGACGTTGATGATAAAGCAAATTCTGCTGGAATTGTTATTGATGCAGTTAGATTGGCAAAAATTGCATTAGATAGAGGTATTGGTGGTCCAATAAAATCGGCTAGTGCTTATTTGATGAAGCATCCTATTGAACAAACATCCGATGTTCAAGCAAAACAAGATTGTGAAAAATTTGTCGCTAATGAATAAGCCTAGTTAGGCTCAATAATTTTTAAATCTTATTTTTAAGGAGTTATTTGATAATTACCTCCGTTACGAAAAATTTGATAATGTAACAAGAAAAATTAATCAATAGAGTCAACAAAAATTGTTAATCATCGATTATCCTATCGAATTTAAAATGATCTACATTGGTACATGTAAAAAAAGTAGAGATCTTTGGATTCAAATCATTTGGATTTAGAAATACCACTGTGAATTTTGAACCTGGACTTGTATCGATCTCAGGTCCAAATGGTTCAGGAAAAAGTAACATCTTAGATGCAATCATTTTTGCAATGGGTGAAAACAAACCAAAAGTTATGCGAGTTGATAAACTTCGATCACTGATTCATGATATTGAAGGTAGTGGTCGTAGAGGTCCTAAAATGGCAAGATCGAGTGTACACTTTGATAATACAGATAGAAAAATTCCTGTTGATAGTGATATTGTTGAAATTACTAGGGAGCTAGATGAAAATGGTGAAAATACCTATTATCTAAACAAAAAGAAAACTCAACGAAGTCATGTTCTAGATTTATTGGATATGGCAAATGCAGGATTGGGTCAACTCAATGCTGTCCAACAAGGAACTGTGACTAGAATTTCTGAATTTACATCTGAGGAAAAAAGAAAAACTATCGAAGATTTAATCGGTCTTTCCTATTTTGATGAAAAAAAATCTGAATCTATAAAACAGCTTGATGAAGCTGATAGGCGGCTTGAAATTGCACTTGCAAAAATGGGTGAAATTAAGAAACGTATTGATGAATTAGAGGAAGAACGAAATCAAAAATTACGTCATGACATTCTTGAACGTGAATTAAATCGATACAAGGCCATATCTGCTGCCAACAAAATGAAGACTATTTCTCTACAAAAATCTGAAAAAGAAGACAAATTGCATGGTTTGAAAGAACAAATTACTGCTTTGGATGGTGAAAGGTCCATCTTAAGAGATGAAATTAGTGTCTTAGATACTGAAAAATCAAAATTAATGAATGCTGCAAATGATTACACTCAAGCTAAAGCTACTCTTGATGCAGAAATTAGTTCTGCAATGGAACAATATGAAATTGATAATACTGCAATATCTGCATCAAATAAAAGACTTGAACAAATTAACAATAGATTGCCACAAATAAAAATTGAATTAGAAGAAATTGTAAATGCTAGAGCAGATATTGATTCACAAATCCAAAAAATTAAAGATTCCATAGAAATTACAAATGGAGAAAAAAATAAAATTAATCATGATTTGGAATTAATTGATTCAGAACGTAACAAAATTCTAACTGCCCAATCTGAAGCTGCAGCAAAAAAATCTGAAATTGATAATAAAATAAAAATTCTAACAGACCAGTCTAATAATGTTAAACTAAAACTTTCTAAAATTTTACATGAAAAAGAGGAATCTGAATTAAAAATAAAATCTAACTCTGAAAAATTAACTGGATTAGAAAAAGATATTGCGGAACTATCTAATTTAGAATCCAAATTATCCTCATTAACAAATAATCATCAAGCTACTATTTCTGAATTAAAATCTAGAATTTTAAAATTAAAAACAAAAAAATTAAAAATAATTCATGATATGGATGAATTAGGATTTATTTTAGAAAAATCTGACAAGGCTGCTAATCAATATGAATCAAAAATAAAAACCGTAAAAGGTTTCATGCATGAAGATTATACTGTTGCAAAATTAAAAGAGGATGCTGATAAATTGGGAATTGATGGCTTAGTTTATGAAATGATTTCTTGGGATAAAAAATATGAGCGTTCAGTTCTTGCAGTGAGCTCTGATTGGATTAAAGCATTAGTGGTAAAAGATTTTGCAACCTTGTTGGGCATAGCTGAAGTTGCTAGAAGTAAAAAACTTCCAAAATTGAAAATTATTCCTCTTGATGCTATACCTAAATTCAAATTAACCCTGCCTAAAGAATCTGGAATTATTGGCATTTTATCTGATTTTGTTAAATGTGATGATACATACTCAGCACTCAAAACATTCCTTTTTGGAAATATTATACTAGCTGACAGTCGTGAATCAGCCTATAATTTATCACAATTAGGCTACAAATCAGTAACTCTTGAAGGGGAATACTTTGAAGCTAAAGGTGGTACTGTTGTAATTGATATAAATTCAAAAATCTCAAAACTAACAAAATTAATTTCAATGAGTAGTGATATTGATGGATTAATTCAGTCAATCAGTCTAATTAAAAAATATATGTTAAAGAAAAAATATTCTTTAAAAAAATTAGAGGATTCAATACAATCATACTCTGACAGACTTTCTATTTCTGAAAATGCTTTAACATCTGCATCTGAAAATTATACAAATCTAAAATCTAGAATTATTTCTGCAAAAAATACAAAAGTACAACTAACAAAAAGAATTTCTGATTTGACATCCCGAAATAATATTATTAAATCTGAAGTTTCAACTAATGAATCTCATCTTGAATCTTTACTTGATCGTATAGGAATTGTCGAACAAAATTATGCTAGTGGAGAACAAACTAGAATTGCAAGTGAATTATCCAAAATAAATATTAAAAAATCTGATATTGAAAAATTATACACTTCCATTATGAATGATTATCGTGATAAATCATCACAACTAACAACTATGCAAACACAAGATAATCGTGAAAAATCTCAAACCACTCGATTAAACGATGAAAAAAATTCTTTACATTTGGAATCTGAACAAATTGAATCAAAAATTAATGATTTAGAAAAACAAAAAGATCCTAAACGAGAAATTTTAGAAAGTTTGAGACAAAAGGAACAAGAATTAATTTCTACATCCGGTTCATCCATTGGACAAGTTCAAGAAATAGATAGTAAACTCAAAACTTTAACTGAAAAAGATATGGATTTTACCAAACAAATTAATAATTTTGAGCGTCAATCTGACTCATTAAATCGTGATTTGCATGATTTAATTGAAAATGAGACAAAACTACAACAAATTCTTTCCGCATTTGGATTTGATAAAAATATGGAAACATTTGATGTTGATCCAATTGTTCAAGGATTAACTACTGAATTATCCTCTCTAAATGCACTAAATGCAAAGGCTCCTGAAACATATCTTGAAGTTTCTTATGGGTATAGGTCAATGTCTGTTAGAAAGAATTCCTTAGAAGAGGAAAGAAATTCTATTGTGAAATTTATTGAAGATATTGAAAAAGATAAACGACAAACCTTCTTGGATGCATTTGATAAAGTCGATAAAGAAATCCGATTAATTTTCAATAAAATGACTGGTGGTAATGCATGGTTGGAATTACAAAACGAGGATGATATATTTAATTCTGGAATATCTTATTTAATTCAATTTCCAAATAAACCAAAAAGAGAATCTACTTCTATTAGTGGTGGTGAAAAAACACTTGCGGCAATTGTATTTGTTCTTGCATTACAAAAACTCAAACCTTCTCCCTTCTACTTGTTTGATGAGGTTGATGCACATCTTGATGCACCTAATGCAGAAAGGTTATCTACAATTCTGGAAGAGAGATCAAAAGAAAGTCAATTCATTATGGTTTCCTTAAAGGATTCAGTTATTCAAAAAGCAAAATTGATTTATGGTGTTTTCCCAAAGAATGGAGTTTCAAATGTTGTAACCTATAAAGATAAACGTGTACCTTCTGTTAAGACAACTTAGCTGATTTTAACATGACATGCAGAATAATGCTCGTTTTCTATTTCTTCTAAATTTGGTTCAATTGAACACTTCTCAATTTCATATGGGCATCTATCTCTAAATTTACACCCTCCCTTTTTTTTAACTCCTGATATTTCTTTAATCCTGATTACTCTATCTTTGTTTAAGTTTTCAGGATTTGGTTCTGAAATTGCGTCAATTAATGCCTGAGTGTATGGGTGTTTTGGATTATCTAGTACTTGATTAATTGGACCTCTTTCCACAATTTTTCCTAAATATAAAATTCCGATATTTTGACCAAAATATCTGGCTGTTGCTAAATCATGTGTAATGTAGATAAATGAAATATTATGTTTTTTTTGTAACTCTCTCATTAATTCTAACACCTCAGCTCTAATTGATACGTCTAGCATTGATACTGGTTCATCAGCTAAAATGATTTTTGGTTTAATTGCTAATGCTCTAGCTAAAACTACTCTTTGTCTTTGTCCTCCAGATAACATGTGTGGGTATTTTTTACTAATTTCTTCTGCTGGTTCTAGTTTAACTTCTTTTAATACTTCAATTACTCTGTTGTTTATTTCTTCTTTGTTCATGATGTTATGAATTTCAAGTGGTTCGGAAATAATATCTTTAATTCTCATTCTGGGATTAATTGAATCATATGGATCTTGATGAATCATTTGGCAATTCATTCTAATTTTCTCTAAATTTCTTTTTTGACTATCTATGTGTTGTTCTTCAAAAATAACTTTTCCAGAATCTGCTTTAATTGATTTTAAAATTAATTTTGCAATTGTAGATTTTCCAGAACCTGATTCTCCTGCTAATACAAAAACTTCTCCCTGTTTTAATGAAAATGAGACATCGTCTACAGCTTTAACTGTGGAAGTTTCTGACGTGAACATTTTCTTTTTGATGAAATATTTTTTTAAATGTTCAATTTTTAATATTTCTGTCAATGTATGTAGATATTTTATCCAGTATATCAAGAAGTATAGTTGCCCTTTTTGTCACTAAAAATTTATACGATTTGACTAATTTGCTCTAATTTACTCGTAAAATTCTAATTTTTAAAAAATAATATTCGTGTAAGATTGATCTCTTTTTCATTCCTATTTTTCAAGAAATAACCTGGTTTTAAAAAAGGGCTTTTTTCTATCCGTTACGAACTCTACGGTGGAGTGACTTTTTTTACAATAACCCATGTATCTTAAGCTGATTTGGTCTGATGCTACCATGTCTGAAGCTAATTTCATTAGGATCATAAGACGTAGAGAGTATAGATAGAAATTCAATAAGATTTCCTTTTCAGTTTTCATAAACTATGTGGAAATTTTTAAAGTATAAATTAATTGATCAAAAAATTCAGGATTTATTTTAAAAATTTTCTTTGAATTTTTATATTCAGTAAAAACAAGATTGTCTTCTATTAATTTTGAAGCATATGTAGATACAGTTGATGGAGCTTTTTGTACTTCCTTTACTAGAGTGGTAAAAGAATGATTTTTTTGAATTAACGCCAAAAGAATTTTTTTTGGGGTAATTTGTCTAGAACGTCTAAAAATTTTTTGAGATAATTCAGATGAAGATAAAGGGTAAAAACAACTTACACGAGGGGTTTTTACTGATTTAATGAATCCGTTAGATTCCAATTGATGCAAATAATAGGAAACTACACCATTAGACAATCCTGTTAAACTCTTTAATTCAAGATAACGTATTCCAGGATTTTGATTTATGAGATTAAGAAAAAGAGATTCTCTACTAGATAAAGTAGAAAAATCATATGATTTTTTCATTTGTTTGTTTTGCGTTACTGATTCTAAGATAGCCATTGTTAACGTAGTGTTATGTATGGGTATCCAGATGTTACAGATGTAGTTGCAATGATATCTAATGTGTCAGATTTTGACCATTGTTCACCATTTGGACCTATTGCAGGTAATGTTGTATCAACATACTTCACGTAGATGGTATCACCTTCTTGTGCATACAAGCTATCACCGTTTGATTCTTCATGATCTTGTATGTAGAAGAAATATGGTTTTTTCTGATTCCAGTTGCCATCTTGTGTTGCCTCAACTGTAATTCCTGCTAAGTCACTATCAGACCAAACTCTATAATTCAAATCAACTTTGTCTTTAGGCATATCACCTAAGTCTTTCTCATTGAGTTTGAATTGAACTTTATTTCTGTCATCTAATGGATATTCATCTTCTAAGAATTCAATTGATGCTACACTCCAACCGTATGTTAGAGTTTTAGTAATTACCTTATTGTCTTCAGGGTTATATTCCCAGTTAACAGTAACTGCGCCATCTCTACCGGTTTCAATTTTTGCATATTCGTCAAATGGAGAGTTCTTACAACTGGTTCCACCAAGTGCGGTTTCTTTAACACCATCATTATTCATATCATGATCAGATGCACTGAGTTTTAGACGTCCATAAAAGACACCAGTATTTGGTCCAGATTCAATTAATCCTTCAGAATCACTGTCATTACAAACACCTAGTTCAGCATTTGAGTTACCATCACCACGTGCAGTAATTGTTAATGCAGAATCAGTAGTAGCGCCAATTCTATCTCTTTTTTGAGAATCTTCATTCCAACCAGGAGCATATATCATAATAGTAACTTTGCCCCACCAACTAGTTTCCTCAGTAATCTCTTTATCTAAACAAGTTGCTAAATCTTTAGCACTGCCACAGAAGAAAATTTTTGGCTCAGCATTGTAGTTTTTCATAGCATATGAAATTCCATTTTTAGAAGATTTTTCGTTGCCCACAGGGAATGTGAAATCAATTTGTTGTGTAGATGAATTAACATCAGTTAGCAAAAGATTAACGAGTCCAGGTTCTTCAAATGAAATTGTTTTTGTTAGAGTTCCAGAAAGAGATGATGTACTATCAGTAATTGTTCCATCTTTTACGATATCAAAATTAAATGATGCGTCATCAATATTTTTCTGACTCATACCTTCACGAATCTCAAAATTAAAGAGATATTCAATTCCAGGTTGAAGTGGTCCTGCCGGTTGCCAAGTCATACCAATATCATACTGTCCATCAGAGGTAATTTTGTTCAAACTACCATCGTCAACTGCGGCATATGCAGATAGAGGTACGAAAGCAACCATTACTGTTGCGATTAAAATCAGTAACGAAGTTTTCCAAGTCATTGAAAAAATTTAAGCAGATTATCTATTATACAAAGAGAGTATTGTTTATGATGATAACATAGGTATAAGCAAATATCATATTCTATGTTTTTATAATTATGAATTTATAGAGTAAGACATTACATAAAAAATACAAATGCCAATTCCATGTTTCATTGTAGATTTCATCAGGATTTGATAACGGATTTCTCTTTCCTCTTGGAACATTTCTTTTTGATTTCTATATAGTAGACAATACACTACATGAACTAATCAGAATCAAGATAAGTACAAAATTAGAATATGCAATGTATGGAAACAGAAATTAAAAAAGAATTTCACGTTGACGATTTAGATGATGTTGACGATGAAACAGATTTTTGGTTTGAATGAGTTAATAATTCATGATAACTAAAAATCATTATTTTATTAAATCCTAAAACCCAACGTACCAAGAATAAAGTACAGAGCTCACACCAAAGAAGAAGACACAAAGAAGAAGAATCTAAAATAAATTTTTAACCAATTTCTAGAAATTTTATCCATTTTTAAAAAATGGTTTTTATTTTGTTATAAAATTGAATTTGTTTTCAATTAATTGATCCTCATAACAATGATTTCTTAAAAAATAAAAAAATAGAAAAATGAGTCTATTAAGATAACTTAACAGATTTTACTTTTTTACTAATTCCGTAAAACATCATTGCAGGTGCTGCAATGTACATTCCCAAATTCAATGCAATTACTGACAATCCAAGTCCTAAGACTTCGCTTTCAGTTTCTGCGTTCTCCATGATTGCCAAAGTGGACAACATTGGTGTCAAACCAAGTTTGACTGCTTCTTTAAACATTGGACTTTCACGTTCCATGTCTGCAATTGTTGGTGAGAATGTATAGTACAACTCATTGAATCCAGACATAAATGCTGAACCAGATTCTGTGTTCATCAATTGATTGTCACGAATTTCTCTTAGTTGTTGTACTTGTGGTGCAAATTCAGAACCATAAGTTGCAGTTGCAATTAGACAACCACCACCTTCTTCAGAATTTACTGTTTCCTGTTTTACTTCTTGGGTTGATGCAGTACTAACTGCATTTGGATCCCACAAAAGTTCTCCATCATATTTGACTTTCTGTAGACCCTCTTGACCAAGTTTCACTACTTTGTCTGCTAGTGGAACGTATAGTAAGCTTGAAGAATATTGTTGTCCTTCAGTGATCATCCAGTTTATCATGTGGATTACGGCTTTAGCTTGTGCTTTATTTTCTGTTACTGATTTTAAATCATCTAATACTAACAAGTATGTGAAGCTAGCAAGAGGATATGATTTTGGTCCAGGTGCACTTACTAGAGATACTCCAACCCAGCTATCTTCAGCTGCAGGTAGATTATCAGCTGCACCACTTGATGCAGCAGAAATGCTTTCTAGACTTGGCTCGATAAATGCAGTTTTATCTGCATTTTCAACAAATGCATAAGTGATTCCAATTTGGAATGCATATGCAAGTTCAATATATCCAATTGAATACTCGGTAGATTTTACAACAGAAGCAACACCTTCATTTCCTGCAGCACCTAAGCCGTTAGGCCAAGCAACAGATTTTCCAATACCTACATCTCTATCCCATGTACTACTTACAGAACTCAAGTAGTCTGTGAAAATAAAGGTGGTTCCAGAACCATCTGATCTATGTGCTGTTACAATTTCTGCATCTGGAAGATTCAATTCAGGATTTTGAGAAGTAATTATAGGATCATTCCATTTTGTAATTTCTCCCAAATAGATTCCTGCAACTGCATCAGCAGTTAATTTCAATCCATTGTCTGGAATCTCCGGTACGTTGTATGCTAATACAACCCCCCCGATTGACTCAGGAATATGTAATGTTCCTGGAGCCAATTCCATTTCTGATTCCTTCATAGGTTTATCAGATGCTGCAAAATTGACAGTTTTTTCAATGTGTTGTTTAATTCCACCACCACTTCCAATTGATTGATAATTTAGATCTACATTATCAAAAGATTTTTTGTATTCTACTCTCCATAAATCAATTAGAGGGAATGGAAAAGTTGCCCCTGCACCAGTCAAAACAAAGTTTTGATTTGGATCTGGTATGTCAGGATTTGTTGCTGCGCTAGCAGACATTGGGGAAACTAATGCACCCAATACTGCAGTCAATAAAATCAGTAACGATGTCTTTGTCTTCATTACTATATCACTTCTGGAAGTTTATTTACAATTGGTAGGCATAGATTATGTTAGTACCATATACTATATAGAAAATAAAATATTTTGAGATCACTAAAATGATCGTAGATTTGATAGATTACTTAATCTATATGGATTTAGTTTTTGTCACATTTTACATGTCTAGAATTAATGACGTCATCATATTCTTCCTTGAGCAACACATACTTACTTAATCGGTTGCAGTCCGTAGCCATTATTGTCATAACCCCTATGCTCCCCAATACTGCATTAAAAAATAATATCTGCAATGATGGGAAAGAATTACAAAATAAATTCATCATACAAAATGCCTGATGAGTCATGTAGAAATTGTGGGAATTCACTATACGTTTTATCTAAATGCAAAAATTGCAGAATAATTTTTCAAGAAATTTGCTTAAACTGTGGAAAAAAACCATTACCTAGAATTCATTATTGCATTACAATATCCCAAAATATTATTGCATCGTGATTAAAAACATTATAATTATTTGATTATTTTTTTAAATTTCTTCAATAACAGTTTGAATTGTTTCATCTAATGTGATCTCAGAAATGTCCCTGGAATATTCAGCAGTTCTTCGAATGTCTTCTAAAACTAATTTAATGATGGCAGTATTTTCATCTGATTTCAAGGAATCCATGAGGTTTTTTTCTTTTTCAATTACGTCTGGTACACTGGATGCAACTTTTTCAGCCATGTTGTAGTCTTTTTTGGTAAGTGCAGTTATCGCATTATCGAAAACAACAAGTGATTCTTCACTAATTGTTTCTATCTCTTTTAGAATTTTTTTATTAATTGGATTTTTGACATATTTCACTTTTTTTGCAATTAATCCTGCATGATCTGCAATTCTTTCTACGCATTTTACTATTGTTCTATATCCTAAACAATCTGATGGTTTTTTGAGCCCAGAATCTAGTAATATCTGGGTATCCTGTAATGCTAGATTGAGATTTCTCATCAAGTAGAGGCTGAATCTATCTACTTCATCATCTAATTTTTCTACTTCCACTGCATTTTCCTTATCTTGATTTTTTAATGCTTCAATGGCATCTTGATGCATATTTTTTGCAGAATCATACATTCGTTTTAGTGCAACATTAAATGATAATTGTACAAGTTGTGTTAAAACTTGTAATACAATTTTTTCTGAACTTGTTTCAATTATCTCTGTTCCCATCAATGTGCTTCGTACCAAATCTCGAATAGTACTTCGATGTGAACTTTGAATTTCAATCCCTTTTGTTTTTATTTCAATAGTTTTGTAACCTGATAGATACATTGCAATAATTTTTCTACGAATGGATTCTTTTGAATCCGTTTTAGAAATTGATGCTATAGCATGATGTTTTTCATCTTGAATTTCTGTAAATAATGTAATTGAATTATTGAGATTTTTAATTAATGTCATCTCTGAATTTTTTTTTAATTTTAATTCTAAAATCCAAGTCTTAGGTAATGAAACAGTATATGTTGATCCTCCAGTCATTTGCAATCGTCGAATTTGTTTTATTTGACTCAATACCATTAATCAAATTCCATAGATATACCGATATCATATGTAATTTTTATAGATCTAAATAGATACTATAAACTACATAATTTATTGGCTAATTTCTGATAAATCATTTTTCATATAGAAATTATTGAAAAAAGTATTTTCTAAAAAAAATGATCGCAAATTTGATCCAGATAAAATTTTCAAGATGGGTGCCACTCTTGCAGGATGTTTTGTATTAGTTGTAATTGTTTTACTGGTTTTTCAATTAATCACTCAATCTTACCCTATTTGGGAAGAAAATGGTCTTTCCTTTATCATAGGCACTGATTGGAATGCTGCTGATGGTAGAGAATCATTTGGTGCATTACCGTATATTGTAGGCACGCTTGTTACTTCTGCTTTAGCCATGGCAATTGGTGTTCCATTGAGTATTGGAATTGCCATGTTTATTTCTGATGCACCAAAAAAAATTGGTGCACCGTTAGGGTTTTTGGTTGAACTTTTAGCTGCAGTTCCAAGTATCATTTATGGACTCTGGGGATTGTATGTTTTTAGAGAATTTTTTATGAATAGTGTGGAAAAACCACTTCATAATACATTTGGAGATAGCATCTGGCTTTTTTCTGGAACGCCTTTTGGATTGGATATTTTCACAGCAAGTATTATTCTTGCAATAATGATTATTCCAACTGTTTCTTCAGTTGCAAGAGAAGTAATGAAAACCGTACCTCAACAACAAAAAGAGGCAGCATACATGTTGGGTGCAACTAAATGGGAAATGTTTAAGCTTGTAATTTTTCCTTACTCTAAAACAGGATTAATTGGTGCATCCATTTTAGGACTTGGAAGAGCAGTTGGTGAAACAATGGCAGTAACTATGTTAATTGGAAATGCAACAGGTCTTAACGCAATCCCTGGTTCTTTGTTTGATCCTAGTCAAACTATGTCAAGTATTATTGCCAATGAATTTGTTGAAGCATCTCCTGCAGGATTACATTTGCCTGCATTAATTGGAGTAGCTTTAGTTTTATTGGGAATTGCAATGGTCATTAATGTAATTGCACATCTTCTTGTAACTCGGATGCTCAAAGTAAAAGAAGGAGCTGTTAACACTTGAGTAGTTTGGAAAAAAGGCAAGAGTATCGAGCTCTTTTCAAACAAAATGTTCAAAAACGTCTGATTGTTGATAAAATTGTACGTATCATCATTATTAGTTGTGTTATTACTGCAATTATTCCTCTTGGCAGTATTTTGGTTGAAGTTTTTAAAAATGGAATTGCTGCAATATCTATAGAATTCCTTACTGAAATTCCAGGTTCTGTAGGTAGCGGAACGGGAGGTGTAGGTCCGGCAATTCAAGGAACTTTGATTGTAGTTGGATTAGCAAGTTTGATAGGCGTTCCAATAGGTGTAATGTCTGGAATATTTTTATCTGAATATGGCGATAATAGGCTTGCAAGATCTGTGAGATTTTTCAATGATGTGTTTATGGAATTCCCATCTATCGTATTAGGTATTTTTGCATTTTTAGTAATCGTATTAGTTTTAGGTCACTTTTCAGTTTGGGCCGGAGCGTTTGCATTATCTTTGATTATGTTTCCTATTGTAGCTAGAACCACTGAGGAATCTCTAAAGATGGTTCCAATAACTTATCGTGAAGCTGGAACTGCATTAGGTCTTAGAAAATGGGTTATAACTATGAGAATTGTAATTGCTGCAGCTAAAGAAGGAATGGTTACTGGAATAATGTTATCTGTTGCAAGAATTGGTGGGGAAACTGCCCCGTTGATAATGACTATTCTTGGAAGTAGTTTGTTTTTTGCAAACATGAATACTCCAATGGATGCATTACCGCTAAGAATTTGGAGATTGTCTATGTTGCCTTATGAAAGTGCACAACTTCAAGGTTGGGGTGCTGCATTAGTTTTGATTTTTATAATTCTTGGAATTAATCTTGGACTTAGAGCATTAGTACTACATAAAAAAGAAACAATGCAAATTCTAAAAACTCTTAAAGAAAAAGTAGGAGGTAAGAATTAACTACGATGACTTCTGAAACTCAAACTACTGATCTATTTGAAAATGATTCAGAAAAATTTAAAATGATTGCAGAGGATGTAACCATTTCTTATGGGGATGTACCTGCAGTCAAGAATGTTAATATGAAATTTAAAGAAAAATCTGTTACTGCTTTAATTGGTCCTTCAGGTTGTGGGAAGACGACTTTTCTTAGATGTTTGAATAGAATGCATGATATGACAAAAAATGCAAAAGTAGAGGGTAAGGTTATGATTGATGGAATTGACCTTTATTCTAAAGAGATTGATCCAATTTATCATAGACGAAAAGTCGGAATGGTATTTCAAAAACCAAATCCCTTCCCAACAATGTCTATTTTTGATAATGTAACTGCTGGACTTCGACTTAATGGTGTTAAAGATAAACGAATTCTAAATGAAATCGTTGAGGACACTCTAAAAATGGCATATCTTTGGGATGAGGTAAAAAATGATCTTAAGAAACCTGCTGTAGAGTTATCAGGAGGACAGCAACAAAGACTTTGCATTGCAAGAGCATTGGCAATCCAGCCTGAAGTTTTACTTATGGATGAACCTGCTTCTGCCTTGGACCCAATAGCAACTCAAAAAATTGAAGAAACTATTACTGAATTAAAAAAAGAGTTTACAATTATCATAGTTACACATAACATGCAACAGGCAGTTCGTGTTTCAGATTATACTGGATTTATGTATCTAGGAGATTTGATTGAATTTAGACACACAAAGAAACTATTTACTGATCCAAAAAATGATTTAACTGCAAAATATGTTCAGGGGCAATTTGGTTAAATGACTCGTCTTATTGATCCATCTTTGGAAAAACTATCTGCAATAATGAATGAAATGGGTAATACTGCAATAGATTGTATTTCATTAGCAATTGATTCGTATTTTGAAGGAAAAAATACCACCGATGAAGTTCATACTTTATCTGATTCAATTAGTACCAAATATTTTGAAGTTGAGGATCTGATCTTTGATATGCTGTTAAAGTATCAACCTGTTGCCGATGATTTTCGATTAATTCGTTCATCAACTGAGATATCTTATGCTTTTTCAAGATTTGGTAGATACGCTTATGATATTACACAAGTTAGAGAACTGTTTGGAGATATTTCTGAATGTGATAATGAATCATTAATTGTAATTTCAAATAAAGTAAAACACATGATAAGAGAAGCTGTTCATTCTTTTGCAGAATTAGATATTAGAAAAGCTACACATATTCAAGATGATGAAGCATACATTGATAAAATTTACAAAGAAAGATTGCCTCAATTGATTAAATCCAATAATACTAAATGTGCTCTTGCAGAGGCATTAGTTTTGAGATATCTTGAAAGAATTGGTGATCATGCTGTTTTCATGAGTGATGCAATAAATTACATTGTAACTGGAAAACACAAACCTAGTCAAAAAAGAATTGATGCTCATACAAATTATTGAAATTAATTGATTCCTAGGTACAAGATTGTTTAAGAAACTATAACGGTCTAGATTAGAAAACACATTTTCTGAAAATAAATTTGATTTTAAAAAAGAGCTTTTCTTATTCCGTTACGAACTGTAGGGCAGAGTGACTTTACTTCACAATAACCCATGTCTCTTAATGTTGATTTGACCTAATGCTATCATGTCAGAAGCTAATTTGATTAGAATTACTAGACGTAGAGAGTACAGAGAGAAGTTTGATCAAGAGTTTCCCCAAACAACTCTAGAGAATTATAATTGATTTGAAAATATAAAATATCGTCAGTAAAACTAGCATAAAATCTCCTTTTTTGTGCGTAATTATGACTAGATACTGTTATTTTCTCCCCAAAATTTGATATATCTTATTTCTAGACTTTTCAGGAATTTCAAGCAGAGTGTCTAATGACATGTATCTGTCTTTGTAATTATTGTCCTCCATCCATTTATTGATAAATCCTACTGAATTATCCCATTTTTTATGTCGTGATATTTCTATTTTCATCATAATTGATATAATTTTTGTATCTAATTCTAAAAGTATTTTTTCAATTTGTAATGATTCTTCCAATGTATTTTCTTCATCTAATTTCTTTCTTAATCTTGTTCTTTGAGATTCTAATCGTGATAGTTGTTTATTGATCCAATCATCATGAGAATTTTTATCCATATCATTATTTAATTTTGAATACAAAAATGACACATCACTGTTAATTGTATTTCTATTGATTTTTAATATCTTTGAAATTGATCTTGCAGAATATCCATACTCAAAATGTAATTTGTATACTTCATCACGTCGATACTTTCTTTGTATTTTAGTATGTGGTGACGTTTTTGGCTTAAGTTGACATATGTTTTTGTTTCCTTCTATGAACTCATTTGATATTTCTAATTCATTCAAGATTTTTTACTCCATCTTCTATAATGTTTGAATATTGTGACACACATTGATTACAAAGATACACATCCATTCCTAACACATCATATTTTGATTTATGATTGCTACATTTACAAAATAAATATTGCACTAGTGTCTTCTCCCTGATTTACTTCTAACTCTGAGGATATTGCTACAACATGGACACATTGGTTCACCTGCTAGTAAACATAAATCACATACCTTGCAAGGCCTGTATCCTTTAGAACCTGCTGTGGAATCATTTATTGATTTATGTTCTAATCTTTTACAAATTCCATTACATTGTTTCATTTTATAATCTCCAAAAGTGTTTTTACAATTTGGTCATACGTTTGACCTTTTTTCCCTAATGATTCTAGTTTTTCTTTAGTTCTTGTTTTGAGTCTAATTGTTGTAGATTTCATGGTTTTACTCTACATAATCTACCTGTTTTTATAGAATAGATTTTATACTAAAATAAGACGAAATTATGTCAAACTTACGCCTAAATTCTAACTTAACACAAAAACAGGCATTTACTCATATTTTGCATCATTTGCTAGATGTTCATGATAATAATCAACATGCTATACGTGGTTGGGGACAAAAACTATTAGGATATGGATTAAAACAAACTGAATTTGATTTGTTTAAAAATTCTACATATTTTGTTACTACTAGAATATTTAGATATAATGTAGATGAGTTACTTGAAAAACAGCTTATTCGTGTATTTGATAAATCTACAAAAACAAAAAAAGGACCCTTCTATTCAATTACGCCTTTGGGATTGTTTTATCTTTTACAACATGTTGAAAAATTTCCAAAGAATATTACAACTAAAATATTTAAACACTTGGAATTTTATGCTGAAGGTAATTCTAATATTGTTAATGAATTGTTAAAATATTTTACAGATGCACAAATACTCAAAGCAATGAAAAATTTATTCTATTATAGTCAAATTGATTTTTCTAATAACTCTGTAATCTTTGCTGTTGACGTACCATTAAATTCAGCATCTGCTATTAGATTTTTACAAGTGCATATTAATTCACAAGAAATTATTTTACATATTGCAAAGATGGTTCATTATAGTGTTAATGTTCCTGGAATTATTGATAAAAATGAATTAAATTTTGTAGTATCTACTACTTTGTGTGATATTTTGTATTATTATCTCTATGATCAAACAAAAAATAAGAAAAAGATTATCGAATCATCCAAACATTTTAAATTTATAGTTGGAGGAGTTATAGAATCATTACACATGACATTAGAAGATGATTTAGAAGATATCACAAAAGCTAAGATTCGGGATTTTGATAGTACAAATATTTAATGAAATTTAGATATTAATTGATAATTAGGCTCAAATTTTACCTAATTACACTTTATTTCTTATGATATCTCTTTTTCACTTGTATGTTATTTCTATAATGATGATAAAATAATATAATAAAATAAAATGTAATTACTTACTTACTAACTTACTATTCTCTATACTACTATCTTCTTCATCTTTTGTAATTATTCTGTCTAATTTTGTAGCCATTTCTTTCATTTCTTCTTTCTTCAACTCATCTAATACACCAAAACTATAACATTTTGTTTGTTTTACTTTTTTCCTATTTTCTTTATCTATGTAATGAGTTGACATTAATACATTTTCTAATTTCCATCCTACTCTATCTTTTGAATCTATTGCTACGTCTAATTCTAAAATTATTTTTTTTAGATGTATTGCCCACTCTTTTTTAATTAATTCATTTAGAATTACTTTAGTTATTTTGTATAATTCAAAATCTGATAAAAATTTTAAAGCATCCCAATTACTATGTGCACTACAAATATCTGATATAATTTGATTTAATGCTTCTTCTGTATGATCTTCTCTAAACTTTAAACTTTCAATGATTTTTTCAATAATTGTTTCATTTTTACAATGAATTTTAGATAATTCTATACCTATATCTGTGAATTTTCTTAATGCATGCGAAAAATTCTCTGCTTCACCTAGTCTTATCATTTCATTTACACGTTCTGCAAATTCTGGTTCAAATCTAAATTGAAAATAATCTGATTTCTTAGTCATTTCCAATCATCAAGTGTTTTTTTTGAATATTGCATTTTTAGAATTTTAAATCCTAAAATCATTGCTATTTCTGGTAATTCATCATGTTTTTCATAGACTAATTTTGGAATTTCGTTACAAACTTCTTCCCAAACTGATTCACTTATTTCAAATTTTTTCCCTTTAACTGTTAGTAACATATTCCTTGATTGTTGTTTTATGATAAAAAGAGCAAAATCATTAATGTATTGTAGATGTTATTTCTCTTAGTTCTGTATTTGCAAGTAACTCTTTGAGTTGTTTTAGTCCTTCAGGATCATTCATTAATTGTTGCAACACATTGATGTTTGGTTTTTGAATTAGTTCTGAATTCTTTTTTTCTAACTCTTTGATTTTTTGTTGTTGTTTGTATACTGGATCTATTGTCAATTCTTCTATTGCTTTACAAAATTCTACATAACATTCTTCTCGTGTTGGTTGAAAATATGTTCCATCAAGGCCATTACTATGTGCCATTAATTTTTCTGCAATGTTTGAATTAATTGCATTGTTTAGCTTTAGTTTTGTATTGAATCTCTTTCTAAACATGTAGATTGTTGCTTTATTCCACCTAGTTTTTCCTACTTTATGACGTTCAATTCCTGCCATTTTTACTAGTCTATCAAATATTGCCCTAATCCCTTGTTCAGTTAGTGGTCCCATTATTCCTTCAAACAATACTGATTCATCAGTTAGAATAATTCCGTGTGATTTTCTGTATTCTAAATAATCGTCTAATGCTTTTGTAGCTTCTGGTGTAAGAAATGCCCAGTACCCCTCTCTTGAATTATCATATATTCTCACACCGTAACAATATTTTGATATGTTTGGATTCTTTGGATGTGGCATTTCGACAAGATTTCCTATTTGTAATACTGGGTCTCTGATTGCTCCTGGTCTCATGCCTGTTGAGGCTATAAAATGAACCAGTGCAATGTTTCTCTTGATTTTTGTAGCTTGAAGCATTCTGTAAATTTCTTCATCTGTAACTGGTACTAATCCTCCTGTTGGTTGTGTATCTTTTGGAATTGAGTTTCTAACAATTTTCTTGTGAAATATCTTTCTATTCATATCAAAGAATTTTTCAACTGATGCAATGTAGCTTACAATTGATTTTGATTTTACTGTCTGTGTATCGATAAAATCTAACATAAAATCTGTAATTTGTTCTGTGTCAAGCTTTACTAATTCATCAAAAGCATCTACATTAGTTATAATTCCTTTTTTTACTGCAAAAGGCATGATGTGAAGCTTTAGTGTAGATGTGTACATGATTGCTGTTGCATCTGTATGGATGCCTCTTGCGTAATTTCTAAACGCTGGTGATTTTTCTATCATTTCATTGTGATATTTGAGATAGATTGTTTTCATTGAATTTGTTTTAGTCATGAATATAATAAAAAGAGCACAGAACATAAAGTCACAACAAGAAATATGTTTTGTGCGTAATTTTTGTGAGAAGAATTTTAAGTTAATTAAAAAAGGAATTACTGTTTGAATGATTTTTCTGATAAAAAATTAGATTATAAACAATATGTTGTTGATTCTAAACTTCGTTATTTTAAACCTCATGCAACAAAAATTGAAAAATCTTTTGCTGAAGAAATATCTTTTAGTCTATCTCAGAATTCAAAATTTATCAATCCAAAATTTTTTTATGATTCTGAAGGCTCCTCACTGTTTGAATCCATTTGTTTACTGCCTGAATACTATCCTACTAGGACTGAACTTGATATTTTAAAAAATTTGGAATCTGATTTACTGCCTTTTCTAGATGAGGAAACTAAATTGGTTGAACTTGGAAGTGGTGCATCAGTAAAAACTAGAGTTCTAATTGATATTTTTACAAAATTACAGACAAAAACTGAATATTTTCCAATTGATATTTCTGAAATTCTTGCTGAAAGTTCAGAACAATTGTTGAAAGACTATGCGACTTTACACATTACTGGGATAATTGATACTTATGAGGGTGGTTTAGAATTCCTAAAAAATTATGATGAGAAGAAAAATCTAATAATTTTTCTTGGTTCTAGTTTTGGGAATTTCACTCCAAATAATGGAAAAGCATTTTTAAAAAATATTTTTTCTACAATGAAATCAGGTGATCTTTTTTTAATTGGTTTAGATTTAGTTAAAGATAAAAATATTTTAGAATCTGCTTACAATGATTCTGCAGATATTACTGCTCAATTCAATCTTAATGTTTTATCAAGAATTAATAATGAACTTGATGCTGATTTTGATCTTAACAATTTTTCACATTACTCGATTTATAATGAAAGTGATCAACGAATTGAAATGAACTTAAAATCTCTTGTGTCTCAATCTGTAATTATCTCAAAATCTAATTTACTTTTAAATTTAGAAAAAAATGAATTAATTCACACTGAATATTCTCACAAATATCAAGTCAACCAAATTAAAAAAATACTTTATGATGCTGGATTTGAAATTAAAAAAATGTGGTTAGATGATAAAAAATATTTTTCGTTAACTTTGGTTTCTAAAGTTTAAATTTTTTCTACGCATCTAAATCCTGAAAATAACCATCTTTCATCTAATCTAAAGAAATTTCTATAACTTCCTCTAATTGACATGTTTGGAGTTCCAAATGATCCTCCTCTCAAAACTTTTTGATTTGTAAACCATTTATCGTTATATTCATCAAAACCTGATTTGAAACCTGGATATCCTACAAATTCTGATGATGTCCATTCCCAAACATCTCCAATCATTTGTTGACACCCTGATGGGCTTTTTCCATTAGGATATGTGCCTATTTCTGTACATCCCCAATGATATGATTCTAATAAATTACAATTTTCTTCTGTAGGATCACTATTTCCCCATGGGAATATTGTTTTTTCTTGTTTCTCATCATTCCAACATGCAGCTTTCTCCCATTCTGCTTCGGTTGGTAATCTTTTTCCTGCCCATTTACAATATGCATCAGCTTCATAGTAGCTAACATGACACACTGGCTCATTTGGATTGATTTTTCTAATTCCTAAAAAGTCTCTTACATACCATTTATTCTCAATTTTTTCCCAATACATTGGAGATTTCCATTTATTTGATTTTACTTTTTCCCATCCATCTGATAACCAGAATTTGTAATTTTCATATCCTCCATCATTCATGAATTCTAAATATTCTTTATTTGTAACTGGGAAAATTCCTATCTTGTAATCTTCAAGATATGTTTTATGTTCTGGTAATTCAATATCGTAAGAAAATTCATTACCATTATATCCCATTTCAAATATTCCTCCTTTTATTTCAGTAAATTCTTTTTCTTTGTTTTCTTGAGTATTGATTTTATTTTTTCTTACTGGTAAATATTGTTCAGCTAAAAGATGTTGCAAATCATACACAAGTAATTCTTGATGTTGACATTCATGATGAAATCCTGTAATGATTAATTTTTTTTCTTGTTCATTTAATTCATGAGTTTGAATGAATTTTTCAACTTTTTGATTGATTGTATTGAAATATTGAAAAATTTCATCTATTGTTGGTCTTGATATGATGCCTCTAAGTCCTTTGTCGTGAGGAGCACCAAACTGTTGATAATATGAATTCAAATATTCTGATAATTCCTTTGAATGAAATTGATAATTTTTATCTATTTTGCTTATTATGGCTTCATAAATCCAACTTACATGACCAATATGCCATTTTGGTGGACTCATATATGCTGCAGTTTGAACCACAAAATCATCTTTTTCTAAATTTTTTACTAATTCTAATGTCCTGTTCCTTGTTTCTTTAAATCGCTGTAATAATTCATTATTTTTTTGTAATTCTGGATTAACTGTCATTACCTAAAAAAAATATTTTTTGTATTATTGTGTTGCGGCAATAACCTTCCTAGTACCCTCTAGCAAAAATTGGTATGGATTTACTTTGCTGTTTACAATAAATGCACTCTTTTGAAGTATTTTCACTATTAAATGGAATTACTCTTATTTCTGCACCTGTTTCTTCCTTGATCTTTTCTTCACATTCCAATTTCCCACACCATGGAGAATTAAAGAAACCTCCCTTTTCCATTTTCATTTTAAATTCATCATAGTTTTCAATATCTAGTGTATTGTTTTCAGCTTCTATTTTGGCCTTTTTTAACATCTCTATTTGTATTTCATCTAAAATTGTGACAATTTTATCCACTTCGTTTAAACCCATTTTCATTTTTTCATGATTGTATCTCTTAGCAAGAACCATGCTTTGATTCTCAATATCTTTTGGTCCAATTTCTATTCGGAGTGGAACTCCTTTTAATTCCCAGTCATTAAATTTGTACCCTGGTGTGAGTTCTTCTCTGGAATCAATGTGGATTCTGATATTTTTTAATTCTAGAATATTTGCAATTTCATTTACTTTTGTAATGACATTTTCTTTATCGTTATTGTTTTTATAAATTGGTATGATGACTACTTGCATTGGTGCAACTTTTGGTGGTAAAACTAATCCTTTGTCATCTCCGTGTGCCATTATCATCGCACCGATTAATCTCCATGAAACTCCCCATGAAGTTTGCCATGCAAAATGTTCTACGTTATCTTTATCTGCAAATTTGACTTCAAATGGTTTTGAAAAATTTTGTGCTAAGAAATGTGATGTTCCCATTTGTAATGCTTTTCCATCTGGCATTATTGATTCCATAGTTGTTGTATATTCTGCACCAACAAATTTTTCTTTTTCACTTTTTTTACCTGTTGTGACTGGAATTGCTAATTCTTCTTCAACTGTATTTTTGTAAATGTCTAGGATTTTGATTACTTCTTTTTCAGCTTCCTCTTTTGTTGAATGCACTGTATGTCCTTCTTGCCAAAGAAATTCAGATGTTCTAAGAAATGGTTTGGTTGCTTTAATTTCTGCTCTTAATGCGGTATTCCAAAAATTAATTTTTAATGGTAAATCTCTCCAACTTTGAATCCATTTTGAATATAGTGTATATGCTAATGTTTCTGATGTAGGTCTTAATGCCAATCTGTCTCCTACTTCATTTGTTCCTGAATGTGTGACCCAAAAAACTTCTGGATTAAACCCTGCAAAATGTTTCTGTTCCTTTCCTAGGAGTGATTCTGGGATTAAAATTGGTAGAAATCCATTTCTTATTCCGTTGCGTGAAAATTTCTTATCGAATGTACTTCGTAGTGATTCCCAAATTGAGTATCCGTCTGGTCTTAAAACAATTAATCCTTTTACTGGTGCATAATCTGCAAGTTTTGCCTTTAAAACTACTTGAGTATACCATTCACTGAAGTCTTCCTTTTTTGAAACTGTAATTCCTACATCTTGTTTTCCCAAAACTACACTACAGAGAATTATTTTAATTAATGAGCCTTTCGTGACTTTTTAAAATTATTTTAGTGGTTCCCCTTTACAGAAAACCTCTCCCATTACCCTACTTTGAAAATTTGGACAAACAAAACATTGTACAAATTGAATATCTTCTTTTAAGACTGGACATTCTACATATTCTTGCTTCATTCTTTTGAGCATTTTTGGACTCACGCCTTTGAGTTTCAATTTACCTTTTTCATCCATCATTCCTGATTCTTTTAATTGTGCTTTTAATGCATCAGGAAATTTTACCTTTTCTTCAGTCATTAAGATTTTGACATCATATTTTCGTTCAAGTTCTTCGACCATATACTATACTAATCATTCCGTGATTTATTATTACCGTTTTTGAATATTTTTTCACACTTTAATACTGTGAATTTAAAATTTCAAATTATGATGGCACTACTTTAATATTATTAGAATTTTTTTCCAAATTCAGAAATCCATTGCTAATAATTTTTGACGTTGAGGGTGTATTATTAGATGAAGAATATCTTCCAATTCTTGCAGAAAAACTAAACAAAGAAGATGAGATTTGGGAAATTACTAAACAAGGAATTCAAGGAAAAATCAATTGGGAAGAAGGACTTCGCACTAGAGTTGCTGCTTTAAAGGGATTAGATGAAAAAGTCTGTCAGGAAGTTGCTGATAATTTACCAATTATGACTGGCGCTAAAGAGGCCTGTAGAATTTTAAAATCTGCAGGTTGGAAAATCATGGCGGTTTCTGGAGGTTTTACATTGATGATGGACAGATTACAAAAAGAATTAGGCTTAGATCATGTTTTTTGTAATGACCTAATCTTTAAAGATGGAAAATTAGATGGTGTAAAAATTAATGTTGATTCTGATAAATCCAAGGCTGCAAAAATCAAAATTGAAGAATGGGGTGAACAGAAAGAAAATATTGTTTGTGTAGTTGACGGCGCAAATGACATTAAACTGTTTGACGTTTCTGGGCTTGGAATTGCATATAGGGCTCAAGACCTAGTGAAAGATTTAGCTACTACTACACTTGAAGAAAAAGATCTATCTAAAATTTTGGATATTATTAACAAGCATTTCAAATTAGAATTACAAACTAGTGTCTAAACAATTTTTTACTTCTTTGTTTTATGAACAATAATTGAAAATAAATCCAATTCATATTGATAGAGAAATTATCTCTGGCGATAATCTAACTAAAATTATTTTAACTTCTACTGATGTGTGTGATGGTGATATTCTTGTAATTGCCCAAAAAATTATTTCTAAACAGGAAGGAAGATTAGTTGAATTGTCTACAGTTAATCCATCACTGTTATCTGAAGGAATCAGTTCACAATACAAAAAAGATCCACGTGTTGTAGAATTAGTTTTATCAGAATCTAAAAGAATAGTGAGAATGAAAAATGGCTTAATTATAACGGAAACCAAAAATGGGTTTATCTGTGCAAATTCAGGAATTGATGAAAGTAACGTTGTTAATGGATTTGCTACATTACTTCCATTAAATTCAGATGAATCAGCAGAAAAATTAAGAAAAGAAATTTTTAATGAAACAGGTAAAAATGTTGCAGTTATAATTTCTGATACTTTTGGAAGGCCTTTTAGAATGGGCCAGACAAATTGTGCAATCGGTATTTCTGGTTTGCAACCTATTCTTGATTATTCTGGAACTTTTGATTCTTTTAATCGGATGTTACGTGTTACTGCAATAGCTATTGCTGATGAACTTTCTTCAGCTGCAGAATTAGTAATGGGAAAAACAAGTAAATGTCCTGTAGTGATAATTCGTAACTATTCTTTTAATTCTGAAAAACACGGCATTCAAGATTTGATTCGACCTGAAAATGAAGACCTCTTTAGATAATTATCCTTGTTTTAATTTTTAACACTTTTACTGATAAAATATTTTTAATTTTTTACTATAACTTTAATAAGACAAATTTGTTTTGGATATTAAATGTCTGAGTCTGACGAAAAAAAATTAGATGCAACTGGATTATTTTGTCCAGAACCTGTATTTAGAACAAAAATTGAACTTGAAAAAATGCAAGTTGGTCAAATTATAAATGTCTCAGCTGACGATCCCGACGCTGAAGAAGATATTTCTAGATGGGTTACTCGAAATGGACATGAATTATTAAATTTGAATAAGGATGGTTCAGTCACCACACTCAAAATTAAAAAATTGAAATAATTTTTTTATTCTAAGATCTTTTTTACCTCTTCATCATAAAATTTTCTAAAATTTAAATTCATGACCTTCTCATGCTCTAAACATTTTGTGCTAATTTCTATTAATTTTTCTTTTACTTTTTTACTCCATTGACTTTGTTGTTTGTCCTTTGAATTTACTATGGATGGTGTTTCTTCAATTTCTTGCATTATTTTTTTTAATTCTGTCCCTAATTGATGGAATTTACTTATTTGTAACAGAAACATGTCCCCTTTCTCTTTATCAATTAGGTTCATCATGTTTTGAACTTGATTGTAATATGCTATGGATGATTCATTATATTTTTGTAAATTTTCAATTCTATTTTGCCAATATTCTTTGGATTTTTTTTCCTCAATTTTATAACTAAATTGATTTTTTGCTAAAATTGAACCTAATTCCATAAGTTTTTCACTATTTTCCTTTACTTTGTTTTTAATTTCATTAGATTCTGAATTCATATTTTTTACTTAATTTTTGCATTAAAGAACTTGACTTTTTTGATTATTCCATGCTATATCTAATTGCTCTGAATATTGTTTAATACATGTCTCACAAAATGAATCCCATTCTCCGATTTTTAATTTATTAAAAAATTTTAATGTCCATTGATACTTTGGTTCTTTTTTATATTGAAATTGTTGAATTGTGTAAATGTCTTTTTGATAAAATTTATTCAAACATCTAATACACTTTGCATTTTTATTTGTCTGCATTTTCTGTAAGGAATTTATCTACATCAATTGCTGCCATACATCCATATCCTGCAGCTGTAATTGCTTGTCTGTAACTTCTATCGTGTACATCTCCTGCTGCAAAAACTCCTTCCATGTTTGTATGTGTTTTATTTTTTAAAACAATGTATCCTTCATCATCTAAATCAATTTGATCTTTAAATAATTCTGTGTTTGGTTGATGACCAATTGCAACAAATAATCCTCCTACCTTGATAGTTTTTTCTTCATTTGTTTTTAGATTTTTCAAAACAGCTTGTTGCATTTTTTCATCCCCGTTAATTTTTATTACTTCTGAATCCCAATGGAATTGTATTTTTTCATTATTCATAGCTCTTTCTTGCATGACTTTACTTGCTCTTAATTCGTCTCTTCTATGTACTACGTGTACTCTAGTTGCAAATTTTGTAAGAAATGTTGCTTCTTCAATTGCAGAATCTCCTCCACCTACAACAATTAATTCTAAATTTCTAAAGAATGGACCATCACATGTTGCACAATATGATACTCCTTTACCTGAAAATTCTTCTTCGCCTGCAATTCCCATTTTTTTAGGATTTGCTCCTGTTGCAATAATTACTGCTCTGGCCTCATATTCTTCTGAACCTGTTAAAACTTTGTAAGGTGCACGTCTAAAATCTACGTCTACAGCAATATCGTCAATAATGGTAGTGCCCATTCTTTGAGATTGCTTTCTCATGTCTATCATTAGATCTGGACCCATTATGCCGTTTTCAAAACCTGGATAATTTTCTACTTCAGTGGTATTGACAAGTTGACCTCCAGGCAAAATTCCTGATAAAATTAATGTATCATATCCTGCCCTTGAACAATAAATTCCTGCTGTATATCCTGATGGTCCTGCTCCGATAATTATGACATCAAATTTTGTTTTCTTTTTATCTGGGATCTTTGGGCCATCGTTATTAGTTTCTAAAACTGCTGTACCTGCATCTGCTGCCATCATAGTGAATAATCTTTTAATTTCATTAATTTAAGTCAATATCTCATTCTATGATGTACTATTTTTTATTTCATTTAGAATTTTTGAATGTTGATTACAGAATGATTGATTTTTGATCTGTGAAATGAATAGATCCTTTTGCCAATGTGCATTAAATAACCTGCATTGAATATCCTTACAAAATGCGTCACCTGTTTCATAATACATGATTGATTGTAGTAGGTACCCTTCAATTATTTTTGGTAATCTGTCATCATTGAATTCTAAAAATTCTCCTTTGTATTTTTTTCTAATTGTTTCTTCTAATTCATTTGAAAAATTTGTCACTAAATCCATGTAGTATTGTTTGGGTTTTGCTGGTGCTTCAATAATTCCTGTAGTAGAAATTATTATTGGATTTGATCCTACCCATGCTCTTGCATGGTATCTGTAATCATCATAATCAAATGTACCTGTTAATTTGTTTGTAAAAATTATGTGTAGTATATCTTCAGTATTTTCTGATATTGTTTTGGTTTCTTCGATAACTTTTTTCATTTCAATTCCATCATAGATTGGAATTTCTTTTTCTCTGGACATGTCTATATTTTCTGATTCAATTGAAATTTCTTTAAATGATGACTTATTTTTTTTAAATGGTTTTTTTAAATCAAGTACTCTTGTATTTGCAATTTTTTCATATTCTTTTTCATTTAATTTATTAAAAATATTTTCTCTAATCTCACTGTTAACTCCAAATGTTTGAATAATAAATTTTTGAATATTTTTTAAATCTAATTTTAAAAAAGATGGTTCATCATATAGTATGATTTTTGAAATTTTCATTGAATATTGTGGATAGTTAAATTATTTATCTTTCTAATTCTTTGATTTTCTCTGCTGCAATCTCTGCTGCTCTTTTTCCAGAATATAACATTGAACCAAATGTTGGTCCCATTCTTGCTAAACCATGAGTTTCAGTAACTGACATTCCTGCTGCAATAAGTCCTGGATATACTTCGCCTGTTTTGTGAACTACGTGTTCTTCTCCATCATTAACATACATTGGCTCCATTCCTTTCCATTCTGCTAATCCTCTATCCACTAATCTTTTTACTGCAACAGAATCGTGTCCTGATGCATCTATGATTACTTTGGCTTCAAATGCAACTGGATCAACACATGTAATATTTCGTGGTAATGCTGAAACTGGCATCCAATTTACAACAATTCCTGCTACTCTGCCATTCTTTAATACTAAATCATCAAATTTTGTTAGTTGTAGAAATTTAACTCCTGCATCACATGCAGCTCCAATTAGTTTTGATACTGCGTGTGGTCCTGGTGTTAAGTATAATCCATCTTGAACTTTCTTGTAAGGAACTCCTAATTCATCCCAAATTTTTTGAGCTGGTTCTCTAACTGTTACTGGATTCATCATGTATCCTCCTAACCAATAACCTCCTCCAAGATAGTTATTTTGTTCAATGACTAAAACTTTGAAACCTAAATTTGATAATTCTCTACTAGCTGTTAATCCTGCTGGTCCTGCACCGATAATAATTACGTCTGACTCAGCTCTATCAATTAACACATCATGAAATTCATCTGCAATTGCACGTGTAATTTCTACTTCCCGTACATCTGTAAATATTTTTGATGATTGTTCTGCAACTGTAGCTTCTTGCATAATGACATTCTCTCTATTATCCATAAATACATTCGCACGTAAAAATTAGGTCATACTAACCTGTTTTTTCAAAGAATAAAGCGGAAAATTTTGTTAATTTCTTGAAATTTTATACTAAAACATACCAATATCAAAAATTTATAACCAAACCCCATTGAATTTTATTGTATTGACTATCTCTGATTTGACTCATTCTAAAGTTGATCCTGTGTCTCCTAAAATTAATTGGGCTAGGGTTGATGAAGCTGATAATTTTGCTGAAACTGTAAAATTATATCGTCAAGGTAAGTATGATGAAGATAGCTTCAGACGATTCCGATTACAACATGGTGCATACGGAACTAGAATGACTAGTGATTATGCAATGGTTCGTGTTAAATTACCTGCTGGTGAAATTTATCCAAAACAATTTGAAAAATTATCTAAACTTAGTGAACAATATTCTATAGGAAGTGCCCACTTTTCAACTCGTGAAAATATTCAACTACACTGGGTAATTTTAGAAGATGTTTCTGAAATTTTTAGATCACTTGCAGAAGTTGGTTTAACATCTAGAGAGGCATGTGGTAATTCTGTTAGAAATGTAATGTGTAGTCCACTTTCTGGTGTTTGCAGTGATGAAAAATTTGATTCAACTCCTTATGCTTTAGCAACTGCTAAATTTTTCTTACGTAATCCTATGGCTCAAAGTCTTCCACGCAAATTCAAATTTAATTTTACTTGCTGTGAAAAACATGGTATGGTTAGAATGGTTGATGTTGGTTTAATTCCAGAAATTCAACAAGTTGATGGTTCTGAACAAAAAGGTTTCAAAATTTTCTTAGGTGGTGGTTTGGGTAACAAATCATTTGTTGGACACCAGTTAGAAGACTTTACTCCTGAAGAAGATTTACTTTATACTTCTATTGCTGTAATGAGAATATTTGATAGATTGGGAGATAGGAAAAATCTTGCTAGAAATAGAATGCGTTATCTTGTAAATGATATGGGTTGGGAAAAATTCCAAAATCTTGTATTGAAAGAAAGAGCAATTGTCAGAGCTACACAATCTGTAGTTACTAAATTAAAAGTTGATACTACTCCTGATAAAATTACTCGACCCTTAAAAATTAGTGATGAAACTGGTGGTTCTGCTCCTGATGGTTATGCAAGATGGCTAAAAACTAATACTGTAAAACAAAAACAATCTGACTACCGTTCTGTGTTTATTACTTTAGAAGCTGGAGATATTACCTCAAATCAATTATCTGCATTAGCTGACATTATTCGTGACTATTCTTCTGAAGGTAAAGCTCGAACTGGATTTGTACAAAATGTTGCATTAAGATATGTTCACGAGGATGACTTGATTGCATTATATTCAAAATTATTGCAATCAGGACTTGCAAAATCTGGAGCCCTAACAATGACTACTCCTGTTGGTTGTTCTGGAACTACTTCTTGTAATTTAGCACTAACTAATTCTCATAGGTTGGCAAAAGAAATTCAAAGAAAATTCTTAGAATTGAAACTTGATGAAGATGATGATCTAGTAGATTCTTCAATTAAGATCAGTGGATGTCCAAACTCCTGTGGACAACACGGAATTGCAACCATTGGTTTCTTTGGAGGAGGTGGACGTAATGGTAAAG
The DNA here is from genome assembly GCA_044358425.1 of Marine Group I thaumarchaeote. Lineage (GTDB taxonomy): Archaea > Thermoproteota > Nitrososphaeria > Nitrososphaerales > Nitrosopumilaceae > Nitrosopumilus. The sequence continues at coordinate 829,333 of CP054849.1, read as the reverse complement.
ACATGTATGCAAATTACCAAATGTCTCTTGGTGGTAGATTTGATGGAGAGACTATGTTGGGTCAAACCTGTCTGCGAGTTCCTGCAAAAAGAGTGATTCCAGTAATTTTAAAAATAATTGAATTGTTTAAAGAAAATAAAAAATCTGATGATACATTGAAATCTTGGATTCATAGAATTGTAAATGATAGTGAAGATTCTGCTGTTAAATCCATTAATGATATCAAAAAAATCTTGGAACCTCTAATTGTTCCTCCAAGTATAGATGATGATCCTGATTTCTATCTTGATTATGGCAGCGATACTAGTTATCACACAAAAACTGGTAAGGGTGAATGTGCTGCTTGACTCAATCAGTTAAAATTACTTCTGATGTTGATTCTGTTCGTTCAGAAATTCGTGATAATAGTATACGAGTAATAGATGTAAGACGTGAGGGTGACTATAAACAAGATCATATTCCTAATTCTGTGAATTTACCATTGGCAACATTATTGTCTGATGATAGTCCTGAAAATGTTTTGAAACTTGTAAATTCAATGGGAATTGATGACGAAACTCCTGTAGTTGTTTATGATGACACTTTTGGTGCACTGGCATCTAGAGTGGCCTGGACTTTAGAATGGATTGGTCATTCAAATGTCACTTTACTTGAAACTACATATGGTAATTGGAAATCATTAGGGTTAGAAAACGATTCAAAAATTCCTGATGTTTCTAAAAAAGACCATTCAATGAATCTACAATCTGATATCTTGGCAACATCTGATTATTTAGAATCTGCAAAAACTCGAGATGATGTAATTTTGATTGATAATCGAGAACGATTAAACTATTTGGAACAACATATTCCTGGTGCAATTAGTCTTCCTTATCGTACTCTAGCAAGTGATGATAAAATTCTTCGTTCAAAAGAAGATATGAAAAGATTGTTAGGTAATCGAGGTGTTTCAGGAGATTCTGAAATAATTACTTATTGTGGTAGTGTTGGTACTTTGTCTGGTCTTGCATATTATGCTCTTAAATCTGCAGAACTCCCAAATGCAAAATTATATGTTCGGTCCTTTAAGGAATGGAAAAATCTTCAAAAACCTACAATCAAGCAAGAAGATGCTAATTATTGGGATTTATCTGCAGAATAATTTATGCAATCTCGTCTCTTAGTTTCTTTGTAATTGTCACTTCGATATTGTCAAAGACTTCTAACATTTTGTCCTTGTTGTCTATGATGTAGTCTTCTCCCCTATCGTTTAATCTAATCTTCCATAATCTTATTTCTCTATGTTCTTCAAAGAAGTTTTCAATCATTTGTTCTCCTGATTTTGTTGGATCTATGAACTCCTCAAAAACTGCTATGGTTTTACCTACATCTCCTTCTTCTATTGCTTCTTTTGCAGTTTGAATTGATTGACTCAATTTTTTCAAATTTTTAACTGGTTTTGGTAACTTCTTTTTTGTAATTCCAAATAATCCTATTTTCTCTTTTCCAATTTTTTCTGCAATATTATCTGCAAGATCATATACTGGAATTTTACTTAATCCATCACGTTTTTCATTTTGAACAATTAGTCCTTTTTCTAATAATTTCTTTAAAGATAATTCTGCATCTGCTTTATCTAGAAATGTTGTCCATACAATTGCACCTAGTGTGTGATATCCTTGTCTAACTGATTCTAAAACTACTACTTCCTGAATTCTTTTGAAACCTTCTTCAATTCTTACATTTGCAAAGTCTTTATCTCTAATTGACTTTCTTGCATTTTTTACATCAATTTCTATTGAATGTTTTAATGCTTGTAATGATTCTGGTACTTGATTTAACAATGATAAGAAACATGCTTTGTTATACCATGCCATTCCGTATGTTTTATCTGATTCAATTGCTTTGTTAACTGCATCTAAAGCTTGAGCATATTTTTTTTGTTCATAATGAACTAATCCTTTGAGATTCCATGCTTCTGGATTTGTTACATCTATTTCCAGAACTTTGTCATATACTTTTAATGCATCATTGTGATTATCTAAATGGAATTCTGCATATCCTAATTTCATTAAAATTTCTACATTGTCTGGTTCAATTCGTAATGCTTGTTGAAATACTTCTACAGCATCATCTAATTTTTCATCTGCCATCAGGTTTATTCCTTTTTTAAATAATTTTTTAATATTGTAACTTGGATCTACTAAACTAGTTTCTTTAGTGACTATTTTTTTTGATTCTTCATCATCTGATTTATTTTCTATTTTTTTCTTTTTCTTACCAAACAACTTATTCACTTTCCATTTTCCTCTAGATAAATACCATCTTAATCGTATATTTTCTTATATTTTCGGGTTTATTCAAATGCGGCGATCCAAATCCTGAAATACTTCAAATATTAACAAACGGATGTGTCTTCTCAACCGCGAATAGAGATTCAAGGGCAGGCTCCTTTTAAGCAATCTGGAGTATACGAAGCTCAAATTTCAATCATTGATGTAAAACCTTCTGATAATGACATTCGTGCCAAAAAATTCACTCCTTTATGGAAAGGAAATTTTCATTTAAAAGTAAAAGATGGTATATTTTCTGAAATATTGGGCGATTCTAAAAACCCTCTTCCTTCTTCTGTTGATAATTTGAATACAATTTGGATTGTTGTTAATGATTTGTTTTCTTCAGTATACTCTGTTTTTGACGTTACATTAAGAAAAACTTCTGAAATTACTGAATCTCAGGAGAAACCTGCCGAGAAACCTTCTAAACCTAAACGCTCTACAAAAAATATTTCCATTTCTGATAATAATGCCCCTCGAGGTATTAGAGGTCCAACTGGTGACAAAGGTGAAACTGGTGCAACTGGTCCCTCTGGTGACAAAGGTCAATCTGGTCCTCCTGGTGACAAAGGTGACAAAGGTGCAACTGGTCCAACTGGTGACAAAGGTGACAAAGGTGCAACTGGTCCAACTGGTGACAAAGGTGCAACTGGTGATAGAGGACTTTCTGGTGACAAAGGACTTTCTGGAGAAAAAGGTATCACTGGTGACAAAGGTGACAAAGGTGACAAAGGAGTTACTGGTCCTCCTGGTGACAAAGGTGACAAAGGTACAACTGGTCCCTCTGGTGACAAAGGTCCCTCTGGATTAAAAGGTGCAACTGGCCCTCTCGGAGAAAAAGGTCCAACTGGATTACCTGGTGACAAAGGAACTTCTGGAATTCGTGGAGCTCCTGGTGACAAAGGTGACAAAGGCCCGCAAGGTCCTCCTGGTGACAAAGGACTAACTGGACCTGTTGGAGTTCCAGGAGAAAAAGGTCCAACTGGAACTTCAGGAGTTCAAGGAGAAAAAGGAATTCAAGGCTCTCCTGGCCCCATTGGTGACAAAGGAGTAACTGGTCCCTCTGGTGACAAAGGCCCTATTGGTCCACCTGGTCCAGTTGGAGTTAAAGGAATAACCGGACCTGCTGGCCCTCTTGGTGACAAAGGCCCTATTGGTCCACCTGGCCCTCTTGGTGACAAAGGAAGTAAAGGCCCTGAAGGTCCCTCTGGTGACAAAGGCCCGCAAGGCCCACAAGGTCCAGCTGGAGCTAAAGGACTAACTGGAGTTCCTGGGCCTCAAGGTGAAAAGGGTGACAAAGGCCCTCTTGGTCCAATTGGAGAAAAAGGAAATACTGGCGCCTCTGGTCCTCCTGGTGACAAAGGCCCGCAAGGCCCACAAGGAACACAAGGTGAACGTGGAACTACTGGTCCATCAGGAGAAAAAGGCCCGCAAGGCCCGCAAGGAATTCAAGGCCCACAAGGTGAACGTGGTCCAACTGGTCCTATTGGTTCCATTGGAGAATCTGGCCCAATTGGTGGTCAAGGTCCTGTAGGACCTGCTGGCCCAAGAGGTCCTCCTGGTCCTCCTGGAGAAAAAGGTCCTTCTGGTGGAATGTCTTCTGAACAAAAAGCAATTTTCAAAGAACTATTAGAAATTTTGACAAATAAAGAAATCATTAGTACTGAAGAACAAATTAAACTGATGAGTTATTTGTATTAATTTTAATTTTATTTTTTAATTTTATTTTTTAATAGATAGTTTTCACTAAATGAATTAGAAAAATGAAAACAATTCGTCGTCTATATGACGATTGTTAATTTACAAACGATGTTATCGTCTTTTTGCTGCTTTTCTCTTTGGAGCTGCTTTTCTAGTTGCTGCTTTTCTCTTTGGAGCTGCTTTTCTAGTTGCTGCTTTTCTCTTTGGAGCTGCTTTCTTTGCTGCAGTTTTTCTCTTTGGAGCTGCTTTTCTAGTTGCTGCTTTTCTCTTTGGAGCTGCTTTCTTTGCTGCAGTTTTTCTCTTTGGAGCTGCTTTGCGTTTTGCTA
>CP054849.1:806672-824849 GCA_044358425.1 Marine Group I thaumarchaeote | reverse complement strand
TTTCTAGTTGCTGCTTTTCTCTTTGGAGCTGCTTTTCTAGTTGCTGCTTTTCTCTTTGGAGCTGCTTTTCTAGTTGCTGCTTTTCTCTTTGGAGCTGCTTTCTTTGCTGCAGTTTTTCTCTTTGGAGCTGCTTTGCGTTTTGCTGCTGCTTTTCTCTTTGGAGCTGCTTTTCTCTTTGGAGCTGCTTTGCGTTTTGCTGCTGCTTTTCTCTTTGGAGCTGCTTTTTTAGTTGCAGTTTTTCTAGTAGCTTTTCTCTTTGGAGCTGCTTTTGTAGTTGATCTACGTTTAGTTGCAGCTTTTCTTTTTGTAGCCATGCTAAAATCGATATTTTCATTGTTTTTCAGTGGTTAAACTAAAAAAATTTACACAATTTGATTACAATTATTGAAGTAATTTGATCATTGGAAAAAACTACTGATCGATATTTTTTATGTTTATTTTTTCATTTGATTTATTTTTTCATTTTTGGTCTATTCTTGAAATTTTTGAGCATGTAATTGATCATTACTATGCATGTAATTGATTATTATTCTGATTTTTTTCGTTTTTTGTAATTTATTTTTATTTAATTTGATCTAATTTTATTTTTTATTGAGAACTTACACCTTTAATTTTGATAATTGTTAATACATCCTCGTCTTGCATTATGTGATTTAATCCGACTCTTTGTCCTCCAAACTTTACACTTTTTCCCCATACTAATCCATATCTAAATTCTCTTCTTAATCTTCTGTGGAGTTTATTACAAATATCTTCTACCGTGTCTCCTTCTCTTGCAATAAATGGTTCTTTGAAATCCGTTTCTCCTCCTTTTGGACGCATGTATATTCTGATGAATTTTAATTTTTCATAAATTTTTTCTTTTAATTCTTCTATGTTCAAATCTGCGTTTGCAGAAACTTCTATCACGTCAGATTTAATTTTTGTTTTCAAATCTTTTAGAAATTCTTTATCTACTAAATCAATTTTATTCAGCACTGTGATAGCTTTAGAATAACTAATGTTACCTGCAATATGATCTGCTAATTGTTCTGATGTTAAATCTTCACGTACTACAACTCTTGCACTCACAATTCCATAAAGATGTAAAATATCTTTAAGGTGTTTTTCTGTAATTTTTGTTAATTTTGCTTGTTGGGCAATTGCAATTCCTCCCATTGATGCTTTCTCTATTGTAATATTTGGTGGTAATTGATTTAATCTAATTCCTATATTTCCTAATTCAGTTGTTAGTACGTCTTCGTGATATGGCTGAAATACATCTAAAACTAATAATACCAAATCTGCAGTTCTTGCAACTGATAAAATTCTTTTTCCTAATCCTTTTCCTGTTGATGCACCTTTGATGATTCCTGGAAGATCCAAAACCTGAATTTTTGCACCTCTGTATTCCATCATTCCTGGAACTACTGTTAATGTGGTGAATTGAAATGCTCCAACAGTAGATTTAGCTCCTGTCATTTTATTTAGTAATGTTGATTTTCCAACACTTGGTAATCCGATAAATACTACTGTCGCATCTCCTGAACGCCTGACATCAAAACCGTCCTGCTTCATTCCTGATTTTTTGGTGATATCTGCTTCTTGTTCTCTCTTTAATTTTGCAATTTTAGCTTTAAGTAATCCTATGTGGTGTTCTGTAGCTTTGTTAATCTGAGTTTTTGCCATTTCATCTTGAATGGCTTTAATTTTTTCAGGAATTCCCAATACAGTTCATTTTTTCTTTATTCTTTTCAAATAAAACCGTACACTTTACAATCTTTTTTGAAGAAATCATTTTAGATTTAATTTTTAACCGTTAATTTTACTGACTTGTTTAAACCTGTTTCATTTTTTAATAGTGTCTGAATTTGAAGTTATGTGAAGAAAATTCTAATTTATTCTATAGGATTAGTTTTACTATTTGTATATTTTCTACTAACTGTGTTTGTACTTCCTTCTGAATTTTTGATGACTGAACAATTAATTCCTCAACCTATTTTTGAAGCAATATTATCTGAAACTGAAATCACATTGGGTGATTCATTCCGTCTTGATATTGTCTCAAAAAATATTGGTGATTATGCAGATATTCATATTGTATCTGTTGGGTTTCCTGAACTTACTGAGATCGATGATGTTGTAAAAATTGCTACATATGATTTTTCTCTTTCACCTTCCTACATTGATGTAGATGATGAAATTGGTTCTAGTTATAGTGGGGGTGTAGATACTACTTTGGCCAAATATCCTTCAATTGAAGCAATGAGTAGGCCATTGAAACCCAACGTTGAAACCCATTTTGATATTGTTGTAACTCCAAAAAATTCTGGAGTTTTCAATGTATATGTAAAATCTATAGGCATTCCTCATTCTAGTGATGTTTCTCATTACCCTTCTTCTGGTATTTTAGATCATCAAAATGAACATGTTTTGGTATATTCGGTAACTGTAAATCCCTAATATTTTATGATTGACTAGTAGTGATATGACTATTTCAAAATCCAAGGTTTCAGGAAATTTTCTACAACATTATTCACAGGGAATATTTCTATTTGGAAGTATTTTGACTAGTCTTGGAATTCTTTTAGTTACTGTCGGAGGTAGTTGGGATATTACAAATCACTTACTTAGTAAACCTGAAACTTTTTTCTCCCCTCCTCATGCATTAATGTATACTGGTGTTGCAATTTCATTAATTGGAGTTGTCTTATCTTTTGTTGGCTGGAGAAATTTACAACAGTTTAGAGATTCATATTTTTTATCATTAAAAATTAAATTAATTGGAATAGGATTGTTGACTGGTGCTGGTCCATTAGATTTTGTTTGGCATTCATATTTTGGTTTGGATGGATTACTCAGTCCACCACATTTTACTTTGATTGTGGGAATGTTTTTGTGTAGTGTAGGGGGATTAATTGGAATTTCAAGATATTTGAAATTTAATGACTCAAAATCTATTTCAAAGTTTTTACTAATTTTAGCTGTCATTCCTGTTTGGTTATCTGCCTCAGGAATCATTTCATCTCTCTCTCTACCTTTTTCTACCACTGATTATTTTGAATTTAATCCAGAACCTACTATTGCATTTATTATTGCATCTTTGGCATATCCTCTTTTAATCTCTTTTTCTTTAACTTTGATTTTTCGATTATCGCATTATCAATTTGGAATACTAAGTATTTTGGGTGGGCTGTTCTTAATGATTTACAGTTCTACTGCAATTGTTCCAAATTTTGCAATGTTTGATACCGTCTTGTTTTATTCATTAAATCTAATTCCTTTTGTTATTGCTGACATTTTTCTGAAACTAAATCGTTCAAAAATCAGTATGTTTTTTGTTGGTGGTTTAGTAGGCTCTGTTTTCTATATGGTATATTATCCATACATTATGTACACTTACAACGAAATCTTGTTAGGCAAGTTGGTATCTCCTAGTCTAATTTATTTTGTTTATTTTGAATTGATTCAAAATGTTTTACTTTATACTATTGTCCCTGCAATTTTGATGGGGATTGCCGGTGTCATTCTGTCCTCAAAAATTTCACAAAGGATTTTGACAAATAATCCTTGATTACATACGTTCCATTATTATTTAGTGCAAAAAAGTGATTTTTATGAAAAAGAAAACGTTTGCAGTTGATATTGATGGAACAATCACTGAAAATGGTGGTGGTCGAATTCATCTTGATGCACTGGAATCTCTTCGAAGATTAACTAACATGGGACATGATGTGATTTATGTTACTGGACGTTCATCTGTTGAAGCATATTTGCTATCTGTATTTGGCGGAACTAAAAAAATTGCCGTTGGTGAAAATGGTGGTTGCATTGCAATGGATGCTGATAATCATGTTTTGTTGGGTGATATAGAAGAATGTAATAAAGCATTTGAACTAATAAAAAATTCTATTGATGGCGTAGAAAAAAAACCTGTATTTCCTAGATTAACTGAAGTTGTTTTGGAAAGAACATTTGATTTAGATGATGCTAGAAAAATTCTTTCTGAACATAATCTTGATGTTAATCTTTCTGACAGTCAATATGCAATTCATATTAATTCTAAAGGCATAGACAAAGGAACTGGTTTTACTGAATTAATGAAGAAATTCAATATCATAAAAGATGATGTAATCGCAATTGGAGATAGTGCAACCGATATTCCATTATTCAAAGTAGCAAAAACAAGTATTGCATTAGGTAATGCCTCTAATTTAGTACGATCTGAGGCTACCATGACTGTATCTGCAAGTAGCGGTGATGGTGTTTTGGAAGCATTAGATAAATTAGCACCTAAATTATCTGAGATATAGTATGACATTTCAAATTATTCTTGATGAAATTGAAAATAATCTTAAAAAAATTATTCAAGAGCTCTCTGTTTCTGACATCTCTTTTTCTGTAGAAGTCGCAAAGCCGGGATTTGGTGATGTAAGTTCTAACATTGCATTTTTACTTGCTAAAGAATTGAAAAAAAGTCCTAAAGAAATAACTAAAATTCTTTCTGAAAAATATTCTCAATGCTCTAATGTGTTTGTTTTAAAATCTGAGGGACATCCATCTGGATATCTAAACTTTTTTGCTGATTGGACAAAATTAAGCAAATTAATTTTATCTGAATCCTATTCTGATACATATGGTGATATTGATATTGGAAAAAATTCTGATATTGTGGTAGAACACACTAGTGTGAATCCCAATAAAGCATTGCACATTGGACATATTCGTAACATTGTTGTTGGTGACACTATTTCTAGAATATTAAATAAAGCAAATTACAAAGTTAATGTTCTTAATTATATTGATGATTCTGGCTTACAAGTTGCTGACATAATTGTAGGGTTCAAGCATTTTGGATTTAGCGAAGAGTCCCCTAATGGAAAAAAATTTGATCATTATTGTGGAGATGATGTTTATGTTAAAACTACTCAGAAATATGATCTTGATCCTTCTCTTGAGGAGATTAGGAAAACTACTTTAAAAGAACTTGAAGATGGAACTTCTGAAATTGCAAAATTTGGTGATATAATTACGCGAAAAGTTTTATCTGGACAATTAGAAACATGTTGGAATCTCAATGTCTCTTATGACTGTCTAAATTTTGAATCTCAAATAATTCGTTCAGGGTTATGGCTCAAAATATTTGAAAAACTCAAGGATATGAGACTGATAGAATTTGAAAATACTGGTAAAAATGCTCAATGTTGGGTAATTCGTGGTGATGGCAAAGAGGAAGATAAGGTAATTGTTAGAAGTAATGGCACTGCCACCTACATTGCCAAGGATATTCCATACGCTGCTTGGAAATTGGGATTGTTAGAGGATCCATTTAACTATAAAAAATATGCCTCATCTCAACCTGAATCTAAAACTCTCTGGGAAACTACACTAGATGATTCAGATTATCCCTCTCAAAACTTTACTGCCCAAAAAGTAGTGACTGTTATTGATTCACGTCAAGAACGATTACAAAAAATCATCACTACGTTAATGGAAAAATTCAATTCAATTCCTAATAGTTATGTTCATCTTGGATATGAATCTGTTACATTAAGTGCAAATACCGCAAAAACTCTTGGTTTAGAAACTGATGGTAAACAAGCTCAAATGTCTGGAAGAAAAGGATTGTATGTGAGTGCTGATTCTGTTTGTGAACTTTTAAAACAAAAAATAACTGACGAAACAAAAAAACGACATCCTGAAATGACTGAATCTGAAATTGATCAAATCGCTCAATCTGTTTCAATTGGAACTTTGCGCTATGAAATGATTAAACAGGATCTGGATAAAATAATTACATTTGATCTAACAAAATCTCTTAGTTTGGAAGGTGACACTGTCCCATATATTCAATATTCATATGCTAGGGCATCAAGAATTTTAGAAAAATCTGGAATTAAACCTAACACTGATGTTGATTTTTCATTGCTTAAAGAAAAATCCGAAATTGATTTAGTAAAAATAATTGGTCTTTTCAATTTACAGGTTAGAGATGCTGTAAACAATTTTGCACCTAAAGTAATTGCTAGATACTGTCATGATCTTGCTGTAACATTCAATTCATTTTATGAACATGTGAAAGTTTTGGATTCAACTAGTGATGATTTAAAATCAACTAGAATATGTCTGGTTAATTCTTTTAACTTAACTTTAGAAAAAGCGTTGGATTTACTTGGAATCTCTGCTCCATCTAAAATGTAATCCTTATGAGATTTATTCTGATAATCCCTTTAATTGCTCTGTTAAGTATTTTGATTGGAACTGTGGCATTTCAATATTCTGTAGAATATTCTGAAGAACGTGAATTAGAAAATTTAATAATTTCATGTATGGAGCAATTCGGTCATTATAGTGATGAACTTGTTTCTTGTTTAAACAAAGAAATTTAATGAATTTATTGAAATTTCTAGTTTTGATTCTTTACCACTAGAATTTTTTCCTCATATTTGTCATATACTTTAATTTTGGAATATTGTTTATGGTTATGAAATTAGATGATAAGAAAACTTTGTTATTTGGATTGTCTCTGACTTTAGGAATCACTATTTTTGGTGGTTATGTAATTATAAATTTTTTAATGCCTCATTGTAAAGATGTTATGTGTTAATTTGAAAATATTTACTATCGTCAACCTTAAGTTGTAAATGAATTAATCAAATTCATGAATTGTTTTGTTTGTGGGAAAGAGAAGCAAGATTTTGAAGTTTGGACAAATAAATTAGTTATAGGTATTACATATGATTCTGATTTTCAAAGTAATGATGTTATTTCTAGTATGTCTGAAAAATCTATAATTTGCCATCAATGTATAATTGAGATCCAAAAAAAGGTCAAAACCAATCCGAAATCTGACTGATTTTTAATTAATACATGTCAGTGGCAACAAATGTTGCCACTGGAGATTGTTTGTAACGTAACTGCTGTTCCGTACAAATTTTTCTCAGGCGTGCAAACCTGTAGTTTGGATGCTTCTCTTTTAAAAATAGTTTGATATCTCTCTTTGATGGTGTCTTCAACATTTTTTAAGGCTATTTTATAATAAATTTTGAATATCTTTGAAAAATAAGAGAAGTAAATTACAAATCTATTTTGATGTTATATCTGCAATTTTGATTGAAAAACAAGATAATAATGAAATTTCAAAGACCCGACTTCAACACAAATCAAATACTTCTTACGATAAACTTTTGAAATATCTTGATGAGATGAGTGAAAAAGGACTAATCAAATTAGAAAATGAAATAGATACCACTGAATTAGGAATAAAGTTTCATGAGGATTATTCTGCTGTAAATGATTTAATTGATGAAATTACTCAAAGATTATCTTAGGCAAATGTGAATTTTTCAATCTTATCTTCTTTTGTTAAAAATAGTATTTCGTGATGTGAGTCAAGTAAATTTCTCATAAACTCTGGTGCTATTTCTTTGTCTACGCTTGGTACGTGAAATGAACAGATGAAATTTCCTGGAATTTTATGGAATCTGTCATCTACACATTGTTCAATTTCTTCCATTGATTCTGTTTTTCTCTCTGTATTAAAATCAAAATAATGTGTTGAAACAACTCGAATTTTTACATCTTGTGGAAGTGCTTTTACTTTATCCATGATCATCTCTTCATACTCTTCAAATTCTTTTGGAATCTGGACAATGTTTAGTAATTTGTTCTCAACATTATTCTTGACATTAATACCAAATTCTGTCATTTTATCTTTTAATATTTCAGGATTATTTGTTGTGTAAAAGCAAGTTTGGTTTTTTTCTAAACCTGTTTTTATAAACTTAAATTCTATTTCTTCAGCTTTTTTCTGTTCTTCGTGAAATAATAGAATGTGAGCATCATCTAATTTCTCTAAATGTTCATGACCGATTTCTTGATAACTCATTATAATACTTATTTTCCATAATTTCTAGTATTAAGAGATTCTTATTAGAAATCCGTGGTGCCCTACTCTGATTATTTTCATTATGGTTCGATTTTTTTGTATATTACAATGTATCCCAGGACTCATCAAGGTGCGTAATTGGATTAAATACTGATGCCTTATCTTAATCATGGCATATTTGAGAGTAAAATCCATTCGTGGCCAAAAATATCTATATCTAGTAAAAAGTTCCTGGGATACTAAAAAAAAGACCTCAAAACAATCCATTATCAAATATTTGGGAATAGAATCTGATGTGACTATAGATGATGTTCCTGAGGAGTATAGGGATTCTAAAAAAATTTGTGATTATTTCTTAAATCAAAAATACTTTCAGCCTAAAGTACAGAATGAATTTATTCAAAAATTACAGTCAGATATGCTATCATCATTTAAAACTGGTGATTTTGTAAATGCTCATTCTATGGTTAGTTCTTACGAAAAAATATATGGATTCGGCTCTTTCCTTGATGAAGTTTTAATTCCTTTAATTGGTGAAATTGGGAATTTGGGAAATTCCCAAAAAATTGATTTGGGAACTCAAACAACTTGTTATAACACTATTGAGGATCTACTGACTAAGATTATTGAAAACAATTCTGTAAACCCTTCTAAGAAAAAAATCTTAATTTGTGTACCTAATGGTGAACAACATACATTGGGAACAAAAATTCTCCAAACTAAACTTTCTATGACTGGAAACACAGTTTACAATCTTCCTCCATTCACACCAACATCATTAATTATGGAATCCATTGAACATGATGGTCCTGATTGTGTTTTCATTTCTGTAACTTTAGATGAGAATATTTTATCAGCTAAACGAATGGTTGAGAAAATTAATGAAAAATATGGTATCCCAATTATTGTTGGTGGAAATGCAATACAAAACGATTCTGAAAATTGGGATCTAGCAGTAGGTAAAAATCTCTCAATTCCAAAAATTCTAAAACTTATTCAATCTAAGAAATTGCAAATTATTACAACTAACTGATTTTTGATCTATTTTTCTAGTTGATTTACTTTTTTTTCGATGACCTTTTTTTGTTTATTTTTTTCAAATCTTTTTCCTTTCTATTGATCTCTTTTTTGATTTTAGCCTGTTTTTCTTTTAATTTTTGATTTTTAGCCTTTATTTTCTCATCAATTTTTTTACGCTTTCTCTCTAAAATTTCAAATTTTTTCTCTTCTTTGATGATTTGTTTCTTAACTTTTTCTTGATTTTTAGCCTCAATTTTTTCTTTTTTTGTTTTATTTTTGATATTTTCCTTTTCTTTAAGGATAATTTTTGAAACTTTCAGTCTTTCTTTAACTGATTTATTGAGATCTTTTTCCATTGCTTTGATTTCTTTTTTCAGTTTTTCTGCTTGTTTAATTTCCTCTTTTTCTGCATTAACTTGTGAAATTATCTCATCATATTCTTTCTTTGTTTTTTCTAATTCTGTTTTCTTATCTTTAATTTCTTCAACTCTTTTTGTTTGTTCCACCAACCTAATTTTTTGCTCCTCAGCCATTTTTGCTAATTTTATTTTTTCTGCATTTACTTCTGATTCTATTTTGACTTGTTCTTCTTGTGCTTGAATTAATTGATTTCTTTGTATTTCTAGTTCTTTTGATATGGCATCTTTTTCTGAATCAATTTTTTGCAAAATTTTTACTCTTTCATCTTTTACTTTGATTAATTCCTTTTTTTGTAAATTTACAGTTTCTGTTAATTTTGTTTGTTTTTGAATTAGGATTCTTTCATCATTAATTTTTGCTTCTAAAATTTGTCTCTCTTCTTTTAATTTTTCTTCATTATTTTTTCGTTCTTCAATTAATTTATTTAATTTATTTTTTTGTTCGTCTATTTTCAAATCTTTTTTTTGCTCAATTATTTCTTCTTTTTCTTCCTTAATTTTATCTGTAATTTTATCTAATTTTTCTTCCGAATCTACTGGTTTCCATCCTTTGGGCATGGCTCCTTTGCCTCTATTTTCAATCTGTTCTATCTGCTCAATTTTAATTTCTTCTTTTTGTTTTTGTACAATTTTTATTCCAAAATTACTTTCTAAGTATTGTTTATCTGATTCATAGAGATTTTTGTTTTTTTTCAACATAATTTGTATATGTTCTAGCCTTCCAGGGTCTCCTTTTCCTGATTTCGTTAATTTTTTGATTTGCTCGGATTCACTTTCTTTTTTGATTATTTTTTCTTCAAAAATTATTTCTGCGTTTATTTTACTTTCTAAATAAATTCTATCTGTATTGTAAAGGGGTTTTTCCTTTTTTAAAAAATCCACTATATGTTCTAGCCTTCCTATATCTCCTGAATTTTCATCAATTAATTTTTCAATTTTATCAATTGTTTCTAATACAGTTAGTTTTTCCATTTTAATTCTCTAAATTAATTTTCAATAATTGTAGTATAAAACAACTATTAATTCAATTTTTTGGATAATTCTTCAATTAATTTTAAAATTTTAGGTATTTTCTACTTTATTTTATATTGAAATTTTAATTTTTAATTGTTCGTTAATATCATCAATTACTGCTTGCATGATGTTTGTATTTGATGTGAAGAATCCTCTGTATTCTCTATTTCCAAGATCCTCTGCCACCAAACCAAATGGACCTTTTTCACTTCTTGTGGCAACAATCCACATTGGAGAAATATTTGTACCATCACAACTAACTACCTCTGCAGTCTGTGGTGGATGTGGAGCTAATTCTGGATTAATGAAATTTCCAATAATCCATGCTTTTGAAATTTTTGATAGAATCTCTAGGTATCTGTCTTCCACGTACTTGTACCTTTTTTCTGTTTCAAATGTTGCTAGTAAAGGTGCATCATGTTTTACTGCATAATTTTCCAATAATATACTCAATCGGTAAAGTTCTTCTTTACCTGTTTTGAAATTAACATAATTTGCTTTTTGATATTCTTCTAATGACCATAATAAATTGTGATTTGTAATATCTGTGATTTCTTTTTCAGCAAAAGTTGGAAATTTTGCCCAAATATCATCCATGAAACTCACATAATGTTCTGTCATACATTTAGAATTTTTTTTTAGTATATAATCTACTAATTATTTCTACAAATAGTGCCAACTTTTTTGATTATTGCATTTTGAAAATATTTTTTGTTTTTTCAGCTTCGACTTTATGCTCAATCATTGGTTTTGGATATTTTAAATTTTCTGGAAATTTCTTCCATAAATTATGAATTGTTTTTGATTCTATATTTTTTAATTCTGGAATCCATTTTTTGATATATTCACATTTTGAATCAAATCTCTCTTGTTGTCTCCAGGGATTAAAAATTCTAAAGTATGGAACTGAATCACAACCAGTTGATGCTGCCCATTGCCAATTACCTGAATTAACTGCTGTATCATAATCGATCAATTTTTTAGCAAAATATCTTTCTCCACATCTCCAATCAATATGCAAATCCTTAGTAAGAAATGATGCTACAATCATTCTAACTCTATTATGCATAAATCCTGTTTGATTTAACTGTCTCATTCCTGCATCCACAATTGGAAATCCTGTTTTCCCTTCCTGCCATTTTTTCAATGATTCTTCAGAAGTTTCCCATGGTATTTTTTGGAATTTCTCTCTAAATGATTTTTTTTCAACATATGGGAAATGAAATAAAATATAGTTGAAAAATTCTCTCCAATAAATTTCTCCCATAATTGTATGATTTATGCCTAAAGTTTCCTTAATTTGAGTGTGAATTTCTCTAATTGAAATGGTTCCAAATTTGTTATGTGCAGAAAGCAATGTTGTTTGATTCAAACTTGGAAAATCTCTTACTTTATCATAATTGGCAAATTGCTTTATGTCTTTTAAAATTTTTAATGCTTCCTTTCTGCCTCCTATAATTTCTGAATTTGTTATCTCTAATTTCCCAATTTCTCTATTTGAAATATTTTTGTTTGAATAATTTTTTTTATTATTTTTAATTATTTTTCTAGTTGGAAAAATTTTTGCTTTCTTGTAGAAAAATGAATAGATTGTGTAAGGCGTGTCATCATTTGTTTTGATTTCATTTGGATTGTGGAGTAAAAAATCTAATGTTCTGTGAAATGGTATTTTGTTTTTTTCACAAATTTGATAAATTTTCTCATCTCGATTTTGTGAATAATTTGAAAAATCCGTATTACTAAAAATTGCATTAATTTTATATTTTTTAATGATGTTTTCTAGAATTTTTTCTGTAATTCCTTCAAGTACTTGTAAACGACTTCCTTTTTTCTTAAGACTTTCATCTAAATCTACTAATGACTCATTAAGAAAGTTCCATCTAAATTTAGAGTCTGTTAATTTTTTAATTAATTTTGAATCGTAAATAAAACATGGGATGACTTCCTTTGAATTTTGGAGTGCTTCAATTAAACCAATATTGTCTTCTAATCTTAAATCTCTATGAAAAAGAAATATACTTTTTTCAAACATTGATTCCTTTTTTATTTTCTATTGTATATCGAATTTAGCATCTAATGTTTTGCCCATAACTTTTAGAGCATATCTACATACGTTTGAGTTTAGTGTGAAGAATCCTCTGAACATTCCATCCTCATATTCTTCTGCGATTAGACCAAATGGACCATATGGTCCTCTAGTGATGACTGTCCATACATTTGCCAGATTTGTATTACTGCAACTAAGGAATTCTGAATTTGGTATAACAACATCTGTTGGAATTACTTCATCATCAAAATCTGCAATTATCCATACTTTGGGCATACCTTTCACCATTTCCTGATATCTTTCTTTAACATACGAAAATTTTGCAATTTTCTCAAATGTTGCCAGTAAAGGCTCTTTGTTGTCTTGCGCATACTTTTCTATCATTTTACTTAAATGGTAAAGTGGTTTTCTTCCTGCATCAAAATTATGGTATCCTGCTTCAATGAACTGTTCTAATTTCCAAATTGGTAAAATATCATTATCTAGATTATGCCATTCTGCTAATTGAGGAAATTCTTCCCAAACTTCATGTACAAAATCTTTATCTGTATATGGATTTTCCATGTAAATTGTCTAATCAAATCAGTTATAAATTATTTTTTTACCTTTTTCTAGTGCCAATTATTCACTCTAATGAATAATAGTTTTTATTCTACAAAAACTTGATTTATGGTATGTCAAGATATGAAAAATTACTTCATATGCTAATGGACTACGAACCATCAATTTTGATTAATGTCATAAGTGACACAAAAGGAAATATTCTATGGAATACCATTAGAGATGATTCTGAAATTAAAGTTCCACTAGAGGAAATTAAAAAAACACTAATTCGTGAATCTTCAGACTGGATTACTCGATGTAAAATAGAAGATTCAGATGACCTAGGACGAGCAATGTATCATATTGCTTCTTTTCAAAAAGTTAAACAAGTAACTATTCCTCTTGATGCATTTCACATGTTAATGATCTATGTAGATAATACTCCTCTCAAAAAGACAAAAACAAAGAGTTATGGTCGATATGTGCAAATGGGAAAAATTATGTCAATAGTTGACTTTGTCAATACTTTTGAAGAATAGAAAAAATAAAATTATTTGGCACTAGAATTAATAATTTCGAAGATTATATTAACCGAAATAACGTTTGTCATGTAATGGAAAAATATGAGCAGCTTTTGAACATGATAATGGATTTTAATGAATCTGTTAGATTTGCAGCCGTATCTGATGCAAATGGAAATCTACTTTGGAACAGTCAAAGAGATGGTATTGCCAATATTGTTCCAATTGAAAAAACTAAAGCAACCATGTCTAGATCTAGAGGCGAATGGAATGAATATGCATCATCTGCAGAACACATAGGTAACGGATTATACTCTATAACTTCATACTCCAAGATCAAAAGAATTACAATTCCTCTATCTGATGGCAACATGTTATTCATTAGTGTAAATAACAAACCTATGAAAAATGCCAAAAACACTAGTTATGGACATCTTGTAGAAATGGGTGAAATTCTTTCAATAGTTGAATTTGTTGAATCCAAAAACTTTTGATATTTTAGACTATAATAAATTGTGATTTTATGGATGGGTTTGAAGCAAAATGTCGAAAATGTACTTCAAAAATTTTAATTCCTGATCAGGGGCCTTGCACTGATTTGGAATTCATGGATTACATTGTTTCATCTGGAAAACAATGTAAATGTGGACAAAATGATTGGGAACTCTTGTCTCAATAATTTTGATTATTTTCTTGGTCTTCTTCTAGGGTTTAATTCATAAAATCTTTCAATATTTTCTAACCATTTTTTATTTTCTGGTAAGCGTGAACGTGCATGAGGTTTTTTTCCATTTTTTGATAAGATTTCACTATTATTTTTGTAAAATTGGTCTATTTCATTTACCATGACACCCAAAAATTCTGATGCATCTTTACATTCAGTACTTTTTGGTAGATTGTGAGACATTATTGATTTTACAAGAGTGTCTATTTTTGCTACTTTTATTTTATATTCGCTTAAAATTCTGTATTCAAAAGATATCATTTGCTTATTTTTTTTAATCAGTCTATGTATACTTTGGTATGTCTGTAAAATTATTTTTTGATTTACCCGTACATTGTTTTACCTGTTGTTTCATCTGTTAAATTATTTTTTGATGAAAAACTACTAAAATTTGAACGTAGGATTTTTTGAACATGTCCTGATACCCTGGCTACATTATCCCAAGCATTATGGAATGAAATTCTATTCAAATTTTGTTCATCTATGTGAGAAAAAATTGCCAAACCTGCTATTATTTCACCATCTTTAATCCATTGATGCCCCATGTTGCATACTGTGCAAATCTCACTAACTTCCATAATTGTTTTAGAAAATGATGGATTTTTACTAATTAGTAATTTTGAATCTTCTGGTGGGAATCTCATATTTACATTAATGTGCACTCTGTCTTCCCTGTTGGCATTTTTACTGACGATTACATTTGTTCCAACATGAAATTGCCAATCTACTAGATCACTTTTTTGTTTTATTTTTTCAGTTTGATCTTCATATTTCACGTTAGTAACTCTGATAAATTCTTCCACTAATTGTTTCATTTCACTTGATGTTTTTGTCATAACATTGCTTTTTTTTGTTAGTTATATTTTAGATTGAAGAAAAAAAGAGTTAACAATTGTGCCCACCACAGCCACAAGAGTCATGTCCCTCAGTACCTTGAGATTCTTTACCTGCACATCTGGAACATTTGTTTGATCCTGTTGGTGAGAAAAAACCAATTCCACATGATACACATTTCATATTTGCCATAACATTGCTGAAAAATTGCAGTATTTATTGAATACGTTTTGATTCGCTACAATGATTATTTTTGACTATTCACTTTTTTTAAAAACACGATATTCTCCAATGATTGAATTACATTGGTGACATGTGTACTGTCCCCTTTCAATTAGAATTAAACCATCTGCAACTGCTTCGTTTGGTTTTTCTTCAATCTGTATTTGAGTTGGACCATCAAACTCTGAATTACATTGCTTACAAAAATGATTAAACATTTTTGCTGTATCAAGTTTTTCAAGTTTTCCTAAAAAATATTTTTCCATGTTTGGAACCAGTTTTGATTCTTTTACTTGTTCGTCGGTAAGATCTGCTTTAATCCATCCCCCTGAACCTTCTAGTTGAATCTCTGTCAATTTGATTATCTATTTTAATTGCTATTAATAAGTCAAAATGACATGTATTCAATTCATGATTTATCTAATCTTGATAATACTTCTGGTCGTGAATTTGAAGAATTTATCATTAAATTATTTGAAAAATTAGGCTATTCCACTACAGTAACAAATCGTTCAAAAGAATATGGATGTGATATGATGTTACAACAATCTAATTATCGCCTTGCAGTTCAAACCACTCGTTCAGAATCTGAATTAACTTTTACTTCTGTTCAAAGAGTATTGGATTCTTCGAGAAAATACAATTCTCAAATGTCCGTTGTAATTACTAACAACAAATTCCTTTCTTCTGCAAAAAACTTAGCAAAAATCAAAAATGTGGTATTAATAGATCGTAAAAAATTATTGGAATTGATTGATTTATCGAATCTACCTGTAAATGAAAATAAGGATTTAGTTCAATTTTGTAAAAGTGTACAAAATGAATCAATTAAACAAGATATTGATAAGGAAATTCTGAAATTTTTGGGTCTTGATACTCCAAAAGTTGATCATAGTTTGTTAACAAAAAATTCTTTTGGTAGAATTACTCCTCTTAGTAATAAAAAAGAAAAATTATTTTATATTTTTAGAGAGATACGAGGTGATGATGACGTGTCTGTTAATCAAGATGTTTTAATTGATTTTATGGAGAAATACCCTTTGTTATTTGGAACTAGGGAGGAATCTGAAGAATTTTTACTTGATATGGTAAATCAATTTGTAATTTTTAAACCGAAAAAGAATTATTATAATTTGGTCTGATTTTCAATTTTTTATTGTAACATATACTATTATTCACTATTCTAATTTACATCAATTATGGGTAAAATTTCATTAATTATCGGAATAATTATTGGAATTCTGTTTTCTGTTGCATTTCCTGAAGTTGCACAAACAATCAATGATTCAATAATGCCTATGATTCAATCGTTAAGTGAAAAGATTATTGAATGGATTTCTCAATAAACTATTTTTTAACTTCTGAACTGAGTTCCTTATTTTGAATAACTCCAGCTCACCTAGACAAGATAAAATAAAAAAAGATGGTTATTTTGATAATGATTCCTGTTAATTGTAATACTCTTCCTCAGATTCAGAATCATAGTTTTCTGTTTCATAATCCCCATCAGAATATGACATGATAAATTAAATCATAAAATTACTTGTAGATAAAGTTGATCACAAACCTGAAACTTTAGTTAAAGAATTTTCTAATAGATTGGTATTATTTTCTCAATTTCATGCCTGAATAAACCTCTTCTAAAATAATTTCAAATAATTTTTCTGTGATGGGAAATTTTGTCTTTATCTCTATGTGCAACCTAACATTCTTATCTTAAATTTTTTGAAAAACAACATGACAAAAATTAAGCAAAATTCTCCTGTACTATTCTTTTATAATAATTCAAAAAAATGGTTAATGAATATTTCAAAAAAAGAATCATTTCACACACACATTGGTGTAATCAAACATTCTGATGCTATTGGAAAAGAATATGGTTCTAGATTGATGACTAACAAAGACAAGTACGTGTACTTGTTGGAACCTACCATGTATGATTATATTATGAAAATACAACATGGGACTCAAATTGTTTATCCAAAAGATCTTGGATATATTGCTGCACGCGCTGGAATTAAAGATGGACAAAAAATATTGGAGATTGGAACTGGAAGTGGTTCTTTAACTTCTTTTGTTGCAAGTATAGTAAAACCTCGAGGTCATGTTTACACTTTTGATGTTGATGAGAAATTCATGAAAATTGCAGAAAAAAATATCAGTAGAAGTGGTCTTTCAAAATATGTAACTCAACACAATTTGGATTTAAAAACATCTAAAGAAATCCCTGTCACGGAGATGGATGTTGCTTTAATTGATTTAGGCGACCCTTGGATTGTTATTCCTAAAGTAAGAAAAATGTTGAAGGGAAGTGGCGCAATATTTGCAATTTGTCCAACAATGAATCAGTTAGAAAAATTAACTATGGCATTAGTTGAAAATGAATTTACTGATATTGAATCAACTGAACACATAATCCGAAATATTGAAGCCAGAGAAGGAAAAACTAGACATTCTTTCCAAGGGATTGGCCATACTACCTATCTTTGTTTTGCAAGAAAGGCCTTTTTTGGAAAAACTAAAGCAAAAACAACCACTAAAGCAAAAACAACCAGAAAAAAAACAAAAACCTAATCTGACATTAGTTTAATTCAAAACAATATTTATTCATCTAATTATTAGACTAATGTACATTGGAACCATTAATTTTATCTTCCTCTATAATTGAAAATTTTATTTCTCCTAGAAAATCTACTTCAAGAAAAGGTGAAAATGGAATTGTATTGGTTGTTGGTGGTAGTTACATCTATCATGGTGCTCCTATTTTATCTTCTCTTGCTGCATTGAGATCTGGAACTGATTTAGTTTACACATGTGTTCCAAAAATTAATGTAACTTCAACACGCTCTATCTCTCCAAATCTAATTGTAATTCCTTTAGTTGATCAAAAATTAACTTTAGGTGCGGTAAAGAAGCTTATTGGTGCATTGCCACGTAATTTACATTCTGCAACAATTGGTATGGGT
>CP054849.1:794525-806610 GCA_044358425.1 Marine Group I thaumarchaeote | reverse complement strand
ATTGGTATGGGTCTGGCAATTCAAGAAAAAAATTCATTGTTACATCTTGTAAAATCTCTGTTAGATAGAGATGTTAGATTGTCTTTGGATGCTAGTGCATTAATTCCTGAAGTATTGCCTCTTTTAGCTAACAAAAATGTTGTAATCACCCCACATGCTGGAGAATTTAAGAGATTGTTTGGTGAAATTCCTTCTGATTCACATCCTGAAAGAATTCAGTTGGTTGAACAAAATGCTTTGAAATATGGAATTACAATTTTACTAAAAGGTCCTACTGATATAATTTCTGATGGAAATGTGTCTTATCTTTGTAAAAAAAATACTCCCGCAATGACTGTTGGAGGAACCGGTGATGTGCTATCTGGATTAGTTGCGGGATTGCTATCTACAAATCGAAATTGTTTGGAATCTGCAGCATCTGCAAGTTTCATTTGTAGTGTAGCTGGTAAAAACATACAAGAAAAATTGGGTCTTCACATGACTGCTATGGATTTAATTGATGAAATTCCTTATGTTATGAAACCATTTGATAAAATAATCTGATCACTATGAATGCTTTAAAACATGTAGATACTCACATGGATGATTTAATTTCTGATCTTCAAAAATTAATCCAACAACCTAGTGTATCTGCCAAAAATGAGGGAATTGAACAATGTGCAAAATTGGTTCAAAAATTATTGAAATCATCTGGTCTTAAATCAGAAATTTTAAGATTGAAAAGAGGTGTCGCTCCTATAGTATTTGCTGAAATTAAATCAAAATCTAATCCTGATAAAACTTTGATGTTTTACAATCATTATGATGTTCAACCTGCAGAGCCATTTGATTTATGGGATGATCCTCCGTTCAGTGGGGTGCGAAAAGGAAATAAAATTTTTGGACGAGGTTCAACAGATGATAAAGGTGAATTGATTACTAGAATTAAAGCAGTTGAGTCATTCTTGAAAACAACTGACGATGTACCATGTAATATTAAATTTGTAATTGAAGGTGAAGAAGAAACTGGTAGTGCACATATTGAAGAATATTTGAAAAAATACAGAAAAAAATTCTCTAATGATGGTGTGATTTGGGAATTTGGTTACGTTGATGCAAAAAATAGGCCTATCATTGGGTTGGGTATGAAGGGATTGTTATTTGTTGAACTGTCTGTTCAGGAGTCTATACGAGATGCTCATTCTAGTTTAGCTGTATTAATCAAAAATCCTGCATGGCGATTAATTGACGCTGTCAAAACATTACGTGATTCTGATGGAAAAATTCTGATTAAAGATTGGTATAATGAAGTTACTCCATTTTCAAAAGAGGATTTGAAATTAATTGAGAAAGAACCATTTGATCAAAATGTTTTCAAAAAAGAATTTGGAATCGATAGTTTTGTGGGCAATAAAAAAAATCTTGATGCAAAAAAGGCTTTAGTTGGTGATGCTACTTGTAATATTGCAGGATTTGTTTCTGGTTATACTGGTGATGGTGCTAAAACTGTTCTTCCTGGTAGCGCTTTAGTAAAAATTGACTTTAGATTAATTCCTAAAATGGATCCTAAAAAACAAGTCATTCGATTAAAAAAACATCTAAAATCACATGGATTTTCTGATGTAAAAATTAAAATTTTTCATGGAGAAGCTGCTGCTAGAACTGATTCTACTCATCCTTTTGTGTCTCAAGTAAAAACTGCAGCAGATAAGGCCTTTGGAAAATCTATTTTGAATGTTTCAAATGCTGGGACGGGCCCGATGTACCCTTTTGTTGATATTTTGAAATCTCCTTGTATTTCCATTGGGAGCACCTACATGTTTTCTAGAATTCATTCTCCAAATGAATTTGCACGTATTGATTTGTTAAAAAAAACTACAAAGTGTATGTGTTTGATTATGGAAAATTTTGGAAAATATTAATGCAGACATCGAGGAATTTTTTTAATTATTTGCGATAATGAAATCCTTCCTGGCCCTGCAACAATTATCACTAATGCAACTGCAAGTAAAATCAAATCAAATTCTATGCCTTTGTCGCCAGTAATACTTTGGGCTCCTTTTACATGAAATATTGCACCTACCATAATTATTGAAATAATTGATGCTGAAATTCTATTCAAAACTCCGATAATTAACAAAATTCCTGGTATCACTTCTGCCAAGGCAATAATTATGGCTAATTCTCCAGGAATCCCCATCGATGAGATCCATGAAACAAATCCCTCATTGCCAAATTTACTATATCCATGAACAATGAAGATTACTCCCATTGCTAATCTTAGTCCAAAAAATACTGTATCATTCAAGATTTTTTCTTTGATTTCTGCAGTAGTCATTTACAAAACTCTTATTTTCTATTCTCATTAAAATCCTCTGATTTGTTTGGTTAATGAACCAGTTATTTTTGTAAATTCTTTATGCGCATGATCTATTGTTTTTAAATTTTAGCCTCAAATTTCTTCTACATTGTAGAAAGCCCTTTATTATGTGACAAAATTATTTTAAATATGTCAATGTATATGCCAGGAGCAACTGCAGTTGGAGTTACTTTTGACGGTGGCGTAGTTTTTGCTAGTGAGAAAAGGATCGCATTTGGTAATTTTCTTGTTAGTAAAACAACAAAGAAAACTTTCTCTATTACTGATAAAGTTGGTGCCACGTGTGCTGGTCTTGTTGCCGATATGCAAATTTTAACTTTACAAATTTCTGCTCTTGCTAAAATTAGAAAAATGGATATCAAGAGAGATGTTCCTCCAAACACTGTTGCTAAAATGATGTCAAATATGATGTATGAGAGAAGATACTTTCCATTATTGACTCAGGTAATTGTTGGTGGTGTAGTTGATAAACCAGTGATGTATACTCTTGATCCTTTAGGTTCTGTACTTCCTGATGAATATGCTGCAGTTGGTACTGGTGCTGAAATGGCACTGGGTGTATTGGATCCTCAATTCAAAGAAAATATGACTAAAGATGAGGCAGTAACCCTGGCAAAACATGCAGTTCGTGCAGCATCCCTAAGAGATTCTGCTAGTGGTGATGGATTAGATGTTCTAATTATTACTAAAGATGGAACTGAAGAATTTACTGAAAGTATAAAGTAATTTTAAATTAATCGTAAATAGTTTTTCCAGTTTCCCAAAATTTATCTGAAATATAATGTAGATTTTGTATTACTTCGCCTTTTTCCATACTTTCCAATTCTGAACTAGAAACAACCGATTTTCCTACTGCTAGGAATTTGTGATGTGTTTCTTCTACAATGCAAACTAGCTTATCTTTTTCAAATTCTGTAAATTTCTTAATTCCAGGCCTCATAAGATTTGCTCCTTTGCACATGAATTTCACTGCACCCATGTCCACTTCTACGTTGGGAAATTTTTCTAAAATTGTAGTTTCCGATAAAAATGGTAAATAGTCATTCTCTATTTTTAAAATTTTTAATCCTTCACCTGTAATTATTTGTACATCATCTAAAATTTGATGCACTCTTACATTTTTCATTTTAGGAAATTCCATATTCCATTCTTGTGAGATTTTTTTAAGTAATGTTGATGTCTCACTTTTTGAAATTAAATTTGATTTCAATTTTTTGCAATCTCTTGTCTGATGTCTAGAAGATCTCTTAAAATGGAGCTTGCCGTTTCTGTTCCTCCTGCTCCTTTACCAATAATTGTTTGAGTTCCAGAATGTTCTGATGTGAATGCAATTGCATTTAATGTCCCATTTACTCCTAAAGGATCATCTTTTGGTACTTCTTTAGGACTAACCATTAATTCCTTATCACAAGAAGCAATTAATTTTAATACTGAATTATTTTTTTCTGCCTTTCTGATATCTTCAATTGTTACTTTTCGAATTCCAACACATTTGATGTCTGGCATAGTTACTTTCATACCCATTATCCAATTTGCAAGAATAACTAATTTTGCTGCGGCATCTAATCCATCTAGGTCTAAGGATTCATCTGCTTCCACATATCCTTTGTCTTGTGCATCTTTTAATGCATCATCAAATGATAAACCTGTAGCCATATTTGATAAAATGTAGTTTGTTGTACCATTAAGAATTCCAGCAAACGATGTGATTTTTTCTCCTCTTAAACTATTTTTGGCATAATCCAATATTGGAGTGCCTCCACCTACGGTTCCACTAAATTTGAACATTACTTGATTGTATGTTGCTAATTCCATTAGTGATGGAAATGCTAATGCTAATGGACCTTTATTTACTGAAATGACATGCATTCCTTTTTTCATTGCAGTTGTAATGTGTGTCATACCTGGTTCTGCATCTTTATAATTACTAGCTGTTGTTTCAATTAACACATCTGCTTCAACATTTTTTAAAATTTCATTACCTTTCATACCATTATTTTTTTCTGAATAATTTTTTACTGTTCCAAATTTTTCTTTTACTTGTATCAGTTTTTCTAAATCTAGTCCTGATTGATCAATGGCACTACCTTTACTATCAAATACTGCTAATACTCGTGGTTTCAATCCGTATTTGGAATACAGTTCTTCTTCTCTTGATTCAAATAATTTTATTAAACTCTGAGCAACTACTCCAAAACCACATAGTATGATTCTCATATCTTTTTCTCCTGATAATTCACGTTATTGTGGTTCATTTTATTTCTCTTTGATTCCTTAACCTTAATTGTGTTTTATTAATAATTTTTGAATAGAATTTATTTAAAAAAAATGATTAATTTCTAGATTAATTTGTGAATTATTCATCTTTTTCATGTTTCAATGAAACTGAATTAATACAATATCTTTGATTTGTAGGCTTGGGGCCATCATCAAACACATGTCCTAAATGTGAACCACATTTTTTACAGTTAACCTCAGTTCTTACCATTCCATAGTCTGTATCTGAAAGATATTCTATGTTATCTTCTGAAACTGGTTGCCAGAAACTAGGCCATCCTGAACCTGAATCAAACTTTGAATCTGATGAAAACAATTTCTCACCACAACAAACACATTTGAAAAATCCTTCTAATTTGGATTCATTGTACTTGCCTGAAAATGGTGGTTCAGTTCCATGATTGATACAAATTTCATATTGTTCTGGAGTTAATTCTTTTTTCCATTCTTCTGGATCTTTTTTAATTTTTTCTGTCATGACTTCTCTATGTTTTGATATTATTATAACATTATTTTATTTCTTGATTTTTTTCCTTTTTTCTTCTGTTCTTTTTTCTGCTTCAAATCTTTCTAGATCGTATTCTTTTAAATCTACAAATTTCATAATTTTACTAAGATTTGGATGTACTTTGTTAATTTGATTGTACATATTTTGTGCAACTCGTCTATAATCAATATGACCTTGAGGTATTGTTCTTAATTCGATTAAATGACATGCTTCTCTTAGATTTAATTTCATAAAATATGGATAATTATATGCAAAATTTACTACATACTGACTTTGTTCTGGAAATTTATTTCTAATTTTTTCAAAAGTCTTTTTAGTATTATTCATACATTCTTTGAAATCTTTTTCTAAACCAAGTATTTTGATTTCATTCGGTAATACATATCCATGATCTGTTGTTAGTAATTGTCTTTCTAATGTAAGTGCTCTATGTCTGTGAAAATCTCTAAACATTCCAAAGTTATTACACAAATCAAATGTATAGTATGTATTTTCAAATGCACGTGATGGTCGATGTCTTCTGTTGGTTCTTATTTTTATAAATTCGTTAATTATTTTGATTTTTTTTGCCTTGGGCATTTTTTTAACTTGTTTCATGATATTTTGAAATGATGTGCTAGGTGATTGTTCATACATAATTGAAGTGATTATTTTGTCTAATGCTTGTTTTTCTGTTTCATGATCTACAATTTTTGTAATTGTCCCAATTTTTGGATTTGATTTAATTTCTTTTAATGTAATGGTCTTTGATTTATTTTTCACATCCTTAAGATATTTTTGAAATGCCTTTCCATATTTGTCGTCTGCTCGCCTAACAAATGACTTGATTGTCGTATCTAATTCTTTTTTGATTTTTGAGGCTAATTTTTGCTCTTCATCTAGCTCAGATGAGCCTAGGATTGTAAGTAAATATTCAAATGCTCTTCCATTACCTGTAATTCCTACATTGGTTAATGTTGATGATGGAAGTAATCCTCGCAAAATATCTAATGCTTTAGCTTTTGTTGAACCTTTGTAAATCATATTCGCAGATTTAATGTCTGATTCGTTTTTTAATTTAGAAAATAATTTTTCCTTTTTATCAATTGAATCTTTAAAACTATATTTTTCAATTGGATATTTTTCTCTAATGTATTCTATCATTGGTTCTATGTTGTTTGAATATGTTTCAAAAGAAAAATTACAACTGTCTTCATATTCCGTAGCAAATTTTGAATTCATAATTTTCTCATCTCTGTAGAATCTGTATTTTCCATTTTCTTTTTTATTCCATGTTACATATCTTGATGATTTTTCTAAATATGATAGGCCTATTCTTCTATCTTCAATTTTTTTTACTGCTATGTTTGACAATCCTTCAATTGCAATTTGTGCTTCTCCTAATTCTGCTACAGAATCATCTCCGTATTCTAACAGAACTCTGTCATAGAATTCTTCCCCTCTGTTTTTATTTTTTAAAAATTCATCAAGAAAAATTCTTCTCATACTTTTGTCAGTTCTACTGTATCTTGACATTAGTGCACCACGATCAACTTGTTGTGGTGTAATTATTGCAAAAACATTATCTTCAGTATTTGAAAAGTGATCTGATAGAGTTTTTTTTTCAGTACTTGAAAATTCTGACAACATGAATAAATTATTTCACAATTATAATACTCTATTTCTTTTTTCCAATCTGAATTAGATCGGGAGTCTTATCTTTATTTTTGTCATTTCCTTTACTTTGCCATCTTAACAATACTTCTTTGAATCCTGATGCATCAGCTTCATTTTCAGTATACATTATTGTTGTAACCCAAAAACCTCCTTTTGCTGTTTTTCCACCAATTGAATTCATCCAAAAATCATTAGGTAATCCTTCCATTGCTTTATTGTCAGGTTCTTTTACTGCTGCATCCCATCTGCTTGCTACAAAACTTAGAATTTGATTAAGTTCTTCTCTTTGAATCATATTTCTACTAAAAAAACTCTAAATTTTAAAATTGCTCTTGAGCCCAGTAATGGGATTTTGTGAATTTAATCTTACCAAAACTAAAAACATTTCTTACACTTTGTCGGTTATACAAATCTCATTAGTCATTACCATGACAAACGACGATATCGAAATAATCGGTAAAAACGTCAAAGACATGTACGGAACATTCATGGGTAAAGTCGTAGGAACAATCACTGAAATTGACGGTAGTATTCAATCCGTTGGTATTGACTGTGGTTCTCAAGGATTGCAACAAATACAATTTGAGCAACTTGTAGTTCAAGGTGAAAATGTAATTTTCATACCAAAATGGAGATTAGATTCCCAAAGACTAATTCGTGAAAAACAACTTACTTTACGTCGTCTAAAAGCATTGATGGATATTGTTTCAGAAAATGATGACATGAAAGCAGATGCAGAAATCATTCATGAAAAATACAAATTCAAACTTGCAACATTAGACGAAATGGAAAGTGAAATCAAATCTAAACTTGAGGAAAGATTGATTGAGTTGGATACACAAATGAAATCTGCAAAGATGTTATCATTTGATGCAAAAGTACAATTCAAAAGCAATGAAATCTCTGAGGCAACATTTGAAACTGTGAAATCATGCACAACTGAGGTAATTGAGCATGTAACACATGAACAATCTGAAATTTCAAATGTAAAGAGTAGAATTGCTGATTTAGAATTGGAAGTGCAAGAGATAACTGCTCCTGCAGAAAAAAATATTCAAGAATCTGCCGTTACATATCTGGAGACTCCTGAACCACAACAAGTGATTCAAACAATACTTCCAGAAGCACCAACAGAACCAATCGTAACACCTTCTGAACCAATTGAAGCTCAAGTATCCCCTATACCAGAGCCACCAACTGAATCTGAAGTGACATTTGCATTTCCAGAACCACCACAACAGGTGACATCAGAAACATCACATGACGACAACGATAATGATTGGCTTGCTAGAATGGAAGCACAATAATTTTTTTAATTTATTTTTTAACATTTAAAAAAATCTAATTTCATACACTTTTTGTTGACTGAAAAATATGAAATTGGATTAGGCAACAATGATGTGGATGTACGTAAAAATGCTCAATCTGATTTTATCTCTTTTTGGGATAAACAAGCTCATAATCTGACTTGGTTTAGCCCTTGGGAGCGTACTCTGGATTGGAATTCACCATTTGCCAAATGGTTTGTAGGAGGAAAAATCAACGCTTCATACAATACTTTAGACATACATCAGAAAACAAAGTCACAAAAACCTGCAATTCTGTGGGAGGGTGAAAATGGTGATTCTAAAATCTACACTTATGGTGATTTATTCAAAGAAGTTCAAAAATTTGCAAATGTCTTAAAATCTCTTGGTGTTCAAAAAGGAGATCGAGTAACAATTTACCTACCAATGGTTCCTGAATTACCAATTGCAATGCTTGCATGTGCAAGAATTGGTGCCATACACACTGTAATATTTTCAGGATTTAGTGCTGCTTCAATTAAAGATAGAATTGATGACTCAAAGTCTAAAATTGTAATTACTGCTGATGGTGGTTTTAGACGAGGAAAAATTGTTAAATTAAAAGAAGTAATTGATGATGCAATAAAGGATTTTGAATTTGTAAAAAATGTAATTGTATTGGAGAGAACCAAAAATGAAATTACCATTTCATCTAAAGATAAACTCTGGACTGACTTGATGCAAAACGTTTCTGATTCCTGTGATGCTGAAAAGTTAGACAGTGAACATCCTCTTTACATTTTGTATACTTCAGGTACTACTGGAAAACCAAAAGGTGTTTTACATGAAACTGGTGGATATCTTACTCATTTGTATTCTACATTTCAATGGGCATTTGACATAAAAGACTCTGATGTATTTTTTTGTACTGCTGATATTGGATGGGTAACTGGTCATAGCTATGTAGTTTATGCTCCATTACTTCATGGTGCAACACAAGTGATGTATGAAGGCGCACCTGATTTTCCTGACATGTCTAGAATGTGGAAGATTTTACAAAAATACAAAGTTTCTATTTTTTACACTACTCCAACAGCACTTCGAATGTTTATGAAATTTGGGGATCAAATTCCTAATTCTTTTGATTTATCTTCTCTGCGTTTACTTGGAACTGTTGGTGAGCCAATTAATCCTGAAGTATGGAAATGGTACTACAAAGTAATTGGAAAAGAAAAATGTCCTATTATTGATACATGGTGGCAAACAGAAACTGGTGGTATGATGATTTCTTCTTTACCTGGATTGGAGACAATTCCTTTGAAGCCTGGTTCTGGAACTTTGCCTATTCCTGGTGTAGAAATTTCAGTAGTGGATGAATTTGGAACTGAAGTTCCTCCTAATACCAAAGGATATCTAATAATTCGAAATCCTTGGCCAGGAATGCTTCAAACGTTATGGGGTGATGATGAGAAATACAAGACAGTTTACTGGTCAAAATACGCTGATTGTTACTATGCAGGTGATTATGCAGTTAAAGATGAAGATGGATATTTTTGGATTTTAGGACGTGCTGATGACGTTTTAAAAATTGCTGGTCATAGAATTGGAACTGCAGAATTGGAAAGTTGCATTGTTTCAAATGATAATGTAGCTGAATCGGCTGTATGTGGAATTCCTGATGAAATAAAAGGCGATGTAATTATTGCATTTGTTGTTTTAAAAGAAAATATTTCAACTGATAAATCGATTTTAGAAAAAGCACTTTTTAATCAAATTAGAAATGATATCGGTGCAATTGCCACCCCTAAACAAATCTACTTTGTTCCAAAACTGCCCAAAACTCGTAGCGGAAAAATTATGCGACGATTGTTAAAATCTATTGGTAGTGGTGAAACTATTGGAGATACTAGTACTTTAGATGATATTTCTGCAGTTACAGAAATTCAAAAAATTGTTGAAAACAAATCTTAAAAAATTATTTTAATTGCATTAAATTTATTTTTAACAACATTTCAAACATTTGTTTTAATCCTTCATATTCTGATTTTGACTCTTTATCTAATTGTTCATATTCATTTTCTTTAATTTGTTTTAATTTTTTATTTGATTCCTCAAAAAATTGTTGATATTTTGCAATATTTTCTTCTGACATTTTTGTTAAATCAAAAATCACTGTATTACTTCCAATCAAATTTTTATTTTCATCATAAAGACTAGTTGCCTGCAATAATCCTGAAAATGTACTTTTGTCTTGTCTGATAAATGTAATTTTTCTATCTGTTACTTTTCCTGTTTCAAACCAAATCTTTAATGATTCATTCATTGATTCCCATGACTCTTTTGGTACGTGCTCAAAAATTGGTTTACCTAAAATCTCTGATTTTGCATATCCTAAATTTGCTGCATATGTTGAATTACAGTCTAATATCATGCCTATTGAGTTGATACGTCTCCACATTATTGGAGCATCCTTTAGGGTTTTTCTTGCTTCTGTTTGAGGCATTTTTTAAAATTGAATGAACTAGTTATTAAATCAAAATATCTTAAAACCACTGATCTAGATTCTGACTCTTTTTTTCTAGTGCTTTTTTTAATCTGTTTAAAGTTGATTGAATTCTATCTTCAGAAAAACTTCTTTCTTTAACTAGATAATTTACAATCCCTTCATAATCTACTTCACTGAATGTAATCTCTTCAACTTTTGCCACTTCTGGATTTAGGAAAATTTTTCTTATCTGTTCAAACTCAATTTCATTTAACTGTTCTTGAATTTGAGGTATATCTTCAAGTCTCTTATGTTGTTTAATCAATTTTAATGCTGTTTTTGGACCAATTCTTTCAAATCCATTTGGATTAAAATCCGTCCCAATTAAAATTCCCACATCAATTAATTCTTCTCTGCTCATTTGAATTGATTCAAGTGTTTTTTGAGTTTCAATAATTTCTGGAACAACATCAATGTAGGTATTCCTGTTTGGAATTTTTCTTCTTCCACTACTTGTAAAATTTCTTACTAACTTCTTTGCCCCACATAAGATTGAATCATAATCTTGACTTGCCGAAGCATAAGCTTGTCCTGTATTTGTAAGATGTGCTGCAGTAGCTTCTCCTTCCGATGGTGCTTCGATGTATGGAATTCCAAAATGCGTTAAAAATTCTTTTGATTCTTTTACCATCCCATCTTTCATGCTGGTAGTTTGCTGTGCAAATTTTCTTGCATCCTCTAAATTCCCTTCTGAAATTGCCTTTTCATATTTTACAGTTGCATCTTTTTTGATTTGTTTTCTGCGTTCAATTTCTGCTGTTTTAAGTGACGGTGGTTTTCCATCAAAAACATAGACTGGTTTGATTCCTAATGACAAAAAATTTACATTTCTGTATAATAATCCGCTCAAATGACTAGTGATTCTACCTTCTGAATCTGTCAATTGTAACCCGTCTGGACCTCTGATACTAGCTAAGAATTGATAAATTGCATTGTATGCATCAATTGCTATAATTTTATTTGAAAATGAGTCTAGTGTTGTTTTCTCTCGAATGACTAAATCTTTTAGGTTTAATCCCATACTCCAATTTTGTCTATTTGTAGTATTTTGTCTTTATCCTTTAATATCGATCAACTAATTGTTACTTGTTATGGAAATCACAGATATTCCTTTGGAATTAACTGATAAAATTTTTCAAATAAAATTTAATCCTGATCAATCTATTGAAAAAATTACCTCATATTTTCCATTATCTGAACAGGAACGTTCAATGATTAATTCCATATCTGGTCAAGATGTGTTTTCTAATTTTAATTCTATATTTTCTGACACCATTACTGATGAAGAATGGGATAAAACGAAGGAACAAATCAAAAAACGATTTCAAAGTGAACTCTTTGACATAGACAATTAGTCTTAGATAACCCATTTGTTTTATTATGAAGATTATTCTAGATTTATTGCCGGGGTAGCCAAGTGGTAAGGCGGCTGTCTCGAAAACAGCTACGTGAAA
>CP054849.1:784839-792701 GCA_044358425.1 Marine Group I thaumarchaeote | reverse complement strand
GAAAAAACAATAATCCCTAAAGTATTGGCAATTGAATGGATTGAACCTTTTTTTACTGCTGGTCACTGGATTCCTCAGATGATTGAATTTGCTGGTGGGGTTAATTTAATTAGTAAATCTGGTGATCATTCTAGACGAATGGATATGGATGAGGTGATACGTTCTGATCCTGATATAATTATTTTAATGCCGTGTGGATTTGATACTGATAGAACAGTATCTGAATATGGATCTATCTTGCACAATAATTCTGCCTGGAATTCACTAAAAGCTGTAAAAAATAACCAAATTTATGCTGTAGATGCAAATTCCTTTTTTAGTAAACCTAGTATTCGAACTGTTGATGGATTAGAAATTTTGGCTAAAATTATCCACCCTGATAAATTTGAAAATTTGACTGTTCCTGCTAATTCCTTTACAAAAATTTCTTAAGAATTACTTTATGTATGATTAAATTCTATATTTTGTATGGTTAGAGCTAAATTAACAGAAAAACAAAAGGAAAAAGCAAAAAAAGAACAAAAAACAAGAGCAGAACAATCTCGAGCTGCTCGAAGAAGTGGAAAAAGTATGAAAACTGAAGGAAAAGTTACAAAATCCACTTCAAAACCAAAAGAATCGAGATCTTCTAAGAAAATTGCTACAATAAAAAAGAGAACTAGAAGCTAATTTCACTCATTTTTTGTCTATGATTTCTAATGTTATTGACAATGAAAGTTGTTAATCTATCAATTCTATTCTAATTATCCATTAAAAAATGAAAATAATGAGTGATAATCCTGAAGTGTCTTTCTCAAGTTTTGGTAAATATGATTTAGAAGATGAACTTGAATTGATTCTTCCAAATACATTGATCAAATTTCATAGAATTGGCGAAAATGCTTTTTCTTATTATCGAAAAAATTCTGAAGGAAAAGTTGTTGAAAAAATAATCCCTGTTAAATCACAAGATGTAAAAATTGAATTGGCTCCAATCCGACCCCTTAATTATCCTGCAAGAAGAACTAATCATATCTTTTTACAATTTGATAAGGAAATTTATCTTAGTGAGAATTCTGCAGCAAGTGTGTTTGTTAACTGCCCTATTGAAATAGGTATTTTTTTAATTCATAATTCTAAACATGCTTCTCTTGATTGGGTAACATGTGACCCATTACATTCTAGATTTGGTCTGTATGGCTCTCCTGATACTGGTACTTTATGTAAATATGCAAAAGTATCCTTGGCCACTGATCTTGATGATTCAAATCCTTATGTTGAGGGTGTAATGCAAATTGTAGTTGAAAATACTTTATCTTTTGGACATACAATCAGTAAAGTTGTATTCCCTATTACTGATAACACTCTCTATTATCAAAACTCTAAGACTATACTTGATGGACTTAAAATTACAATGAAAAAACGTGCTGCTGTAAACATCGCTGATGTTCAAACTTCTTCTCTTGAAACTGATTGGTCTGCATCTCCTACATGGGAGGATAAAACAACAAGTACACATATGGAGATGGGATTGGAATAATGATTTTAGAATTTCTTCAGAGTTTATCCGAAATGCAAATTGTTGGAGAATTAACGGTACTTTCTTTGTTAATTGGTGGTGTCATTATGGCAGGTGGTATAGTAATTGCTAAAATTGCTAAATTATTATTTCATAAATATTATGCTCCATCTTTACCTAAGGATACTGCACAGAATATTAGCAAGTTAATTTATTTTGGAATTTTAATTATTTCATTTCTAGGATTTACATCCAGTCAGGGAATTGATTTATCTGGAATAATGGTTGCTGGAGGAATCTTTGCTGTAGTGATTGGTTTTGCTACTCAATCTGTTGTTTCAAATTTAATCTCTGGATTATTCTTAATTGTTGAAAAACCTGCAAAACATGGCGATACAATTGAACTTCCTGATATGGGGATTTCTGGAACTCTTCTTGATATTGGAACTTTTTCTAGTAAAGTTCGAAGATTTGATGGAACTGTAACTAGAATTCCTAATGAAAAATTCTTCACATCAAATATTCGTTCATTAACTCTTTCAACTGTAAGACGAGCAGATGCAACTGTTGGGATCTCCTACGAATCTGATATTGATAATGCAATTTTAGTAATGAAAAATGAGATTTTACAAACTATGCCGTTTATTCTTCAAGTTCCTGAACCTGAATTCCGTACCGAAGAATTGGGTGACTCTAGCGTAAATATTCATGTCTATGTTTGGCATCCTCGTGATGATTGGGGTAATGCTCAGCCTATTTTGTTGAATACTCTAAAACGTGCTCTTGATAATTCTGGAATTGAAATCCCTTTCCCTCAAAGAGTTATTTGGAGTAGAAAGGATTAGTTTGTTTTAATTTGTTTTTTATTTGCTCGTATTTTTTTAATCAAACTAAACATAATCATTCCAACATTAATGATTGAAATAATTTCAATTAAATCTACGCCGTAAAGAAACCAATCAATTACTGGATGAACTCTTGAAATCATTCCAGCTTCCAACATAATATCTGCATTCCATACCATATGTGGTACTTGAATGAATTGTATTATGGCAATGATTACAATACTTCCTAGTATTTTATTTTCATACCAATTCCAAAATTTAGTCCATACATTCATGACATATCTTATCCTTTAATTCTATTAAATGCTGTTAAAATTAGACGCAACTAATTAGCCACAACTAATTTTTGTGCCTACAATTATTTTTATTTTTCAGATTTAATTTTTTCTTTTTTCATCCAAATTGTTTTTCCTTTATGATCAATCAATTCTATATTCATTTCATTTAATTGATCTCGAATTTTATCTGCTTCTTCAAATTGTTTTTTATCTCTGCATTCTTTTCGATTTGAAATTAGGTTATCTATTTTCTGTTTTTCTTCTTCACTCATTTCTGGAATGTTTAATCCTAATATCTTTGTAATTCTGTCAAATTCTTTTTTAATTATTGACCTGTTATTTATTCCTAATTTTTCTTCAGCAGCTAATCTGTTTGTTTCTTTTACTAATTCAAAAAATGCTGATACTGCAAGATGTGTGTTTAAATCATCTTCTAATGAATTGTCAAATTCTGAACTTATGTTTCTAATCTTATCTGAAATATCTTCTTGCTGATTACTGTTAGCATGAATTAATTCAAAATAACATGTTTCTACTTGTCTCCATTTTGTAATGTTTTCTTTTAGCATTTCTTCAGAATAGTCTATTACTTTTGAATAGTGTCCGGATAAACAAAATAATCTAATTATATTTGGTCCCCAATTTTCTAATACATGTTTAATTGATTTTGTGTTGCCTAGAGATTTAGACATTTTTTCTCCTGTTATGGTTACCATTCCTACATGCATCCAAATTTTTGCAAATTTACCATCTGAATGTGCCTCAGACTGTGCAATTTCATTCTCGTGATGTGGAAAAATTAGGTCTCTTCCTCCTCCATGAATGTCAAAATTCCCGCCAAGATACTTCATACTCATAACTGAGCACTCGATATGCCATCCTGGTCTACCTTTTCCCCATGGACTGTCCCATAATGGTTCAATATCTGAAAATTTCCACACTGCAAAATCTAATGGGTCTTTTTTTGTTTCATCAATTTGTATCCTGGAACCTGATTTCAAATCATCAATTTTTTTCTTAGATAATTTTCCATACTCTGGAAATTTTGATACTGAAAAATACACTCCATTTTCTGAAACATATGCAATTTCCTTATTGATTAATTTTTTTATAAATTCGATAATGTCCTCAATGTGTTCTGTTGCTTTAGGATAATTTGTGGCCCGTTGAATGTTTAGTTTATCAAAATCTCTGAAATAATTTTCAATGTATCTTTTGCTTATTTCTTGTGCTGATACTTTTTCATCTTTTGCTCGATTGATTATCTTGTCATCCACATCTGTAAAGTTTTGAATTAATTCAACTTGTACATTTTTACTTTCCAAATATTTTCTTAGAACATCAAATACGATAATTGTTCTAGCATGTCCTATATGTGACTCATCATATACCGTTACTCCACAAAGATAAATCTTGATTTTTTCTGAATTGTCTAATTTTTGTTCTGTATTAGATAGCGTATCTTGAATATTCATATTATTTTATATCGTACTTTTGTGGTAGTAATCTTTTATGTTCACTGTTTATGTTTAAATTATAAATTTTTTCAACTATCTCTTTGTCTATTCCAGTTGTTTCTACAGTTTCTTGAATTGTAAGTCCTTTTTCAATAAGACAATACAAAATTGAATCTACTTCCTCATATTGTGTGCCTAATTCTGCTTCTGCTTCATGATCTTTCCAAAGATGTGGGCTACTCTTTTTTGATATTATGTTTTCTGGAATTCCCAAGTATTTTGCAATTTCTCTGACTTGCAATTTATACAATGAAACAATTGGCGTCATGTCTGATGCGCCATCTCCGTATTTTGTAAAATATCCAATTAAATATTCACTTTTATCACTGGAACCTAGGACCAAATAATTTTCAATGTTTGCATAATAGTAGAGTATATTTGATCTAATTCTTGCTCTAAGATTTCCTTTGGATTTTTCATTAGGTACTAAATACATGGAATATTCATTTACAATTGGCTTTATGTCGATTAGTTTATGTTCAATTCCTGTTAAACTGATTATTTTCATTGCATCTTCAGTTTCGCTATTTGGTGTGATGTCTGTATCTGGCATGATTAATGCAAGTGTTTTTTCTTTGAATTTTCTTTTACAAATGTATGTTAAAACTGCTGAATCAATTCCTCCACTTAGTCCTAAGATAATCCCTTTTGAATTATTTTTCTTTAATTCATTCTCCATAAACTCTTCAATTTTATTTGTAATTGAAGCATAATCTTGAGAAATTATTTTGTTTATGATGTCTTGATTCAATGATATTTCTAAAAAATTTCTTGGAATATTAATTGACCTGTAATGCTGATCTTTAATCGAATAATCATCTTAGACTTTAAATTAATTGAAAAATGGAGAAATTTATGGATAATAAATCCTGGGATGGTTTGGCTGCTGATTATGATAAAAGTGTGGAAGATAATCAAAACCCATTAATTATTAATTATCTTGAAAAAGAAATTGAAATTCTGGATACTCTATGCCAAAAACATGGTGATTCATACAAAAATTTTTCAATAATTGATATGGGTGCTGGTACTGGTAGAGTAGTTTTTGCCCTGGATGAAAAATTACGTAATGACTCCATTAAATTTTTTGGTGTTGAAAATTCTGATTCTATGTTGAATTATGCAAATCAGAAAAATATTTCTCATGATGGGTTATCTGAAATAACTTTTTTAAAATATGATCTGACTGATTCAAATCTATCTCAATACTTTGAGTTAAAAAATTCCAATATTGTAATGTGTTCATATAATACGTTGGGTGTAGTTCCATCAGATAAACGGCTAAGCTTCATTAACAATATGAAAACTATTGCTGGAAAAAACGGATTGGTAATTCTGACTATGTTTAATGGCGATGATTTTGGTTTTGTTGCACCAAAAATGTATGATTCTATGCTCCCAATGATTAAACAAATAGATGATGATTCTTTTGATGAAACAAATAGAGTTTTTCATAATCGTATTGGTTTTAGAAGTCAGTGGTTTACCAAAAATGAAATTAAATCTATGTTGGACACATCTCTAGAACCCATTCCAATTGATGTGGTTATTGATGACAAATGTTATACATTTGGAAATGTGTTTGTTAATGTAATTGCTTGAGGTTTTTCATTATGTCTGAAATAGAACAATTGTTGAGTGATGGCCAAAGATCATTGAATTTAGATAATCCTAAAGAGGCATTATCATTTTATCAAAAAGTTCTTGATCAAAACCCTAACCATCTTGAGGCATTACTAAAAAAAGGTAATATTTTTGGAAGGTTTGGTAGATTTGATGAGGCGATAATTTGCTATCAAAAAGTTCTTTTGCAAGAAAAAGAAAATTTACTGGCATTACTAAACAAGGGCTTATGTCATCATAATATTGGACAGTATGATGTGGCTATCGGATGTTTTGACATTGTATTGAAAATTAAACCCAAAAACAAGACTGCACTATACAACAAATCCTCTTCAGTAATTAAATCTGGTAATGTAAAAGATGGTTTGGCAATTTTGTCAGAATTAATCAAAATAGATTCTTCTTACAAAACTCAAGCAAAATGTGATGTTGATTTTGTTGATATCAAACTTTTGAATGAATTTAAAGAAATTACTAGTTGATTTTTTCTAAATGTCTACGTATAGACCGTCGTCTCTTTTCTCAACTTTGTATGTCTCTAATTTAACATCTTTGAGATAATCGACTAATTCCCCTGTTTTGATATTGTAATGCCAGAAATGTAATGGACACTCTACAATGTCTCCCTCTAGTTTACCTGGTGCAATTGATCCGTCTTGGTGTACACAAAGATCATCCATGGCATGATATCCATCTTGATTAAAAATTGCAATTTGTTTTCCATCAATTTTGAATGCTTTACCTCCGCCTGCTGGCACATCTCCTTTATCTGCAATTTTCTTCCATGCCATTGGTTTATGGAAATCTTTGTCATTTATTTACATTCGCATGATAGCATTTTATACTCCTCAAAGGGGCATTTGAATATGAGTAAAGTAAAGTCTAGTCCAAAACTGATCAAGGAAGGAAAACTCTCTTACGAGTGGGCTAGATCTCATATGCAAATTTTAGATAACACTATTAATCGATTAAAAAAATCAAAACCTCTCAAGGGAATTACTCTTGGTTTTTGTTTACACGTTACAAAAGAAACTTCTGTTTTGTTAATGGGTGCAAAAGAATTAGGTGCAACAGTTGCAGTTTGTGGAGGTAATCCTCTTACCACCCAAGATAACATTGCCGCATTTTTGGCTTCACAGGGAATCAATGTTTATGCATGGCATGGACAGTCTGTAAAAGACTATGATTGGTCAATTGATCAAGTACTCAAACACAAACCAACAATTCTAACTGATGATGGTGCAGACATGAATATCAAAGCACATTTTGATAAAAGATTCAAAGACATGGAAGTTTTAGGTGCAACTGAAGAAACTACTGCAGGTGTCACTAGAATTAGAGCAGTAGAAAATCAAGGAAAATTACGTTATCCTGTAATCTTGGTAAATGAAGCTGTCACCAAACATATGTTTGACAACCAATATGGTACTGGTCAAAGTACGATTGATGGTTACTTGCGTGCAATGAATTTACTAATGGCATCTAAACGTGTTGTAGTAGTTGGTTACGGATGGGTCGGACGTGGTGTTGCATCTAGATGCCGTGGAATGGGCTCTAAAGTAATTGTCACTGAGGTAGATCCTGTAAAAGCATTGGAAGCTCACATGGATGGATTTGAAGTAATGCCAATGGCACAAGCAGCAAAAGTCGGTGACATGTTTATCACCTGTACTGGAATGACTAGTGTAATTCGAAAAGAGCACATCTTAAAAATGAAAGATGGTGCAATTATGGGCAACGTTGGACACTTTGATGT
The DNA here is from genome assembly GCA_044358425.1 of Marine Group I thaumarchaeote. GTDB lineage: Archaea > Thermoproteota > Nitrososphaeria > Nitrososphaerales > Nitrosopumilaceae > Nitrosopumilus. Next base: position 785,184 of record CP054849.1, on the reverse strand, counting down.
TGAAATTGATGCAGACTTTTTGCTAAAGAAATCAAAATCCGTTAAAGAAGTTAGACCAACACTTGATGAATGTACTTTGAAAAATGGTAAAAAAGTTTACTTGATTGGACAAGGACGTCTTGCTAACTTGGTATCTGCAGAAGGACATCCTCCTGAAGTTATGGCACAATCATTTTCAAATCAACTTTTGTCTGTATTGTATATCTTAAAGAATCACAAAAAAATGGAAAACAAAATCATTGATGTTCCAAAAGAGATTGATATTCAAATTGCATTTGATGCATTGAAGGCTATGGATGTTAAAATTGATAAATTAACTCCAGAACAAGTAAAATACGCAAATAA
>CP054849.1:745398-782833 GCA_044358425.1 Marine Group I thaumarchaeote | reverse complement strand
GGAATTTACTTAGAGCAGTATGTCTTGTTGAACTTGCGACAGCTGACATTACTAAATCCTCATCATATTTTGCAAACATTTCAAACATCTTAGGAGTTAATTCTCTCTTTGCTCTTTGACGTAGTTTATCTAACCAATTAGCATGGCGATGAACATTTTCAGCTAATGAATCTGCTGTATTGGATACTTTGTTTGGTTTCTTCACTAATAGAACATATGCGCCTGAGGATATTTAATAACATGATCAAAATTTGGTAAAACTTCTTAACTCCGATTTTACTTTTAAGAACTGTATAATGAATAATAGAGCTATAATTACAAGTGCATTACCCTATGCAAATGGTGAGATCCATTTGGGTCATGTTGCATCTACATATCTCCCTGCAGATGTAACTACAAGATTTCTAAAACAAAATGGTGTTGAAGCATACTATGTCTGTGCATCTGACGATTTTGGAACTCCTATCTTAATCCAGTCTGAAAAAGAAGGTAAAACTCCTGCTGATTATGTTGCTCATTGGAACAAACGTGATTATGATGATTTTACTGCATTTGGAATTAATTTTGATTATTTCTACAAAACAAGTTCTTCAGAAAATATTGAATTTGTACAAGATGTTTTTAAGAAATTAAATGACGCTGGTCACATTTATGAAAAGGAAATAATTCAATTTTATTGCAATAATGATAAAAAATTCCTTCCTGACAGATATGTTAAAGGGATTTGCCCTCATTGCAAGGCTGAGGATCAATATTCTGATTTATGTGAGAGTTGTGGGCGTGTTCCTGAGGAGATAACTGATCCAAAATGCTCTCTTTGTGGCCAAACTCCTACAAAGGAAAAAACTAATCATTATTTTTTCAAACTCAAAAATTTTGGTGATTCATTATCTGAATGGTTGGAACAAACTTCTACTCTTCAAAAGGATGTCAAAAAATATGTTCAAAACTGGATTAAATCGGGATTAATTGATTGGGATATAACTCGAGATATTCCATGGGGTGTTCCAGTTCCACTTGATGGTGCAGATGGCAAGGTATTCTATGGATGGTTTGATAATCACCTTGCATACATTTCAACTGCATTAAAATTTCTAAATGATAAAGGAATTAATGGTAAAGAGTTTTGGAACTCTGCAGACATTTATCATTTTATTGGAAAGGATATTGTATATCATCATTATCTATTCTTACCTGCAATGAGATTGGGAATCAATAAAGAATTCAAACTACCCACCTACATTCCAACTAGAGGTCATCTTACACTTCAAGGAAAAAAAATATCCAAGAGTAGAAATTGGTATATTGGATTAAAACAATTTTTGCAGTACTATCCTGCTGATTATTTGAGATTTTATCTTGTCTCTATTAATCCTTATTCTCAAGATGATTTGAATTTTGACTGGGATGATTTTACAACTAGAATAAACTCAGAATTAATTGGCAATCTGGGAAATTTTGTTAATCGTGCTTTAGGATTTACAAAAAAATCATTTGATGGAAAAATTCCTGAAACTGAATCATTTGATGAAAAAGATTCTGAAGCAGAACAAAAAATAAAATCCCTTGCTACTGACATTTCTACTTTAATGGAACAAAATCATTTGGATAGGGCATTAAAGAAAATAATGGAGGTTTCTTCATTTTTCAATCAGTATTTTCAACACAAGGAGCCTTGGAAAAATGGTCCTGGAACTACAAATTGTGTATATCTATCTGTAAATGCTGTTAGGAGTTTTGCCATTGCAATCTTTCCATTTATGCCTGAATCTGCCCAAAAAATATGGGTTCAATTAGGGTTAAATGGAAATGTGGCTGATGTTTTGTGGTCATCCCAGTCTGAATTGAGTATTTCATTTGGACATGAACTTGGCGATGCTTCTCCATTATTTGCCAGAATTGAAAAATCTGATATTGAAAAATACAAAAAAGAATTAGGACCCTCTGAGTAAATATGAAACCTGTCCCCCGAATTTCAACTCGTGGATACTATAATTTACTAAATGGAAAAACTATCAAAAATAATTCATACTATCTATATCCAAAACAAGATTTTAAAAAATTAGTTGATTCTAAGGAATTAACAATAATGATTCATGGATTAAGAAATGATAATGCTGGTGCAATTGCAAAAGTTGTTTTGGCAAAAAATAAACTAAAAAAATTGGGATACTCTTATCCTGTAATTGGATATAGTTATGACTCAAACACTACTGGTGCTCATTTAATGAAATATGCAAAAAGATCATTAACTGCAGGTCAAGTCATTGCAAAGAAAAATGGACGTAACTTGGGAAAATTTATTGAGGATTTTAAATCATATAGTCCTACTACAAAAATTCGTTTAATTGGACACTCTCTTGGTACTCAAGTTATTTTGAGTACATTGGAATATCTTGCAAAAAAGAAAAACAATACTGGAATTGTTGAGGGTGTATATTTTTTTGGTGCATCTATCACTAAAGACGTTCCATCATCAAAAAAGTATGGAAAGATTCTTCAAAATATTGTTAATAAAAAAATTGTTAACCATTATGCTCCCTCTGATGAGGTTTTAGGCTGGGCAGATAAAGAAAAATTTGTTAATGGTCCATTGGGACTAAATGGGTCAATTGGAAAACCAATTTCAAAATATAAACAGATTTTACTGAAACCAAAAAATCATAGATTTGCAAGTTATGTCTCTGTATTGAAAAAATTTCCATGATTTTATTTCAAAATATGCCTAAATTCAGTCTCAAATAGTGATATCTTTTTAAAATTATACTTCTAAATTTTTCTATGAATGGCACAAGTTGTGATGAATGTTTTACAGGATATAGGCCAGGACAGCTAATTTCTTGTGATACATGCGGAAATGAATATTGCGATAGTTGTATCAAAAATCACAAGCATTAATCATTAATTTTAAATTCAAAAATTCATAAGAACGAATTTTTTGTTTTATAATTATGGTAAAATCTATCAATTTTGTTGTATTAGGAAAGCAAGGTATTGCATCAGAATTTGGAAAAAAAGGTACAGAGTCTGATTTGACTCTTTATGATAGAAAAGAGTCTGATATTATCAAAACTTGGGTTATTCCAAATGGATTTCCAGAAAAAATTCAACCTCTATTTCAGGCCATTAATTTAGCTGAATATGTAATCTTTCATGTAGATAAACTAGACAAATTTACTGGCGAACAAATCATTGCTTTGGATTCTTTAAAAAAAGAAAAAGGAATTTTGTCCCATACATTTGATGTTGATGAATCAAAACTAAACATGATGATCAAGGGAACTGTTGTTGAAAATTATACTCGTGTGGAGCAAGATAAAATTAAAGAAGAGATGAATACACTTGAACCCATCACAAATGACAATCCTGCTGAATTATTAATTGATCATTGTTTTGATGTCAAAGGTGTTGGAACTGTTATTTTGGGTAAAGTAACTAATGGAACAATTAAACAATATGATAATTTGAAATTATATCCTCACAACATTGATGTTTTAATAAAATCAATTCAGATGCACGATGATCCTGTTTCTGAATCTGTTTGTCCAGCTCGAGTTGGTCTTGCAGTAAAGGGTGCAAAACCTGATGAAGTTGGACGCGGTGATGTAATTTCTGTTGAGGATGCAGTTGAAATTAAAACTGAAATTGAACTTGATTTTGAGAAAAGCCCATTTTACAAAAGTGAAATTGCTGAAAATCAAGGCTGCCTTGTAAATATTGGATTACAAACTAAAGCCGCAAAATTCTCTTCAATTACTCCATTAAAATTAATTTTTGAGAAACCTATTGTTTGTAAAAAAAATGATATTGCGGTTATTTTAAAACCTGAATCTACTACTATCAGAATTTTAGGTAGTGGAAAAATCCTATAGCGTAATTTAATAAAATCTACATTATCCTAACTATTTGATGGAGCCTGCACGTTCTTGTCCGATTTGTCCAAATTGTGGTTCTAAAAGATTTATCCGACTTCCTGGCGAAAAAGTTACTGTAAAATGTCGTAGTTGTGACAAAATTATTGAAATTTAGTTTATTCTCACTAAATTTACTTCCATAGTTAATATTTGCACGTCCTTTACACACCTTATGGCAAAAACATGGAAAGATAACGAAATCAGTCTAGATCCAATTAAGGATCAAACAATCGCTGTAATCGGTTATGGAATTCAAGGTGATGCTCAAGCAAATAACATGAAAGACTCTGGTCTCAATGTTATTGTCGGTCTTAAAGAAGGTGGTAAAAGCTGGAAAAAAGCCGAAGCTGATGGTCATAAAGTAATGTCTGTTGCAGATGCAACAAAACAAGGAGATATTATTCACATCTTACTTCCAGATATGATTCAGGGTCAAGTTTACAAAGATGAAATCGAACCAAATCTTTCAGAAGGAAAAGCATTGTCATTTTCTCATGCAGCTGCAATCTATTTCAAATGGATTGAAGCACCAAGTAATGTAGATCTTATTATGGTTGCTCCAAAAGGACCTGGTTCCAAAGTTCGAGAAACTTATCTTGATAACTTTGGTACTCCATCTATTGTTGCAGTTGAACAAGACTTTACAGGAAAGGCTTGGGATAGAACTTTAGGAATTGCCAAAGCAATTGGTAGTGCAAGAGCTGGATTAATCAAAACTGCTTTCAAAGAAGAAGTAGAAACTGATTGGTTTGGTGAACAAGCAGACCTATGTGGTGGTGCAGCTTCTATGGTAACAAATGCATTTGAAACTCTAGTTGAAGGAGGATATCAACCAGAAATTGCATACTTTGAAGTTTTACATGAACTCAAACTAATTGTAGATATGATTCAAAGATATGGAATTAACGGTATGTGGAGACGTGTAAGTGAAACTGCAAGATATGGTGGTTTAACACGTGGGCCTATGGTTATGGATGCTGCAAGCAAAGATAACATGAAAAAAGTTCTTACCATGATTCAAGATGGTACTTTCAACAAAGAGTGGATATCTGAATATCAATCAAAAGGTTCAGAAGCATTTGATCAATACATGAAGAAAAATGATGAACACCAAATTGAAAAAGTTGGTAAAGAAATGCGAAAAATGATGTGGCCTGATTCCACAGAATAATCTTTTTTTATTTTATATTTTTCTTAATTTAGATACACCCGTATTGATATGTTCAATAATTGTTGGTAATGGTGTACCTGGACCAAATACGTGGTCTACTCCTGATTTAACCAAGTCTTTATGATCAATTTCTGGAATTACTCCTCCACCTACAATTAGTACATCTTTGATTCCTTTCTTTTTGAGAGTTTTAACGACTCTTGGAAACAATGTTCCGTGTGCACCGTTTAACAAACTCATTGCAACTGCATCTACGTCTTCATCTTCCACAATTTGTGCAATTCTGTCTGGTGTTGCAAACAATCCTGAATAGATTACTTCCATTCCTGCGTCTCTAAATGCTCTACATAAGACAAGGGCTCCTCTATCATGTCCATCCAAACCTAATTTTGCAACTAAAATTTTGATATTTCGTGATGCTGCTTTTTGTTTCATAATTTCGTTCTATAATGTATATTTTAAAAGGTTTAGTCTTTGTATCTGAAATTCCATTCGTGTGTTAGTTTGTATTGAATTTCATCAAATTGACTGATCGATTAAGATCTAATACAATCTGATCTTAATAATTGACATTGATCTTTTGAACTATCTGTTTAAATTAGACCTGAAAATTACTCCTGTATGTCAAATAATTCAAATGATACAATTTTCATCGGTAAAAAACCTCTAATGACCTATGTCACATCTACAATTGTCCAATTAGCCACAAAACCATCTGTTACTATCAAAGCAAGAGGATTGACTACTTCAACTGCAATTGATGTTTCTCAAATAGTATTAAAGAAAACAAAACCTGCATTTGAAATTAGCAATGTTTCAATAAATTCTGAATCTCTTGTTTCTACTGATGGAAGAAATAGAGACGTCTCAGCAATTGAAATTACTATAGCTAGGAAAAATTCTTAGGGTAATCAAAATGGTTGCTGCCAATTCAACACCAAGTTGTTTACGTTGTGGAAAAAATTCTCTTCTTACTGATGATGTTACTGGAGAACAGTTTTGTTCAAAATGTGGTTATGTGGTTTCAGAAAAATCTCAAGAATCAGGACCTGAATGGAGATCATTTCAAAAAGATGGTGGTGCTGATCCAGCTCGAACAGGTGCCCCTTCATCGTTAATGATACATGACATGGGATTATCTACTGTAATTAATCCCCTAAACAAAGATGCATCTGGAAAACCGTTATCGACTTCAATGAAAAGCACAATTGAACGTCTTCGAACTTGGGATAGCCGAAGTCAAGTTCACGAACCTGTTGATAGAAATCTTAGACAAGCACTTAGTGATTTGAATAAATTAAAAGATAAAGTTTCAGTTCCTGCAAATGTTCTTGAAAAAGCAGCTTACATTTACAGAAAAGCTTTAGAAAAAAAATTAGTTAGAGGTCGTTCTATTTCTGCAATGATTGCTGCATCACTGTATGCAGCATGCAGAGATACAGAAACTCCAAGAACTCTAAAAGATATAGCAGATTCAGCAAATGTTAAAAGAAAAGATATTGCAAGATGTTATCGATTATTGCATCACGAATTAGAATTGAAAATGCCTGTGGTTGATTCAATTCAATGTATTGCACGAATTTCAAGTAAGTTAGAAATTTCTGAAAAAACTAAACGTTATGCAGTTAAAGTATTGAAAGAAGCTCAAGAACGAAAAGAATCTGCAGGTAAAGACCCAATGGGGCTTGCAGCAACTGCATTGTATCTTTCTTGTGTCAAAAATGGGGTGTCTATCACTCAACGTGATCTTGCCGAAGCTGCAGGTGTTACTGAAGTTACAATCAGAAATAGGTACAAAGGTCTAAAAGCTGATCAAGCTCCAAAAAATGATGATTCTTCTGAATAATTTTAACAATTTTTGATTATTTTCTCATATGGAAAATCTACATAAAGCCTAAAATTTTCTATAAGTTATGGATACAAGTCCTACAAATTACAATTTAACTTTTGAACCAGATCTAAAAAAATTCACTTTCACAGGTTTGGAAATCATTTCTGTTAATTGTAAAAAATCTGTAAATATAATTAGAATGAATTGTGCTGAATTAAAAATTAAATCTTGTATTGTGAAATCTGGAGGACAAATAATCAAATCCTCTCCAAAAACAAATGAAAAAAAGGAAGAATTAGAAATTAAACTTGGAGAAAAAATACGCGGTTCATGTACTATTCACTTAGAATTTGAAGGAATATTGAATGATAGATTATTGGGATTTTATCGAAGTAAATATGAACAAAATGGGAAAACAAAATATCTTGCAACAACACAATTTGAGGCTGCAGATGCTAGACGTGCTTTTCCTTGTTGGGATGAGCCTGAAGCTAAAGCAACATATGATATTTCAATTATTGCAGAAAACAAATTTACTGCAATATCTAACATGCCTGTAAAAACAAAGAAAAAAACTGGCAACAAAACTATATACCATTTTCAAAAAACCCCTCTTGTTTCCACTTATTTGATTTATCTTGGAGTCGGTGAATTTGAATACCTGACAGGAAGAGCTGGAAAAATACAGATTAGAGTTGTTACAACAAAAGGAAATACTTCAAAAGGTAAATTCTCTTTAGAACTTGGAAAGAAACTTCTTACTTCATATGAAAAATATTTTGGAATTAAATTTCCGTTACCTAAACTTGATTTAATTGCTGTCCCTGATTTTGCTGCAGGTGCAATGGAGAACTGGGGTGCAATTACTTTTAGAGAAACAATTTTGCTTTATGATCCAAAAACATCTTCAACTAGGACCAAACAATTCATTGCAGAAGTAATATCTCATGAAATTGCACACATGTGGTTTGGTAATTTGGTTACTATGAAATGGTGGAATGATTTGTGGTTAAATGAAAGTTTTGCTACTTTTATGGCAACTAAGTTTGTGGATAAATTTTATCCTGAATGGGATTTGTGGAATCAATTTGTTGAGGATGCAATGAATGTGGCAATGGGATTGGATTCATTGAAAACAACTCATCCAATTGATGTTGATGTTAAATCTCCTGCTGAAATCCGTGAAATTTTTGATGCAATTTCATATGATAAAGGTGGATGTGTATTGCGAATGTTAGAAAATTATGTTGGTGAACCTAACTTCCAAAAAGGATTAAAAAAATATCTTTCAGATTTCAAATACAAAAATGCCAAAGGTCAGGATTTGTGGGATGCAATTGGAAAAGCATCCAAAATGCCAGTGACTTCAATGATTAATACTTGGTTAAAACAACCTGGATTTCCTCTTGTTGAAATTAATCAAACAGGTAATAATTTAAAAATTAAACAAAAACGATACTTACTTGAACCTAATTCTAAATTTAGCAAAGGTTTGTGGTCAATTCCATTATCTTTAGGCTTGGAAAAAGAAATTTCTAACAAATTATTTTCGAAAAAATCCATGTCTGTAAAATTACCAAAAAACACAATTGGATTTGTTGCAAATTATGGTCGTAAAGGTTTCTATCGTGTAAAATATGATGAAGGAATTTTACTTGATCTTAAAATGTTAGTTGATGAAAAACGTATTCCTCCTATTGATAGATGGGCAGTACAAAATGATTTATTTTCATTATGTGTTTCTGGGGATGAACAAGTTAGAAATTATCTTGATTTTTCTGATGCATATTTTGATGAAGACAGTTATCTTGCATCTGTCAATGTTGCACATAATTTAGCATCATTGTATTTCCGGGCATTTGATGAAAAATTTGTAGAAGAAATTCGTAGTTATGCAATTAATTACTTTAGAAAAATATTATCTAATCTTGGATGGGAACCAAGAAAAAGTGATAAACATACTGATGCATTATTACGTTCCTTTACAATATCTGCATTAGGAAAAATGAATGATGATTCTGTTACTGATGAAGCACTACAAAAATATAAAAAATTCTTGAAATCTCCTCATAGTTTGTCTCCTGATTTAATTGAACCAATCTGCTCTATTGCAGCTTGGAATGGAAATTCAAAAACTTTCAATGAATTAAAAAAATTATACACAAATTCAAAGACAATGGAACAAAAACTTCGTTTCTTAGGTGCTATGTGTGGATTCCAAGATAAAAAACTCCTTGCTAAGACTTTGGACTTCTCTCAAACATCTGAAGTAAGATCTCAAAATATGCAATTACCTATTATGAAAATTGCCGCTAATCCTTATGGTGATAAGATTTTGTGGCCATGGTTGAAGAAAAATTGGAAAAAAATCAATAAAAAAGTTGGACATGGAAATCCGTTGTTTAATCGAATTGTTGCTAGTATTGCAGGTGTGGCTGATGATTCAATGGAAAATGAAATCAAATTATTTTTCAAAAAGAATTCTACTCCTGGTACTGAACGAACTCAAAAACAAACTTTGGAAAGAATTCGTATTAATTCTAAATTTTTAAGAGTAATGCGTAAAGAATTCAAAAATGGCTAAAAAATTAGGGCCTCCAATATTTCTAGGTGTTTTTACTGTAATAGCACTTGTATTCTTAACTGGTGGTGCAACTGATGACAAAGAACCTCTTCGTCAAAATTTTAGTGTAGAAGCAATTTACTATGATACTGGTTATGTTGAAATTTCTTATTTTGATAAATCTAAAAAAACTACTTCTGTTGTTCTTGAAATACTTGGTATGGAAAATTCATTTCAAAAATCTTTTTCTGATTCTGAATTCATAGAAATAATACAATTTCCAAATAAACCAAAATATGGTTGGGCAATTCATCCTATTGTTTTAGAAGTTGAACATGAGGACTTTGGTCATGTTCAAATTAAGACTGAAATTCATGAAATTGGTACTTCTATCCCAAATGTCATTTATGACCCCTCTTAGATCATATACAAGATTTTATTGTACCTTCTAAATCATATTTACTAGTGGACTTACTTTCTGATTTAAAAAAAGGAAAACGTGGTGCAATTGCTAAAGCAATTACAATTGTTGAAAATGATCAAAAGGAAACAAGAAAATTATTAAAAAAAATTTTTAAAGATACTGGAAAATCTAGTATAATTGGAATTACTGGCCCTGCAGGAGCTGGAAAAAGTTCTCTTATCAACAAAACTGCAATGTCTCTAAAAAAATTGGGCTCCAAACCTGCTGTCTTGGCAATTGATCCTACTAGTCATGTTACTGGTGGGGCCATATTGGGTGATAGAGTTAGAATGAGTGAATCTACTGATTCAGGAACATACATTCGAAGTATCGCATCAAGAGGTGCTACAGGAGCTGTTTCCCGTTCATTGCGAAATAGTATTCGANTTTTAGAATATGCTGGATTTAATCCAATAATAATTGAAAGTGTTGGAGCTGGACAAACTGAAGTAGAAATTTCCAACATTGCAGATATCACTGTAGTTGTTTTTAATCCAAATACTGGAGATAGTATTCAAACAATTAAAGCTGGATTAACTGAAATTGGGGATATTTATCTAGTAAACAAAAGTGATCTTCCTGGAACCAATCAACTATTTGATGCAGTACGAGACTTTATTGGGGATTCAGATAGAAATCCTACAATTTTAAAAACTTCTGTAAAAAAGAATGCAGGGATCAGTGTTTTTGCAAAAACTCTCAAAGATATGATGACTATAAAAAAGAAATTCAAAGAAGAAAAGGATCTTGAACGTTTTGAAGCCGAATTAAAAGACATTGTTTTAAATAACATTAATGAAAAGGTTGAAGAAATGATGCAATCTGATAAGACTTTCTCAAATTATCTTAAAAAAATAAATTCTAAAAAAATGGATCCATTTACTGCAGCTGATAAACTTAGTAAATCAATAGTGAAGTGATATTATGGCAACAAAGAAAGTAACTAAATCCAAAGCACCTGAAAAGAAAATTTTTACTGATTCAGAATATTCTGTAAAACGAATTTACCAAAAATCTTCTAAAAAGAGACAAACTGAGGATGCAGGAAAATATCCCTTCACAAGAGGAATTCATCCTGAAATGTTCCGTGAAAGATTTTGGACTATGAGACAATATTCTGGATTCGGTGATGCACAGTTAACTAATGAACGTTTCAAATTCATGCTTGAAAAAGGTCAAACTGGACTTAGTATGGCATTTGATTTGCCCACTCAAATTGGTTATGATTCTGATTCCCCTCAAGCAGAAGGTGAAGTTGGAAAAGTAGGGGTATCAATTACTTCAATCAAAGACATGATGACTGCTTTTGATGGAATTCCTCTTGGAAAAGTTAGTTCATCCATGACAATTAATTCTACTGCATCAACATTGCTTGCATATTACATTGCAGTTGGTGAATCACAAGGTTTCAAAAGTCATGAACTTAGAGGAACAACTCAAAATGATATTCTAAAAGAATACATCGCACGTAATACCTACATCTATCCTCCACAACCATCAATGAGATTAATTGGTGATATGATTGAATTCTGTGCTGAAAAAGTTCCATCTTGGTATCCTGTTTCTATTTCTGGATATCATATGAGAGAAGCTGGTTGTACTGCTACACAAGAAATTGCATTTACATTGGCAAATGCAATTGCATACATCCAAACTTGTTTGGATAAGGGATTAAAAATTGATGACTTTGCACCTCGTTTATCCTTTTTCTTTTGTTGTACAATTGAATTCTTTGAGGAGGTTGCTAAATTTAGAGTTGCAAGAAAAGTTTATGCAAAAATATTGAAAGAAAAATTCCATGCAAAAAATCCACGTTCATTACAATTAAAATTCCATACTCAAACTAGTGGTGAATCTTTAACTGCACAACAACCAAACAACAACATTGTTAGAGTTGCCATTCAAACTATGGCTGCAGTTGCAGGTGGAACTCAATCACTTCACACTAATTCGAGAGATGAAGCATTGGCTCTTCCTACTCAGGAATCTGCAAAAATTGCATTAAGAACACAACAAATTGTTGCCCATGAGAGTGGAATAACTAAAACTGCAGACCCTCTTGCAGGTTCATATTACTTAGAAGAATTATGTGACCAAATTGAAGCGGATGTTTGGAAATATTTGAAGAAGATTGAAAAAATGGGTGGTTCAGTAAAAGCAATTGAGAAAGGTTTCTTCCAGTCTGAAATAAGAGCAAATGCATATCGTCTAAAGAAAGAAACTGATGATGCTGATAGAGTAATTGTTGGTGTCAACAAATATTCTGAAGATGAAGAACAACCTGAACTTCTTAGAATTGATGGTAGGATTGAAATTCAACAAAAGAAAGCATTAAAAAAATTACGTACTGAAAGAGATTCTAAAAAATTAGAAAAAGCATTATCTGCAATGCAAAGTGCTGCTGAAACTGAAGATAATCTCATGCCTTACATTGTAACTGCTGCAAAAGCATTTGCAACAACTGGTGAAATTAGCAATACTTTCAGAGAAGTATTTGGAGAATATCGTCCAAAGGAGGTCTTTTAATTGAAAATTGATCATATTGCCATTGCAGTAAATGATGTTGAAGAATCTGCTAAAGTCTATCAACAAGCCTTAGGTGTTGATGAAATTGAATTTGAAACAGTAGAATCTGAAGGTGTTAAAGTTGCAATTATTGCACTGGAGAATGGTCGAATTGAATTAATGCAACCTACAAATGATTCAAGTCCAATTAAGAAATTTTTAGATAAAAAAGGTCCAGGACTTCATCATATGGCATTAGATACTAGTGATATTGAAGGTGAAGTTGAAAGAATGGAAGGTTGTGGAATTCAATTCTTAGGGAAAATTAGACCTGGCTCTGCAGGAACTAAAGTCACTTTTATCCATCCAAAATCATTAAGTGGAGTTTTAGCAGAACTTTGCTCACATCCTTAATTCAATTTTAACATTTTACTGTAGTTAGATTTCTAATTTATTTTTCAATAATTCCAATTTTTTTGTAATATTGTTTTTTTCATCATCTGAACAATTTAATTTTTTTACTTGATCTAAAATCTCTTCAATTGTTCCTATTATTTCTCCATCTGATTTATTTTTACCAAAATTAATATTTTCAAATCCTTGTGTTTCTGTTTTATCAATTACTTCAATTCCCTCTGGTAAAATTTCATAAACTTTGATTAACTTTTCATCTTGACGTTGCGGTGACATTAAAACAAACTGCTTTTTTCTTAATTGTTCTAATTCGTTAAAAATTTCATCTTCTGAACTGTTTATTGTTTCTATAATTTGTTGTAAATCACATGATTTAATTTGTAATAATCTTAAAATTTTTGCCCATATTGGAATTTTTGAACTCCAAAGAATCTCTTTAGCTAATTCAGTAATTGTAAAAGAGCCATTTTCATTCATTGAAATGAATTTTCTATCTTTTAGCGATGCTAATGTGTCTAAAATTTTTCCAACTCCGTGTCTTTTTAATTTTGAATTCTCTAAATGAGTTTCATTAAATGTTCCATTTTGATCAACTGCTAACTGTAAAACTTCTAAATCTATTGTACCTAATTTTCTCATGTCCTGTTTCAGTTTGAATAATATATGTTGATTATCTTTTTTTATCTATGGTTCTTTATCAACTTCCACGATTGTCATATGATTATGATGAATTAGAGCCCTATTTTGATCAAGAAACTATGAAAATACATCATTTAAAACATCATCAGGCATACGTTGATGGTCTAAATGCGTCTCTTGCTGAGATAGGTGCTGCATCTCATCCAAAATACATTTCTGCAATTTTATCTGAATTATATTCACTTCCTGAATCAGGACAAAAATCAATTAACTTTTTTGGTGGAGGTTTTGAAAATCATAGATTATTTTGGGAAACTTTAACCCCTAAAAGTGATAAAGTGCCTGGCGGAAAATTAGAAGATCAAATTGATGTCTATTTTGATAATTTTGACAATTTCAAAAAAATTTTTTCTCAAAAAGCAATTTCCATTGAAGGTAGTGGATGGTGTTGGTTAGTTTTTAATGAAACATATCATAAAATCGAAATCATTACTACTCCTAATCAGGATAGTCCTTGGACATTACAAAAAACACCTCTTTTAGGAATTGATATGTGGGAGCATGCATACTATCTTAATTACCAAAACAAACGACCTAATTATGTTGAATCTTGGTGGAATGTAATTAATTGGGATTATGTGACAAACAGATTTGAAGAAATTTTTTAATCTGAAAAAAGATTCATTAAGAATTACTCTGGTCTTAATGTATGGATATGATGCTTGAAGAGGAATTAATTGATTTAATGACTTTTTGTTTACAAAATCCTGATTCTTCAGAAATAGATCAAAAACATACTAGAATCAAAGAGATTGGTCAAGAAATTTTTGATGATGGTGGGGAGGATGCAATTGAAAATTTTTCATTTGTTCTAAAAAATAGAATTACTCAAGAAATTGAAAAAGATCCATCGCCATTGCTTTCGCTATGGCAAGACCTATCTAGTAACTAGAAGATTGGGTTTTTTGAAAAATCCTTATCCTCTACCTATTCTGAAAATGGCTGTACTGCATGTTGGGCATGTGCCTTTAATTGCAGGTTTTCCATTTTTCATGGTGTATGGTGCTGGACTACCGATTTCTCGTTTGTCTCTACACTTGACACAATATCCTATTGTCATGATCTTTGTAGGCTCGTTCTTGTATTAGCGAGAAGTTGTTGAATTTTTTTTACTAATAGGCAAATATCCGATCTCAATTTTCATGATCCTGAACTATATTTTTCGTATTGGTAATTCTAAAATCTAATATTTTTTTAAATTTTTTATCACTGTACTTTTTTCTGTAATGATTTTTCCAGGGTTTAAAATAAAATTAGGATCTAGTATTTGTTTAATTTTTTTAAATGTTTGATAATTTATCTCTCCATATTGTTTTTTTATAAATTCAGACCGTGCAAGTCCATCTCCATGCTCAGCTGAAATCGTTCCATTGTTTTTAATTACTTCATTAAAATATTCAATTGCAATATTTTTAATTAATTTTGTATTTGTTTTTTTAGAAATTAATCTAACATGGATATTTCCATTTCCTATATGTCCATAGATTATTGTTTTTACTTTGTATTTTCTTTCAATACTTTTCAATACTGAAAACAGTTTTGACATTTTATCTAATGGCACTGCGGCATCTTCAATGATATGAGGAATTCTTAATTCTTTTTTGATTGATTTTAAACTATAGTGTAATGATGCATCCCTGTGCTTCCACCATGTTTTCATATCTGAATTTGTGCTAAGTTTTTGAATTATTTTGCCTGAAATAATTAACTTTAATTCTTTTTGAGTATTTTTTATGTTTTCATCGTATTCTACAAATAGTAAACATTGTGTCGATTTATCAAAATTAAATTTGATATGTTTTAGGGTATTTTTATCTACAAATTCAAGCGTAGAAGGTGCTGTTTTAGTGATTAATTGACTGTTTTTTGCTGCTTCGAAAATTGATTTGTATGCAATTATGTATAATATTCTCTTTTTTGGAATGTCTAAAATATTTAATTTTGCAGAAATAATAATTCCTAGTGTTCCTTCAGAACCTATAATTATTTTATGGGAATTTTTTTCTGATGTGATTTTCTTTATTTGATATCCTGAAGAGTTTTTTGATGTTTTAGGGATTTTATCCTTATCTATTTTTATATTTTGAAATATTTTTTTACTAACTTTCTTATTTTTTGGTAATGTAATTCTTTTACCATTTCCATCAATGAATGTAATTTGTTTAATATTATCTATTGTACTACCATATTTTATACTTCTACTTCCACTTGAATTGTTTCCTAACATTCCTCCAAGGGAACAAAAATTTCCTATTGATGGGTTTGGAGGAAAAAATTTTTCTTTTTTTTGTAATTCTAAATCTAATTTGCCTTTTAAAACTCCTGAACCCACTATTGCTGATTTTTTATTAATTCTAATTGAATTAATTTTTTTCATATCTATGATTATTCCATAATTTAATGCACTTCCAACTAATCCAGTTCCTGCACCTCTTACGGTAACTGATGTTTCATATTTTTTTGCAATTTTTATTGTTTTGATCACATCCTCTTCATTAATTGGAATAACTATGATCTGTGGAGTTATTTGATATGAGCTTGAATCTACTGAATAAAATTTTCTGAAATATTTTTCATGATGTACCTCACCTTTTATCTTAGATTCGAGTATTTGTAGAAGTGATTTTTTCATTTATTTTTTTATAATTTTACTCTATAGTAATCCCATCTTTCTGGATCAAATAATTGGACAAATTCTGCATCCTCTTTTGTAATTCTTGCTCTAATTACATCCCGTAGTGCAAAACTAGTCAAATACTTGTATTTCATTGAATGTGCCTGCATGATGAACATATGTCTCATCTCACTACCTCCACGTAGTCCCCAATATCCCATTTTCAAGGCTAAAGGCTCTAAAAATATGGTATTTTTTAAGCCAAAATTTTCATCTCTAATTTCTTCACGTAATTGATAATTTTCAAGTGGACCCCCTTTTGAAAAACCTATGATTTCTCCATTACTGTCATTTAATCTCAAGGTATTGATAATTGTATTTTTATCTTTTATTGATTCTTTGAAATTATCTTTTCCAAACTGTAATGGTTTTGGTAATTCTAAAAATATGTCATATAGTTTTTGAGCAAATTCTGGATCCTCCTGAGAACTTTTGTTTTCAATTGTTGGAACCAATTTAAGATTTTCATAAGCAAAATCTGCTTGAATGCATACTTCTTGTTCCCTCATCTTCATAAAAGATAATACTGTATCAAAAAAATTCTTTCTCATTTCTTTTGGTAAGGTTCTTAGAATTGTTTGTGCAATTTCTGTCTCTTTGTTTAATATCTCTTCAAAATATGCTACTGCTGTTCTTATAATTATTGATGGTCTCCATGCAAGTGCATGTGCATTCATTTTTGCCATCTCCATTGCTTTTGTAAAATCTCCTAATGCATAACCACTAATTCTATCAATTACTGATAAATACCATCCAATTTCCATTATGTGTTCTTGTAATGCTAAACTGTTTCTAGTTTTTTCTGATTTCTCAAAACATTTTTTAATTTCCTTTTCGGCATTTTTTTTTAATTCTCCATTCCACGGATATGTAGTTCTTAAAATCAACACTTTGACTATTTCCAGGTCAATATCTGCAGAAATTAATAATTCTCTAAGTTTTTTATCTTCAGAAATAAATTTCAATACACTTTCTTCGTGAGGTTTATCTACACTTTTTTGCGGATCAAAATCATGGAACAACGCTGCAACATATAGGTACTTTTTATCTTCTTCAGTGAATTTGATTTTTTTTTGATCAAGTGCTAGTAATGACACGTATGTTACTTCTAATTCGTGATTGATATTGTGATATCCGTAATAATCTACTCCTAAACCTTGACTATCAAATAGGTCGATTGTATAGTCTAACATTTCTAGATAACAATCATTTTCTAATCCATGTTGGGCCATTAAACTAAGAATCTCATTTCTCATTGAATGAGTATTTGCAAGTTCTTGCATTATTGTTCGATCATAATTTGAGTTTTTAAATATATTCCAAGAAATTTTTTAATTATTCCAGAAATGATCGATATTTTCTTAATTTTTAATCACAAGATTCAATAATTTAGGATTGAAATTTTTTTCATGTCTGTTAATTCTGATTTATTTGAAAATTTGATGAATCTAACTGCTAGTAATTCCCCAAAATTTACACTTCGTCTTAATGACAAAGATTATCTTCTAGTTGATGTTTCGATTGAAAATTCATCTGTACCTGTTAATGAACCTACAACTCGTGGAGGTGTATATTTTTCTGAAAAGTATGCATACAAAATGAAAGGTGCAATCAATGATCTTTCAGTTGTTCCTTTACTCACTAAAAAAATGCTTGGACCTAATACTGAATTTGGTGAATTAAAAATATCCACTTCTATTGAGTTAGATGGAACATCAACTCCTTTGGAAATTTTAACCAATTTAACTAATAGTGTTCAAACTCCTGATTCAATCGAACTGAGTATGATAATTATTAAATTAGAATCCGTTTAATTTGATTTAAAATATCTGTCATACTTTTCTTTTGATTCTTCATCTGATAATATTTCATATGCTTTATTGATTTTAATCATTTCTTGTTCAGAATCTTCTTTGGTTTTATCTGGATGAGTTTTCTTTGCCAATTCTCTAAAACTTTTCTTAATTTGTTCTGCAGTTGCATCTTTTTTTATTCCCAAAATTTCATAATAATTAGGTAAGTTTTGATTTGCCAATTCATCTCTGAACTCTTTCTCTTCTCTGGTGTTTCCTCTTTTTCCAATTTCTTCATAATCGTCTCCCCAATCTGAGTGATATTTTTCATATGTTCTATCTTTTTTTGAATCATGTTCTTGTTTATCATATGCCGTCTTTTTTCTCAATATGACATCTCTAGCTAAAAATAGAAATATTGCAATTACTGCAATAGAAAAACCTGCAAATAAAATAATTTTTTCATCATCTGATATTTTTAATTCATTTCCCGAATCATTATCTTGAGCACTTACTGTTTGTACTGTTCCAATTGTAATTGCTAAAATTATAAAAATTTTAAATACATTCATTTTCTTAATCCTATGTTATTGAAAATAGCAATTTGTTCTATTTAGTCGTATATTTTTTCATTGATAATTTTTGTTCATATGTTCAAATTTAATATGTACAATATCTTTCAATTACTATGAGTAAAATCGAAGAACTTGTATCTTCTGGTAAATCTCTATTAGAAAATGGTGATTTTAACAACGCATTATCTTTTTTTGAACAGGCATTATTGCTAGACCCAAAAGACCCTGATTTATGGAACTACAAGGGTGCTGCACTTCGAAGCTTAGGGCGTTATGCTGAATCAATGGAATGTTTTAACAATTCCCTTAAACTTGATCCTAGAGACAAATTTTCCTCATAACCACTATGTGTATTTTTGAATTAACCTTTTTAATCATGAAACCCTATTATGGTTATGACAAGAACACAAAGACGTAGAGATACAGCCCGTCCTACACGCGATGGAAAACACAATCCTGTCTGCACTGACCCTGAATGCAAGGATTGTTAATGAATGAATTAAACTCTTTTAATTCATTTTTATCCTTATTTGAGCCTGATATCTTCTAATCTGTTTAGATAGGTTATGTCGGAATTACTCGTAGTTTAATTCAATAATTTTCAATTTTCTGTATGTTAAAACTACTCTCAATTCCACAAAATAAAATTCAAACTGAGGATCACTATATTATTAACAATGAATTAGATGATTTATTGAATAAAGAATTAGTTGAATTATTTTTAAACGCAAATAATTGCATTGATGATGAGAATTTTTTAGAAGCCATTGAATTCTATGATTTGATTTTAAAAATTGATCCAAAAAATATTTCTGCTTTAATCGATAAAGGAGTCACTTTACAAATTCTTGGTAGAATCAAATTATCTCTACGTAGTTTCAATAAGGCTCTTGAATTATCTCCAAAAAATATTGATGCTCTAATTAACAAAGGTTCTGCATTACATTTGAGTGAACAATATTTAGATGCAATTGCTTGTTATGATGAAGCATTAGATATTGATCAAAAATGTTCCATGGCTCTTGCATACAAAGGACTTTCTTTAGGTGAATTAGGAAATCTTACTGAATCTATTAGTTGTTTCAAAAGAGCACTATCTATTGATGAACACTGCACTTTGGCTCAAATTTCTAAAGATACTGCACAAGAACTTTTGAAATCAATTAACACTACTAAAAAACTGTAACATCCCCTGGTGCAGGTTCTCTGTTATTTTGTTTTTCATTTGTTTCAAAGAAATCTTTATGTTTCAAATTTTGATGTTCTCTTAATTCTTCGATATTTTCAAAACCTTCGTGACATAAGTAACATTTTGGTTTATGTTCATCAATTAATGGAAGTACCACACATATTCTGATTTTATTGGTTACTTATTTCTTAAGAGTATAAGGAATATATCCTTATGAGAATGCGTAACTGTATGTTAGAGCAAATTGTAGGTGATTCTCAGGCATTAGATCGTGCTTTGGCAGGTGAGGAATTGTCTTACAAAGATGGTTTGGAATTAATGGATTATGACAATTTACATTTACTTGGTGCAGTTGCAGATTCTACTAGGAAAAAATTAGTTGGGGATACTGTAACATTTGCTGCTTCGTATTACATGAATTACACTAATGTTTGTGCTGCAAGTTGTCAAATGTGTGCATTTTATCGAAAGGGAGATGAGGATGACGCTTATACCTTAACTCCTAAAGAAATTGAACAACGTGTTGGCATTGCAAAACAAATGGGTGCAACAGAAGTACATATTGTTGGTGGATTTCACCCTGATCTTCCTTTAGAATATTATGAAGATATGATGAAAACTATCAAAACAAGTCATCCTGAATTAAACATTAAGGCATTAACTGCAGCAGAAATTCATTTCTTATCAAAATTAACAAAAAATTCTACCAAAGAAATTTTATCTCGTTTGAAAACTGCTGGATTAGATTCGATGCCAGGTGGTGGTGCTGAATTATTTCATCCTGATATACGTGGTAAAATTGTAAGAGGTAAATGTACTGGACAACAATGGTTGGATGTCATTGAGGAAGCTCATACAATGGGAATCCAAAGTAATGTAACAATGCTGTACGGTCATATTGAAAAACCAGAACATATTGTTGATCATTTAATAAAAATTCGTGAACTTCAAAAGAAAACAAATGGGTTTGTAACTTTAATTCCTTTGAAATTTAGTTTAGATAATACTGAACTAGAACAAAATAATTTAGTAACAAATGAATGTTCTTCAGTTTATGATTTGAGAATTATTGCATTATCTAGATTGATGCTTGCGAATACTTTGAATAATATCTCTGTCTATTGGGTTGCTTATGGCAAAAAATTAGCTCAAGTTGCCTTATCTAATGGTGGAAGTGATTTAGTTGGAACTGCATTTTCTGAGGAAATATATCGTGCAGCTGGAAAGCCAACTACTTCTTCAGTGGATGAATTGGCAACTATGGTTAAAGAAATAGGTAGAATTCCTGCTCAAAGAAATACTCATTTTGGAATTTTAAAACAATTTTAATCCATTTGTTTTTTTATTGATTCAATTTTTTCTTCCATTTTTACCTGCTTGTCTTTACGTGAATCTATTTTTAAAATTACTTCTACTCTATTAATTCCCAAATGATGAATTGTTTCTATCATGCTTTTAGATGCTTTGTTGATTATATCTATGTCATCTGATTCTAAAATTGTTCCCATCGAATTAATTTCGTATCTTAAATTTTCTATATTTTTTATTGATTCGATTGATTTAGCAATGTAAAAACTCACACTAGTTGTCTTTGTTGCTAATGGGTATATGCTAATTTCTGCTTGAATCATTACTTGTTTCAAATTCATTTTGACTTAAAATGTTTAATAATTTTCTGAATAGTGAGATTGGTGAGATGAAGAGTCTCAACCAACCTCATGTAGATTGGAGAGTTCCGTTCTACATTTACCACGTTTTGTTAACCCGAATTGGTTAACGCGATTTTGGAATCAAACGTACATCTCAGAAGATGTTGTACTGTATAAAATAAACGGAAAATGAATCTTATTCCACTTTTTTTTCAACATTCTTTGTTGGTTTACTGCCTTTCTTTCTTCGAGCACCAAAACTAATCAACACTAGTAAAAACCCTAATCCGAATAAAATCCCTGCCAATGTATTGTAATCTTCATTTTCTTGTTCTGCTAACATCAAATCCAGTTTTTCTTCTTCAGTCATTCCTGCTTGACCTACCGGAACTGCTGCATTGATGTTAATAGTCAACGCTAATCCAACAATTACCATTGCCATTCCTCCTGCTAACATTTTTTTATTTACAAGAACCATTCTATGATTAATTAAATTTCATCATATATTAGGGAATCAATTTTTTTTCGATCTATTTAATTACAAATTTTTTATTATGCCGCAAAGTTGTTTTTTTGAAAATTTAATAAAAGTTACAAAGTTTTGAGTGTTTTTCTCAAAACAATTTGTTTATGTTATCTGTGATTTTGGAAACATTCTCTGCAATATACAGGTCTGTCTTCTTTTGGTTGAAATGGTACTTGACAATCATTTCCACAATCACCGCATTTTGCATCATGCATTTCTCGTGGTCTATCATCTCTTCTACCAAATCTTCCACCTTGTCTGCCACCAAATCTGTCTCTATTTCTTGGTGCTGGTTTGTGATTTTGGAAACATTCTCTGCAATATACAGGTCTATCTTCTTTTGGTTGAAATGGTACTTGACAATCGGTACCACAATCACCGCATTTTGCATCAAACATTTGTCTATCTTCTCTATTGTATGACATGTTTTCTAGCTTTAATCAAATGGTGTCGTAATTAAACCATTGTAAAATTAACCGATTTTAGTGATTTTTAATTATTTAAAATTCTGATAATTATTTTCTTACATTGGAATTTCAGGCACTGACATTCCACCATGTCCTGAATCAATTGTTTGCTTTGGATTTAGACTTGTATCGTGATGACATGGTTTGTTGCATACAGGACAAAATTTTCTGTCCAATACAATACATTGACAAATGTGATTTTTTACATATGATTGGGCAGCTTGATTCCATTCTCCTGTTCCATTACAATATACGCATACATTTGTTGAACTTGAACCAGCTCCTTTGCAAAAATCGCATACATCATCTGTCATAACCCTTGTTCTCTTTACCTGTATTATATGATTTTTGGCACCAGCAAAGTCAAGTAATTTGATACTATATACTGTGTAAATTTAGTAAAGGTCTGAACAAAGAAAATAAGAAAGGCATTCGTTCATGGTTTAACCCTAGAGGTTATGGGATAAGTAGAGTTTCTTGGTTACTTATGCGAATTTCTGGAATTTACCTATTGGTGTTTTTTGTTGTACATGTAATTCATGCTGCAACTATTCTTGATCGTATGTCTTGGGGACAAATGTTGTTTTTGACATACTCGCCTACTGGTTTTGTTGTATTGTCTGTGATGATTGCTTTAGGTTCGTTTCATGCAATTAATGGAATTAGATTAATGTTTCAACAAGGTGGACTTGGAATTGGAACTCCAACTAGACCTGATTATCCATATCAAATTCAATCAATGGGTAAAAAAAATAGATTATGTATCTATGTCACTATGGGTGTTTCAGCATTAGCATTATACTATGCACTGGATGTGTTTTTTGAATTTTGAGGATTAGAGAGAGTCACATTAGGAAAATTCATTATGGTACTGCCTTGGGCGCCATTGGATTAGTTGCATTACATATTTCGGTAAGATTTTCAACAGGACATTTTGCATCTTCCTTGTCTTATGAATTTGTAGTTTCAAATTATCAGAACTTAACTTATGCCATACTGTTAGAATTAATTCTAATTTTGGTATCTGTTCATGGCTTTAATGGCCTGCGAGGAATTTTCCTTGATTATAGAAGTGGTTTCAAATATGAAAAGGCAGTAAACTGGGGATGTTTCCTTGCTGCTTTATCGTTGATAGTCTATGGTACTATGACAATTATTCTTGCAAATTTCATTGAACTGTATTAATTTCGTGCTTCATAATTCGGCAATATTCATCAGTTTTGAGGAAAATCAGAGAGAACCCGTTGACATAATCATCAGCAAATAATTGTTAAATTTCAACTAAATATTTCTTATCTATGTTTTATTTTTAAAATTACACTGAACCTTCTGGTGGCTTTTGAACAAATACATTACATACTAGTGCATCTGTTTTTGAATCTCTGTATTGAACTTTACATGTAACAAATTTTCCAATTAATGCGCGTTCCAAATCTTCTTTTGTTTGTTCTGGACGTTGTACTTGTTCTTCTTCTTTGATTAACCCCATTATGATTTTTTCAGTTTTTCCATAATCTCCTTTGTTGTCTTTTCTAGTGTGACTTACCAATAACCTAAATGCATTACCTGTTAAAACTTCTAAAACTGCTCCACCAATACCGTCACCATCAAGTTCATCAGACATAATTGAATAATTTTTTTGTTCTATAATTACTTGGTGGCAATACTAATTTCAAAATCTGGAACTAATCCTTTTTCTTTTGCCATCTCAAATAATTTTCTAATTGCTTGTTCTCCAGGATCTCCCATGTTCACAGTTACTGGGTTTACGTACATTTTCACAAATTTTTCAATTAAAGAGCGTTCTTTTCCTCTTGAATATTGCATTGCATATTCTAAAGCATCATCAAAATTCTTTATTCCAAATTCAATTGATGCTTGTAAATATTTGTCAAATTTAACAATTGTATCCATTCCTAAATCGGTTCTCATTACATTGATACCTAATGGAACTGGTAACCCATTTGTGGTTTTATCCCACCATTCTCCAACATCTAAAATTTTTACATTTCCTTCCTGTTCATATGATAATTGAGTTTCATGAATTACTAATCCTACATCCACTTCTCCTGATTCTACTGCTTTTGGAATGTCGCTGAAATTCATTTCAACATAGTCAAATTTTCCTATCATTAATTGTAGTAGCAAAAATGCTGATGTCATTTTTCCTGGAATTGCAATTTTACATTTTTTTAATTCTTCAATTGTCATTTGTTTTTTTGCTGTAACTATCGGACCATAATTAATCCCAAAACTTCCGCCACTTCTTAGAATTGTATACCCTGGGATGTATGCGCATGCATGTACTGAAACTGCAGTTACATCTAATTCTGGATTTGTTGCCTTGAGATTCAAATTTTCTATATCTTCGATCACATGATTTACAGTAAAATCTGGTGATGGGACTTTGTCAGTAAACATTCCATAAAACATGAATGCATCATCAGAATCTGGAGTATGTCCTACTGAAATTTCCATACTTGTTTTTTTAAGGGTCGTAATAAAAATCCAAATCATTCTATTCTGGTTTAATTAGCGACGATCATTTTTGTAGATTTTTTTAAAATTCTAAATTCTGTAAGATTAAAAAAATTAACAATTTAATTTCATGACTAAATATCACATACATTATATAATGCTCGACTGGTTTTCGCATTATGGCAAAATTCAAGTCAACACAAGAAGTAATGAAAATTATCAAGAATAAACAAAATATTCGTAATTTTGGTGTAATTGCACACGTTGACCATGGAAAGACAACTATGAGTGATAGTCTGTTAGCTTATTCTGGAATTATTGCCCCCTCAGCTGCTGGAAAAGCACTTGCAATGGACTTTGACAAAGAAGAACAAGAAAGAGGAATTACAATTTACCAAGCTAATGTTACTTTGCTTTATTCTCAAAACGACAATGATTATGTCATTAACATGATTGATACTCCTGGCCACGTTGATTTCAGTGGAAGGGTTATTCGAAGTCTTAGAGCAATTGATGGTGCAGTTGTTGTATGTGATGCAGTTGAAGGTATTATGACTCAAACTGAAACTGTAACAAGAATGGCACTTGAAGAAAGAGTCCGACCTGTTTTGTTTATCAATAAAGTGGATAGATTAATCAAAGAATTGAGATTAACTCCAGAAAAAATGCAAGCCCAACTTGCAGAAGTTGTTTCTACTTTCAATCAATTAGTTGATACTTATGCTGAACCTGAATACAAAGAAAAATGGAAAGTATCAATTCAGGATGCAAGTGTAACATTTGGCTCTGCTAAAGATAGATGGGCAATTAACACTGATTTAATGAAAGAAAGAGGAATAACATTCAAAGATGTAATTGATGCTTATACTGCTGAAAAACTTCCTGAACTTGTAGAAAAAGCACCTTTGGCAGATGCAGTACTTGGAATGGTTGTAAAGCATCATCCTGCACCAAAAGACGCTATCAAATATAGAATCCCTCAAATTTGGAAAGGTGATTTAGAATCTGATGTTGGTAAGGCATTACTTGCCGGTGAAGATGATGGACCAACAATTATGATGGTTGTCAATATGGTGTTAGACCCTGCAGCAGGTCCTGTTGCAATTGGACGATTATTTTCTGGAACTATCAAAGATGGACAAACACTTCACATTATTGATGAGAAAAGAGACGGTAGAGTTCAATCTGTTAATTTCTTTATGGGTAATCAAAGAGAACAAGTTGGTGAATTGGGAGCTGGAAATATTCCTGCTTTATTGGGTTTAACTGAATGCCGTGCTGGTAATACATTATCATCTGTTAAAGATATTCCAATGTTTGAAGGGGTGAAATATGTTTCAGAACCTGTTGTTCAAATTGCAATTGAACCAAAACATCCTAAAGATTTACCTAAACTTGTAGAAATTTTGAGACAACTCACAATTGAGGATCCAAATTTGATTGTAAAAATTGATGAAGAAAGTGGTGAAACTATTGTTGCTGGAATGGGTGTATTACACTTGGATGTTGCAACACATAGAATTCAAGATGCAAAATGTGAAATCATTACATCTGAACCTTTGATTAACTATAGAGAAACTGTTAAAGCTGCTTGTGAACCAATCATGGCAAAATCTCCAAATAGACACAATAAAATTTTCATGAAAGTTGAACCATTGGAGCCTGAAATTGCTCACATGCTAAGAACTGGTGAAATTAGTGATATGAAAGATAAGAAAGTAGTTGCTGATTTATTGAAAGGTGCAGGTTGGGATACTGATACAATTAAGAGAGTTATGAAGTTTGATTCTCGTGGTAATGTTTTGATTAATGGAACAAAAGGTGTTCAATTTGTACAAGAATCTACTGACTCAATTAATTCTGGATTTGATGAAGTAATGAAAGAAGGCCCACTTTGTAAAGAACAAATGAGGGATTGTAAATTCATTTTTACTCACTTTGTACCTCATGAAGATACAGCTCACAGAGGTTTATCTCAACTAGGTCCTGCATCACGTAGAGCATGTATGGGTTCATTGTTAACTGCAGGTACTGCTGTTTTAGAACCAACTCTTGCAATTGAAGTTCGTGTACCGACTGATTTGGTAGGAAACGTTGCAACTATACTTTCTGGTAAACGTGGTAAAGTCTTAGACATGCAACAAAAAGGTGCATCAAGTATTGTTATTGGTGAATTACCTGCTTCTGAAACTTTTACTTTATCTGAAGCTATGAGAGGTCAAACTGCAGGACGTGCAACATGGAATACTTCTTTTAAAGAATGGACTGAAGTTCCAAAATCCATGCTAAAAACAGCTGTAGAGGATATTCGAAAGAGAAAAGGATTAGCCCCTGAGCCACCAGGTGTTAACGAGTTTATTGATAAAGAATAATATCATTAGTTTTTAATTTCTCTATATGGTTCGAGTAGATAATCATAGATATGATGAATTGCTAAAAAAGAAAAAGGATTTGGAAGATAATCGACCTCATGATATCGATAAAATGAGACGTTGGAAACATGATATGAATAAAATTCTAGAAGAGTTAGAATTATTCCGTTAATTTTTAAAATTTTAATGAAAAACCTTAATAGATGACTCATTTAATATAGGTCGACCTAAATATGATGAGTCAATTGAAGCCTAACATAAAGATCTATGAGCGTGAAAGAATTATTTTACAATCAATAAAAAATAATCCTGATTTACATCATAACGGATTGATAAAACTCATTGTCCCTCAATATATGGCCAAAAATACTTTTGAAAATGCACGCAATTCATTAATTGAAAAAGAAATCATATTTGTGAAAAAGAAAGGAAATATGAAATTTTACGTTCCTACACCAAATTATAAGGAAAAATCTCAACAACGATTGGAACAAAATACAAACAAAGCATTTCATGATATCAAATTGAAAATAAAAAATTTGGATGTGTCATTTCCGCACAAGGATATTGATGAAAAAATTCTCATTGGGACTATGTTTTTGAAAATCTTACTCCAGACTGATACTGGATTTACAATTCTAGATTCTATCAAAAATCCCAAAAAGACATTGTATCGTGATGAACACTTGATGATCCAACAATTAATTTCACAACTTTTTAAAATTATTAAAAATGATGTTGATTACGAGCAAATCTTTCCAACAATTGTTAGTTACCATCAGGTTAATGTTTCACAATATGACTCTTAAAATTGATTTTATCTAGTTTTTATTCAGGTAGTTTCTAACCTATTTCATGGGATTACTATATACAAAATTCTATATGGATTTTGATGATGAGGACTGGAATCAAATTTCTAATAATCCTATAGTTTTTCAAACAAAGAAAGATAATGTTTCATTAGAGATTGAAGATACATCTCATAAAAGCTATAAACTAATTTTTAAGGATGGGGGTAAAATCAATATGTTTCGAGTAACTGGAAAATTTAGATTAACTTGGGATGATGAAGATTTGTTTAAATTATCTAAATAAAAATAATGAATTGATATGTCCTTAGAGATTAAAGTACGAAATATTGTAAATGATTTTGAAGGCACTTCATCTGATGAATTTTTAGAAATTTTGGAACAAATTATGCTTGAATTCAAGAGTGATTTGACTGTTGAATACCTTAAAGGCAAGATCAAAAAAATTGTTGAACTTTCATCTGAATCCGAAAAGAAAAAACAATGTAAATTGCTTTTACCTTACTATGATTGGTATTTGCAAGGCTTGTAAAATTATTAACTATATGACTTAATTTTTAACAATGCATTCTCTATGTCTGGTAAATCTTTTTTAGATTCTTCAACATCCTTTATCAATTTTATAAAATAGTCCTCAGATGTACTTTCTGCCTTTTCGATATCCGATTTTCTACATTCTAATGCTTTTTGTATAATCTCTAGATTTTGTTCTAATTCTTCTGTTGCTTTTGAACCAAGTAAAAATTTTTCAATATTTTCTTTCGTGCTTTCTATCATTGGAATTCTTTTTTTAGCTTGTGATTGTAATACTGGAGCAAACATTGCTGCTGCTTGTTTTACTTCTGGACTGGAGTGGATTGTTTGTAATCTTTTCTTATAATGAGTTAACGATTTTAAAATTATTTTATATCCACCTTCTTCTTTAAGATAAATTCCTCCTAACCATATTTTTTCAGACATTTACCAGATTCTTTTTTTTGTACTATTATAGTTTATTTTTTACAATGGTATTTTCTTTTAAAATTAGTAATGTGTAGAAATTATTTTGTATCGTAATTTTCATTAATTGGTTGAGGATTTCTGTTAATTAAAAATAGTAAAATTCCTGCAACTGCTACTCCAATACCTGTTAGGCCTACAAATGTCCCAATATTTTTTATGGTTTCTAAATTTACATTATCTTCAGAATTAATTGAATAAAATAAAATTAATCCTAAAATGAACATGCTTCCACCTATTATCATCCATGGTGTCCCTGTTCTCACAATTTTTAATTAAATTTACAATTAATAAATACCCATTTGCTATGCACTGTTTTTAATTTTAAGGGCTTATATTTGACAAATTCTATGCTGAATTGTGGCCATAAAAAAGAAAATTGATCTTCTTGAACTTGTTGAAGAAATTGTTAGTTTAAACTCAAAAATGAGATTTGCCGCAATAATTGATTCTAAAGGCAATATTCGAGAGGGTATAATGAAAAAAGGTCAAACCAGTCTAAATTCTCAAAAAGAAGAAGAGCATTTTTGTCAACAAGTGGCACAAAGACGTACCATGAGAAAAGAATTTGATCGTTCTTTAGGCAAAGTTAGATACATTCACGTAGAAAGAGAAAAAGTTTCACAACTTGTTATTTACACAAAACGAAATATTGTATTTTTCACAATGGAGCCTGAAACCCCAATGAGTACAAAAATAAAATTAATTACTAAAATTAAAAAAATTACTTCAGACATCTAATTCTTAATTCTAATTAAAATTTTTAGAAGTCATGACTTTTCATAAATATCTTGCAGACTCTAAAATGTTTGAATATGATAAACATTACAGAGAATGTCAACAACAAAACAAACCTTTCATTAAATCTAAAATTAATCCATTACATGGAAATTATTCTGTAAATGTCGATTTGATGACATGCAATTATGTTTTTTCAAAACTTGAATTAAATGAAATAATGAAATTAATCCATGATGAAAAAATATTTGTAAATTCAAATTTTAAAAATGTATTATATGACTTTAGTATCGATGAAGAAGTAATTTGGATTGATGGTGTTTCAATTGAACATATGGATATTATTTGTAATTCTATTTATGATTTAACACAAAAATATCATGATTAAAATCTAATCATATTTTTTAAAATTTTATCAATTACTTGAATCTCTTTTTTTCTATCTTTTATGGTGGTTTCATTCCATTTTTTTAAAAACTCTGATTTTTTATCCATTTTTTCTAATTCTTGAACCTGTTTTATTAGATGTATTTTGTAATCATGTAGTAAATCTAGATGTTTATTGTGATTTTTTTCAGTTGGTGTTGTCATTATCCCATTCTTCCTTTGTCATATCTGGAAATAACTCTCTAATCCTCTTTCTGTCTTTTTCAATTGCATCAATTCTACTTTTAAGATGCTCTTTAACTGCAGGTTCCCCATCACTGTTTATTTCCTGTTCCATATCTGCAATAATTTTTGTCAATGATTTGTAGTAAATTCTGTGATTTTGTTTTGATTCTTCTGATTTATCCTCTTTTTTTTCATCCATTGATTATTGTTATGTTTTTAGAAATAAGTACTTGATCATTTTATTTTTGAACTAGTTTATTCATTATTTTTTATCTTCTATCAATTTTGTTCCTAATGGCGTCAATCTGCTAATCCATGGAAAAGATTGCTTTTCATCTTGATCAATTCCTCCTCTAACCAAATTTTTATTAATCAAAAATTTGACATTTTCAAAAATTCTTTCATTATCTGTTTCTTTTAATTCTGGAAAATTGTACATGTGAAGTTTAGGATTATCTGATTTTGATTGGGATCTTTTATAAAACTCTGTTAAAATTATTTTCCTAATTCTATTATCTGTTAAATTCTTCATTACTTGCTAAACAAATTTTCTTTAATTAAATTTTTAATCTTAAAAAAATCAAAACTAGCAGATTTTTTCACATTCACATTGTCTGCTTACAAACAAATTTTTGAATGATTCAAATCGGGATTGAGAAATTTTTGGTTTATTTCTACCCACTATTCTAAATAGTGATATTCCGGTTTCTGAACTAGTTCCTTTTAATGCCCATGAACCATTTTTCATTAGATATGGTCTTGGATTGTTCATGGTTACTTTTTTTCTTGCTTTGATGTCGTATGCTTCTATTTTTGACATTAACTCAAATTAAAAAATTATTATTACATGTCCAATGTAAAATTTTCTCATGATTTAGCTTAAAAAAATCTTTTTTCAATTTATTTTGTAATTTTTTAAAACTGTGCGTATTACACTAATATTGTAAAATAATTTTATGATTATATGAAAATTTTAATTGATGAAATGGATGATGGTTGGGATGAGAAACTTAAGGAATTGGGATTTGATGCTTATAGTGTTAAAAAATTACGCATGGATGGCCACAAATTAAGAACAGATTATTCGGTGATAAATTATGCTAAAGAAAATAATATGATTTTGGTTACTCGTGATACTGAAAGTGGTCAAGCCTGTGAGGAAAATGATCTGCCTTACGTGTTGTTAGATAATGACTCAATTTTTAAAATTGTTTTGAATAAATTAAAAAATTATTAATTTACGTGATTTTGATTTTTTCTTCCAATTTGCAAATTATTAATTATTTCATTCAAAAAATCTTCTTCAGGTTGATGTATTATACTATTCATCATCCTTTCCCAACAATCACTAATTCTTCTTTTAACTTGTGAAAACATCTGATCTTTTTTGAATGTGGGATAATACGATAGTAATTTTATGATGCTATCTGCTGATTGTATTGCATGTATTAGATCAATTGTATTTCTTAAGCGCTCAAGTTGAGAAAAATCCTTTTCCTTACTAATTTGTTCAAATTTTTCTATTTCTTCAAAAATTAAGTTTACTTCACTATACAAATTCTTTAATTGATTATTAACGGATTCGTATAAATTAATTAATTCATATTCAATATGTGACCTACTGTGTATGGTCCGTGCAATTTCCCCTGATTCTACTAATTGACCTATTTCTCTATAGACTGTTTTTTCATTACCTACTTTTTTGATAACTCTTTTTGCTAATTCATTACTTCGAATTTTTCCACTTTCATTTAAAATTCTAATAACTTCTGTTCTGATAATTTCTGAATTTTTATCCATGTTTTCTCTCATTTGATATTTGATATTTGCTTAACACTTTTGGTTCTCCATTTTCGGAAATTTCCTTAATTATTGATTCTAAAATATTGATACCTTTTTCAATTGGCTCTTTTTCATTAATTTTATTTTTCAATTTTTGCTTTAATGTCATTTTTTCATTATTGATAAATCGTAACAAACTTACCTCATTTCCCATGTTCAAATTGATAAAAAATTCGACATATTCTTGAGCAGAACTAATTACCATTCATTAATTTGGTTATTCCTTGTATTTGTTACAATCTTTTCAAATTAGGTTTATTTACTATTTTTAGGACTTTTAATTATGGATTCATGTGACCGTCGAGTTCGTGCCTACAAAAACGGGAAAACAATGGAAGAGTGCAAATCTATCGCTGAATCACTAATTCCTCAATTTAAAGAAAATATCAAAAATAATCAGAAAATTCTATGGAGTGAGATTATGGATGTAGTTGATCATGATGAATTAATTTACAAATTATCTTTGAAATACCTTCGACGAGACGGATATGATATCGGGAATTATAAAATTCCTGAAGTCAAGGCATTCATCTCTCAAAATTAATTTTACAACTTCCATCGGCATTTCTTAATTTTCTTGCCATTAGATATGGGGTTACAATCAAAATGGGAATTGAGACTCCAATCAAAAATGTCTGCATCTGTGAAAGTGCTACAGACAATGCAATTCCACTTGCAGTTCCTATGAAAATTGATAAAAATGTTCCAGCACATGTTGGACATGCAATAAACAATCCTGTTGCTGCACCAATAGTGCTGATTCCTCCTCCTTTCTTTGATATCGAATATGCTGTTACTGCAATTGAAACGTTAAGTCCAACTAAATATGAAACAATAATTTGCAGTACTAAATTAATTGGAATAATTTGTAAACCAATATGTTCTGTTATGTAAACTATAATTTTTGGCATATATCCTGGTTCATCACAACATGGTGCGATAAATCCTGATGGAATTACTGCTCCGTAATGTGTCACAAAATTAATTTCCGGTTGATACACTAATGTTCCTGAAATTAATGCAAAAAATATTCCATATCCAACAAATGTTGATAAAAAGATCTTTCTTGATTTTAAGCTCCAAGTTACCAATGCAATAATTGTTGAAAGATCCTTCCCATTTGTTTCAACTTTTCCTTTATGATATCTAAAAATTCCAATAGCAATTGCACCAAATGCTGC
Organism: Marine Group I thaumarchaeote; assembly: GCA_044358425.1. GTDB lineage: Archaea > Thermoproteota > Nitrososphaeria > Nitrososphaerales > Nitrosopumilaceae > Nitrosopumilus. The sequence goes on along the minus strand of CP054849.1, from coordinate 749,369 downwards.
TACCAATGTGATGTAAAACCCGTATGCAATTCTTTGAATTGTATCAATTGCACTAGGTGTCAAAAGTTCTGGATCCTGATATCTTCCATACAACACAAACAAAACTCCTATAATCGTAAATCCTAAAATTATCATTTTTTTTCCTTTGTTGATTAGGCTAGATTGTTCCATGATGTCTTGATTTTGGTGTGAAATTAAATTCTATCTTAACTGAGTCTAGGCACAAAAATATAGATAATTGCTATAATTTCTAATCTTCCAAAAATCATTAAAAATCCTAATACTATCATCGTAGCTGGATCAGTATCTTTGTCGATTACTCCTGCAGACAATCCTCCAGTGGTGATAATCCCTGCTGCTTCAAAAAATGCATCTTGAAATGGAACATCTTCAATTGCTGCAAGATGTGCTCCTGTAATTGCAGAAATTGTTGGAAATAGTGCAATTATGATTAATGTGGAAATTATTTCTTTTTTACTTTGATCACTTAGTTTTGATCTTCCTACTTTTGAAATAAATGATTTGATATCTTTGAGATGAAATAATCTGAAAATCTTTAAGCCTCCTGCTGTTGAAAATCCACATCCTCCAATAAACATCAAAATTATTAGAATTGAATGTGCGCCACCGCTAAGACCGGCTAAACTATCCATTTGTAGTCCTGCTGTTGTACTGGCAGATACTGAATAAAATACGCCTTCCATAGGATCCAATCCACTAATTGCTACAAACAATAACGTCGCTCCCCCTAAAATTGCAAAATATGCTAATACCTCTTTTCCTAATTTTGGAGACAAGAATTTTTTTCTTACAAATGCATAGTGGAATGTAAATGGTAAAGCTCCTAGTATCATTGCACCCATTAATACAATATGTTCTTGCCATAACAAATCTTCAAGAATTGTAGATGTCGGTGTAAATCCTCCAGTAGACAATGTACTCATCGCCAGAGAAAAATTATCTATGATGTTTCTTTCTCCGAATAAATACAACAAGAATGCAACAATTACGATATAAATTGCAAAAATGACTGTAATCGTAAGGAAAAGTTCTTTCATGTGAAGTGTCTTTCCAGAAATAAAACCACGCATAGCTTGTAATTTTGATTCTGGATAAAATGCAGTGATTACTAAGTAAATGAAACTCATTCCTCCGACTAACTGTGTATAACTTCTAAAAAATGTGAAACTTTGAGTTAGCTTTTCAGGTTCATCAAATAACGAAATTCCTCCTGTTGTGAATCCTGCTGCACTGGAAAAGAATGCATCAGCAAATACCTGAACATTTGTTTCATTACTTGGAAATACGTACAGATATGGTATTGTTCCAAATAACGACAGTAAGAATAAACTTGAAAACACCAGTATTGACGCTTGTTGTAAATTAAGACTTGATTTTTCACCATAGGAATTCAAGAAAAATCCCGTAACAAGCAATAACACAGTAGTTAAGTAAATTCCTGATGCTGTAACAGTATCTTCAAGTAATGTGGCAACAACTGCTGGAACAAGCAGTAATACTCCTGCAAATTGTAACACAAATCCCAGGTTTCCTAAAACTGCTTTTACTGGTGGACTCAAAAGTCGAGGCGTAGTTGATGTTGCATTTCTGATAATATTTGCTATAGTTGATTGAAGAATCATTCCAAGAACTTGATTCTTTTTTGAAACAACTGGAAGTTTTCTAACATTGTTGTCTCGCATAATGTGCAATGCATCTTGCAATGTTGATTTTTCATTAATTGTGATAAGTGGTTTACTCATTATTTGCTCTAATGTGGTAGATTCTGCATATACGGTTGCATCACTAACTTTACTTAGAATATCTTCATCTGTAACAATTCCTACTGGGAATTTTTTAGAATCTACAACCACAATGTCATCTGTTTCATAATTACGTAACATAGTAGCTGCTTCCCTTGTTAGTGTTTTTAGATCCAACATCAAAACATCTTTGTCCATATATTCTGTCACATTTTTACTTAGGACGTAAGTAACTGCTTTTTCTGGGTTTGTAGACATTAAGCTTCCTTATATCGGGATTTTAAATAATTTGGGGTCGGCGTAATTAAGTAATAATTTATGAACTATTTTTTGATCCATATCTTTTGCTATCTTTATAAATAATATCTGCCAACTTTAAGCGTAAAACCATGGAAATTGATCAAGCTCCTGATCCTGATTATGATTCTGTAAAAATTACTTATGTGGGCTTTGTGGATCCTTATGCTTTAGAAGGAATGGTTGTTCTAAAAGCAGACAATGGTAAAGAATTTCACATGCGTGCGTTTTCTGGTGAAGTTGCAAAACATATCTCAAGTTTTGATGAACCTGACGGTGAACAATCTCCGTCAATATATCGAATGATTGAGGAAATTTGTGAACAAAATGAAATTTCTCTTGTAAAAGTCAAAATTTATGAAAGTGGTGATGTTTTACGAGCAAATCTATACTTTACTGGTAAGAAGGATTTAGTTTTGAAAAATCATAGGGCTTCTGATGCAATGGCTTTGGGTGCATATTATAAAATTCCAATATTGGTAAGAAAAAAATTATTGAAAGAACAAATGGAAGCATAATTCAATTCGAATGGTTTTTTTCTTAGTATCTTGATGATAGATTATGAATCAACAAGAAGAATTAATGGATAGTATATTGAATACTGATCTTGAAATAATTGAAACAGTTCGTTCATTAGAGAAAGAAAACTGGAATGATGAAAACTTGAAAAATCAGGTAACTGATTTGCTAAAAATCCATGATGAGACAATTACCAAACTAAGATCACTTCAAAGTGATGATCATGGCTGTGATTGTGGTCATGATCACTCTTAATTATTTTTAAAAACGCTTCATAATTCGGCAATGCTCATCATTTTATCAGTATAGCTTAGAGAGTTTGATTAATCATCAGCATCCATGATTGACTAATGTGATGTATATTGCTATTGAATGAATAAACAGAAGCTTTTTGAAATGAAATAATTCCTACTATGATATGACAAATTTTGAAAAAATTTATGCTAAAGTGGCATTAAAAATAATCAAGCGTTGTCATGGTGCTATTAAAATTACAAAACATGGTAAAATTGTTGAAGTTTATGATGTAAAACGTCATATCTGGAGTGATGGACTTGCAGGTTTGATAATTAAGGAAGAATGTCGTCTGGCAAATTTGAAGGAATGGGAGTTTGCAAATGTCAGAGGTTATGTGATAAAGGAATTACTATCAAAATCTGACAATTGATTTCATCAATTATTTTTCATTTTAAATAATTCCCATTCTTGATTAATTTTTGTTGAATGTTCTTTAACAAATCTTTTTCCTTCGTCTTTCAAAATTATTGAAGGGTTTGTATTTCTTGTAAACCAATTCTCACTTTTATCTATTGTAATCAAATTGACATCTTCTAATTTATTTACATGATCTCTGAATTTTGCAGCATTTGTTTTTTTGCAGTTTTTAAAAATACTGGTATATTTTGTTACACCTTGTGTAATTGATGCCAAAATTAAATAGTCAACCGAATCAAATGAATTGGAATCCATCCAAATTTTATTTCACATAAGATGATTAAAAGTTGATACTTGTCGGATTAGGTGTGGCTCTTTTAGCAAAATTGTATCATCTTTAGTTGATGATAATTCTGGTTTGATTATTTTGTCTGTTGTAATCACAATCAATGCTTCACATCTTGTACATAGAATTGTTCTTCCTGATGACCTATCTTCTCTGATCAAACCTGACTCTAATCTATCGGGTTTTTCACATGTTGGACATAATCTTGGTTCTTTTTCTATACTGATAATTTCTTTAATGAATATCATTTTTGACATATCTTTTTTTTATTATGTGCACAGAATAATGTTTGTAATGTTAATTGGTATCAGCAATCCATTTCAGATGTCAAACCGTTTTAATCATCTGAAATTAGAATGAAAGGTATTCAACATATTCCCCTATCTAACCAA
>CP054849.1:728863-740737 GCA_044358425.1 Marine Group I thaumarchaeote | reverse complement strand
AAAAACTAATGAATAAAGTGCGTAGCCCCGCAGAACGAAAAAGGCACTCAGGCGTTTGACGCTTGACCACAAGAGGAAATCTCTTATTGTTCTGCAACTAAGTGGGCTTCGCCATTTAATTTCATATGTGATGAGTTCATGCAGATTTTTTACCTAAACATATTAGAAATCCAATACAATCAATGTTAGTACAATGGTAATGATTCATGATGATTACATTTTATTTTCTACTTCTCAATGGATTGAACTAAAAGTCATAGTTGAAAGATGTGGTGGTAATAAATCTGAAGTAGTTGAATCTATTCAAAGACTAGCCTATATGGGATTTCTTGAATCTAGAACTTTAAAAAATAATTTATTTTATAAAAAATTGGATAAGCCTCAAACTCATGATCAATTTTCATTAATGATGGATAACTTTTTAGAATATCAAAAATTTGAAATTGAACTGATAAAAAAGATTCCAACTATAATGTTGAGTGATGGTGGTAGATTTGGTTTTAGTAACGATGGATTAAAATTGCTTGAACATATTCAAGAAGAAATCAATAGGGTAACTATGGTAATTTCTAAAATTGATCATTTTGATAAAATTAGACTTTTGCAGCATCCAATAGCACAACAAAGAATCAAACGATTAGAAAATCACATTAATCGAATAATGGACACAATGTTAGATTCTTACAAAGATGTTCGTTCTAATGTTGCACTTCAAGAATATTTTAAAACACACACAGGAAAATTAAACACTGTTTGAATAGTTACGTAACTATCTCGTCAAGACGGTCTTCTTCTTGAGCTCTTTTAATTTCCATTGCAATTCTTCGTCCAACTCCAAATGTTTGACCATATTGGTATTTTGTATAAGGACTAGTTGTGGCAACTATGGGGTTTCCTGGAACTCTTAATGAAACATCATAAACAATTAATTCTAAATCTTTTGTAATGACACTTTGAAGTGAAAATGGACCAATTATTCCTGGTGCGTATTCTTTTTTTACTGCTGAGACAAACTTGTCTCCCATCTTTAGAACTTTTTCAAGCAAAGATTCTCTAATACTTGCTGGAGTATGGCCTACTTCAATATTTTGTAAATCGATATCCATTTCCATTTGCTCTCTTGCTGGTAATGCATTATAGTCGTGAATATTTGTTTGAAGTCTTCTTTCGATTCCAATAAAGTCAACTTGATTTGAAATAGGTGTGTGAAAGAAATTAAAATTCATGTAAGTTCCAATTGCTAATTCTTCTATGCTTGCTTTTTCTAAATCTTTTTTTGCAATAACTCCTTGTTTAATTTTTTGTTCTGATTTTTCTTTGTAATCTTTGTATGATGATACTGTAAAAAATGCTCTTTCTAGAGGTCTATTTTTTTCTTGAACCTTTACAATGGATGGTTTGTTGATTCGTTTTGGATCTTTGAATAATTTTGGATATTTAATTCTGGCTTTTTCTAAAAGATAATACTGTCCTTTTTTTGCAGTTCTTTCTTCAGCTTGAAATAATTTTCTATTTCCAAAAATTGGAACTTTGAATTTATCTTCAATTGTTTTGTAACCCAGATAAACTGTAAGAGATCTATGTGGAACAACAATTGTATTTGAATCTCTTAACATTTTTTGATTTTTAGCTGATGCCATGTCTTTGAATTTATCTAATACTACTATTTGGTCTGCAATTCTGTTGAATCTTTGATAAGGTCCTTCTCTACCTTTTTGGCAAAAAACAGTTGTTTCAAAATTTTCATCCTTTGCTCCATCCATTACTTCTAAAGCAGAATGACTTCCTAGTACTCCTATTTTTACATCTGAATAATCATTAACTATTTTCTTGATCTCAGAACTTTTGATCATATTATGCCTAAATATTGGCATCTAATATATGTAAAATTGCAACATATCAGATCGGAATATACCAAAATGTTTTTTTTAAATGCTAGTTTAACAAAACTATGTTTTATTCATTTGAACTTCAAATGGCAGGTGTAATTTTACTAACTGCTATGGCTGTTTGTGGTGTATCATTATGGATTAAACGAAGAAAATTAGAAAAGGAATCTGTTGAACAAGAATCTGCTGAATCAATTGAACAAGATGTATCTGAAACTAAGTGATATGATTTAAAAATTATTTTTGAAAGAAACTAGGCTTCTTCTTGTTTACAATTAATACACATCTTTTTTGATAAAATTTCAAACCATGCGAAATTATGGACATATCCTTTCTTACAACTCATAGGCTTAATCTCTATGAAGAAAATATTCAAGGTAAAGGGTCAAATCTAATATCGATCTAAGCCAAATCATTATTTGTTTTATGCATTATTTGCTTTCAATTTGCATAATTTATCAAAGATTTCTATTTGTAAATACTAAAATTATTTTTAGAATTTATTGCATAGTATTTTAAATAAAAAAACTTTCATATTATTATGAGATTTTTATTTTTACTTTTTTTTATTTCTATTTTTTCAATGATGTTGCCTGCATTTGGTGATTTGAATTCTGACGTAATAGTGGATGGACTCAATAATCCTTGGGAAATCGTGTTTGGACCTAATGGTGATATTTACTTTACAGAAAGAGATGGTCGCATCTGGAAAATGAGTGAATCTGGAGTTGCAAAAGTTATTCAAACATTCCCTAAGAGTGGTTCTGTTGAGGGTGGCACATTGGGTCTTGCATTACATCCTGACTTTGAAGAAAATAACAAAATTTACGTATATCAAACAAATTTAGAGCTTGAATTTTATCAAAATAAAGTTTTTAGTTTTGAAGTTAATGATGACACTCTTTCTAACAAACAGTTGATTCTTGATGGTATACCTGGTGCCCCATGGCACGATGGTGGAAGAATCAAGTTTGGCCCAGATCAAAAATTGTACATTTCAACTGGTGATGCAATTAATCCTGGTTGGTCCCAAGATTTGTTTTCTCTTGCAGGAAAAATTTTGAGAATTAATTCTGATGGAACTATTCCTGATGATAATCCATTTGATTCAAGTCCTGTATTCTCTTATGGTCATCGTAATCCACAAGGATTGGCGTGGTCTGCAGATGGACTTTTTCTTTCATCTGAACATGGTCCTTCAGGAGAACTTGGTTATGGACATGATGAGATAAATCTAATTTTAAAAGGAAAAAATTATGGATGGCCAAATATAGTTGGAGATTCATCTGAAGACTCTTTTGTTAATCCTATAATTCATAGTGGTGAGTCAACATGGGCTCCTAGTGGAATGGTTTTTTTTGATTCTGAAAAAATTTCTGATTTTACTGGAAAATTTTTAGTTGGAACCCTTCGAGGTGAACATCTAATGGTGATGGATATTGCAAACGATGGCTCTTTAATTAGTTTAGAAAAAATGTTTGATGGAGAATTTGGTAGAATTAGAACCGCTCAAATGAGTCCTGATGGAAATTTGTATCTTCTTACTGCCAATGGGAATAATGATAAGATTATCCGTATCTCTGAAACCCCTCTTGAGAATGTAAAAAAATTCACATCACAAGAATCTGTTGATGATTTTACAACCTTGTATGTTGTAATTGGTATTGTGGGTATTGGGATAATTTTGGGCTTAGTAGTAGTTAAGCGTAAATCCTGATTTCAAACAAAAATCATGCTTTTTATCTGATAATTATTCCTTTTAGGTTGGAGGCAACGGAAAATGCAACAAACCATCTTCAAAACAAATCCCCTTGGTGAGTCTATTCTAAATACTACTATTTTCCATATTGATTCATGAAATTAATAATTGGAATTACTGGCAGCACTGGAGTAATCTACGGAATTAGAATGCTTGAGGTTTTAAAAAAATTAAATGTTGAAACACATCTGGTCATGTCTGAATGGGGGGAAAAATGTATTTCAATGGAAACTGAATATACTCCTGAATATGTTAAATCTCTTGCTTCCAGCGATTCTGATGAGAAAAATATGGCTGCAAGTGTATCGAGTGGCACTCATAGAATTAATGGCATGATAGTTGCTCCTTGTAGTATGAAGACATTAGCTGCAATTGCTAATGGTTATGATGATACATTAGTTGCAAGAGCTGCTGGTGTGACAATTAAAGAAGACCGAAAATTAATTTTAATGGTTAGAGAAACTCCAATGTCTGCAATTCATTTAGAAAACATGCTGAAATTATCCAGACTGGGTGTGATAATTTTGCCCCCTGTAACTGAATTTTATACTAAACCAAAAACTATTGATGATATTGTAAACCATGGAGTCGGAAAATGTCTTGATCAGTTTGACATTGATCATGATTTATACCCTCGATGGGGAAGTTTCTAAAATACTATTGACCACATTTTCTTTAGAAAAAATTATTCATGCTAAACGAAAAAATGTTTTTGAAATTTTCTCCAATTATGAACAATATGAAAAATTAATTCCTACATATTTTCCATCCATACGTATTCGTTCAGTACGTGGAGAAACTGCAGTAGTTGAAGAACATTTCACATTAGGTGATATTGAATTTCTTTTAATGTCTAAACATGTGTCAAAACCGTTTGTTTTGCATGAGGTTTTTGTAATTGGTGGAAAATCTAAAGGCAGTTACATTCGACAAGAATTCATTGAAATTCCTGATGGAACTAAAATTTTGGTTGATGTTGATTTAAAATTGATGGGGACGATGAAAATTCCAAAATTATTAGATAAATCGAAACTAATTACCAATTATTCAAAATTATTAGATGATCTGACTATTTTGTGTGAAAAATCAGTCTGATTTTACTTCTTTATCTTTAGGAGATTCATCAATTTTTCCTTTGAAATCCTCTAGTTCTTTATCTCCTTCAATTTTTCCTTTTTCAAATTCACCTTTGGCCTTACCAAATGTTTTAGCAAGTTCTGGGATTTTTTTAGCACCAAAAATTAGTACCCCTATTACCACAACTAAAACTATGATTTCAGTACTTCCAAGCATTATAACCCTACTTCTCAGATTTCAGATTTAAGTGTTCAACTTTTCTCTTTGTTTACGCTCAATGAATAACATGCCTGCAAAATATAATCCAATCATTGGACCTGCAACAAACATCATTGTAACACCTGTCCCATCAGGAGTAATGATTGCACCAAAAATTATGATGATCACAATTGCATACCTTGCATTTTTTCTCCAAAAATCTTTGTCGACCATACCTGACATAGAAATTGCATACATGATTAATGGAAGTTGAAAAGAAAATCCAAATGCCAATAAAAATTGTAATACAAAAGTTACAAATTCCATTACATTTAGGAAAGTAACTAGTCCTGCTGAATCTCCATATCGATATAAAAATTCTAAAATATATGGAATTACAAAATTATATGAAAATACACATCCTGCAATAAACAATCCTAATGCAGGTAGTGAAATATTTCTACTAACATTAATTTCATTTTCTTTCAAAGCTGGTTTGATGAATCCTACAAATTCTTTAATGATCACTGGCATTCCAATTACCATTCCTACTAATGCTGAAACATACATTTGAGCAAAGAAAGCTTGTCCTGGTGCAGTTTGAATTAATTGTACATCTGTAGGAACTAAATTCTCTCTCATATGATTTGTAATTTGAGCTGCAATATTGTTTTGAGGATCAGGGGATGGATAGTATAGTGTAACTTCTCCAATGTTAATTGGTTCTGCATGAAATGTCAAAACAACAACTGTGATGATTCCTATCACTATTACTATTCTTAGAAGTCTTTTTCTTAATTCCTCAAGATGTGTGTTGATACTTTCTAAATTTGACATCTAATCTCAATTTATGTAATGATGTATGAAAATGTATATTTTTTAAAAAATACCTATTTTGGAACTGGTAATAGTTTTGCTTCTGGCATGCCTGATTCTTTTAATGCTTCAGCAGTAATGTCCTCAAATTCTAAAGATATAACTGCCTTGGTGTTGAATTTACTTTCCATTTCCTTTGCTAAACTTCCAATCTCTGTACTAGAGTAGATTTGATCTGAATCTTTCAATAATATTCTGTCCCCTTTTTCCATTTCTTTTCCATTAAATTTTCCTTGCAAAAATTTTGTAATTTCTGGAAGTTCTTTTCTATCTATATTATTATGAAAATAACAAATCCCCTTTACTGATTCATAATCGTAAGCAGTACCGTTTCTATACATGAATACGCCAATAAAATGTGCTTCATCTTCTGGTTCTCTAATGCACTTAATTTCCCAGTTCAATAATTTACTATCATCATAATTGAATTCCATCATTTCATCAGAAGTAAGTTTCCAATATCTCATTCTCTCTTTTCTTGTCATATATGATATGTTGAAATATTCTGGTATAACTATCTAACCCTAAAATTGCTATCTAGAAATGTAAATTACTAGCCTGATGAAATTATTTGTAATGAATATGAGGAAATCTATTCGCGAACAATATTTACAATTATTAGATAGGGAGCCTACACTTGATGACTTAGATTTCTATGCTGATGAGATACAAAATAATAAAATAAATTTAGAACAACTTTCTTTAATTCTTAAAAATTCTAGTGAATATACTGAATTACAAAAAAAAGAAATTTCTCAAAACGAATCAATCAAAATAGATACTTACAATGATGTTAGAATACAAGGACAGACTATTTCTTTAGGATATAGGGAGTCTGTAGAACGTTATCAGGAAATTTTTGAATTTTGTAAAAAATTTAATCGTCCAATATCTGTTTTAGATCTAGGTGCAGCTGAAGGTTATTTCACATTTCGATTATCTGAGGATTTTTCTGGAGTTTTTGTTGCTGTAGAGGGTGATTCTAAACGAAATTTACTAGATTCTTGTAAAAAAAACAATAATCAAAACATTTTACTCCTCGAAAAACAAATGAATTTGAAACATTTACAGAATCTGAAAGAAGTTCAACATTTTGATATTGTATTGGCTTTGAATGTTGTACATCATTTTGATGAGCCTTTTCAAGATGTCCTTGAACTTCTTGTTTCTATGAGTTCATTTTGTTTTTTTGAACATCCTAATTCTTTAGAAAATACTGCTACAAAAAATTCATCTCGACTTAAAAGTGAAAAATTGGAACTTGAGAAGTTTTTACCTCGATTACTAAATAAAAGTAAATCAGGTTTGGGTGACGCTGTAAATAAAAAACTTGAAAGAAACATGTGGTTGTTAAAAAATACTCAATCAAAAACAATTGATCGTGCTTGGCGTGGAACTGAAAAATATGATGAGGAATTTGGTCCTGATTCTCATATTGATATCAAATCAAATTTTGACGAAATCTTAATTGATTATGGTTCAAGAAATGAAAAAAGAAATTGGATACAGGGAATTGATTTGAGGACATTTCTGGAAAATAATGGTGTCTATCCTACTAATGATCAAGTATTTGATATGATTAATTCTATGAATGCTGATAATGCACGTGACTTGGGACCTCATAATTTAATTTTAAATGGACATGAACTATTTCCTATTGATCAAGATGATAAATTTGATGACGTAAATACAAAAGAGAAATTAAAATCATTTTTAATACAAAGTGGACTACTATAATTTTTAAAATTATTCGGAAGATAGATTAATCAGTATTTTACTACTCGATGATATGACAAGTTATCAGGTTCATGTGACAATAGAAAATAAGCCTGGAATTAGTGATCCCGAGGGAAAAACTATTCTGAATGATTTAGTTTTAAAAGGTACTCATCAAAATGTATCTGAAATTAAAACTGCAAAAATGTTAAAATTTTTAATTGATGAAAATGATAAAGAAACTGCTCAGTCAAAGGTTAAGGAGATTTGTGACGAATTAAGAATTTACAATCCTATGGTCAGTATTGTCAAAATTGATGTTTTTGACATTTAATTTGTTTCAATATTTTCAACAGTTGCATTAATCAAAATTTTGCTTCTCAAAAATTCTGTTAAATCTGTTTGAGTGATTACTCCTGCTAAATTCTCGTTTTCCAATACTACTAGTCGTCTGATATTGTTGTTTAACATTTTTTGAACAGATGACTCAATTGATGCGTTTGGTTCAACCCATTTGAAATTTTTAGACATGATTGTTTCTAATTGTGTTGTCTGTGGATCATTATTCTCTGCAACAATTTTTCTTACAATGTCTCTTTCTGAAACAATACCTATTGGCTTTCCTTCTTTGACTACTACTAGAAAACTGATCTCTTTTTCTTTAAGAATAATTGCTGCATCATGTGCTTTTTTTACACTTTCAATTGTAATTACGTTCTTTTGCATAATGTCTCTGACTTTTGCCATAGCGATCCCCCAAATTATTCACTTAAAAATTATGTCAGGCTGGGCTCAAATTAAATAACTCTGAAACTAAAAGCAATTGTGAATGTTGGAGTTGTAGTTTTTCCTGGAAGTAATTGCGATCGTGATATGTTTCATGTATTATCTGATGTTTTTAATCTAAATGCACAATATTGCTGGCATGACAAACCTCTTCCTGATAATCTTGATGCAGTTATTTTACCTGGTGGATTCTCATATGGTGATAGATTACGAGCAGGTGTTATTGCTGCAAATAGTCCAATTATACAAGATGTAAAAAAAATTGCTCAGAAAGGACTTCCAATTTTGGGTGTCTGTAATGGATTTCAAATTTTGGTAGAATCTGGATTATTACCTGGAGTTTTGCTCAAAAATGATTCTCTTAATTTTATGTGTGAGTGGACAAATTTAGTTGTTGAAAATAACAAGACCCCCTTTACAAATCAATTTGAATTAAATCAGAAAATTCCTATTCCAATTGCAAATGGTGAAGGACGTTATTATGTTGATGATGAGACATTGAATAAACTTGAAGCAAAGAATCAGATTGTTTTCAAATATGATCAAGTTGTGAATGGTTCGTTGAATCAAATTGCTGGTGTTTGTAATGAAGATGGAAATGTAGTTGGCATGATGCCTCATCCTGAAAGAGCTGTTGAATCAGAAATTAACCCTCAAGATAATAAACCATCATCATTAATTTTTGAATCTTTATTAAAAAAAGCAGGTATTGAAAATTGAGTTTAGAATCACATGAATTAGAAGAACTAAAAACAAAGATTGGTAGAGAACCAACTCCAACAGAATTACAAATTGTAGCAGCTGAGTGGTCTGAACACTGCTCTTACAAATCTTCTAAAAAACATCTCAAAATGTTACCTATGGATGGCCCATTGGTAATTAATGAAAAAGGATATGATTCTGGAGTTTTAGATGTTGGAGATGGATATGTTGTAACAGCTCACATTGAAAGTCATAATCACCCTTCAGCTGTTGAGCCTTATGGTGGTGCTGCAACTGGTGTTGGAGGAGTTATTAGAGATATTTTATCTGCTGGTACTCGTCCAATTGCCCTTCTAGATGGATTACGTTTTGGAAATATTGAAAATGATCAACATGCAAAATGGCTTTTTAAAAATGCAGTAACTGGAATTGCAGATTATGGTAATTGTTTAGGAATTCCTACTGTTGGTGGTGAAGTTGAATTTGATGAATGCTACAAAAATTATGCAATGGTAGATGTTGCTGCAATCGGGTTTGGTAAAAAAGAGAATTTAATTAAAAATCATGCAAAAAAAGGTGACGTTGTGGTTCTTTTAGGTGGTGCCACTGGAAGAGATGGAATAGGTGGTTCTCAATTTGCATCTGATTCTTTAGAGACTGAGGATCGTTCAGCTGTTCAAATACCTGATCCTTTTATTGAAAAATTAATCATTGAAGCAATTTTGGAAGCACGTAATGAACAACTAATTCATGCAATGAAAGATCTTGGTGGCGGTGGTCTGTCATGTGCTGTATCTGAAACTGCTGATGCATTAGATATTGGAATAGAAATGGATGTAGAAAAAGTCCATACTCGTGAGTCAGACATGCATTCTGATGAAATAATGATTTCTGAATCTCAAGAAAGAATGTTGATTGTTACAGACAATGAGAAATTAATTAAATTACAAAAAATTTGTGAAAAATTTAGAATTGAATGCTCTGTAATTGGACATGTTACATTTGATAATAAAATGCATGTAAAGAAAGGTGAAACTTCAATTGCAAATATTTCTACAGATATTGTTGCAAATGCTACTTTACTTGATTTACCTTCCAGTAAACCTGTTTATCTTGAAAATCTTGAAACCCCAAAATCTTACCCACAACTATCTGATTACTCTGAAACTTTGATGAAATTGCTTGGCTCTCCAAATATTGCAAGTAAGATTTGGGTGTATGGGCAATATGATCATGAGGTTGGAATTAGAACTGTTACAAAACCTGGTCATGATGCATCTGTTTTGAGGCTAGATAATGGAAAATCTCTTTCAATTAAGATTGATGGTAACCCAAAACAATGCTACATTAATCCACGCGAAGGTGCTATTGGTTGCTTTGAAGAAGCATGTAGAAATGTAGTTTGTACTGGTGCAAAACCAATTGGAATGCTTGATCATCTTCAATTTGGAAATCCTAATGATCCTGAAATATTTTGGACATTTTTAGAATCTCTTAAAGGACTAACTGATTTTGCAAAAGACTTTGAAATTCCATGTGTTGGTGGCAAAGTAAGTTTGTACAATGAGACATCCGATGGTCCAATCAAACCAACTCCTGTAATTGGTGTAATTGGTTTAATTGATAAGAAACCTTTGAGGATTCAAAAAATTAATTCTGGAGATTCATTAATTATGATTGGAGATACTAAAGATGAATTAGGAGGTTCAGAATATTCTGAATATATTCATAAATTTGTTGGAGGTAAATGTCCTTCAGTTGACTTTACAGAATCAAAGAAAAATATGAATTCTGTATTGGAAATAATTGAAAATGATTTAATCAAATCTGCACATGATTGTTCTAAAGGTGGACTGGCAATTGCAATATCTGAACTTTGTATGACAAATCAAATTGGTTGTAATGTTTCTTTGGAAAAAATACCTGGTGAAAAATTAGATTCTGATAAGATTTTATTTTCAGAAAGCCATTCAAGATATTTAATTACATTTGAAAAAGAAAATATTCAAAATCTAGAAGAGATATTGAAAAAACACAATGTATCGTATTCAGTAATTGGAGAGTTTGCTGGGGATTCCATTCAATTTAGTAATGATTCTACACCAATAATTGATCTAAGCGTTGATAAAGCACAAAAGACTTGGTTTAATTCGTTAAGGGAGATGGTTTTACGTGCCTAAAGTCAAAGAAAATTGTGGAGTAGTTGGAATTTACAGTCTAACTGGTAAGAATGTCGTTCCTATGGTTTTTGATGCATTACGAGCTTTACAACATAGAGGACAGGAAGCATGGGGATTTGCAGTACCTAACAAACCACCATTCAAAAAAGTAGGTCTAGTTTCTCATTCATCTTCTGAATTTAAAAAAATTGCTCAAGAATATGCATCACCTTGTGTAATTGGTCATGTTAGATATTCTACAATGGGCACTAGCACTTTGGCAAATGCACAACCATTGAAAGTAAAAGATCTTTGTGTTGCACATAATGGAACAATTGCAAATGCACAAGAACTATCCAATTTAGTTGGAGGATGTTCTTTTACTCCTCAAAGTGCAAGTGATACTTTGGTTGCTGCAGAAAGATTAGTTTCATTAATTTCTGAAAATGGGGAAATGGGAAAAGCACTTTCAATTTTAAAAAATGAAATGGTTGGTTCGTATTGTTTTACTTTTATTTCTGATGATAATTCTGTTTATGCTGCAAGGGATCCTAAAGGATTTCGTCCAATGGTTTTAGGCCATAAAGAATCTGATGACACATACATTGTAACTTCTGAATCCGCAGCTGTAACTGCAGTTGCTGCAACGTTACAACGCGATGTTGTTCCTGGTGAATTAATTAAATTAAGTAAAAATGGTTTAGAGACTGAA